>AP038806.1:3065000-4071157 GCA_047150005.1 Nitrospira sp. | reverse complement strand
GCGCATGAAGAAGGACTGTAACCGGATCTCCTGTTCGGTCAAGATCGACTACCGCAAAGGTCATTCCGGCCGGCTGTCCGGAAAAGTCAAGAGCGTGGAACGTCGGCTGAAGCGCCGCGTGCGGACCTGACGCGACAGCCGTTGGTTGAACGGCCTCGACTTCTGTATCTTTTCCTTCCCATTTTGTATCTCAATCAATACTGATCAGTCTCTGTGTTTGGTCCTGTCCTGTTTCCTCACGACGCCTCAATCGAGATGCAGAGAGATTCAGACGGTTGTTCACAGCTGTAGGCCGTATGACGAAGGTACATCCCTTGCGTAATACGAAAAGCTGCGAGCTGGAATCCGCCGCCCGTCTCCGGTGATACATTCGCCGAAAGGACTGTGCAAAGGAGTCTGACGGACTGGAGCAGAACGGCCCTGGTCCGAAGGACTGAGCGTCACACGAGAGTGCCGCGAGTGACGACGTGTCTGTGATATAGTTCGGAATCCGAATCACGATCGGTTATGACACCTCATTTACTGTCGCAGGACCATACGATTCTGGAACGGGGGACCATGCAGTTCGTACCGTTCGGTGTCGATGCGCGCGGCGAACCGGTCCGAGACGTCAGCGGGATCGTCATCCGCGACAACGTGGACTATCTGGAAGAGTGGATGACACGGACGAAAGGGACGGAGGCGGCTCGACGAGCGATCGAGGACCTGTGCCGGCTGCTCAACCGGCGCTTGCGCGATTCCTCGCACCACGTGACGCTCGAGCAGTTGCGTAACGTCTGGAACAGCTACTCGTACGAATTCACGTCGTACCTGCGCGAGTTGTGTCGGGAACTGTCCGAGGATCCCGCGTTCTATCGGAACGTCGGACGGGAGAAGCACATTTCCCCGTTGATCCAGGCATTGGGACGACCCTTCAGCCTGGCGCAAGTCCACCGCATGTATCCCTATTACGCGAAGAAATTCGCGCGGGGTCTGGACTATTCGGTCGTGGCCGTTACGGAATCATCGGCGGTGCTCCGCTTGAGTCTGACTCAGCGGGTCTATGAGCAATTCGGATCCTACCGAAAAGCCTGTGCCGCGCAGATCTGCGAGTCCGTCAAAGGGCGGCTAGCCATGGTTCCTGCGAAGCTGCATGGGCTGCCGCCGTCCACCGTGACGGATCGGACGTGCATCGTCAGGGGCGACGAGTACTGCGAGTGGGAGGTCCGATGGCAGCCGCAGTCGAATCGCCATGTCGCATGGCATGTGTGGGGCGCGGTCGCCGGGGCGCTGACGGCGGCGGCGATGCGATCCTTGGTTTCCGGCGTGAGCATCGGCGAACTCGCCCTGGCGGCGCTCGTGCCGGTGTTCGTGTCCGGAACACTGATCAATCGGCGGTTGCATCAGGAGAGCCGACAGCGGGAAGCATTGATTAAAGAACAGATGGCCGACGTGGAGTCGCGCCATGAACAGCTTCGGGACGCCTATCTCGAGCAGGAACAGACTCGCGTGGAGTTGCGGAGAAAGATCAGCCATCTGATGGTCCTGCATCAAGCCGGGTTGCTCTTCAGTTCCATGCTCGATCGCGAGGTGCTGCTGCAGCAGGTCTTGGAGACTCTGACCAGGGACTTGCATTTCGACAGAGCCATGATCTCGTTCTATGACCCGGACCAGCAGGTGGCCAAAGACGCGAGACTCGTCGGCGTGTCTCCCGAGGTCACGGCTCGAGCCCGCGCCAGCGTCATTCCCGTGTCGGACCCCGAGAGTCCGGAGGGCACGGTGTTGTTGCGCGGCACCCCGCTGCTGATCGGCGATATCAGGACGGTATGGGGGCGCCTGCATCCCTCGACCAAGCAACTGGCGATGCTGATCGGGACCAAAGCATTCATCGTCGTGCCGTTGAAGGCCAAAGATCGCATCCTCGGTTGCCTGATGGTCGATCGAATGCAGGAACATTGTCTGACCCTCGAGGATCTTGAACTGTTGGTCACCTTCGCCCACCAGGTCGCCGGGGCGATGGACAACGCGGCCGCGTACCGCCAGATCGAAGAGCTCAACGTGGGATTGGAAGCCAAGGTCCGCGAGCGCACGGCCGAATTGGAACAGGCGGATCGTTTGCGTTCGCAGTTTCTGTCCCATGTGTCACACGAACTGAAAACGCCGCTGACCTCGATCAAGGGCTTTCTGCAGAACATGTTGGATGGACTGACCGGACCGGTGAACGAGAAACAGCAGCGATATCTGATCCGTGTGCTGGAAAATTCCGAGCGTCTCATCCGCATGATCGACGATCTTCTCGACCAAACGCGGATTCAGACCGGCCGGCTGGAGTTGGTTCCGGCGGAGGTCGATCTGGCCCACGCCGTGTCCGACGCAGTGGAGCAGCTCAGGCCCCTGGCACAAGGGAAACGGCACAAGCTGGAGGTGGTGTATCCCTCCGTTCCGTTGATTGTCTGGGCTGATCGGGATCGGCTGTTCCAGATCGTCACCAACCTGGTCCAGAACGCGGTGAAGTTCACGCCGGAATGCGGACGCATAACCGTGAAGGTGACGATGGAGCATCCGTGCGCCGCCAAGATTTCCGTCCAGGATTCCGGTCCCGGCATTCCCTCGGAGTTCATCGATAAAGTCTTCGATCCGTTCTTCAAGCTGAAGGCGCGGACCGAAACCAAGGGATTGGGACTGGGACTCTCCATTGTGCGCACCCTCGTCGAATTGCATGGAGGCGCCATCGAGGCGCGAAGCGGCGAGGACGAAGGGGCGGAGTTTTCGGTCACTCTTCCTCTGTGGTCTCCGCCGGACATCCATGTGAAAGAGGGGGCCACTCGGATGGCGCCGGTTTTGGTGGTCGATGACGACTCCGACATTCGGCAGTATCTGGAGGATCGCCTGCGGGCCAAGGGCTACGACGTCCGATCGGAAAGCGACGGCCTCCAGGCTATGGAAGTGGTCTGCCGGGAAACGTTCTCAGGCATGATCCTGGACATCGGCCTGCCGTCGATCGACGGGATGGAACTTCTGAGACGGATTCGCCAAAATGATCAGCAGGTCCCGATCGTGATGGTGACGGCGTCGGGGGCCAGGGATACGGCTGTGCAGGCCATTGGAATGGGCGCCCAGGCCTATCTGCTGAAGCCGTTTCATGCCGGTGAATTGGAACAGGTGGTGAACACTTGGTTCGGGGCCCCAGAATCTGCGCGCTGAGAGACCGCCGGATGAGGCAGGCCGTCGTAGAGCAAAGGACCGACAGGCCGCCAAGACGGACTCGAAAAACGTCAGATCGTCGGTGGGGCCGAGTAGGTCGGCTGTCCGGCGCAGTCGTCACTCTCCTGTGGTTGTGCGACCTCGCCTCTTCACCCCACTTGGCGTCAGCTCAGGTGCCTCGTATACAAGGACAGGGCACAGCGGCCTCGGCCATGGGTAATGCCTTTGCCGCCCAAGCGGACGATCCGTCCGCGGTTCACTATAATCCCGCCGGGCTCACCAGGCTGCATGGTGTCGAATTCATGGGAGGGTTGCTGCTCTCGGGCGGCACGACCCGGTTTACCGGCCCGACCGGCGTGACCGCCACCGGGGACCGCAACGGCAGCGTGGCCTGGCCGCCGCCGGCCCATCTCTATCTGACCGCCAATTTTCAGGACATTGGGCTGAGAGCCCTGGGGCCGCTTTCGGCAGGGGTCGGCGTCACGTCACCGTTCGGTTCGCTGATGCGGTGGCCCACCGACGGTCCCTTTCGCAGCGCCACGATTTTCAATACGCTTCCACTGTTGGACATCAAACCTACGGTGGCCTATGAGCTGATCCGTGATCTGTCGGTTGGTGCGGGGGCCGATATCTACACCTTTTCGGGCTTAGTGGGGGAGGGACAGGTCGAGCGGCAGTCAATCTGGCCCGGCGGGGGCGGCATCCCGGCCGGCGCTCGAATCGAGCTCTTCGGCGCCGACACGGCGGCCGGTTTCAACGTGAGTCTGTTGTACACGGCGCTGCGGAATTCAGACGGACAGCCCCTGGTCAACATCGGGTTCGTGTATAGAAGTCAGGCGACCCTGCATCTCTCCGGTGCCTTTCTGGCCAACGGAGCCAAGGTGTCCGACGCCACGGCGACGTTGATCCTGCCGCCGGTTGTGACCGGCGCCGTCGCCGTGTGGCCGCATCGTACAGCGGCCCATGAGTGGAAAGTGGAACTGGATGTCGATCGGGTCGGCTGGCATATGGTGAAGAATCTGGACGTGCATCTGGCGAACGGGGCGACAATTCCTCAACCGCTGAGTTGGCAGAATACCTATGCGGTCATGGTGGGCACCGAATACAAGTGGCTTGCGCTTGAGGCGTTGCCTTCGTGGGAGGTGGCGCTGCGCGCCGGCTATACCAACCAGCAGACGCAGATGCCGGATGTCTCGTTCGACCCGGGCGTGCCGTCTGCCGACGTGAACATCGTGGGAGGGGGTGCGGGATTCCTCTGTCATGCCGGCGGCTCGCTCATGGGACTGGTCCGTTGCGGAGACGTTGGGATAGGGGCGGTCAGAGTGAAAGGCATCGGCCTGGACCTGTCTTACCAGGCTTCCCTCTATGAGACTCGTACCATTGCCGGCAACCGTAATCCGACCGTGAACGGTACGTACAGGACGGTGTTGCATACCGGAGGACTCTCGCTCCGTCTGCTGTTCTAAGGGGATCGTCACCCTTCCGATTGGTGGCCGTCCCCGTCGGGTCGTGAATCAGTTGTGCGAAGCGTCCTTCGGGTCGTTACGAAAATGGTGGCTGATCGGTGGGAAAGGGGCGTGACAGGATTACGAGCTGTAAATTCTCGGCACCCGAGGGCCGATCCCACAGAGGACTTCATAGGGAATAGTGCCGCTCCATTCGGCGACCTCGTCCGCTCCGATCGTCTCCTGGTCCTGACGCCCGATGAGCACCACCTCGTCGCCGACCCGCGCCGCCGGAATGTCCGTCACATCCACCATGGTCATATCCATGCAGATCATTCCCACGATCGGCGCGCGCTTCCCCTGAATCAGCACGGCGCCGCGGTTGGAGAGACGGCGGCTGTACCCGTCGGCGTACCCGATCGGCAACACGGCGATGCGGCTGGATCGAGCCGCAACGAACGTGCGATTGTAGCTGATGGAGGTCTCCGGCCTGACCGTTCGCAGGTGCGCAATGGTCGTCCGCAACGTCATCACCGGTTTGAGTGGCGGGGCGGACACGGAGGCGGGAAGGGTGTGATAGCCGTACAGCATGATGCCGGGCCGCACCAACGAGAAGTGTGCCCGGGGGTACCGGACGATGGCGGCGCTGTTGGCCGCGTGAATCAGCGGGGGATGAAGTCCGCGCGTTTTGAGGAGCTCGAGCGCTTCGTGAAACCTGGCCAGTTGCCGCTCAGTATATTCCGAGGTTTTTCCGTCGGCATCCGAAAGGTGCGTCATCATTCCCTCGACCTTCAGGGAGGTGTCCTTCCGGAGCGAGTCGAGCACGAGCGGCATCTCGTCCACTGCGAATCCAAGCCTGCCCATGCCGGTCTCGACTTTCAGGTGAATGGGCACGGACCGCTGTTTCGCGGCGGCGGCGCGTGCCAGGGCGGTCAATCGCGGCTGATCGCCGATGACGAGCGTCAGCCGGCTGTGCAAGACGTCCGGGAGTTGCTCGTCGAACGCGGGGCCCAGCACGACGATGTCCGCCGCGATGCCGGCCTCCCGCAAGGCGAGACCTTCGGCGACCGACACGACGCCGAGCCGGGACACGCCGTGACGCATCAGCGCCTTGGCGGTTTCCACGGCTCCGTGTCCGTACGCATTGGCCTTGACGACGGCCAAGACGGTGGCGTTGCCGGAGAGGTATTGTCGGATCTGGGTGAGGTTATGGACGAGCGAGGCGATGTCGATGTGAGTGTAGGTGGTGAGCACGATCCAAGTCGTTCTTAACGCGACGAGCGGTCGAGAGACGCCGCCGCGTCATACTTCCAGAATCTCCTGCTCTTTTTTCTTGATGACATCGTCGATTTTGTGCGTGTATTGGTCGGTCAGCTTTTGAATGTCGGCTTCGAACTTTCGGAGTTCGTCTTCGGTCAATTTGGCATCTTTCTGCAGTTTCTTCAACTCTTCGTTCGCATCCCGTCGAAAGCCCCGGATGTGGACCTTGGTGTCCTCGCCGTGCTTCTTGCAGATCTTGGTGAGTTCCTTCCGCCGCTCCTCCGTCAACGGGGGAAGCGGCACGCGGATGATCTTTCCGTCGTTTGAGGGCGTCACGCCGAGCCCCGACAGGGCGAGCGCCTTTTCGACTTCCTTGATCAGCGGCGGTTCCCATGGCTGGATCGTGATCAGGCGCGCCTCGGGCGTGGACAGGTTGGCGACCTGTCTGAGGGGCGTCATGGTGCCGTAATAGTCCACCCGGATGTTGTCCAACAGGGCAATGGAGGCGCGGCCCGTCCGCAGTCCCGCCAACTCCCGTTTCAGGTGCTCCAGCGCCCCGTCCATCTTTCCCGTGACGGTTTGTCGTATCTCGGCGGCGTTCGGCATAACGGCTCCAAAATGGTTAGTGGCGCCCGGCAGTGACGAGCGTACCGAGCGGCTCGCCCGTGGCCACTCGTTTGAAATTCCCCTGCTGTTTGAGACTGAAGACGATCAGCGGCAGGTTGTTGTCCATGCACAGGCTGATCGCGGTGGCGTCCATGACCTTGAGATTTTGATTGAGAATGGCGAGAAAGGAAATTTCCCCGTATTTCTTGGCGTCGGGATTCTTGACCGGGTCTGCGTCATAGATCCCGTCGACTTTCGTGCCCTTCATGATGACCTGGGCTCCGATTTCCATCGCGCGCAACGCGGCGGCCGTGTCGGTCGAGAAATAGGGGTTGCCGGTTCCCCCGGCGAAGATCACGACCCGTTTCTTTTCAAGATGGCGGATCGCGCGGCGCCGGATGTATCCCTCCGCGAGTTGGCGCATTTCGATGGCGGATTGGACGCGGGTCATGATGCCGGCGCGTTCCAGCGCGTTCTGCAGGGCCAGGGCGTTGAGGACGGTGGCCAGCATGCCCATGTAATCGGCTGAGGCGCGCTCCATGCCGCTGGCACTGGCGGCGATGCCGCGGAAGATGTTCCCTCCGCCGATAACGACCGCCACTTCGATGTCGAGTGCGACGACGGATGCGATCTCGGCGGCGAGCCCCTCGAGAACGGAAGGCTGGATGCCGTAGCCCTGCTCACCGGCCAGCATCTCTCCGCTGACTTTCAGGAGGATGCGCCGATAGTTGGCAGAGGTCATGATTCGCCCAATTGATAGCGGGTGAAGCGCCGGATGTTCATGTTCTCGCCGATTTTCGAGATTTTTTGAGAGAGCAGATCCTTCACCGTGACGGCCGGATCCTTGATGAAGGCCTGTTCAATCAGGCAACTCTCCTGAAAAAACTTTTCGAGCTTGCCTTCCACGATCTTGGGCCATGCGGCAGGGGGCTTGCCCATCTCCTTGGCCTGGCCTTCGTAGATCGAGCGCTCTTTCTCGACGGTGCCGGCAGGCACGTCCTCGCGCCGGACATATTGCGGTTTGGCCGCGGCCACCTGCAGCGCGAGATCGTTGACGAAGGCTTTGAATTCCTCGTTGCGGGCGACGAAGTCGGTCTCGCAATTGACTTCGATCAAGACACCGATCTTGCCTCCCATGTGGATGTAGGCGTGGATCAAACCTTGGTTGGTCTCGCGTCCCGCCTTTTTTTGGGCGGCCGCGAGGCCTTTCTGCCGCAGATAATCCACGGACTTTTCAATGTCGTCTCCGTTTTCCTGGAGCGCCTTCTGGCAATCGAGGATCCCGGCACCGGTTTTCTCTCTGAGCTCTTTGACGAGTTGACTTGAACCAGCCATGCGTGACAGTCCTTTGCTTCGACGGTGAATGAAGTGAAACTCCTGTCCGATCCTGCCGCCCCGGTCCTGAGACCCGCAGCATGGCGCGAGGCCGTTCCCCGATTCGACCGCGGAGAGGCGCGACGCCCCGGCGCTTCCGGATCAGAGAGCGGGCACGACAACGTGCTGCTGAATATCCCGCGGAGAAGGGTGCCGCGACCTCAGGATGCCGGAGCCGCGGCCAACGTGGCGGTACCGACCTTGTCGTCTCCAGCCGGGCTCGACTGGAACTCCGCTTCCTCGCGCTGGGTCCGAAGATGATTGCCCTCGATGCAGGCTTCGGCGATCTTCGACGTAATCAGCTTGATGGAGCGGATGGCGTCATCGTTGCCCGGAATCGGGTAGGTGATATGGTCGGGGTCGCAGTTGCTGTCTACAATCGCGATGACCGGGATATCCAAGCGCGTGGCTTCCTGCACCGCGATCCGCTCGACTCTGGTGTCGAGAATGAACACGGCGCCGGGGAGACCGCGCATGTTCTTGATGCCGGTGAGGAACTTTTGCAACTTTACGAGTTCTTTCTGTTTCTGCGAGATTTCCTTTTTCGTCAGGCCGTGCTGAGCCGGGTCGGCCAGCATGCCCTCGATCTTTTTCATCTTGTCGATGCTGCGGCGAATGGTCTGGAAATTCGTCAGCATGCCGCCGAGCCACCGCTGGTTCACGTAAAACATGTTGGCGCGCACGGCTTCCTCTTGGAGAATTTCCGCGGCCTGGCGCTTTGTGCCGACGAACAGGATGGATTGGCCCGACGCGACGGTGTCACGGACGAAGGCATAGGCCTCTTCCATGCGCGTGACGGTCTGCTGTAGGTCGATAATGTAGATGCCGTTTCGTTCGCCGAAGAGAAACTTCTTCATCTTCGGGTTCCACCGATTGGTCTGGTGACCGAAGTGGACACCGGCTTCCAACAATTCTTTGATCGCGATCACTCCCATGCCTTCACCTCCCCTCAAGGCTTGCAGAGCGCCGGCCGCAGCCGGCGAGGGGGACCAGCCCCCTTATTCTCAAGCCGAGCGACGCTTCCCCGCGTCGATGTGAATTTATTTCGTAGGCCGGCACGCAGAAATGCGCACACCGGCATCTTGCTTCTTCGGCTCCAAAGCCTTGGAACAGTAGCAGATTGTCCAGGGTATTACAAGATGAACGTGGGACGATCACGCCTCCTCAAGACCGATAGCTGGCGTTGATACGGACGTAATCAAAAGACAAGTCCGTGGTCCATAACTGCGCCTCATGGTGTCCCTGGCCTAATTCTACTCTGACGGAGAACTCGTTGCGCCGAAAGACGCGCGCAATGCGGCGTTCGGCGGCCAGACCCAGTCCCACTCCCTTCCTGACCATGGGAACCCCGTCGAAGGACAAGGCGATCCTTGAAGGAACCAGCTCGACTCCGGCCCGCCCCACAGCGGCCATCACCCGGCCCCAGTTGGCATCTTCTCCGAAGAAGGCGGTCTTCACGAGATTGGAAGTGCCGATCGTACGGGCGACCTGCCGAGCTTGCGCGACGGTGCGGGCTCCCACGACTTCGATCTTGACGACCTTGGTGACGCCTTCTCCGTCGCGGCAGATGGCCAGCGCCAACGTGCTGCAGGCCTCCGTCAACAGGTCGGTAAAGCGGCGATATCCCGCCGTGCCTTCCCGAATAACACGGTTGCCGGCCAGCCCGTTGGCCAGACAGAGCACCGTATCATTGGTGCTCGTATCGCCATCCACGGATATGCAATTGAATGACTGATCGACCGCCGCGGTGACGGCTCGTTGCAGGGCGATTCGACCGATGGCCGCGTCCGTCGAGAAATAGCCGAGCATCGTGGCCATGTCGGGGTGGATCATGCCGGATCCCTTGGCCATCCCGCCGATCGTGACAATGGCGCCGTTGATGTCGGCGCGGACGGCTATCGATTTGGGACGGAGGTCGGTGGTCATGATCGCCCTGGCTGCCGGCCAGCCGCCGCGTAGGCTCAACCGCTGCACGAGTTCGGGAAGGCCTCGGAGGATCCGCTCCACCGGCAATCGGCGCCCGATCACTCCGGTGGATCCGATGAACACCTCATGCGACGGAATGCTCAAGCGCTTCGCCAGTTGGGTGGCGGTGCTGCGTGCGGCGGACAGACCCTCCGACCCCGTGCAGGCATTCGCGTTGCCGCTGTTGACCAGAATCGCGCGCCCCACACCTTTTCGCAGATGGTGACGGTCGAGCACTACCGGAGCGGCAACCACGTGATTGTTCGTGAACACGCCGGCGATCGGCCCCGGTCGATCCGAAACCACGAGGGCCAAATCGAGAAGCCCCGGCTTCTTGATGCCGCAATGGATTCCGGCCGCGCGGAACCCTTTGGGCGCCGTGATGCCCCGGCCGTGCCTGAGTCTGGCGGTATGTGTGGACATGGGCGTTGGTAATCGAGATCAGGGATAGGCGGCGGGAGCCGTGAGTCCCGTCTCTTCGGGCAGCTTCAACATGAGGTTCATCGCTTGAATCGCCTGGCCGGCCGCGCCCTTGACCAGATTGTCGACGGCGGCGACCGTGACCACCCATCCGGCACGCTGGTCGGCATAGACGCCGATGTCGCAGTAATTCGATCCCTTGATGTATCGGGGATTGGGAACAATGTCTTCGGACAGTCTCACGAAAGGCGCGCCTTTGTAATACGTGCGGTAGAGCGCCCGAAGGTCCGCCAGCGGCATGTGGCGTTTCAGACGGCAGTAGGCCGTGCTCAAGATCCCGCGGTTCATCGGGACGAGATGAGGCGTAAAGGCGACCATCGACGCGGGAGTGTCTGCAGCCGGTCGCCCGGGGAGCAACGCGTTCAGCTCTTGCTCGATTTCGGGGATATGGCGGTGCTGGCCGATCTTATAGGGTTCCAGCGATTCGTGCGCTTCCGGGAAGTGATAGGGCAGAGCCGGGCTTCTTCCGGCGCCGGAGATGCCGGACTTGGCGTCGATCACGATCGTATCCGGTTGAACAAGGTCGTGCGCGAACAGCGGAGCCAGTTGGAGAATCGCCGCGGTCGGATAGCATCCGGGAGAAGCGACCAACCGCGTATTGACAATGGCGTCGCGATGCAATTCGGGAAGACCATAGACCGCCTCGTTCAAGAGGTGTGCATGGCGGTGCGGTGTCTGATACCACTGTTCGTAGGCGGCGGGATTCCTCAACCGGTAGTCGGCGCTGAGATCCACGACCGGCTTGCCGGCTTTCATGCAGGCCGCGACGGGGTCCAGCGATTTCGTATGGGGCAGGGCCAAGAAGACGGCGTCGGCGTTCGCCAGCAGGGTCTCCGGAGCCAGGGACTGAAACGAATGGGAGACGAGGCCGGCGAGGCTGGGGAAGACCGAGGCCACGGCCGTCCCGGCCGATTTTTCCGAGGTGACGGTCGTCAACACGAACTGCGGATGCAGCGCGACCAGCCGGAGCAGTTCCGCTCCCGCGTAGCCGCTGGCCCCTGCAATGGCGATTCGAAATTTCTTCATCGGTCAACCGATACGCAACGACGAATGTCTCGGTACTTCACGCAGACTTATAGCGGCGGACATAAAAAAAGGGAAGGCCGTGAGCCTTCCCTTTCTTCGATGCCGGCTCCGGCGATTAGCGCTTGGAGTACTGGAACCGTTTTCTCGCGCCTTTTTGGCCGTACTTCTTGCGCTCCTTGACGCGCGAGTCGCGCGTGAGGAGTCCTTCCTTCTTCAGGGGTGCGCGAAGCGGCTGGCTCAGCTCCACGAGCGCTCTGGCGATGGCATGACGAAGCGCTCCGGCCTGTCCAGTCGGTCCGCCGCCGTGCACGGTCGCCTTGATCGAAAACTTGCCCGAGACGCCGGCGAGCTCGAGCGGCAACTGGATGATCTGCCTGAGGGTCAGCCGCGGAAAGGCCTTTTCCAGCGGTTGATCGTTGACGATGATATCGCCGGCGGTTCCGGTTACCCAGGCGCGTGCGATCGCGCATTTCCGCCGTCCCGTCGCATATTGCATTGCCGCTACCATACTGCCGTGCCTCCTTCTTGAGTTAGCAGAATATCGAAATCGTTTCCACGTGGGTTACAGGGCGATTGTCTCCGGCTGCTGAGCCAGATGGGGATGCGTGGTGCCGACATACACGCGGAGCTTTTTCGCCATGTGCTTGCCCAGCGGCGTCTTGGGCAGCATCCCCTCGATCGCCAACGTCAGCAACCGTGTCGGGTCTTTACGGAACACGTGCTGTGCCGTGGCGGTTTTCAATCCACCGGGATAGCCCGAGTGCGTGCGGTAGAGCTTCGTCTCCAGCTTGTCGCCCGTGAGCTGAATTTTCTCCGCGTTCACGATCACGACATGGTCGCCCATGTCCACGTTGGGCGTAAACGTGGGGCGATGCTTCCCGCGGAGGATTGCGGCGACGCGGGCCGCCAGGCGTCCCAATGTCTTGCCTTCCGCATCGACCAGGTACCATTTTTCCTGTACGTCCATCGGATTCTGTAGATAAGTCGACATCGTTCGTTCTCGCTCCTTCACGTCGAAGAGTGATTCAGATCTCGCGGACCTCGGGCTGCGCACCGGCGCGCTTCGACTCCAGCTTGGCGAGCCAGGCGTCCAAGTTGGCCGTGCTCCGCCGCGCGAGTACATCCTGCGCGATATAAATGGGGCATTGCACCCGCAGGGCCAGCGCCAACGCATCGCTCGGCCGCGCGTCGAGGGTTCGGTCCACCCCGTTGTTTCCCAGGTGGACGGTGGCGTAGTAGGTGCTGTTTCGGACATCCGAAATGACCACGCGGCGGACCGTGACGCTCAGATGCTCCGCGAAGCTCTTGATCAGATCATGGCTCATCGGGCGTGGAGTAACGGTGGCGTCCAAGGCCAGCTTGATTGCATGCCCCTCGGCCGCGCCGATCCAGATCGGAAACGCGTCGGGATCGCCGTCTTTGCGGGAGAGGACCACGATCCTGGTCTCGGTGCTGGTCTCGTCGACCACGCGGTCGATCTGATATTCCACGAGCGGCTGATTCTGCGGCGCGTCGCTCTGGTTCATCTCACTTCTCTTCCCCGGAGTCCAATTTGCCGAAATCTTCCGGCTTCAGGTTTTCCAGCCACTGCTCGAGTTCCTCCGAACCTTGTTTCGTCAGCACGGATTCCTTTGCGAAGATCGGAGCCTGGGAACGGAGAGCCAGCGCGATGGCATCGCTCGGCCGGGCATCGACCGTGTATTCTGAATCTCCGTACATCAGATGAATCTTGGCGAAGTACGTGTGGTCGGCCAGATCGGTGATCACCACGCTCAGGACCTTGGCATCGTAGGCGTCGAGAAACGATTTCATGAAATCATGGGTCATGGGACGGGGCGGGCCCACGTTCTCCAAGGCCATACTGATTGAATTGGCCTCGGATTTTCCGACCCAGATCGGCAACATTTCGGAACCGTCCTCATCGCGGAGCACCACGATGTAGGCGTTGTTATACGGGTCGAACATCAACCCTTTGAGGTGCATTTGCGTGATCATAATGAACCTCCGCCGCTCCCGACGGCTGCGGCCGACCGGGAAACGGACAAGAAGCAGGGGACTCTATCATTTCCGTTTTTGGCCTGTCAACGAAGTCGGCCGGATCACGGAAGAATCTGGCGAGTGTCGCAGAACAATCTTGGAGAAGCGTCGAGTGTGCATCGTCTCACGATTGCGGTCGATAGTTTTGGTCCAACTTGCTCGTGTCCGCCTGCTCGGCGCCGATCTTGAGAAAGGCCTTCATCTGCTTCTTGACCAACTCGCGGCCGCTCTCGTCCCCAAGATTGACCTGGTATTCGTTGATGACCATCACACGCATGGACTCCCACTTTTTCCAGCAGGGTTTGCACACCTTGGCCTTGATTTCAGTTTCAAGCTTGCCCATGAACAGGGGCTCGGTGATTGCTTCTGCAGTTTGTCCGCATGTCACGCATTGCACTTCGGTCATGATCGCGATGTCCTCCTCAACAAGATAAACCGAAAGATAAACCGATCCCTCGGGAGATTTTAACACCCGGCTTGATCGGATGAAAAGAGGGACGCGGCAAACGTGAGAGGCGATTGACCCTTGGATGGCGTCGTGTTAGAAGAGGCGCCCTTCTTCTGTATGCGCAGACTATGTGCAGACAATGCCCGGATGGCGGAACTGGCAGACGCGCCGGACTCAAAATCCGGTTCTCGCAAGAGAGTGGGAGTTCGACCCTCCCTCCGGGCACCAGATAAGCCGGAGCGCTGAAACCGCGTACCCTACAGCTCGTGTTCCAGGGAACGAGATCCCCCTTGACTTGTGTACCGATGTGGCCTATAGTCCGCCCGCTGAGAGATGATCATACGTATTTCAACGTCTTCATGTTTCGAGAGTTTTCGCCCTTGCGTCCATCATTACTTCATTACTTATCTCTAACTCACCAAGGAGGCAGCACATGCGTAACGTGTTGGCACTAGGAGCGGCAGTTCTTCTTGTCGGCTCCGTGAGTGTATCCATGGCTCAGGAACGCTTGCAGTCCAACCAGTCTGGTCTGGGCGTCGGCGAAGGAGTCGGGGACGTGTCGGGGTCCAGCACTCGCGTCACCACATTCGACCGGCAGCAGTTTCTTGATCGCCTGTCGCAGCCTGAAACCGTCTATGGCAGAATCCTGGGCATTGATATTCCTGGGAAGAAATTGCATTTGGAGAGTGGTGGGAGTTCTCATGACGAGGGACGAGCCGGCACAGGATCCATGGTGTATCGGACAGTCTATCTCGATGATCGGACGAATATGGATCAGATGCGAACCATCGAGACCGGGGACGACGTCATGATCATGGCCGTTGAAGAGACCAGTGCGAACCAGCCTTTCGGCACTGGTCGCAAGCTCGTGCGTGAGATCACTGTGCTTCGCGGCAACGAGAAGCTGGCCGGCTTCGGTGGACTCGGGCAGCGGCCGAATCCGATGACGGAGCGCGGGATCAATACGAACAGCGGGAGCGTGTCCGGAGGGCCGGTCGGTGGCGTGCTGCCCGGCACGGCGACCGGCGTTGTGACCACCGGCGTCAGCGAGTTCACCGGTGCAGCCCCCTGCTGGAACTGCGAGCCGCAGCCGGGTTGGGGTTACAACACCGTGGCTCCCGAAACCAAGATGCCGAATAAGTCCGATTACGGATCAGATGTCGCCAAGCCGAACCTGATCAAGGGTCTTCAGTAAGCCGATTCGAGCCTGGTGTGCAGGTCGAAAGGGGCAGCGCAAGCTGCCCCTTTTTATTTTCTGGAAGCGGTTTTGGGTGGGAGCCTTGCCCCCGGTTCGGCTGCTTGATAGGATCACCGCGATGTGGCCGTTCGTTATGCGGACCGGCGCGACCTCATGTGGCGCGGCATGAATCAAGACGCGAGTAACCGAGTGAGGCCGACATGACGGTGCAGCCCGATGCGGAACTGGATCTCAGAGGGGTCATCTGCCCCTATAACTTCGTCAAGACCAAGCTGAAGCTGGACATGATGGGGGAGGGGCAGGTGCTGGCCGTATTGCTTGATGACGGCGAGCCGATCCGAAATGTCCCTCAGAGTCTCCGCAATGAGGGCCACACGATCGTATCCCAGGAACAGATCGAGCGAGTGCATCGGGTCGTGATTCGCAAAGGTGGCGACGACTAGGCGGGACTGCCGACTTTTCGCCGGTCTGACGACTGCTTCGCGGTCATGGCACCCGCCACGACGACGGTCGTTTTCGTCCCTCCTCCTTCTTTGCGCAATCGGACCCTGAGTTTAAGCAGCGACGGCGCCGTCCCTCGCTGGATCCGTTCATCTTCCATAGTCAGGTTTTGAGCCAGGACGATCATCCTAGTCGGCAAGACGGCGGCGAGAGTTTCGAGTATGGCCGTGACGGCGCGTTCCTCGACGAAGAAGATCGCGGTGCTCCGGTCTCCGCACCGCTGACGGAGAAACGATCTGAGCCGCTGCCGGGATCGTGGCGGGTGTCCTTCGAAGACGAGACAGTCCGCGGAAAACCCCGACAGAGCGGCTGCCGCCGTGAGCGCTGACGGCCCCGGGACGGATGTCACGGGAATCTCCGCTTGCCGGGCGGCCGCAATCAGGCGCGAGCCGGGATCCTGGATCACCGGCATCCCGGAATCGGAAACCAACGCGACGTCCTCTCCGCTCCAGAGCCGATCGAGGAGCAACGAGATTTTCTCTTCGAGATTCCCCGGCCCGTAGCTCGTGACGGTGCCGGAGATTCCACCTGTGATTCCATGGTACGCCAGGAGCGCCTGCGTGGATCGAGGGTCCTCGGCCGCAATGATCGGAACGGTCCTGAGAATGCGCAGGGCGCGAATGGTGATGTCGTCGGGATCGCCGATGGGAGTGCCGACGACGTACAGGGTTCCCGGTCGCGGCGGCGTCTGCGCGAGCTTGGTCCTGGTGCTCCTTGGTTGACTCCCTTCTCCGCTCATCGATATAATTCTCCGTTTAAAAGTTGGAGTTTTGCCCTTACAAGTTGCGAGGATAGCTCTGCTATGGCCGCGGTGTTTTTCATGGTGACCATGGCGCTGTACTTTACGGCGACGATGGCGTTTCTTGCCCTATTGTTGCGGCGGGCCGAGGCATTGTCCACAGTGGCGCTGAGCATCACGGCCACGGGGTTTGCCACGCACACATTGGCGCTGGTTGCCAGGATGGTGGGGACGACGACCGCCTCGCCGCCGAGCTTTCAGGAGGCGCTGTCGTTTTTTTCCTGGATGCTGATCCTTGTCTTTCTCGTCGTCGAGTTCCGGCACCGTCTGCATGTCCTTGGATCCTTCATCCTTCCCCTGGCGCTGGTGTCCCTGGTTTCCGCCGCCGCCTTACCCGAAACCGCTCCCACGCTCCAGCCGGTGTTCCGGACCTTGTGGGTGCACGTGACTCTCAGCATGCTTGGGACGGTCGGCTTCGCCGTGGCCTTTGTCGCGGGTGTCATGTATCTGATCCAAGACGGACTTCTCAAGTCCAAACGTTTCAACGTGCTCTATAGCAAGCTGCCGGCCTTGGATTTTCTCGACGAACTCAATCAACAGTCGATCGTGTTCGGATTCCCGCTGTTGACGCTCGGGATTGTGACCGGCGCCATCTCGGCCGAGTTTGCCCGCGGGGCCTATGTCAACTGGAACCCAGAGCAGACGTGGGCCATCGTCACCTGGTTGTTCTATTTCGTGGTGCTCGTGGGCCGGTTGACCGTCGGGTGGCGAGCCAAGCGGGCGGCGTATTTGACGATTATCGGATTCGCCTGCGTGATCCTGACGCTGGTCGGCGTGGCGATTAAGAGCTCCGGAGCCGTGTCCTAACCATGCATATCGTCGTCGTGGGATTGAGCCACAAGACCGCGCCGGTGGAGATCCGGGAAAAACTCGCAATTCCGGAAAGCCGGCTCGGCGAAGCGCTGGGCAGATTGTGTTCCTATTCCGGTGTGCGCGAAGGCATGCTGCTGTGCACTTGCAACCGTGTCGAAGTGTATGCCGTCGTCGATGAGCTGGAGGTGGGCTATGGGCGTATTCAGGAGTTCCTCGCCGACGCGCACATGTCCCTGTCGTCGGAACAGCTGACGCCGCATCTCTATTGGCAAACGGGGGACCGGGCGATCTCCCATCTGTTCCGGGTGGCGTCCAGCCTGGATTCCATGATCGTGGGGGAATCTCAGATCCTCGGGCAGATCAAGGATGCGTTCGATTCCGCTCTTGCTCACAAAGCCACGGGGTTAATTCTGAACAAGGTGATGAAGAAGGCTATCTCCGTCGCGAAACGTGTGCGGACGGAAACGAAGATCTCCGAAATGGCGGTGTCGGTGAGCTATGCGGCGGTCGAATTGGCGAAGAAAATCTTCTCCGATTTGAGCGACAAGACGGTGTTGCTGGTCGGCGCCGGAGAAATGGCGAAGTTGGCGGCCCGCCATTTCATCGCCAGCGGGGTCCGCAACGTGTGCGTGACCACGCGGAATCCGCAGCACGGGATCGAACTGGCCGATCGTTTCGGCGGCACCGCTGTGCTGTTCGAACAATTTCGGGAGGACATGGCTTCGGCGGACATCGTGCTGGTGTCGACCGGCGCCTCGCACTACCTGATCGGCGCCGAGGACGTGCAGCGGGCGGTCAAGCAGCGCATGAACCGCCCGATGTTTCTTATCGACATTTCGGTCCCGCGCAATATCGATCCTGCTGTGCGTCACGTGGACAACGCGTTTCTCTTCGACATCGACGATCTGAAGTTACGCGTGGAGCGCAACAAGGGAGAGCGGGTCCAGGAAGCCGAGAAGGCCGAACGCATGGTCGTCGACGAGGTCGAGGTGATCCGGCAGTGGCTCCGCTCGCTCGAGGTGACGCCGACCATCGTGGCGTTGAGGATGCGTGCAGAGGATATCAGGCGATCGGAGGTCGAGAAGGCCATCGGACGGCTCGCGCATCTGTCGACGCAGGAGCGCGAGTTGGTCGAAGGGATGGCCTCGTCGATCGTCAACAAGCTCATTCACCATACCATGGTCACGTTGAAGACGGAGGTCGCCTCGGCCGACGGAGCCGCGTTTGTGGAAGCGGCTAGACGGTTCTTTAACTTGACCGAGGCCGAACAAGGGGTCAACGGCGCAGGGTCCACGCTGCTCAAGGATGCCGGTGAGGAGACGGAATCGACGCAGCGGACAGGTGGAAATACGCCGTGATCGGTTCATCATTATTAGAGGAGGCGGGACTCCGACCTGAGCCACCGCCGGAACGTCAACGGGAAGGACGGTGTTTCGAGTGACGACAGGCAGCCGCGAGCGGATCCTATGGCGCCCGTGACGCATACCCGGTCGAGACTCGTGCTCGGTACCAGGGGGAGCAAGCTGGCCGTCTGCCAGAGCGAATGGGTCCAGGCGCGGCTGAAAGAACTTGCTCCGGATATCGACGTCACGTTGCGCCGCATCCAGACTTCCGGCGACAAGATCCTTGACGTGCCTCTGGCCAAGATCGGCGGCAAGGGACTCTTCGTGAAGGAGATCGAAGAGGCGCTGCTGCGCGGTGACATCGATCTGGCCGTGCACAGCATGAAGGATGTTCCGGCCGAATTGCAGCCGGGCCTGGCGCTGCTGTGCGTTCCTCGACGGGAGGATCCGCGGGACGCCCTGATCAGCCGGGATGCTCGGTCATTCAAGGACCTGCCTCAAGGGGCGCGGATCGGAACGAGCAGTCTCCGCCGCCAGGCCCAATTGCTGCGGGCCAGGCCGGACTTCAAGATTGAAATGCTCCGCGGCAATCTCGATACGCGGCTCCGCAAGTTGCGCGAAGGCCAGTATGATGCGATCGTGTTGGCGGCGGCCGGGCTCCGGCGTTTGGGATGGGCGCAGGAGATTACGGAGCTCTTGAATTTCGACATCTGTCTCCCTGCGATCGGGCAAGGCGCGCTCGGCATCGAAGGCCGTGAGGACGATGACGTTGTCCGGTCGTTGTTGAGCGGACTGGAACATCACGAGACGAGGACGACCGTCATGGCTGAACGCGCGCTGCTTCGCCGCTTGCAGGGGGGCTGCCAGGTTCCGATTGCCGCTCATGCGAGCATCAGCGGTGTTCGGCTGTCGATTGACGCGCTCGTGGCCGGCTTGGACGGAAAAGACATCGTCCGTGAAAGAGCCGAGGGGACTGCTGAGGAGGCGGAGTCTCTCGGGGTCCGTGTGGGGGAACGTGTGTTGGCTCGCGGGGGCGACAAGATCCTACAGTCGATCTACGGTCAGGCATGATGAAGGATATGTCCCCAGGAAAGGTCTACTTGGTCGGCGCCGGTCCGGGAGATCCCGGTCTCTTGACGCTCAAGGGGAAGGAGTGCCTTGAGCAGGCCGACGTGGTCCTGTACGATTACCTCGCGAATCCCGCCTTGCTCCAGTATGCGCCCGAACAGGCCGAACGCGTTTATGTCGGCCGACGGGGTCGCGGTCACTATCAGAATCAGGAGGACATCAATCGTGTGCTCATCGAGCGGGCGAAAGCGGGCCAGGTGATCGTCCGTCTGAAGGGAGGAGATCCGTTCGTGTTCGGCCGGGGAGGGGAAGAGGCGGAAGCCGTGGCGGCCGCTGGGATTGATTTCGAGGTGGTGCCGGGGGTCAGCGCAGCCGTAGCCGTGCCGGCCTATGCCGGCATCCCGGTGACGCACCGCACCCTGGCCTCGATGGTGACGGTTGTCACCGGCCACGAGGATCCTTCGAAGCCGGGGACGGATCTGGACTGGACGAAGCTGGCGATGCTTCCCGGCACACTCGTGTTTCTGATGGGCATGAAAACGCTTCCCGCGATCGTCGCACGGTTGATTGAACAGGGGCGCGCGGCGGACACGCCCGTCGCCGCCATCCGGTGGGGGTCGAGAGCGGATCAGCGCACGATCAGCGGCACGCTTCGGGACATCGTGACGAAGGCGGCGGCGGCGAAATTCGAACCGCCGACCGTGATCGTCGTGGGCGAAGTCGTACGGTTGCGGAACCGGCTGAACTGGTTCGAGCGACGGCCGCTGTTCGGCAAACGGATCGCCGTCACTCGTCCCGAGAGCCAGGCGCGCGAATTTACGCAATTGCTGTCGGCGTATGGGGCGGAACCGGTCGTGGTGCCGACCATCCAAATCGCGCCGCCGCCGAGCTGGGACGCGTTGGATCAAGCGATAGACCGCTTGGGGGATTATCGCTGGCTGATTCTGACCAGCGTCAACGGAGTGGGCCCGTTCATGAGTCGCCTGCGTGCAGCGGGCAAGGATGTGCGCGCTCTGTCCCATGTTCGTGTCTGTGCGATCGGTCCCAGGACCGCGCGCGAGCTGGAAGCCCACGGAGTCGTGCCGGACCTGATTCCGCCGCAGTATCAAGCGGAAGGGCTTCTGGAGGCGCTCGGCAACGAGCCGGTGCGAGGGACGCGGGTGCTGATTCCCCGGGCGGAAACCGCACGGGAAATTCTTCCGGATCGGCTGACGGCGATGGGGGCGCAGGTGGACGTCATTCCCGTGTATCGAACGGTTGCGCCGGCTGCGGCGCTGGATTGGTTCAAGGAGGAGATTGAGACCGGCAGAATTCACTTGGTCACGTTCACGAGCTCGTCCACCGTCCGGAATTTCGTGGATCTCATGGGGGGAGTGGATACGGCCAAGCGCCTGATGGAGCGTGTTCCGATAGGATGCATCGGGCCGATCACGGCCGATACCGCCGCAGAATACGGGCTTCAGGTCGCCGTCGTTCCGGAGGAGAACACAGTGCCCGCACTGACGGAGGCGATCGTGCGGCATTTCGCGGGATCGGAGCAGGTCGCCTCCGCGTCGTCATCGCGTGGGTAATTAATAGGCGGGCTAATTCTTATAGGAGGACTTATTGCCATGGTTCCTGTGAAATCGTTCATGGTGCCGAAAGACAAGTTCGTGACCGTGGAGCGCGATACGGACGCGCAGACCGCCGCGCGCATCATGAGAGATCGCGGCATCGGCAGCCTCTTTGTCACGAACGGCAAAGAGATCGTCGGGATTCTCACGGATACCGACATGGTGCGGCGGGTGGTGGCGGCCGGGGCGGATACTCACAAGACGACGGTCGAGCAGATCATGTCGGCGCCCATCATGACGATCGAAGAGAGCAAGACCTTGCTGGATGCCAACGACCTCATGGCGCAGAGCCATCTTCGGCACCTGGGCGTGACGAAAGAGGGAAAACTGGTCGGCATGATCTCCGTGCGCGATCTCGTCGTGTTCCTCACCAACCTGCCGAGGAAATAGCGCGATGGCGTTTCCCATCCAGCGATTGCGCAGGCTCAGGCAGCATGACGGATTTCGGCGGATGGTGCGCGAGACGTCGCTGGCTCCCTCCGACTTCATCTATCCCCTGTTCGTCGTCGAGGGACAGGGTCGGCGCGAGGAGATCGCCTCGATGCCGGGACAGTTCCGCTGCTCCGTCGATCTGCTCATCAAAGAAGCGGGCGAGATCTTCGGATTGGGAATTCCGGCCGTCATCCTGTTCGGCGTTCCCGATCGTAAGGATGAGCGGGGGAGTTCCGGATTCGATCCCGACGGCATCGTGCAACGGGCGATCAGAGCGATCAAGGACACGGTGCCGGAGCTGATCGTGGTGACCGACGTGTGCATCGACGAGTATACAAGTCATGGTCATTGCGGCATCGTCAGAGACGGGCGGATCGTCAACGACGAAACCTTGGAATGTCTGCGGGCCATGGCGCGGACCCATGCGCAGGCCGGGGCCGATATGGTGGCACCGTCGGATATGATGGACGGGCGCGTGGCCGCGATCAGGGCGGAACTGGACGCAGCGGGCTTTCCCGATACGCCGATCATGGCCTATGCGGCCAAGTTCGCCTCGTGCTTCTATGCACCGTTTCGGGATGCAGCGGCCTCGTCTCCCCAGTTCGGCGACCGCCAGTCCTACCAGATGGATCCGGCCAATCGCCGTGAAGCCCTGCGGGAAATCGCGCTCGACATCGAGGAGGGTGCGGACATCGTCATGGTCAAGCCGGCGCTGCCCTATCTCGATATCATCGCCGCCGCACGGACCTTCACCGATCTCCCGCTTGCGGCCTACCAGGTCAGCGGCGAATACAGCATGATCAAAGCGGCGGCGAAGGCCGGCTGGCTTGATGAGCGCCGGTCCATGATGGAATCATTGATGGCGATCAAGCGGGCGGGGGCCGATCTGATCCTCACGTATTTCGCAAAAGACGCCGTCCGGTCGCTTCACTGACGACCATGCTGACGGTGACGCGGGGATTAGCCGATGTGCAACCCAGATCGTATCCCGTTGCCACGATCGGCAATTTCGACGGCCACCATCTCGGGCATCGCGCGCTGCTCCAGACTGTGGCGGACGCGGCGCGACGGGCCGGCGGTACGTCGGTCGTCCTGACGTTCGAGCCGCATCCCGTGAAGGTGTTGGCTCCCCACGTCGACCTGCGGTTTCTGACGAGTCCCGAGGAAAAATTAGCCCGCCTGGAAGCCGCCGGCGTCGATGAAGTGGTGTTCATCGAGTTCACTCCGTCGCTTGCGTCCATGAGTCCAGAAGCGTTCGCCGAATCGATTCTCTGCCGGCGGCTGAAGATCGCGGAAATCTTCGTCGGCCGGCATTTCGCGTTCGGGAAGGGGCGAGTGGGTCTGATCGCGGATCTCGAGCGCTACGGGGCGAAGCTGGGATTCAACGTTCACCCGTTCCCCCCCGTCACGCTGGACGGCGGGGTCGTCAGTTCCACGAGGATCAAACAGTTGATCCAAGCCGGTCAGATGGGAGATGCCGCCAGGTTGCTGGGCCGATGGTATGCAGTGACAGGCGACGTGATTCCGGGCGCGCAGCGCGGACAGTCGCTCGGCTGGCCCACGGCCAACCTCCGGCTTCCCCCGCAACGGGTAGTTCCTCCGGACGGCATTTACGCGGCTCGTGCGACGCAGGACGGAGCAACCTATGACGCGGTCGCGTACATCGGGACCAGGCCGACCTTCGGCGGAGGCGACCGGCTGCTCGAGGTCAACCTGCTGGATCAGAACCGGAACCTGTATGGGCGTCCGCTCACGGTGGAGTTTGTGGAGCGTCTGAGGGGGGACCGGAGTTTTGCCACGGCGGAAGCGCTGGTAGAACAAATCGATCAGGATGCCGAGCGGGCCAGAGAACGGTTGAAACGGGCGGCGGAAGAGGTACCGTAACGTGGCGGTGCGGTCGACTCGATCGGCCAGGGCGTCTTTCCTCATGCGTGTCGTTCGCGCCATTCGCGAGCAACGGCTTTTCCTGCCGGGGCAGCATCTGCTGATCGCGGTATCAGGCGGACCCGACTCCACGGCACTGGCCTCGGTGCTGATGCGGCTTGCGCCGGCCTGGCGGTTGCGCCTTACGGCGGTCCACATCAATTATCGGCTTCGCGGAACCGAATCCGACGAAGACGAGGCCGGTGTGGCCTCGTTCTGCAAAGAACGGAAACTGCCGTTGCGGATCCTGCGGCTCGCCGTCGTGAAGCGACCCGGACAATCGTCGGTGCAGGCGCTGGCGCGCGAGACTCGATACGACGCGATGAAGAAGTTGGCGAAGGAGATTGGAGCCGATCGAATCGCGGTCGGTCATACCGCCGATGATCAGGCAGAGACCATGCTGCTCTGGATGCTGCGCGGGGCCGGGTTGACCGGATTGGCCGGGATGCCGTTTATCCGAGATTCCACCGTCATTCGCCCGCTCCTTTCGGTGACGCGTGAGCAGATTTTGGACTATCTCAAGCAGGAGAAGTTGAGCTTTCGGCAGGACTCCAGTAACGCCACGGATCGCTACCGGCGCAATCGCATCAGGCACGAGCTGATGCCGATGCTGCGGAGTCTATCTCCCACGGTCGTCGCGCTGCTCCAGCAGTCGGCGGAACTGCTGCGGGAAGACGAGCGGTACCTGGATCAGGCGACTCGCGAGCAGCTGTCCAGTTTGCTCAAGCCGCAGACCGGGGGAGGATTTCTGGTCGATGGACGAGCCTTCGCGCTTCTTCATCCGGCGTTGCAGCGGCGTGTCCTGCGGATGCTGTTGCGGAACCTCGATAACTCCCAGCAGGCACCGAGCGTCCGTGTGGTTGAGACGGCCCGGCGATTTCTCTTGTCCGGTCGCCGGCCGGTGTGCGTGCCGTATCGCAACGTGCATCTCAGACGTCACGGCGAGTGGTTCGACATCGGCCGCGGGAAACGTCCGGAGACCGGCATCGCTTGTTCGGAGAAGGGTGAAGTCCCGATTGCGGTGCCGTCCGTCGTGTCTTGGGCTGGTACCGATACGCAATTTCATGTACAACTTCTGAGCAGGCAGGAAGCCGAGCCGTTTCTCCGAGCCAAGATGCCGAACCAGGCAGTGTTCGATGCGGATCTCGTCGGGGCTCCTCTGGTCCTGCGCGGGTGGCGTCCCGGTGATCGGTTCCGGCCGGCCGGTATGAAGGGGAAAAGTAAGAAACTCCAGGACTTGTTCACGGACCTGAAACTTCCCCCGGACAAGAAAAACGCTCTTCCCGTGCTGTCGGCACCAGGG
Organism: Nitrospira sp.; assembly: GCA_047150005.1. GTDB lineage: Bacteria > Nitrospirota > Nitrospiria > Nitrospirales > Nitrospiraceae > Nitrospira_C. Next base: position 4,046,340 of record AP038806.1, on the reverse strand, counting down.
GGCATTGTCTGGATTCCCGGCATTCGACAGGATGAGCGGTTCCTGGTTCGAGGTCAGTCGACATGCTGTCTTCTGGTCACCATGATCGACCGGGGCGATGAAAAAGGAGCGCGATAGGATGGAGCGAATCTTCGGCCGACCGATTGTGACCCAGGAAGAGATGCGGGCGCGCATCAAGGAACTCGGCAAACAGATTACGGCCGACTATGCCGGCAAGGACTTTGTTCTGGTGGGGGTTCTCAAGGGGGCCTATGCGTTCTATGCGGACTTGGCCCGCGCCATCCGGATACCGATGCGCGTCGACTTTCTCGTCGTCACCAGCTACGGGTCCCGGGCGAAGACCTCCGGTAAAGTGAAGATCGTCACGGAATTGACCGAAGACATCAAGGGGAGAGACGTGCTGTTAGTGGAAGACATCGTCGATTCGGGCCTCACCGCTCAATATTTGGTCAAGACGTTGGCGAAGCATAAACCGCGATCGATCAAGGTTTGCACGTTATTGAGCAAGCCGGAAAGACGAACGGTCGATGTGGCTCTGGACTATGTGGGATTCAAGATTCCGAACCAGTACGTAGTCGGATACGGACTGGATTACCAGCAGAAATATCGGAACCTGCCGTACCTGGCCGTCCTGGATATGGAGGGAGAGCAGGAATAGGGAACGCGCGGCGGTTGTCACTTTCGACGGCCCTATGGTAACATCTCAAAAGTTCAGAGTATTTCTCACCGCTCGATGGTGATCCCACAAGGAGTACCGGATGAACTCCAGGGCGAAAAATCTTCTCTTCTGGGTCGTAGTCGGCCTGTTCATGATTTTGCTGTTCAATTTGTTCAGCGTGCCAACCCATGCCCCCGAAGAGGAAGTCATTTTCAGCGACTTCATGGCGAAGCTCGACAAGGGTGATATCGAAAAAGTCATCATCAAATCCAGCCATGTCAGCGCCGTGCTCAAGGACAAGACCCGCATCAGGACCTACACGGCGGAGTACCCGGATTTTGTCAAAGTTCTGCGAGAGAAGGGGGTGCAGATCGAGGCGAAACCGCCTGATGAAAGCCCGTGGTATATCACCTTCCTCGTGACGTGGGGGCCCTTTGTGCTGTTCCTGGGCCTATGGTTTTTCCTGATGCGTCAGATGCAAATCGGGGGTAACAAGGCGCTGTCCTTCGGCAAGAGCCGGGCGAGGATGCTGACCGAAGAGCGGAAAAAGGTCACGTTCTCGGATGTCGCCGGAATCGATGAAGCGAAGGAAGAAGTGCTGGAAATCATCGAGTTCCTGAAGGATCCGCGAAAGTTTCAGAAACTCGGCGGACGCATTCCCAAAGGCGTCTTGATCGTCGGGCCTCCCGGCACCGGCAAGACCCTGTTGGCCAAGGCGATCGCCGGGGAAGCCGGCGTGCCGTTCTTCAGCATCAGCGGATCAGACTTCGTGGAAATGTTCGTGGGAGTCGGAGCGTCTCGGGTTCGCGATCTGTTTGAACAGGGGAAGAAGCACGCGCCGTGCATCATCTTTATCGACGAAATCGATGCCGTCGGTCGGCTCCGGGGGGCCGGTTTGGGCGGCGGTCACGATGAGCGGGAGCAGACGCTCAACCAGCTGCTCGTTGAAATGGACGGTTTCGATACGACGGAAGGCGTCATCCTCATCGCAGCCACGAATCGGCCGGACGTGCTGGATCCCGCGCTCCTCCGACCGGGCCGGTTTGACCGGCAGGTCGTGGTCAATCGTCCCGATTTGAGGGGGCGGTGCGAAATCCTCAAGGTACATACCAAGAAGGTTCCGATCGCTCAGGACGTCGAACTGGAGAAGATCGCCAGGGGGACTCCCGGCTTCTCCGGGGCCGACCTGGAAAATCTGGTCAATGAGGCGGCGCTCTGGGCTGCTCGACAGAACAAGAAGGAAGTCGCGACGGTCGATTTCGAGATGGCGAAGGACAAAGTGCTCATGGGCGCGGAGCGCAAGAGCATGATTTTAAGCGACGAAGAAAAGCGCACGACGGCCTATCATGAAGCCGGCCACGCGCTGATGGCCAAGCTCCTGCCGGGCACGGATCCGGTGCATAAAGTGACGATCATTCCGCGCGGCCGGGCCTTGGGCGTCACCATGCAATTGCCCACCGACGATCGGCACAACTACTCCAAGGAGTTTTTGTACAACAATCTGGCCATCCTCATGGGCGGCCGGGTCGCGGAAGAGCTGATCTTGAAGCACATTACGACCGGCGCCGGCAACGACATCGAGCGGGCGACCGATTTGGCCAGGAAAATGGTTTGTGAATGGGGGATGAGTGAAAAGCTAGGTCCTCTGACCTTTGGCCGCAAGGAGGAGGAAATCTTCCTGGGTCGAGAACTGACCACGAAACGGGATTTCAGCGATCAAGTCGCCTTCGAAATCGACCTGGAGATCAAGCGGCTCGTCACGGAAAACTACGAACGGGCCAAGCGGCTCTTGACCGAGCATATGTCGAGTCTCAAAGCGTTGGCGGAAGCCCTCTTGGAAAAGGAGGTGCTTGATGCGCCGGAGATCGATCATATTCTGATGCAATCTTCCTCGCAGACGGTTCCTGCCTAGGCTCCGCTGATTCGTTCGGCTGCTTCACGGGCACTGGAGCGGCCGAACGGCGATCACCCGGCGGAATCAACGAGCTGGTGTGTTGCGGTTCACGTCCGCCACCTATTTCGTACGATTGTATTTCATGACCCGATGTGCAAGGCTGTGCCTCGGAGCGGCTTTGCACGGGTGAATGTCGTTCGACCGTCGCCGGCAGGCAACCAATGGAATTGCACGCGGGAGATCGGGTGATCAGATGGCAGGAGCATCCCTTAGTCATGGGGATTCTCAATGTCACACCCGACTCCTTCTTTGATGGAGGCCGATTCGTCGATCCCGAAGCTGCGGTCTCTCATGCCGTACGGCTGGCGGAGGAAGGGGCCGATCTGTTGGATATCGGCGCCGAATCGACAAGGCCGGGATCCCATCCCATTGACGAGGAGGAAGAACGGCGCCGCCTCATTCCCGTCGTCGCGGCGGTGGTCAAGGCGGTGACGATTCCGATCTCGGTCGATACGTCGAGAGCGGCGGTCGCACAGGCGGCGATCGATGCCGGGGCGGTCATCGTCAACGATGTGACCGCCATGCGCGGGGATTCGGCCATGCCGGGTGTGATTGCGCAGCGCCGAGCCGGCGTCGTCTTGATGCACATGCAGGGCACGCCTCGGACCATGCAACAGGCTCCCTGTTACCGGGATGTGGTTCAGGACATATCTGCCTTCTTTGCCGACCGCCTGCAGTTCGCGGCCGACAGACTGATCTCCAGAAGCCGCATCATTCTTGATCCGGGCATCGGATTTGGTAAGCTCCTTCTGGATAATCTGGATCTGCTGGCCGGGCTACGAACCTTCGCGCGGTTCGAATGTCCAGTGTTGGTAGGGGTCTCTCGGAAAGCGTTTCTCGGCACGCTCACTGATCGTCCGGTTGAAGATCGTGTGTGGGGGACGGCGGCGGCCGTGGCCCTGGCCGTGGAGCATGGGGCACAAATCCTTCGGGTTCACGACGTTCGGGCGATGCGGGATGTGGTGAGGGTCGCCACAGCGATCGTCCGTCGACAGCACTTATCATTGCGGGAACAACATGCGTAAACTTTTCGGCACAGACGGAGTGCGTGGGGTTGCCAATCTCGAACCGATGACGAGCGAAACGGCCATGCAGTTGGGACGCGCTGCCGCGCATCTGTTCATGCGTCGCGCCGGCCGCCATCAAATCGTCATCGGCAAAGATACGAGAGTATCGGGGTACATGTTGGAATCGGCGTTGACGTCCGGCATCTGCTCCATGGGCGTGGATGTCTTGCTGGTCGGGCCGATGCCTACTCCGGCGATCGCGTTTCTGACCCGAAGTCTGCGGGCGGATGCCGGGGTGATGATTTCCGCGTCGCACAATCCATATCAAGACAACGGCATCAAGTTCTTCTCCAACAACGGGCTGAAGCTGCCGGACGATATGGAAGCCAGAATCGAACAATTGATCGTGTCGAACGAGATCGCACATCTGCGCCCGACCGCCGATGCCATCGGTAAAGCTTTTCGAATTGACGATGCCGAAGGACGCTATATCGAGTTCGTCAAACGCTCGTTGCCCAAGGAATTGGATTTTCAGGGTATCAAGCTGGTCGTCGATTGTGCCAATGGGGCAGCCTACAAAGTGGCTCCGGCCGTGCTCCGGGAGCTCGGCGCGAAGGTTGAAGTTATCGGAAACAAGCCGGACGGGATGAATATCAACGCCGGGTGCGGGGCCGTTCATCCGGAACCGCTCCGACAGGCGGTGCTGCAGCACGGTGCGGATATCGGCGTGGCTCTGGATGGAGACGCCGATCGCGCCATTTTTGTCTGCGAGCAAGGCACGGTCATCGACGGCGATCACATTATGGCCGCTCTGAGCCTGGATCTCCATCAGAACGGGAGGCTGGCCAAGAAGACCATCGTGGGAACCGTCATGAGCAACTTCGGGCTGGAGAAGGCCATGAACCTCGCCGGCATCACCCTGGTGCGAACGGCTGTCGGTGACCGGTATCTTCTCGAACGGATGCTGGCGGACGGGTATAACTTCGGCGGGGAGCAGTCGGGCCACTTCATCTTTCTTGACCACAATACGACCGGAGACGGCCTTATTTCGGCGTTGCAGGTGCTCTCGCTGATGAAGCGCACGCAGCGGCCCCTGTCTGAACTGGCCAAGGCGATGACGGCGGTGCCTCAGGTGTTACTCAATGTGAAGGTTTCGAGAAAGCCGGACTTGGAGTCGGTGCCTGACCTACAGAGCGCGATCGATGAAAGTGAGCGCAAGCTTAACGGAAACGGTCGCGTGATCGTCAGATACTCGGGGACGGAGCCGCTGCTGAGAATCATGATCGAAGGCGAGCAGGACAGGGTCATCCGTCAAGAGGCTGATCGATTGGCGCAGGTGGTGAAGACGCACATCGGGTAATCGCTCTTGCCAGGCACAACATGCCTGCCCCGACGGGAGTTCATGCTGCCAGCGCTGACCGCCGCGTTGATCGCGGGTCTCGTTCTCGGATCGGTCGTTTCCTACTTCCCTCTTTCCCTCTCCTTCCTCTTGATTCTGGTGGCGGTTACGGCCTCATTGTACAGCCGGACCGATCTTATCCTCAGACGGCGGACGACCTGTCTCTTCACGGCGGTACTGGCCGGCATGGTGTACTGGTCGATCAGGGTCGAGGCGACAACCGGTATCGACCGGCTTTCCGGGCAGGGTGAGCAGGCTCGGGAGATAGCAGGAAGAATCGTCGCCCCCGTCCAGCAGGGCCCCGATCGTTCGGTGCTCGTGGTGGAACCCGACACCTGGGCACCGGGGAACGTGATCCCGGGGAGAATCCGGCTGACTTGGCGCGGACCGGATCGGATGATGTTCCACGGAGACCGAGTCCGTTTCCTCGTCAAACTCCGGCCTCCGCAAGGAACCCTCAATCCCGGAGGGTTCGACTACCGCGCCTATCTCGAGCGGCACCGGATCGAGGCGGTCGCCTCCGTGGCTGGGCCGGAAGGCGTCGTCTTGCTGGAATCCGGAAGCACATCCGGTTGGTGGGGAGTCTGGAACCGGTTCGATCGCTGGCGTGGAGATATCCGCACGGCAGGGATCCGCAGTCTTGCACAGCCTGAATTGGGAATCTTCTTGGGAATCGTTCTGGGCGATCGGGGCTATCTCGACGACGATCTTCGTGATCAATTTATGGCCACCGGGACGGTGCATCTTCTCTCCATATCCGGCAGTCATCTCGGGCTTGTCGCCCTACTGATTCTGGTATCGGTGCAGCGGGCACTCCTATGGCTCCCCGGCAAGTGGCTGTTGAGGTTGTCGCGTCGCTTCACCCCTACGCGCCTTGCCGCCATGGCCACCGTCCCTCCCGTCATCTGGTACGCCTGTCTTGCCGGCGCCGAACTCGCCACGGTGCGATCACTGGTGATGGTGCTCGTGGCGTTGTTGGCCAGATGGCTGGCTTACGACCACAAGATCTTTCATGCACTGGCGCTCGCGGCACTGCTGATTGTCCTGCATGATCCGCAAACGGTCTACGACATTTCGTTCCAGCTGTCGTTTCTGTCCGTTCTGGCGATCGCCTGGTGGCTGACGTGGGCAGGGTCCGACGATCTGACTGCCGAGGCCGACCCGACACCGATACGAGCCGGGCTACGCTGGGGAAGAGCCGCCGTCGTGATGAGCGCGGTGGTGACGCTCGTCACGCTTCCACTCGTCGCCTTCTATTTCAATCAGTTGCCCTGGCTGGGCATCGTCACGAATCTCGTCGCGGTTCCGCTGATGGGATTCGTCCTTGTCCCTATCGGTTTGGCTGCGGCGATCGGGCACCTGTTGGTGAACGGCAGCGAATTGCCGCTGGCGGCGGTCCTTCAGTGGCTGATGCGGGTATTTGTCGATGGTCTGCGATGGATGGCCGGGGTACCGTTCGCCGACTGGCACGTCGCGGCGCCTTCTGTACCATCCATGCTGCTGTTCTATGGATGCATGGCGATGCTGATCCGGAAATTCCCATCTATCCTTGTGCGGCGATCGGCTTGTCTGGTGATGGCGATGGTCGTGTTGTGGTGGGCCTGGTCCCCGCGCCTCACATGGAGGGCCGACGGCTTTCGGGTCATGTTTTTGGATGTCGCACAGGGTGACAGCGCCGTGCTTGAGCTTCCCGGCGGGGAAATCGTGTTGATCGACGGTGGGGCCAGCTTTGAGCGATTCGATATGGGACGAGCGATCGTGGGACCGTACTTGTGGAACAGGGGGATCAGAACGATCGACCATGTCATTGCCACACACCCTCAATTGGATCATGTGGGAGGTTTGGCGTGGGTGCTTCGGCACTTTTCCGTCGGACGCTATTGGGGTACGGGAGTCGTTCGCGAGGAAGTGTTTTACCGGCGATTGGAACAGGCTCTGGCCGCACAAGGCTTGTCCGAGCGCCGTGCACGGGCAGGGGAAGAATTGCCGTTCTCCGAGGGGTGTCGGATCTTGATTGAGAATCCTCTCGAATCGCCGCAGCCACAGTCTTCGAAACGTTACGGACCGAAAGCAGGGCAGAGTTTCAACAATGATTCAGTGGTCGCGCGCCTGAACTGCAGAGGGCATTCCGTCCTCTTTGCTGCCGATGTCGAGCAGAGCGCGTTGTCCAGATTGCAGGCCGGCCACCAAGAGCCCGTCGAAGTGTTGAAGGTGCCGCACCATGGAGCGCTGAGTTCATTGAATCGGGAATGGATCGTATCATTGCGACCCAGGTATGCCGTGATTTCCGTGGGACGGCATAACCCCTACGGCCATCCGGCCGCGGCTGTGCTCGATGCGTACCGGTCACAGGGAATCCCGATCCTTCGCACCGACCGGGACGGCGGCGTGTGGATCACGGGCAGTGGTCCGGAAACCGCACTTGTCGTGCGAACGACGAGGGCGAGTCGGATCCGGCCCGCAACACCCAGCTGCTTGTGGGATTCCGAGAAGGCCAACTGGAACCACCTGTGGGAGCAGTGGAGCCAAGGGATCTAAGCGAAGGATCTGCGGGGCTCACGTACATCACCGTACACTTCCGGGGTTTACTTGACGAAATTGGCTGCCTCGGCTGAGGGACAAAAAGCGGCCATTGGCTATAAGTCCTCAATTTCATTGGTGACGATATAGAGTTTGCCAAGGCATAGCGTGTGCACTGCGGGAGATGATTTTCCGACGGCCGCGTCTCTTTCAAGGAGTGAGCAATGCCGAAACTCGTACGAATCGTCATTCAACTGCCGGTTGAATTGAAGGCACAGCTCGATGCTCTCAAGCAGCAGGGGTATACCACCAGCGGGTTTATTCGGGCCATGTTGGAGCGCGAGTTGGCCAAGCCGGAGGATGAGACGAGCAATGTCCTTCCCATGGTCAAGAGGGTCAGCAGCCGCTAGGTCGCGGGTCATCCCTTCTTATCAGCTCCCTCCACCCGGTTTTCGCAGTCCTGACGTGTAGACAAGCCAATCCGCGCTGCTGACGGTCCGTATCGCCGGCGTTCCGCTCGCCTCTTGCACTCGGGCGTCGTTCTCGCTACAAGAGGTTATGGTTCCCACCGTGACATGGCATGAGGGTGCCATTCGATTGCTCGACCAAAGTCGATTGCCTGAGCATGTCGAGATTCTCGAGTGTCGGGATGTCGAATCGGTTGCTCGGGCCATCCGAGAACTGAAAGTCCGAGGGGCGCCGGCCATCGGTGTAACGGCTGCCATGGGGGTTGCTCTTGGAGCTCAGTTGAGCGCCGCGGAGGACTATCCCCATCTGGAAAAAGACCTTGGTAGGGTCTGCGACCAGCTTGCAGCGACCAGACCCACCGCTGTGAACTTGTTCTGGGCCATCGAGCGAATGAAGCGAAAGCTCAACGAGCTTCGGGCGCAGCCGATTTCTTCTATCAAAGCGGAATTGGTTCGCGAATCTCAGAGCATTCTTGAAGAAGATATCGCCCTCTGCAAGGCCATGGGGCGGCACGGATCTCGTTTGGTCGGTGATGGACAGACGATTCTGACTCATTGTAATGCGGGCGCGTTGGCGACAGCCGGATACGGAACGGCCTTGGGCGTCATTCGGGCGGCGTGGGAGGAAGGGAAGCGGATTCAGGTGATCGCCGACGAGACCAGGCCTGTTCTGCAAGGAGCGAGACTCACCGCATGGGAATTGATGCAGGACGGTATCCCGGTCACACTTATCACGGACAGCATGGCGGGTACCATGATGCGGCAAGGGAAAATACATCTATGCATCGTGGGCGCGGACCGGATCGCGGCCAACGGAGACGTTGCCAACAAAATCGGTACCTACTCGGTCGCCGTACTGGCTCAGGCGCACGGCATTCCGTTCTATGTTGCCGCACCCTATTCGACCATCGACCTCAAGACATCCTCCGGGAACGACATCGCCATCGAACAGCGGAATCCTCGAGAAGTGACGACCGTGCTCGGTGGTCACGTCATCGCCCCGAAAGGCGTGTCGGTCTATAATCCCGCGTTCGATGTGACGCCTGCGGAATTCATCGCCGGTATCATCACGGAACGAGGGGTCTTCAAGCCTGACGAGGTGCTCCGTCAATTCTCCGGATAAGAGGAGTCAGTCTTGCAACTCACCGGAAGCGTCCCTATAATGGCCCAGAAATTTTCGGCCTTGTCACAGATCAGACGCATGTCAGAATTGGAGGAAGACGTTCCACAATGAGTGAGCGAACGCTGGCGATCATCAAACCTGATGCGATCAAAAAACATGTGATCGGGGACATCATCTCGCAGTATGAGCAAGCCGGATTGCGGCCGGTCGCCATGCGGATGCTGGTCATGGGCAAGGCGACCGCGGAAGGCTTCTATGCGGTGCACCGAGCCAGACCGTTCTTCGACAGTCTGTGCACGTTCATGTCCTCCGGCCCTGTCGTGGTGTTGGTGTTGAGGGGGGAGAACGCCATCAAGAAGAATCGCGAGCTCATGGGCGCGACGGATCCGGCGAAGGCAGAAAAGGGCACGATTCGCGCGAAGCACGGGACCAACATTGAATACAATGCGGTGCACGGATCCGATTCGCCCGATACGGCCCGCGTGGAGATCGCCTACTTTTTCCCCGAAATGAACGTGATGGAGTAACCGGACCCCTGCCGCCCATGATACCGTCTGATCTTCGATATCATAAAGAGCATGAGTGGGTTCGCATGAAAGGGACCGAGGCTACGGTTGGGATCAGCCATTTTGCACAGGATGCCCTCGGTGACATCGTGTTTGTCGACTTGCCGAAAGCCGGAACGGTGATCACCGCTGGCCAGCAGATCGGCGAAGTCGAGTCGACCAAAACAACTTCGACGATCTACACGCCGGTCAGCGGGACCATCGCCCAGGTCAACGCCGACTTGAAGGATCATCCCGAGCTGGTCAACAGTGATCCGTACGGCAAAGGGTGGATGATTGTCGTGCACCTCTCGAATTCGGATGACGTCGAGAAGCTGATGACCTCATCCCAGTACGAATCATATCTCGCAAGCCAGAAGCACTAAGTTTTCTCTCATGTCCAAGCACATCGTGATCCTCGGCGCCGGCCCTGGAGGGTACGTTGCCACAATCCGAGCGGCTCAGCCCGGCGCTCCCGTGACCGTCGTGGAGGCTCAGACGCTCGGCAGGGTGTCTCTGAATTGAGGCTGTATTCCGAGCAAGGCGCTGTTGGCCGCCGTGGAACTCGGCGGCAAGCTCAAACATAGGGCTCATCCAACGATGCCGGAAGGAGTGATGGAAGCAACTGAAGATTCGGCGCGCGGAGCCATTCATCAGGTTCGAAAGCGGGCGAGTTGATGATTGTCTCATTATTGATCAAAGTTGCAATGGTCGCGCTCACTCTGGGCGTGATTTTTTGGATCGGATGGACCATCCCGCAGCCGGAATCCGACGGTGTGCCTGCAGCATCGGAAGAGGTTGGTCCGACGCTCCACGCCGAAGGACCGGCCGACGCGGTTCCGATTCCAAGACCGATTGGACAGACCGCCGAACCGGTCAAGCGGTCTTCAGTGGCGAAAACGGTCGGGAAACTTGATTTGAACCGGGCGACGGAGAAGGAGTTGGAGTCGCTTCCCGGCATCGGAGCGGTTCTGGCGGGCCGGATTGTGAGGTATCGACAGGACATCGGGTCGTTCAACCGCGTCGAGGACTTGCGCGACGTGAAAGGCATCGGAAAGAAGAAGTTCGACAAGATCAAGAATCTGGTCCAGGTAACCGCCTAAAAACCGGAAGGGATAGAGAGATTTCTGCATGAGTGAACTGGCACGGCAGCTCGATCTAATTCTTCGCGGGACGGTCGAAGTGATTCAGCCGGCCGAATTGGAGTCCAAGCTCAGCCGAGCGCTGGCCGCCAAGCGGCCGTTGCGGGTCAAAGCCGGCTTCGACCCGACCGCGCCTGATCTGCATCTCGGTCATACCGTCCTGATTCACAAGTTGAAGCATTTCCAGGATCTCGGGCACGAAGTGATCTTTTTGATCGGCGACTTTACGGGGATGATCGGAGATCCCACCGGCGTATCTGAAACCAGAAAAGCGCTCACCAGGGATCAGGTTCTGGCCAACGCGGAGACGTACGAAAGGCAGATCTTCAAGCTCTTGGATCCTAAGAAGACGACCATCGAATTCAACAGTCGATGGATGAGCGCGATGACTGCCGCAGAATTGGTCGAGCTCGCCGCGCATTACCGCGTCGCCCGCATGATGGAGCGAGACGATTTTCACAAGCGGTATCAGGAGCAGAAGCCCATCAGCGTCCACGAATTTCTCTATCCCCTGGTTCAAGGGTATGATTCCGTCGTTCTGAAGGCCGACGTGGAATTAGGAGGAACGGATCAGAAGTTCAATCTGCTCGTCGGACGCGACCTGCAGCGTGACTATGGCCAGGAACCTCAAGCCGTGATGACCATGCCGCTGCTTGAAGGAATCTTCGGCGGCAAGAAGATGAGCAAGAGTCTCGGCAACTATGTGGGGCTGGAAGATCCGCCGGGGGAGATGTTCGGGAAGATCATGTCGATCAGCGACGAACTCATGATCCGATACTATGAGGTGCTGACGACCGAGGATCTGGCCTCAGTGAAGACGTCGCATCCGATGGAAGCCAAGCAGAACCTGGCACAGCATATCGTCGCGCTCTACCATGGACAGGAGGCCGGTCGTGCCGCTCGAGAATCGTTCCAGCTGAAATTTCAGGAGCGGGAGTTTCCCAGCGAACCGGATGTGCGTGTGAAGGTCACTAAAGATGATCTTGGCGTAGGCGGGACGGTCGGCCTTGTCGATCTCGTCGCCATGACCAAGCTGTTGGCAAGCAAGAGCGAAGCGCGCCGTCTCGTCATTCAGGGCGGGATCGAGGTCGAGGGGGTCAAGCAGAGCGACGCGAACGCCGTGCTGACGCTCAATCCCGGGAGCACCTACCGGATCAAAGTGGGAAAGAGAAAGTTTGCGCTGATTGAGGTCCTGCCATAGAAGCGGCTTCCTTGACTTAAATCGCCGCCGCGGCGTAGGATTCGAGGCAGCGAGCGGGCGTAGCTCAGTGGTAGAGTCCTAGCTTCCCAAGCTAGTTGTCGTGGGTTCAAATCCCATCGCCCGCTCCAAACCAAGCTTGCTCGACCCGAACAGTGCCTCAACCGTTTCTGACTCTTCCGTTCAATCCTCGGTTCTGTTTCGTCCCAAAGCTCAATTCAACGGCCCGTCGCCGCTGACTTGCCTCTTTCACAGAAAGGATCTGTCGTGACTCGAAGTCAATACGCTCTCTTCCTTGCGGTGGTTTTCTTGGGAAACGTGATGGGTGCGGCTTTGGGCGGCATGATTTTCGATGCGAGCAGCGCAGGCGCCGAGAAGGCGAAGGGCATCAATGCGGAGGAGTTTCTTCTGCTGGATTCAAGCGGCAAGGCACGGGCGGGTCTTGGGCTCGATCCTCAAGGAGAAGTCGGGTTCATCCTTACCAGTAGAGATGGAAGCAAGAAGCTGGCGCTCTCGCCAGACGAGCCTCTTGCGATCAAGCTCAGCGACCGTTCCGGCCGCGTGCTCTGGTCCGCTCCGTAGGGAGGAACCAGTCCTGGAGGCCAATCCGAAGTGTCTTGAAATCAGGGACGGGAACCGTCGGAGGGTTCGAGATCGGCGGCTAGACGGCCTTCTTGACCAAACCGCTCCGCAGACAGCGAGTGCAGACGCGAATGCGTTTCGTCGATCCGTCGACGATGGCCCTCACCCGTTGAAGATTGGGGTTGAACGAACGCTTGGTCTTGTTGTTCGCATGGCTGACGTTGTGACCGGTCTGATGCCGTTTGAGGCAGATATCGCATGCAAATGCCACGGGAGGCTCCTTGGGCTAAGTCAAGTGACAGACAAGCAGGAAATCTACCACAGAGCCGATGGATGTGACAAGCCTGTGCGGCGGTGGGTCGTGAGTTAGTTTCACCTTGCGTCATGCCGATGAAGGCGAGCATCCACTTCTCGATCAAGACTCAATGCTGAGGAGCAGACCTTGACTGGATTCCCTAGATTCACAAACGAAGTGCAACACCTGTGGGGTAAGGTGTTGCAATGGGACGACACTATGCGCAGCTCTCCTTGGAAGACCGGTGTACGATTGCCCGGGCTCGCGAAGCCGGGCAAACCATCCGCCAAATTGCAGCAGCTCTGGATCGCGCGCCATCGACCATTCTGCGGGAACTGAGGCGCAATCGCGGCGCCCAGGTGGGCTATGCGCCTGCCTATGCCCAGGAGCAGACCCGCAGCCGCCGCTGGCGCGGGAGTCGTCTGCTCCGGCAACCGGCGCTGCAGGCCCACGTCCTGCGCTGGTTGGGGCAGGGCTGGTCGCCCGCTCAAGTCGCCGGCCGGCTCAAGCGCGACGGCTGCGCGCTGCGCATCAGCTCCGAGTCGATCTACCGCTTCATCGCCAGCCAGATCCGCCGGACGAAAGACTATCGCTGGCGGCATTATTTGCCGCGGGGCAAAAGCAAACGCGGGTGGCGGGGGCGCAAAGGCGGCAGTGCCGTGGACCACATCCGCAGCCGCGTCCCCATTAGCGAGCGACCGGCGGCGATCCAGCAGCGGCAGGACCCTGGCCATTGGGAGGCCGATCTGATGCTGTTTGCGAAATATGGCCAGGCGGTCCTGGTGACGCAGGAACGCCGCTCGCGCGTGTTGGTGGCCAGCCGGCAACCCACGAAGGGGGCCCAGCCGGTGGCCGCCCGACTCACGGCGCTGTTTGCCGCCCTGCCTCCGGCCCTGCGCCGGACCATCACGTTCGATAACGGCACGGAGTTCGCGTATCACGATCAGCTGCACCCGCTCGGCATGCGCACCTACTTTTGTGACCCGCATGCCCCGTGGCAAAAAGGGGGTATCGAAAACGGTATCGGCCGGATGCGCCGTGCCCTCCCCCGGAAAACTGACTTGGCCACGCTCTCCACCCGCCGCTTGCTGGCGCTGGTGCGGGCGTATAATCACACCCCGCGCAAGTGTCTCGACTATGAGACACCGGCCGAGGTGTTTACTCGTGATCTGTTGCACTTCAAATGTGACTCCACCTCCCCGCTTCCGCGGGAATGACACACTTCAGTGCTTCGGATGGCAGACTGACCCACTACCGGGAGGTGGAAGCCTGGATATGGCACTGTCGACTGGGATCCAACCGGGCAGAGATGGAGGAGGTGGACTTACAGCTGAGCATCCTTACCCGTGGCGCTCCGGGGTGTCGGACCAACGAGCGCAGGAGCCGTGATGTCAAACGACGCGTCGGCCCCGTCGTCAAGCCGATCTTTCCCGACGCTGTAGATTTTTTGCTGAGTCTGACTCCACAACATCGGCAATCCCGTGAACGGGTCGAAGTACTGCGAGCCGACCTCGGCAAGTCTGGTCGGCACCGCGGTCGTGCCGCTCGGCCGTCGCAATTTGATTTGCAGCGATGCGAGACGGAGCCGGGCGTCGGTTTCCATCAATTGATGGCGAAAGATATTCCAGTCCGGCTCGAACGGCGCGGGATTCAACAGGTTCTCCAGAAATCCGCGGTGTACATTACCGGAAACCTGGTGCAAGGTAGGCAACGATCCCTCTCCGGTACCGGAGGCCTTCATGATCGCTTCATAGTATGCCGCATACATTTCGTCCGTTTGTCGACTGCCCAACGAATGGCCGAGAAACGACGGCGGCCCGGGATGTTCGATCTTTGCAAAGGCATCGTTCGGAAGCTGTGTCGTGGCAATGAGCCAATCACGTTCGGGATTGCTCGCGACCGGCGAATTCTTTACGGGAGTGGAACGACTTTGCGCCTCTCGGCCTATGACCGCCAACTGATGCCGAATCGGCCATCGGAGAGAATATTCGGACGAGGTCAGCGGAACCATGAGTTGCAAGGCGGTGACCAGAAGCGTCTTGTCTACGACAGCTCGTGCAACCATTCTCGAAATCAATCTTGCGTCGTCTTGAAGGACGAATTGAGCGGCGACCGTCATGTCGAGCGTCGTCGCCTCGCGAAGCACCATGCGCCAGAACACCAGCTCCTTGGTCAATCGATCCAATCCGGCAGCGGTGGATCGTGAAAATCCGTCGGCAACGTACAATCGATGGGCGAACATCGTCTCCGCAAACCGCGGCGTCGCGCGCTGGCCGAACCCCCGATCCTCGAACGACATGTCCATCCAGCGGTCGTACCGTGTCAGAAGAAGACCATGCCGGGACGTCCAGGTCTTGACCGGGGTGCTCTTGTCGCGAAATGCGCTGGCCGGATCCTCCGCATCCCAGAGTGGAAACGCTTGTCCGAGAGGGAGCGCTACCTGGAGGTCGAGTCGCCCCGGCTTGTCGTAGTCGAATCGGCGACCGTCCGACGTTTCGCGCGCTTCGACCCACATCTCGTAGCCGACTTTCCCAGGATCGAGCGTCGCGGAGGAGGTCAGTCCCAACAGAAAGAAATAGGCGTTGCGATAGGGATCGGTGAGATGGACTGCAGGAGGTTCGGCCAAGCGGGCCAGCGGGGTGATGCCGGATGGATTGTTCGAGAGACCAATCAATGAGGTGACTTGGAACAGAATCCAGAGGGTCGCCAGCGCGATGATCAGGTGTTTCATGGGGCAGCCTGCTGAGAAAGGACTCCAACCGGATTCCGATAGCATTCCGAAGTGCAGCAAAGCCCATGCCCGGCTACATCCTATACGAACTATACGAATTGCCCCAGTTGCTCGCCATTTTGAGGGGGCTTCCTTGGCGGGCGATGCGTCGGGAGCATTGCCACTGACAATGCGGACAATATTGAACTTGACAAGTTTTGTCCCTCTCTCCTAGAGTGCCCCCTCATATAACCTTCAGGTAAGGGAAGAGGGTGCAAATCCCTCGCGGTCCCGCCGCTGTCAGTGGGGACGAAACCTGCGAAAACCACTGTCCAACTTATTGGATGGGAAGGCGCGGGGAGTAGGGTGACCCATAAGCCAGAAGACCTGCTTGGAGGATTGCCAACTGTTCCCTCGTGGGCTGGGGAGCAGGCGAGGATGAAGAAGCGGGTGCAATCCTCAGGGTCGCCACTAGGCCTTGAGGATTTTTTATTTTCCGCACGGTGATCTGTTTCCTCCGTCCAGTTCATTCGACTGTGACGCTCCGGTGGATCCGTCCGGTGCTCCGTCGCATGTTGAGATGCGGCCGGGGTGTGCGGAGCAATCGCACCACGTCATTTCCAGGTTACGTTCTGGGATGCCTGAGCATCCTCATTGTGGTGTCCGGCTCGGACGGTGGTCTGGGCGACGCCTATGGGAGTTCCGTTGTGAAGCGTCGACAGCAGGGCATTCTAACCGGGATGCCTTTCATGGCCAATATCACGCCACGGACGTTCGTGGATGATGCCGGAAGAAAACTCTACATTGCGAAGGCGCCTACACGGGTTGTGTCGCTCGCTCCGAGCATTACGGAAATGCTGTTTGCTCTGGGGCTCGATGAGCAGATTGCCGGCGTCACGGAGCTTTGCAACTATCCGTCGGCCGCCCTGTCCAAACCAAAGATCGGATATGCTCGACCCAATATTGAATCGCTGGTTGCGCTTCGGCCAGACATGATTGTTGCGCCGCAGGAATTTCTCCGTGCCGACATACTGGTCAAGCTGGAAGAGCTCAGAATTCCCGTCTTTCTGGTTGAGGCGAAGACGGTCGACGATATCCTGATGCAGATCCAGAGCTTGGGGAAAATATTCAACAAGGTGAAGACGTCCGATGCGATCACGGGGACCATGCGGGATCGCGTTGCCCGAGTGACGAAACGAGTCGCAACCTCGAAAGAGAAGCGCGTGCTCTATGTACTCAATAGTCATCCGCTCATCACCGTGGGACCGGGAAGTTACATCCATCACATGATCGGATTGGCCGGTGGAATTAATGTCGCACGAAGCAGCGAGTCTCCCTATCCAAGACTCAGTCTGGAAACGGTGTTGCAGGAAGACCCGGAGGTCATCATTTTTCCCGTCGGGTCTGTCGAGAGCGTTCCAAAGAGTGAACAGAACGAATGGAATCGTTGGAAGAGCCTTTCGGCCGTTCGAAACCGACAGCTCCTCGAGGTGTCATCCGATGCCCTCAATCGTCCCGGGCCTCGGGTTGTGGAAGGACTGGAGCTTCTCGCTCGAGCCATTCACCCCGAGGTTTACCTCTCAGGCGAAGTCCATCCCTCGCCATGATGTGGCCATCAGATCCTTCCGTATCTTCGTCATCGGCCGGGATTCGTACCTCATTACCAAAACCGAAAACGCCGCCATTTGACCTCGCCGATGACGAGGTGTTTCGAAAGTCCACGGTGGGAACTCGGCGATGGACCATGATCATCGGCGTTCTCTCGGCTTCGGCCGTCCTCTCCGCCATCGTGTGTCTCCAGTTCGGGGCGCGATTCGTCGGAGTGAACGACATGTTGCGTGTCCTCTTTCCGGCGAATGGACAAAGCGGTGATGCTGTCGGCGACCTCGACACGGTGACAACGATTCTGCTGTATGTCCGTTTGCCGCGAGTCGTTCTGGGATTTCTCGTTGGTGGCTGTCTGGCAACTGTGGGGGTTGCTGTGCAGGCGCTGCTGCGCAATCCCTTGGCCGATCCCTACGTGCTCGGCGTGTCGAGTGGAGCGGCTCTCGGTGTATCCATTGCTGTCCTGTTCGGAGTGGGTACGACCGTACTACCGGTGGCCGTCTTGCCGCTCTGTGGGTTTGCCGGTAGCCTGGTGGCGCTGCTGGTCATCTATCGGATGGCGGCGAGCAATGGTCGAATGCCGATCTACAGCGTGTTGCTGGCCGGCGTCATACTCAACGCAATTTTGTCGGCCCTCATCATGTTTATTACCTCAATCATGGACCCCAACCGTTCCTTTGGCATGATGATCTGGCTCATGGGATCGCTTACGGCTCCAGCCCATCCTACGTTGCTGGTGTTTTCGCTCTACGTACTTGTCTGTCTTGGATTCTTACTCAAACAGGCCGGGGTG
Source organism: Nitrospira sp. (assembly GCA_047150005.1). GTDB lineage: Bacteria > Nitrospirota > Nitrospiria > Nitrospirales > Nitrospiraceae > Nitrospira_C. The sequence goes on along the minus strand of AP038806.1, from coordinate 4,028,342 downwards.
CTGAACATTCTGGCATTCGGTGAAGAACCGGCACGGTCACTCGGGATCGATACTGAACGGACCAAGCGACGCATTTTCCTGCTTTCGGCATTGATGACCGGAGCGGCCGTCTCCGTCAGCGGAATGGTGGGCTTCATCGGCATGGTCATTCCCCATGTGGTGCGTCTCATCGTCGGAGCGGACCATCGTCTCGTGATGCCGGCCGCGGCGTTGGTCGGCGGGACGTTCTTGATGGTCGCTGATACCTTCGCCCGCACCATTCTCTTGCCATCCGAGTTACCGGTGGGAATCATGACGGCGCTGGTGGGCGGGCCGTTCTTTGTCTATCTTCTCGTTCGCCGAAAGGATCGAATGTTGTGACTGCTCCTGTCGAACGAGATTTCAGCGGTGATCGGTCGGAGTTCCTCAAGGAAGAGCCCCTCCACGTCTATGATCTCCACGATGTGCGATTCCATTATGGACGGCCGGATTCGGACGCTCTTGGTTGGACGTTGCAAGACGTCAGTTTTGTTGTGCAGCCTGGAGAGACGCTTGGGATCGTCGGTCCGAATGGATCAGGCAAGACGTCATTGCTGAAGTTGCTGGCGAAGGTCATTCCGGAGCAACAAGGAATCATCACACTCTTTGGGAAGCCTCTCTCGAAGTTGAGACAGGAGGATGTCGCTCGAGACGTTTCATTCGTTCCGCAGGATACGTCTCAGAGCTTCCCTTTCACCGTGGCCGAAACGGTCCTCATGGGACGATTCCCTCATCGGCACCGGAGGCCGTGGCATCTGGGATTTGGATGGGATAGCCGGGACGATCGCACCATTGCGCGGCAGGCGATGGTGACCATGGATGTCTGGAAGCTGGCCGCACGTCCGGTGACGGAACTCTCGGGCGGGGAACGACAGCGCGTGGTGATCGCTCGATCTCTCGCCCAAGATCCGCAGGTGCTCTTACTCGATGAGCCCACTGCGTTTCTTGACCTTCAACACCAGATCGAGATCTGTGCGCTGTTGCATCGGCTCAAGCAGGAGCATGGTCTGACCATCGTCTTGGTCTCTCATGACTTGAATTTGGCCAGTCAGTATTGTGACCGGGTGCTGCTATTGGATCAGGGGCGAGTCGTTCGGCTCGGTCTCCCAGCTGAGGTCATTCAGCGGGATGTGTTGGAGACCGTGTATCGGTGCCGAGTCCTCGTGGATTGCCATCCACTTTCAGGACTGCCCCGAGTGACGTTGCCAAGCCGCAATATGGTGATGTAGGCGGATTTGGGCCATGAAGCCGCTGAATGTGAGCATGAGGGAGCCGCACCCGCTCCTTCTGCAAGACAAGCCGGGTGCATAACATTTAGAAGGGGATCAACACACATACACCGTCAGCGCCGGGGAAGATGGTGCAAATCCATCACGGTGCCGCCACTGTAAGCGGGGAGCAACTCTGCCGAAACGCCACTGTGGATGTGAATCCACGGGAAGGCGCAGAGAAGCGATGAGCCGCAAGTCAGGAGACCCAACTGACGGGAGCCATAGCGCCCTTCGAGTCAAAGGGAGGTTGTCATGTCGTCGGTTTGCGTTTCGTTTGTGCTTCGGGCACTAGTGTTCGCGCTCGGCATTTCCGTCCCACTTTATGCGGCTTCCGCCGAGGAAGCGCCAATATCTGGCCATGAGGTAGATCCCGCCTCCGCAGCTCGGGAAGGCGCGTCGGCCGACGGGCCGGAAGTTCTCGAAACTCCGGAAGTCGTGATCAGTGCAACGAAGACTGAAATTCCGGTTAAGCACGTCACAAGCGCCGTGGAGATCATGACTGGTGAGCAGATGGAGCAACGGAGAGTGAGAACCGTCGCGGAAGCGCTGCGGTGGGGGCAGGGACTTGCCGTCTTCCAAAGTGGAGGCCCTGGGACATCCGTGAGTGTACGGATGAGGGGAGGGACACCGGAGCAGACGTTGGTATTGATCGACGGAGCCATCGTCAATAGCGCCACGATCGGCTCCTATGACTTCGCCAATTTGACGAGCGATAACATCGAGCGGATTGAAATCTTAAGGGGCAGTCAGGGCATGATGTGGGGCTCCGACGCCATGGGAGGCGTCATCAACATCACCACCAAGCGTGGGCGCGAGACGCCGAACATCTCCGCGTTCTCGGAGTACGGATCGTTCGTCACGCTGCGAGAAGGCGCGACTCTTTCAGGGAAAAAGGGGGCGGTCGATATCACGGCGGCACTCACTCGCTGGGACACAGCGAACTTCTCCGCCATCAACTACCGGCGCGGAGCAAGCGAACGGGACGGATTTCATAATTGGCAGGGGTCTGTCCGGCTCGGTGTGGATCTCCCCAAAGACGGACGATTGGAGTTCAACTTTCGGTGGATGAACGGGATCACCAATCTCGATGGATTTGCATTCAATCCCACCACATTCGGCTCGGATCCCGCCGATGTGCTCGGCGCTAAGACACAAAGCCAGCAGTACGTGTACTCGGGCAGCTATATGCAACCCATTACGAATTGGTGGTCGCAAAAACTGACACTGGCGCGCGCCACGGAGAGTCTCGCTACAGTATCCGGGACGGTCGAGCGCAATCTTGTGACCGGGGCCGTGGGCGTGCCCTTTGCGTTTAACTCCGAAATCGACACGACGAGCAACCGCATCGAATGGCAGCATGATTTTCAGGTTGCCAAGCCTGTGGTGTTGACCGCCGGATACCAATTTCGCGAACAGATCGGAGAGAATTTCGATACGCTTGCCGGCACCACCCCCATTCCAAGCAAGGTCATTAGCAGCAACGCGGGCTTTGCCGAAGCGAAGTTGAATCTCTGGGACCGATTGTTCGGAACGGCCGGTATTCGACAAGACGAATATAATGTCTTCGGTAGCGCGACGACCTATCGTCTGACGGGAGGTTATCTGCACAAGGAAACCGGCACCAAGCTACGGGGCAGCTATGGGACCGGGTTTCGGGCGCCGACGATCAATCAGCTGTTCTTTCCCGATTTCGGCAATCCAAACCTGAAACCGGAGAAGAGCAAAGGGATGGACGTGGCCTTAGATCAATCGCTGTTCAACGATCGGGTGGTCCTCAGCGTGGGCTATTTCTGGAACCGGTATCAAAATCTCATCCTGTCGGTCTTCGATCCGGTCGGGTGCGGCTTCACGGCGTTTGGTTTTTGCGCCCAAAACGTCGGCGCGTCCAGAGCGGAAGGTGTCGAGGCGAGCGCGAAGCTTCAAATCATTCGTGATCGACCCGGGGTCAAGAGTTTAGATCTGCAGTTTCAATACACGTACACGAGCACGGAAAACGTGACAAACAATGCCGATACACGCCTACCTCAGTGGCCTTTGCATCAATGGTCCACGGTTCTGAGCTATCAGCCGATCGATGCGCTACGGGCCAACCTGGAAGGCCGCTACGCAGGGCAGCGCTTCAACGACGTGAGTAATCAGCAATCCGTGCCGTCGTTCTATGTCTTCAACGCCTCCGCAACGTACAACCTCAATAAGACCGTTCAAATTTATGGACGAGCCGATAATATTTTTAATCAGAAGTACGAAGAGGTGCTGTTCTTCGGTACTCCTATTCGATCGGTGTTCGGTGGAGTAAGAGTGAATTTTGACGTGCCGTTGTAGTTGCGGAAAGCATGCGGCCGGACATGGCCGGCAGGTAAGCTGCCACCAAGCCCCTGGTCACGCATGAGCGGCTGCGCGAGGATATTCAGCTGGACGACATGGTGGGTCCGATCAACAAGATATGTGAAGCCTGCAGCCAGCCATTCGAATGCGGACAATACCGTTGTTGGTGTGGGCATCTCGGCGTGACGGAACAGCAGATGGATTGGATCGAGCGGGAATTCAAGGATTGTCTCTGTCCCGTGTGTCTTCGGAAGGTGATTAGCGGAGAACTGGGGCTCGGTCGTGTTCCCGGTGCTCAATGAGGCAATGAGGCATGGCATGCGAATTACGAAAGTCTATACCAGGACGGGAGATGCGGGGCAAACCAGGCTGGCCGGCGGGCAACAGGTTTGGAAAGACAGCCTTAGAGTCGAAGCCTACGGCACTGTGGACGAACTGAACGCATCGGTCGGTCTTGTTCGAGCGATGAACGAGGAGTCAGCTCTGGCGACGGATTCGGCGACACGACTTGAAGAAGACCTTCGCTGGGTCCAGAACAAGCTCTTCGATCTCGGCAGTATCCTGGCCACAGCGCCCGGTCAGTCATTCAAGAACATGCCGACGGTCACTGCGCAGGATGTCGTGAAGCTTGAGCGTATGATCGATCGGTGCCAAAAGGATCTCGCTCCGCTCAAGGAATTTATCCTGCCGGGAGGAGGAAAAGTGTCGGCTACGCTCCACCAGGCCAGAACGATCTGTCGGCGTGCCGAACGGGTGTGCATTCGGCTGGCCAAGGAAGAAACGGTGGATCCCCAGATGAACAAATTCTTAAATCGCCTGAGCGATGCGTTGTTCGTGCTGGCTCGATGGGCGGCCAAGCAACGCGGAGAGCCGGAGTTTCTCTGGGAGCGAGAACCGAAGGAATCCGGCTAGGGACAGCCAGACATGGCGGCGCGCAGACTCATGGTGCAAGGTACAGCGTCTCATGTTGGCAAGTCCGTGCTCACGGCGGGTCTCTGCCGCTTGTATCACCGCCGCGGTTTCCGGGTGGCCCCCTTCAAGGCACAGAACATGTCGAACAATTCCTTCGTTACGCCGGACGGAAAGGAAATCGGCCGTGCCCAGGCGGTTCAGGCGGCGGCATGCCGTGTGGCTCCGCGAGCGGACTTCAATCCCGTCCTGATCAAGCCAGGCGGCGAGACGTCCGCGCAGCTTATCGTGGACGGGGAGGTTGCGGGAACTCTGTGCGCTGGAGATTTCGGCCTGATTCGCCGCAAGTACTGGGACAACATCCAAGCAGCATTCTCCCGTCTGGATGAGGAGTTCGATCTGATCGTGCTCGAAGGAGCAGGCAGCCCCGCCGAAGTGAATCTGAGAGAGTGCGATGTCGTCAACATGGCGATGGCGCAGCATGCCGATGCGCGGGTCTTGCTGGTCGGCGATATCGATCGGGGCGGGGTGTTTGCCTCACTGGTGGGGACCTGGACCCTGCTCGACGAAGCGGATCGTCGTTTACTGAAGGCCTTCGCGATCAACAAGTTTCGAGGAGATTCCCGCCTTCTTGCGGAAGGGATCGACCGGGTTATTCGCGATACGGGGATGCAATGCGCCGGCGTGCTTCCTCATTGGAGAGACCTGGAGCTTCCTGAAGAGGATTCCTGGGGTTGGAAAGGGCATCGGTCTCGCCAGCGCGATAGTCCTGATCGGATCGTCATCGGTATTGTCGATGTGCCTGCTATTTCGAATGCGACGGACTTTGAGCCGTTGGCAGGTGAGGCGGATGTGGAAGTGGTTCCGCTGGATCAGACAACCGATCGCCGTTTGGACGCGTTGTTGTTCCCAGGTTCCAAGAAGACGGTCCAAGCGCTCGGGTTTGTCCGGGCGAATGGATTCGATCGCCTGGCGCATCGAGTCTTGGACGAGGGGGGAACAGTTGGCGGGATTTGTGCCGGCTACCAGTTGCTGGGCCGCATCATCAGCGACCCGGATCATGTGGAATCGGATGAGGTGAGAGTGGCCGGCCTCGGGCTCTTGCCTGTCGAGACGGTATTCGCCGCCACGAAAGTTGTACAGGCCGTATCAGGACGCCATGTGAAAAGCGGGCTTCCGCTGTCCGGGTACCAAGTAAGAATGGGGCGAACATCCGATAGCGATACACTTCCAGCATTTCTTGAAATATATGATGATAATACATTGAAAATACTGAACGATGGCATTTCGAGTACAGGGGGGCATGTATTTGGAACCTACCTCCATGGGTTGTTCGACTCGGCGCCGTTTCGACGTTGGTGGGTCAACGAGTTGCGGGCAGCAAGAGGATGGGCGCCCATTCCAGAAACTCGAAGCCTCACGCTCGATGCCAGACTGGATCAATGGGCCGACTTTATCGAGGAACATGTGTCGATGACCGTGATCGACAGCCTGGTCGATGGACATGACTAGGATGCAGGTCAAAAGACAGTCTTCTCGATTGCTGTTTGTCCTGGGCGGCGCCTCATCCGGAAAGAGTGACGCAGCCCTCCGGCTCGCGGTGAAGGGAATCGGCCAGACTGCCTCGCGGGCTTTCGTCGCTACCGGTCAAGCCCTGGATAAGGAAATGACCGATCGGATTGCCCGCCACCGGTCGTCCAGGCCGGCGACCTGGATCACGGCCGAAGTGCCCTTGAACTTGACCGGATGGATCAGGAGATACGGCAGAGCGCATCGAGTTATCGTGGTGGATTGTGTGACCATGTGGCTGTCGAATCAATGCGGACGAGGAAGACGGGACGCCCGGATCGTTCAGGACATGCAGAGCGTTCTCGATGCTGCCCGGCGAACGGGGGCGCGGATCGTGTTGGTGGCGAACGAGTTGGGAATGGGGATCGTTCCAGGTGACGCGGTCAGTCGCCGTTTCAGGGAATTGGCTGGCGCAATCAATCAGTTGATTGCAAACGAGGCTGACGAAACGCACCTGGTGGTGAGCGGACTCAGCATTCGATTGAAATAGGGAGATACCATGACGCTTGAAGAAGCCATCGCGTCGGTGCGAAATGTGGACGCTTCGGCAGCCGTCGATACGCAGCGCCGGCTGGATCGATTGACGAAGCCTCAAGGAAGTCTGGGTCGGCTGGAGGAATTGGCTGTCCAGTACTGCGCAATGATCGGAGAACGCAAGCCCTCTGTGCCCCGCGGAGTCCTCTTCACTTTGGCTGCGGACCATGGGGTTGTGGATGAAGGCGTGAGCGCGTATCCGCGAGACGTGACGGCTCAGATGGTCAAGAACTTCCTCCGAGGCGGAGCCGGCGTCAACGTGCTTGCGCGGCATGAAGGCATTGAGGTTCGGGTCGTCGATATCGGTGTGGCGCATGAGTTTGGACCGCTTCCGGGACTTCTTGACCGAAAACTGATGCAGTCCACTCGGAACATGGCCAGGGAAGACGCCATGCCCAGGGATATCGCGGAAAGGGCTTGCGCGATCGGCGTCGACTTGGCCACTGCCGCGGCGGGTGAAGGAGTCGGGTTGATCGGGACGGGAGAAATGGGGATCGGCAATACCACCGCGAGCGCCGCGATCACGGCGGTCATGACCGGATCCATGGTGGATCATGTGACCGGGCGGGGAACAGGAATCGACGAGCAAGGTCGTAAGGCCAAGGTGGAAGTGATCGAACGGGCCTTGGCGCGCCACCGGCCCGATCCGATGGATGCGATGGATGTGCTCGCCAAAATCGGAGGACTCGAGATCGCCGGTTTGGCCGGACTCATTGTCGGATGCGCGGCAGCGCGCATTCCGGTCGTACTCGACGGGTTTATTGCCGGTGCCGCTGCACTCATTGCTTGCGGGTTGCAGCCACGCTGCCGACACTATCTCATCGCCGCTCATCGCTCGGTCGAGCGCGGTCATGACGTCCTGCTCGAACATCTGCAGTTGAAACCGCTGCTTGATCTGGAACTGCGATTGGGAGAAGGGACCGGCGCCTGTCTGGGAATGGGTCTCGTTCAGGCGGCCGTGAAGATCCTTGTCGAGATGGCGACGTTCGGCGAGGCGGGCGTCTCGGAGCGGGGTTCATGACGGCAAGCCAGCGAACCTTGATTGTCGCGTGGCAGTTCCTGACGTCCGTTCCACTGAGCCGACGCCATCATGACCCAAACCCGGCTGAACTCGCCGGCTCGATGGTCTGGTATCCCTTCGTCGGGATCGGACTGGGCGTGGTCGTCGCTGCGGGGGATCTCCTCTTAACACGTTGGCTTTCCCATGAGGTGTCTGCGGTTTTGTGTGTGGGGCTGTTGGTGGCGTTGACGCGCGGACTTCATCAAGACGGGCTCGCCGACACGCTTGATGGGCTGGCGGGCGGCCGCGCTCCTTCCGACCGACTGGCGATCATGCGGGATCCTCGCATCGGTGCCCTCGGCGCGGCGGGGCTCGCCCTTTCGCTGATTCTGCGTTGTGCCGCGGTGGCCGCTCTGCCCGAAGCCGCGCGATTTTCCACCCTGCTCTGCATGCCTGTGGTGGGACGGTGGGCCATGGTCGTCGGGGCCTATGGAGCGACTCATGCCAGAGCAGAAGGCGGCCTCGCCTCGCCGTTTCTCGCCCATCTTTCGTGGCGACAGGTGTCGGGGGCGACCGCCGTCGCTGCCTGTCCCTTGGGCTGGGCTGTAGGCCTGTATCCGGCGCTGGCCATCTTGGGAGTCGGCGCGTCAGTGAGCCGGTTGTTGACCTGGAGTTATCGCCGGGCCTTCGGCGGTATCACGGGCGATACGCTTGGGACGACCAATGAGTCGGTAGAAATGTGCTTTCTCGTACTGTTTCCCTTGCTGTGGCGTCCGTTGTGATACCGGGAGACCTTCTGTTGGCTAGTCTGCTCGATGCGCTTGTCGGCGACCCACGCTGGCTGCCCCATCCTGTCCGCAGCATGGGTCGCGTCGTCCAAGGATTCGAACGAGCCATACGGCCGTGGTGCAAGGGACCCGGAGCCCTTCGCATGGCTGGCGTGCTGTTGGCGGTGAGTCTTCCGAGCCTGACGTTCGTCCTGGCCTGGGCGTTGATAACGGTGGGAACGGCCGTGCACGAGTGGCTCGGACGAGGTCTGGAAGTCTGGCTGGCTTTCACCACCCTTGCCTGGCGCGATCTCGTCGATCATGTCGTCGGCGTAAGTAACCCGCTGAAGATTCGGTCTTGGCACGAAGCCCGCGCGGCGTTGAGCAGGATCGTCGGACGCGACACGAACCATCTATCCGAGCCGGAAATCGTGAGGGCCACGGTGGAGACAGTTGCAGAAAGTGCGTCTGACGGGATCATCGCCCCGTTGTTCTATCTGATGCTGGGAGGCGCTCCGCTTGCGTTGGCCTATAAAGCGGTCTCTACGTTGGATTCCTTGGTGGGGCATCGTGACGAGCGGTATCGGGAATTCGGTTGGGCGTCAGCCCGGCTCGATGATCTGGCCAATTGGATCCCCGCGCGCATCACGGCGGTGCTAATCGTCCTCGCGACCGCGCTGGTATTTCGACGTCCAGCGCCGTTCATGCGGAGCGTCCGCACCCTCTGGCAGGACGGACGCAAACATCCCAGCCCAAACAGCGGCAGGCCGGAGGCTTCGATGGCGGGCGCGCTCGGCATTCGGCTCGGAGGCACCAATTACTATCACGGTATCCCGCAGGAACGGCCATTTCTCGGCGACCCCGTCGAACCCTTGGCGATTGTGCATATTGATCAGGCCAAGCAAGTGATGACGACCGCCTATCTTCTGGGCCTTGCAGTCGCATGGGGACTCTTGTGGCGCTGAGGGCGGCGGATAAACACGGGGGGAATATCCATGCGGTAGCGGCTGAGTTGGGACGACGATCGTCTTCACTTCTTGATTTCAGTGCCAGCATCAATCCGCTTGGGCCGTCGCTGAAGGTTGATCGGATGCTGGTTCATGAAAAAGAGCGTCTGATGAGACACTATCCTGATCCAGACTGCGGGAGTCTGAGGCGGGCGCTCGCATCGCGATGGAGATTGTCGCCGCTGCACTTTGTCATCGGAAACGGATCGACCGAGCTGATCCATCTCCTTCCTCGTGTGTTGTGCATTCGTTCGGCGCTGGTTGTGGGCCCCACGTTCTCTGAATACGGCGCTGCATTGAACTTGGCGGACGCAAAGGTGCATGTCGTGTGGGCGAGGAGACGAGACGGCTATCGCCCGCCGCTGGATAAAGCCGCCAGGTGGATTTGGGCGGCCGGACGACGTGATCGGGCCTCTTCCGCGGTGTTTCTCTGCAATCCGAACAGTCCGACAGGTCAGGCATGCGAATCCGATGAGTTGGCAGAGTTTGTCGGCCGGATCGATCAGTCCGGTGCCTGGTTGATTCTCGACGAAACGTTTACGGAATACTGTGAGGGCCTGTCGCTGCTTCCCATGTTGCAACGTTACCCTCGATTGATTGTGCTGAGAAGTTTCACGAAGTTCTACGCGCTGCCCGGTCTCCGCATCGGATACAGTGTCTGCGCCCCCTCGATTGCCGAGACGGTGCGCCGACATCAACCGCCATGGTCGGTCAATAGCTTCGCCCAAGCGGCGGCGGAAACCGCGATGAACGACCGGCGATATGTCCGGCGGTCCCTGGCGTATATGGAAGAGGAACGCAAACGTTTCTCGACACTCCTGGCCGGTATTCCGAGGCTCAGGGTGTTTCCCTCTCGTGCGAATTTTCTGCTGCTCGAACTGCCGGATCGAGCACACAGCGCGACCGAGGCGTTGAAGCGAAGAGGGATCCTGGTTCGAGACTGTTCCCGTGTGCCCGGGCTTACGTCCCGCTCGATTCGGGTTGCCGTACGTACGAGGCCGGAGAACGATCGGATGGTCTCTACCCTGCGACAACTCCTGCGGGGCATGCCGTGATCAGCAAAAAACGCGCACGATTTGTGGTCAAGCACCAGGTGGTGCTGAATACGCTGGTACTCCGTCTGGATGGCGTGCATCGGGTCTTGTCGTCTGCGCCGGGAGGAGGCGGGTTGGTCCGAGCGCGCTCCATTCTGAACCACCAAGTGGCCGCAAACCCGGTGGCGATCGGGACGCGAAGGGATCAAGCCTCGAAAGCCATACCGCATTGGCGTGACCCGGCACGGTTTCTCAGCATGCTGGCGGACCGGTTGGGGGCAGATCGGCCGGTGGTCGGGCTCATGACGGCCGTGCCGATGACACAGTTAGTGCGCCGTCGAGAGGCGAAGGATGGGGTGTGGGTCGAATGTTTCTGCACGGTCGGAGTCGCGAATGCCGTTATGGCTGGCGAACCGGTACGGCGTGATCTCGGGGTGCGCGGGCGTAGTCGGTACGGCACGATCAATATCATTCTCGTTACGAATGCGACGTTGACGGCGTCGGCAATGGTGGGAGCCGTTCAGGTAGCTACGGAGAGTAAGACGGCGGTCCTGCTCGGGCGATCTATCCCCAGTGCATCCGGCCGTGGATCTGCGACCGGTACAGGCACGGATGCGGTCGTGGTGGCCGCCGGCAGTCGAGGTTGCCACAGGATCCAATACAGCGGTACGCACACCCAAATCGGATCGATGATCGCGCGCCTCGTCACTCGCTGTGTCGAGGCAGGTCTGAAACAATGTCTTCGTTGGCGCCGGACATCCCTCCCTGATCCGACGTGAGATCTCCGAGCTTTGCCCGCTAGGCCCGCGGGGTCTTTCTCGTTACCTTCTCCAGTCCGTTCAAGTCTCCCTCTCAAGAGCCGCCGCACAGGGACCGTCTGCTACATTGTCCCTATGAGAGGTTTCGTGGATGAGCTCTCGGTGATCATTTTTTGCCAGATTGGCATCATTTTGTCACAGGATGAATAAACTCGCGTCGAACCGTCACGATTCTCTCGCTCAGCATGAGATGTAAGCGATTGATAATGCATGTGGTTCTATTCACCTTGTCTGGGCAAGTACAGACTCATTTCCATAAGCATAGTCTTTGCACAACGGCCCGAGGTGCCGTGAGCCAATATCGGGTCTTTTCCTGACTGACTCCAAAGGGTTGCGGCGGTCGGTGTTGTTCAATACAGAGGAATTCTCAACTGAATCCATTGATTCGATGAACCAATCAAGGAGGGGCGGTATGGAATCGAGATGTTTCCGTAGTCGGACTATGTGCCTTCTTGCTGCAGCGGCCGTCACCCTCTGTGCTGGATCTGCATGGGCGGCAAATGAAGCAGAAGTGGCCGAGCATCTGATCGAACTGGTGAAGATCGGCCGCGGAGTGGTGTCGGAGCAGATGGCGAACATCAATGATGCATCCAAGGCGGACAAGGGATTCACGGGAGACTATATGGGAGCCCAGGTCATCGACCGATTCAAGAAACGGACGAAGATCGACCTGAGAATTCCCAATGTGGTGCCGCAATCGAACCTGTATCTCGCCCTCATCGAAGCCGAAAAAGAAGTCGTTAACGAGGCTCAGCCGATCATTAACAAGCAAGGTATCGCGTTCAAGGGCTTCATCCCCGCCGTATTTGCCAGAAGGACCGGAGAGCAGTTCTACAAGAAATCGGGAGTACGGTTGAAACTTACCGGGAGCGATTACCGGAACCCCAGCAACAAGCCGGATGATTTTGAAGCGGAGGTGCTTCGGATGTTCAGCGATCCCCGCCATCCCAAAGGGCAGACCTACGTTCGCAACACCATGGTCGACGGCCGTCCCGTCCTTCGCATGATGGATCCGGAATATGCCGGAGCCTCCTGTCTGGGCTGTCACGGCGCGCCGAAGGGCGAACGAGATGTGTCGGGCCATAAGAAGGAAGGCTGGAAGGAAGGAGAATTGGCCGGAGCGATCAGCGTCGTACTGCCGTTGAAGTAAAGTCGAGGGCTGCGGTCGTCCGCATCATGTTCAGTAAACCTCAGTTAACACCAAGGAGAATACAAGATGAGCAAGATCGTCGTGGTGGATGATTCGTATGCCGAGCTTCAGATCATCGAAGGATTTCTGAAGGGAGCAAATCATACCGTCGTCTCATACCCCAATTCGGACAAGTTGGAAGAAAAGCTCATTAGCGAAAAGCCGGACTTGATCGTGATGGACGTGGTGATGCCTGGCCGCAACGGTTTTCAAGCCTGCCGAGATCTCAAGAATGACGACCGTACCAAGAACATTCCGATCATCCTCTGTACATCGAAGGGCAACGAGAGCGACAAATTCTGGGGGCAACAGCAGGGAGCCAATGCGCACGTGGTAAAGCCGTTCAAAGGCGAGGAACTCCTCGCCGCGGTCAAGCGGGTGCTCGGGTAGCCCAATGTCGGCGTCGTCCTTCTCGATGAATCTGAATCAGGGGCCATCACCGGCCGTGATCGTGCCGGCCGGTTCCGCTGCTGCTCAGCCAGCCGGGTCGCCCAGCGTGCGGGCAGCGATTATTTCGCTGGGAGGAGAACTGCTTACGGTGGATCTGCAGCACGTGCGGGAGGTCTTTGTCGTGGAATCCGTGACTCCGGTTCCTGGCATGCCCTCCGGTTTGGTCGGCGTCACCAACTTGCGCGGGATGGTCATCCCGCTGCTCGATCTTCGTCAGATGTTCGGGTTGGGTACCGAAGCTGCACTGCGGTATGCCGTCGTGTTGAAGCATGGTGCCTGGCAAGTCGGTGTGCTGGTCGATTCAGTTCCGGAGATTCGCACTCTTTCCAAAGACCAGTTCATGCCGGCGCCGACTGACACGGGAGGGGGAGTCAATCCTTTTGTGTCGGCGGTCGTCAAGCTGGACAACCGACTCAGAGGAGTATTGGAAACATCGGCTGTGCTCTCGCATTTCGAGAGTGCGAGATAACCAGGGCACACGGGCCTAACCAGGGCACCGGACACGATCGGAGAGAAGGAGGGGATTCTCATGGCAAGGTTCAGCATGATGCAGCGATTCGAGGACCTGAAAACACAATCGAAGCTCTTGATGACGTTCGGCGTCATTGGCGTCATCATCTTGATCATGGCGTCACTCGGTGTGTGGACGAACAAGAAGCTCAGCCAGCAAGCCGACGAAATCTATACCGACTACACGGTTGCGCTGATCGATTTCAATCAGCTGTTGTTCAACGTCAATAGGTATCACGAGACGCTCCAAGAGTTATCGAAGGCGCCGCGTGCCGCCGATTTCAAATCGGACGCGGCGAAGCTGACTCCCTACAAACAGCAGGTGAACAGCCTAATCGCGGCATATGAGGGCAAGCCTCTGCGGGTGTCGAGTTCTGGCCTCGATGAGGCCAAAGGATTGAGCGATCTGAAGGAAGCGCTCGCGGCTTTCTACTCGCAGGCCGAGGCGGGCGTCGCCGCCATCGCCGAAAGCTTCGACTCGAAGGCCTTGACGCAGAATCAAGCGCTGCAGATGCGGGAGTTGGGTCAGTTGGCACTCACGGTCAGCATCGCGCCTACGTATGATGTCGTCACCAACCGCCATGCGGACCAAATTAAGACCATGCAGGCGATCTCGGGTGATCTCAACGACGAGGCGAAATCTCTGGCATGGAACGGAACGATGGTGCTGGTTTTCGGTGGTCTCGTCGCCGTGGCGTTGGGCCTGGGTCTCGGCTACTGGGTCGCCCACAAACTCGCGCTCGGTCTCGGTCAGGTGGCCAGCGTGGCCCAGTTGGCCGCGAACGGCAACTACCAAGCTCGCGCGAAGATCGTGTCAAAAGATGAGTTAGGGCAGATGGCGGCGTCGTTCAATACAATGTTGGACCGCATTACCGCTCTCGTCACCTCCGAGGACGAGCGGAATGAGATGCAGAAACGTTTGATGAGCTTCCTCGTTCTCGTGTCCGACGTCGGAAAAGGAGATCTGACCAAGCGCGGTGAGGTCACGGCGGACATGTTCGGCAACCTGGCCGACGGTTTCAACCTCATGATCGCGAGATTCGGGCAATTGCTGAAGCAGGTTCGAGAAGCGGCCGAACGCGTCAACAAGTCCGCCGGGGCGCTCCGAGACAGCGCCGGGCAGATGGCCGGCACGGCAAAGCATCAAGCGGACGAGTCAGTGCGCACCCTCAGCGCGGTCGAACAACTGGCCGCACAGATGCGCCAGGTCGCAGAAACCGCCGGCGCCTCGTCCGAGTCAGCGAAGCAGGTGTTGCAAGCGACGGAACGAGGTCGAGTTGCGGTGCAGGAGACCGTGCAGGACATGCAGAGCATCAGATCCGCCGTGCAACGCATGTCGAAGCAGGTCAAGGCGCTCGGCGACCGGTCACTGGAAATTTCTCAGATCGTGTCGACTATTCGAGACATCGCGAATCAGACCAACTTGCTTGCTCTGAATGCCGCCATCGAGGCGGCCGGAGCAGGTGAAGCGGGAGCCCGATTCGCCGTTGTGGCCGACCAGGTGAGAAAACTGGCCGAAAGTTCGACGCAGGCTACGCGTGAGATCGCCGATCTCGTCAAAGTCATTCAGTCTGAAACACAGGACGCCGTAGTGGCGATGGAACAGGAAACCCAGGCGGTGGAAGCCGGATCTGCTTCCGCACTCCGGACCGGTGAAGTGTTCAACGAGATTTCAGGTATTGCCCAGCGTTCAGCCGAGTTGGCCCAAACCATCGCCAGTTCTGCGGCGAGTCAAACAGCTTCGACGGATCAGGTGGGTCGATCGATCAAAGACTTCACTGGAGGAGCCGTCGCCACTCAGAAAGCGACTGATGCGGCGCGCATGACCGTTGAAGACATGGCCAAACTTGCCGATGGACTGACCTCTTCGGTCGCACAGTTCAAACTGGCCTAGTCGTCTGGAGCCCGGAGCGCTCTAGGGCGCTCCGGGTCAGAAAGGATCTGGATGAGTTCCGAACTGGACCGACAGGCCCTCGTCGATATTTTCGTCATGGAAGCCTCCGAAGCTGCGCTGGCCTTGTCGGCCGCCGTGAATCCCTCCGGCGACGCCCTTCCGACGGCACAAGAACTCCAAAATCAGTACGTCTGGGCCCACAAGGTTCGAGGAGCTGCTGGGATCTACGGATTCACCGGACTCGCCACACTCGGTGCGCTCCTTGAATCCGTGCTCGAGCAGGCGACGGCGATTGCCGAATCTTCTTGGCCGAACGCGGTCGGTATGCTGCGGGGCATGGTTGAAACGTTTCAGGCGCAATTGGACGTCGTAAAACAGGGTGGACCAGAGGACTTGAGCGCCAGCGAACGATGGAGAACAGCAGTGGAAAGCCTCATGCCGAAGTCTGCAGAGAGTGCGGTGGAGAGCAGGGGCGCAGAATCGTCAATGTCGCCTCAGTACCTTGTCCCATCGATTGATGCGGACGTCCTCTCGTATTTCGCCCCCGAAGCAGATGAGTATCTCCAAACCATGGATTCTCTCATTCAACGCCTGGACGGATCTCCTAAGGATCAAGACGCGCTGTTTGCGCTGTATCGAACGGCTCATACGTTGAAGGGGTCTGCGCATACGATCGGTTTTAAAGTGGTGGGAGATGTGGCCCACCATGTCGAGGAGTGTCTGGTCGCCGTGCGGGAAGGGAAGATTGTCGCTTCCCCTGCGCTGATGGATACGATCGTGCGGGCGATGAACGTCGTCCGCACGCTCATGCGCCGTGATGAAGGTAGAATTGCCGAGCTTCAGCGCGATGTTCCTGCCGTTACCGAATCGCTGAGCCGCATTTCTGGAGGCGAACAATTGGTTGAGACTGCCTCGGCCCCGGCACCGGTTCCTCCTCAGGTCTGCACGGCGACGGCGGTCATGGATCCACCGTCGCAAGCGACCGACGCGGCAGATATGACTTCCGAGACGGTCCCGGAGTTGACGGATGAATATCTCCTCCCCCAACTGGATCCGGAGGTCCTGTCGTATTTCGCGCCCGAAGCACAAGAGTACTTGGAATCCCTGGAGGCACAGCTCCTGCGACTTGAAAAAGAGCCTACCAATCCCGAACTTATCAATCAACTGTTCCGGACAGCGCACACCTTGAAAGGATCAGCCTATACAGTAGGTTTCCAGTCCATCGGAGACCTGACCCATTACGTCGAGGATTTCATGGGTGCGGTTCGCGAGGGGAGGGTAAAGGTTCTTCCTGGCCACGCGGATATGTTGTTGAAGGCGGTGGACGTCGTCCGGCTGCTGATGCGACGTGATCCGACACTGGCTGAAATGGTGCGTCAGCGGTTTACTCTGGCGATGCAAGGCCTGAAGCGGCTGGAGCAACCTGTTGCGGGCGGCTCAGCAGTTGCCTCCGTAGTGGTCCAATCTGTTCCGATGATGCCGTCTCCCGAGCAGAGCAACCAGGCTGAAGTTGAAACGGCGAGAGTCGCTGAAAGCAAAGGCAGGGAAGGCGGATCCGAGGATCGAGAGGTCATTCGAGTCAGCCGGGATCGGTTGGAGAGACTGTTGAACCTCGTCGGCGAGTTGGTCATCGGGCGTGGCCGGCTCGAGCAGCGACTGCGTGTCTTGGAACAACTGTCGCAACAGGTGCTGGCCTTCAAAGGACGTTTGATGGACTCGGTCCGTTCGTTCGAAGAAAAACATACGTTCACACTGCCTTCGGCAGGACCCGCCGGTATGGACACCGGTGTGGGACGCATCGGGACATCCCTTTTCCCAGGACTCAGTGACTTTGGAAGCCTCGAGTTCGATAAGTACGACGATTTCAACATCCTGGCCCGCCGGATCAGCGAGGTGACGGCCGATATCTCCGAATCGATGTCCCAGCTGAGCGGATCAATCCGTCGATCGCACGAAGATATGAGCCAGCTTCAGCAATTGACTCTCGCTATGCGTGATGAGATCGCCCGGGCGCGCATGGTACCCATCGGTACACCGTTCACGCGGTTTCGTCGGGCTACGCGAGAGATGGCTAGGGCGACTGGTAAGGAAGTGACTCTCGTCACGTCTGGTGAACACACCGAAGTGGATACCGGAGTGGTTGAGCGGCTGGTTGATCCGTTGGTGCATTTGGTGAGGAACGCTGTTTTCCACGGTATTGAACCGGCGGCGGCCCGGGTCGCAAAAGGCAAGCCTGCGGCCGGATCGATCTATCTACACGCATCCCATCGAGGCAACGCGGTGCTGATCGAGGTTGAGGACGACGGGGCGGGGCTGGACATCGACAAGATCCGTGCGAAGGCCATGGAACGCGGATTAGTTCGTGCCGACGTGGCGAAGAACCTGTCCGACGCGGAAGCGATCAAGTTCATCTTCATGCCTGGCTTTTCGACTGCGGATCAGGTCGGAGATCAAGCCGGTCGCGGGGTGGGGATGGATGTCGTCAAGCGGGTCATCGAAAGCATGAATGGCCACATCGACGTGGAGTCGGTGCGCGGAGTAGGAACAAAGTTCACGCTTCACCTCCCGCTGACGTTGTTGATCGCCACGGCATTGATGGTACGGACGGGAAGTGAACGATATGGCATACCGTTGCCGAGCGTACGAGAAGTGACGATGCTGACGGGCAGCTCACTTCAGCAGGTCGGGGATCGTGCGGTGATTCAGATCGGAGAAGAGGAAGCGATAGAGGTACAACCTCTTCAACGCATGTTGGTCAGAGGTTCCGGCGGTTCGGTGGAAGTCGGCAAACCCGTCGTTATTGTCCGGACCGGCGTCGGACCGGTCGGCCTGGTGGTGGATGAGTTGCTGGGTCGGCAAGAAATCGTCATCAAACCGATTGCCTCCCTGAGGTCCCTCGCGCAATCGACGTTCGGAGGAGCCACCATCGATCCGGAAGGCCGGGTAATTCTGGTCCTCGATCCGGCACGTCTGGTGTCCGGCGGAGCACAATCGGGGGCCGTGCTCGAGGATGCGACTGCAGAATCGGGAGTCCATGAGCCCGAAATTCCATACGAAGAGACGGTCGAATTCCGAGCCGACAGCAAACACATTCTGCTGATCGATGACTCGCTCAGCATTCGAAAGTTCGTAGGCCGGATGCTGGAAACCGCGGGCTATGAGGTCGAGACTGCCGTGGACGGGGAAGAGGGCCTCCGGAAAGCGTCGGCGCAACAGTTCCGTTTAATCTTAACCGATCTCGAGATGCCCAAGCTTAACGGCTATGAGGTCATTCAGGCGTTGCGCAGCAGGCCTCAGACTCAGCAAACGCCGATCATCGTGATGACCACTCGTGCAGGCGACAAACACCGCCAGATGGCCATCAATATCGGCGCTAGTTCCTATATCGCCAAGCCGGTCGAAGAACGGGCATTGATCCAGGAATTGGAACGGTGGATCGGACAAGAGAGTTCCGTACGAAAGGGATGACCAGAGGCGGATCCTCATCGCGGACATCTTCCGCTCCTAGGAGAAGGACACGGTACACATGGGTTTGAGGGGGCATTTCAAGGCGGCTACTACGAATGTGCAGGCCGTCAGCTTATTGGTGGTGCGATATGGCGCTCGTTACTGCGCGTTGCCGTCTGAGGAAGTTCGGGGGGTGCTGACCAAGGAACAGGCAGGGCAAGGCGAGACTGTGAACTGGGTCGGTATCACATATCAGCGTGTGGATCTCGCCGCTCAACTCTCCACGAAATTGGATGTCGCCAGCCCGGACCTTCGGATCGTCCTTTTCTCCAATGGTCACTCGCATGGCGCCATTCACGTCGACGAGGTGGTGGGGTTGCTTGACACGGATCGGCGGGAGTGCACGCCGCTTCCTCCGCATTTTCGTTGCGAGGAGCGGACGTGGATTACGGGGATGATTCCATATCGAAATGAGCTGGCGATCGTGTTGGATCCGGAGTGGGTCTTGGGCGAACTTGAAGCTGAGGTCCCACTGCCGTCTAGGGCGGTGGCAGGCCGCGGTCTCGTCGCCTGAACATGGGAGAGGCATAGACCATGCTGAGAGCCGCGCGACAACAGGAACGGGCCGTCTCAACGAGACAATCCTGGAGTGTCGTTGTATTTTCCGTTGGTGGGATGAAACTTGCGGCGAAGGCCGAGGACGTGGGTGGCATCTCGGCATGGGGAATTGATGTACCCGTTCCGAGCCGAACCCCGTTTGTCGGTTCTCTGGTAAAACGGGACAAAGACGTGCTTCCGGTGTACGATTTGGCGGCACGGTTGGATCGACAGCCCGACACGGAGTCGTTGTGTCTGGTTGCTCGTCATGCCGACGGCCCGATGGCCATTTGCATCGATGCGGAGATCCCCTCGCTGCACACTGTGGATGCATCGGAAGTCCGGCCGTGCCGCAGACACGACATTGAAACGATGGGAAGCTTTACGAGGGATGGAGTCGACATCGACATAGTTGCCCTGCGACGATTGGGACAACCGTGACGAGCCGACATTGAATCGTAAGTGATGGGTGAAAGGATTGGGACATGCCGAAAGTGTTGGTGGCCGATGACAGCATCGCGGTTCGGAAAGTAGCCGAACGCCTGCTCACAGAGGCCGGATTGGGTGTGACTCTCGCCGCGAACGGGGAAGAGGCGCTGGCATTTCTTTCGAAGGAATGTCCGGACCTCATCGTCTCCGATGTCATCATGCCTGATAAGAGCGGCTATGAGGTGTGCGCGTTCGTGCGGGCCCAGACAGCCTTGGCCGGCACACCGGTTCTCCTCATCTCCGGGATCGTCAATGACGAGGTCGCCAAGCAGGCGGAATCATGCAAAGCAGACGGCGTGCTCAAGAAGCCGTTCCAGGGAACATCCCTAAAAGACCGCGTTCTCGAGTTGCTGGCGAAACGACAGGCTCCCGTATCCAGTCCGGCTAAACCTGCCGCCAAGCCGACTCTTCCCTCCGAGGCCGATCAAGCCGTTCGCGTGAGCCAAGAGCAACTCGAAACCTATCGCCGGATGGCGGCGCAACTGAAACAGGCCGAAGACGATCTCCGGAAAGAGCGGGATCAGACGAGCATCCTGGGAGAAAAGCTCGCCAAACTGGAAAGTCAGCTTGGTCGTCTCAAAGAATTGGAAGCCCTGGCTGCCCAGGGTGAAGAGCGGACAGAGCAAGCCCGGCAATCGGCAGAGGAAGCTAGAAGCTCCGCGGAAGAGGTACAGCGGTTGAAGGGTCGGATGCAGGAATTGGAATCCAAGCTGGCCGTCGAGCATGAGCGGGCGGTTCTGGCGGGAAAATTGACGGACGAATTGCAGCTCTCCAAAGGACGGGTCAGCGAACTGGAAGTGCAGTTGCGGGCCGAACAAGAGCGGACGACCGCATTGAAGCAAACGGCGGCGGAACTGAAGGAAACGGCCGAGCGGGTTCAGGAACTTGAGGCAGCTCTGCATGTGGAACAGGATCGCGCGGAACAGCAGATGCAGCGCATAGGCGAGCTTCAGAAGGCGGCAGAGCGAGCCCGAGAATTCGAGTCGGCTTTGCAGGCGGAACGGCAAGCTGCCGCTCAGCTCGTGGAGCAAATGAACACCATGGAAAAGGCGTTGGCTCGTTCGCAGGAAACGGCGCAACAACTCGCGCGGGAACAGCAGCGATCCGAAGAGCTCTCGCGACGGTTGCACGAAATTGAGGGAGTCGTGACGAAGGTCAAAGAGTTGGAGGAACTGCTGCAAACGGAGCGAGAACGGAATGCGGTGTTGACCAGGCATGTGTCGGAAACCGAGCAATCCGCTCAACAGGCGACCAAGCGATTTGAGGAGATGGCCAAGAAGCTTGGGGAAATCGCCGGGTTGGCATCGCAACTCGGGACGGGCGCACGGCGGTCTTGATCGCACGCGATCCTCATCGATGGTGACCGGCAGTATGCGCGAGGGGCTGGATTCATGGCGGGGGATACCTCGGACGACTTCCAGAAAGAACTCGTCGACCTGTTTGTTCAAGAGGCTCAGGAATGGCTACAAAATATCCATGTGGCGCTGGATGAGCTGCAACAGGGGCCGGTTCCGGAACGCCACGAGACGCTGATCGGCATACTCGCTGGCGGCGTGACCAACCTCGGCGGATCCGCCGCGACGATCAACCTCCCCGAAGTCGAACAAGCCAGTTTCGCTGCGATTCCATTCATCGAGGCACTCAAGGATCCCCTCAAGTCGTTTTCCGTTCAAGATTTCCTTTCACTGTGCAAACAGCTGGGGCAAATTCATGTCGCGTTGACGCGCGCCACGGGCGTATCGTTCGAGGCCCAAGATAGCTCGGAGAGTCAGGGAACGACACCACGCACCGTATCGCCGGAAGAATTTCTGCAGGCATTGCGCCGACTCCAGGCGTCACAAGAGGAGATCAGCGCATCGGAACGGAATATCGTCAGAACGATGATCGATCAGATGGAGGCGCAGATCAAGGCTGGAGTGCAGCAGGTCGAGGTTGACGCCGTTCAGGACTATCTCCAGCGCCTGTCCGATTCGGAGGACGCCTTCATGCACACCTTGGACGCCGCGGTGCCAAACCTGACGGCACAGCTCTCGTCGATGGTGGAATCGTCGTCGAGCGCGGCGGCGGAACCTTGTCTGGAGAGCGTGGCGCAGTTGCGCACAGAGGCTCAGAATCTCAATGCCATACAGGTAACCTCGTTCTTTTCCGGGCTGCATAGTTTGCTGTCGGTGACCGTGCGGTACCACATCCGGTTGGCCGCGGGGCGGGTTGATGCGATCGCGGCTCGCTTAGAAGCCGTGAGGGCGATGATGCATCAATGGGCGGATCAGAGAAGAGCGGAACGAACCGCCATCGGGCAAGCGCTATCGTGATTTCGGCAATGCTGACGGGCCGGAGCGGGAATCTGGCAGCTCTTTCGGCCCACGAGAGACAGGTATGGTGAGGCTCCGCTAGAATGGGAAGTATGGAAGAGCGTCGCAGTGCAGATCTGTATCGGAGCGCCGAACAACAATTGGGCGCCGTCGCTGCTGCGGTTCAACGGCGGGAAGCACCTGATCTCGTAAGTCTTTCTGATCTGGCCGTTTCCATTGCGGAGACTGTGAATGACGACGACCAACTGGTCATTCATGCGTTGGCTGGTCCGGCAGGTCCCCCGCTGGTCACCAATCTCGTCAACGTCAGCATCCTCAGCGCAAAAGTCGGAGCCGGGCTTGGCTATTACGGGAAGGAATTGCGGCAGTTGGTGCTCGCTGCCTTGGTCCACGATATCGGGCTGTTCGCGGTCCCGCAATCCGTCGTAGCCAAAGCGGGTCGCCTGACCGGCGATGAGCGGACGTTGATCGAGCAGCATCCCGAACTGGGGTATCAATTGATTCGCAAAGTCGGTCCTGAGTGGGGATGGCTCGCGTTGGTGGTGCGACAGGCTCATGAGCGATGGAATGGACAAGGATATCCCAATAAACTGAAGGGGAGAAACATCAGCGAATTGGCTCAAATCATCGGTGTGCTCGACGTGTTCGACGCCCTCGTAACGCCTCGGCCCTATCGTCGGCGTTTCTTTCCGCACGAAGCGGTTAGGGAATTGATCGTGGCCGAGCGAACGGCCTTTCCCCGTGAGGTCGTCAAAGCGTTGGTCGAGCAACTATCCGCCTATCCGCTGGGAACATTGGTTCGCCTGACCACTGGGGAGGTCGGTACAGTCGTTCAGATCAATGCGCATTTTCCGCTTCGCCCTGTCGTTGAGGTTGGAAGGGGAGTCGTTCAGAACGGTGGACCGGATCGTCGACTGCTGGATCTCAGTCGACAGCCGCTGGTCTCCGTGATCGAAACCGTCGAACCGCCGGATGTGACGCGTATCCAGTTTCCGCCAGGTCGGACAGAGGAACGACGATCGCAATCGGTCCCTTCGGTCTCCGCTCAGTTTTCTTCGCTCTTGGAGAGTCTGGACGCCATCGCGAATGCCATTCAGGGTGTGGTGGCGACCCGTGGCGTCCCGATCCGGGCGGGAACCATCGAACAGCCTCATTCGAACACACCGGTGTCGCCCGATGTGATTCCGTCACCGGAGCGATCCGAAGCACCGCTCGACAACGAGGTGATCGGCCTTTTTGCATTGGAAGCACGCGAATGGCTCGCACAAATCCATGCAGCGCTGCGGCAGCTGGGCGACAGAGTCAACCAGGAGCTCAAATCGAAGCTGTACGGGATTATCCTGCAGGCGCTGACGAACCTGGCCAAGTCGGCCGCGACCGTTCATCAGCGCGCCATCGAACGGATGGCGACGAGTCTGCTTCCGATCCTGCATGATGCGGGAAGGCGAGAACCCCGGTCGATGGAAGCGGCTCTTGTGTCCCTTCAAGCGGGCCTCGATCGTATAGCCGATGCGGTGCGTCAGGCTGCGGGAGAGCCGCCGTCGGGAGTGCTTGACGCCATGAGGCCCCAGTGCGAGACGGCAGAGCCTTCTCTTGTCGAGGAGATACCTGTCCCCGAAGAGGTAGAGACGCGAGAGAGGGGAGCCGAGGAGGTGGTACAGACGACTGGTGCGGCAGTATCAGGCCATACGCTCCTCACCGCTCTGCGGGATCTTCAACACGTCCGATCGCGTTCCATTCAACCGACCAGAGATGTGTTGGAAGCCATCATCCATGATGCCGAGGACAAGGCGGGCGAGCTGACGGTGCAGGTTGTGCGCGAGATCTTAACCGCGCAAGACCGTGCCGACGAAGCGTTTCTAGAAGAGGTGCGACGCCGTGTTCCCGTCATGATCCGGGCCCTGACTGATCTGCAAGAGGTGGGCATGGAAGATTTTGTCACGGCCTCGCAACTCGATCCGGTGATCGAACAAGTCGAGGCGTTGCATGCCATCGCGGATCGTGTGCAGGCGGGGATGATTACGATGATCCTGCAAGGGTTACGATCCTTTCTCTTGGTGGTCGCGTATCGCCAGACCGGTAGCGTCCCCACACGCCTGACCGCCTTGGAGGGCCGCATCCGGGCGCTGGTGCCGATGGCGGAACAGTGGGTGACCATCGGGCGGGTGGGTCGTGCAGCGATCGCGGACATTCTTCCCGCATGAGGCGTATCCCTCGTCCTGCTGCCTCTTGACTTCTTCACAGGCTTCACCGCTTAACAGGTCGATCCATCGGGAATGACACGTATGTGATTTATCGTTTCTCCGTCATCGCCATCCGCTGCCAAAATTGTTCTGAAAGTCCCTCGGTCCTCACCCGTGTCCGCTCGCTCGTCGTCCGAGTAGACTGGTGTCTATCCGGCGATTCTCCGCTGATCGATCAAAATGCGGGCCGCTGCTCATGCATCGCTTGGATTAGGGATGCTATGATGGCGGCTCCCTTGCCGGTCTATTCTCGTTCAGAGAAAGGAGTATCCGCGCGTGCCAAAACTTGTGACGGTATGGCGCAAGGACGACATCGTTTCCCAGGCCAAGCACTATGTCCGATCGTATATTCTGCTTCCTTCCGGGATACTCGGACTGGTCTGTATGCTCGGCGGAATCGGCGGGCTTGGCTATCAATTCGTCACCGGGGAATCCTATACGTGGAATACCTTTGTCGTCAGCTCCGGGCTCTTGGTCCTTGGAGGTCTGTGCGGCGCGGCCCAAACCCTGTATCATCGCCATCTCCTGTCCACGGTTCCGGAGGTGTTTGCCGCGCGGATGCGGGCTGTTGTGGGCAAGCCGAGTAAGAAGGGAAGAACCCATGCCGAACACGAGGATATCCGGCACCCGGGGCGAGCACTGGTGCCGCTGGGATATATCGTCGGAGCAGGACTCTTGTTGACCGGTTCGGTTTTGGCGTTTCAACACGGGGTGGTTGACCTGATTCCTGCGGTGCTCATGCCGTGGGCTGGATTTTATTGGGGGAAACTATTGCTCTGGCGGGGAGTCGTCCACTAGCCCGAGTCAACGGGTGGTTCTGGCGGCCGTTTTGCGCAAAGACTTGGCTTTGGTTCGAGTGCTCCCTGTCTTCGCGGCCTGTTCCTCCAAGAAAGCCACGCGCGCTTCCAGCCCTCGGACCAATTGCCGCAACTCCGGAAGTCGAGGAATCACTGCCTGGGCTTTCATCCAGGTTTCATGGGGCATGACCGGAGCTCCGGATACGATCTGGTTGGATTCGATATTGCGATTGACGCCTGCCCGCGCGGCGATCATCACCTGGTCGCCGATCTGAATGTGATCGGCGAGACCGGCTTGACCACCGATCATGACGTGGCGGCCGACGGTCGAACTTCCGGCAATCCCCACCTGGGCGACGAGAATGGCGTGTTCACCGATCGTCACGTTGTGAGCGATTTGCACCAGGTTGTCGACCTTGGTTCCCTTTCGAATGAGCGTCTGGCCAAGGGTTGCACGATCGATGGAGACGTTGGCG
This sequence comes from Nitrospira sp., assembly GCA_047150005.1. GTDB lineage: Bacteria > Nitrospirota > Nitrospiria > Nitrospirales > Nitrospiraceae > Nitrospira_C. The sequence goes on along the minus strand of AP038806.1, from coordinate 4,002,686 downwards.
CCGAGTTCGACGTCATCTTCGATGGTGACACCGCCGAGCTGGGGAATCTTGTGATGCCGCCCCTCATGTTGGACATAACCGAACCCGTCCGACCCGATGACCGTTCCGCTGTGAATGATCACTCGCTTGCCGATCGTGCAGCCTTCGCGAATCACCACATTGGGATAGATCAGACTGTCGTCACCGATGGTGGAACCTGCGCCGACGAAAACTCCCGGATACAGCGTCACCCGGGCTCCCAGCGTGACCCCGTCTCCGAGGGTAACGAAGGGCCAAATGGAGGGATCCGTGCCGATACGGACGTCCTTACCCCGGATCACTTCAGTCGCAATGCCTTGTGCCGTGTACGGTCGTACGAAAAATCGTTGAGCGACCTGGGCCAAAGCCAGCATGGGATTCGGCACGACGATGTGGGGAATCTGCAGTTCAGGGATAGACCGATGGACCAGAAGGGCTCCCGCACGGATCTCTTGGGAACCTTTCAGCGCTTTGTCGTTGAGGACGAAAGATAAAGCGTGCGGTGCGGCCTCATTCAGCGAGGCGAGGGCCGACAATGCGACGGTTCCATCGCCGTGCAGGCTCCCGCCGATGGCTTGATGAATTTCAGAGAGCAGGATCGGCTTCGAAACGATCGGAAGAGCCATAGGTCTGCGTCAGCCTTTATTTTTTTTCGTCTTGGCTTTTGCCGACGCCGATACGACGGGTTTGGCAGGCACCAGACGATGTTCCACGTACCGGGCGACGGAACCGACCGTCGTCAACCCGACCAGGTCTTCGTCGGGAATCTGAATGTTGAAGGTCTCTTCGATCTTGTACAGCAATTCAATGACCGCCATGGAATCCAAGCCGAGATCGTCTCGAAGGTGATAGTTCTCCTGGATGGTCGCGGGGTCTCGCCGCAGATACTCACCCAGAGCGGCAATGATTTTTTCGACCACGACACGGTCACTCATGTCCGTCACTCCATCAGGTTCGACATCGCTGTCCCGAGCACGAATCTCGTTTAGGCAGCGTACCGTTTCAGTACGACCGCGGCATTGTTACTGCCGAAGCCGAAGGCATTGAGCAGCGCCATCTTGACCTTCCGCTCTTGTGACGCACGGCTGATGCCCGGCAATGCGCAGGCCGGATCCGGATCGTCATAGTTCGCGGTGGGGTGTATCTGTCCTGTGTGAATCGTCAGGACGGTGGCGATCCCTCCGATCGCGCCAGCCGCGCCCAGAGTATGGCCGACCAGCGACTTGGTGGCGCTGATGGCAATCTTGTCGGCCCGCGACCTGAAGAGCTGGCGTAAGGCCTTGGATTCTACGGCATCACCGATCGAGGTCGAAGTCGCGTGGGCGTTGACATAGTCGACCTGGGCCGTCGTTGCTCCCGCATCCGCCAGAGCGAGACGCATGGTCGTGGCGACCTCCTCGCCGTCCTCGCGTGGAATCACCATATGATAGGCTTCGCTGGTTGCGGCGTAGCCGGCGACTTCGGCATAGATTCTGGCCTTGCGTTTCTTGGCATGGACCAGCGACTCCACGATGAGGGCGCCGGCTCCCTCGCCCATGACGAATCCGTCCCGTCCCAGATCGAACGGGCGCGAGGCCTTTTCCGGCTGATCGTTATATTTGGTCGAGAGGGCTCGCAGCGAGCAGAATCCGGCGAACACGAGCGGGGTGATGCTCGCGTCGGCGCCGACGACGATGAGGACGTCCGCGCGGCCTTCGCGGATACAATGCAACGCCTGGCCCAAAGCATGGGCGCTGGACGAACAGGCCGTGGAGATCGTCACGTTCGGACCTTTGGCCCCACTGGCCATGGCGACGATACCCGACGCGCTGTTGAGTGTGATCACGGGGATAAAATTGGGGTGCACCCGATGCGGCCGCTGCTGCTGGTACAGCTGGGTGATCTCTCGTTCTCCCATGACCATGCCACCCATCCCCGCGCCGACGATGACACCCACTCGATGGGGATTTTCCTTGCTCATGGTCACCCCCGAATCGGCAAGAGCCTCTTTGGCGGCCACGAGCGCAAACTGTGCGTAGCGATCGACCCGGTCGGCGTACTGAGGTTCGAGGTATCGCTCAGGAGAAAACTCCCGCACTTGACCGGCGACCTTCGACCGATAGCCGTCCATCGGAAAGGGGTCGAACCCGGAAATAGCCGAGATACCGGACCGGCCGTCGAGCGCGGATTTCCAGAATTCGCTGACTCCGATGCCGATCGGAGAAACGATTCCCAATCCTGTCACAACTACGCGAGCCTTCATGCAGGTCCCTTCGATCGGATTGTTCGCCGCCTCAGTTCTTACCGGAAGCGTTAGGATGAGTCAACCCGTCTTGGCGGCCCGGCGGGTTGCAAAATCCGCAGGCTTTCCGAGGCGAAGGATAGACAAGAGGGATCAAATCGGTCCTATCCTCAGTAACGCACCTTGAGCATGAGATAGAGTCCGTAACTCAGAAACAACGCGTTCGTCAGCCATCCCGCCACAATCGGAGGGATCGCTCCGCCTCGTCCGAACGCGATCGAAATGGAATGTGTGGTCCAGTAGAGAAATCCGATGACCAAGGCCTGTCCGATGCCGATCGCCATGCTGCCACCTCGGGTGCCGCTGCGGCGGAGGCTCAGCGCGATGCCGACCAAGACCATGATAATGGTCACGAACGGGAAAGCGATCCGTCCGTAATAGTCCGTCTTCAATCGGGTGATCTGAGAGCCGTTGTGATATAAGCGCGTGGTGTGCTCGCGAATGTCTCGGAAAGTCATGGATTCGGAATCGCTGGCCAGCCAGGTGGTGAAATCTTCCGGAATCAACGTCAACGGCACGGGCATGTGCTCGAACGGTTCAAGAAGGATCGCGCCGTCCGGCTGGAATGCCCGACGGAATCCCTGATGCAAGGTCCAGGCATGGTCGACATACCGGGCTTCCTGTGCTTCCGTCATGTCGATCAGGCGAAAGTGAGGGTCAAAGTGAAACAGTCTGACGCCGCTGAGGCTGCCGCCGCCCACGGCGACGCTTTTGACGTGCAGGATGGTATCGGCGCCCATCCGCGCCCACGGCTGTGGCAGCCTCAAGGCCGTCGAAGGTGATTTTTTCTCGATGCGGATTGCGCGGATTTCCTCGGCCTTGTTGGAAGCCAGAGGGATGACGGTCGAACTGAATAGCAGCAGCACCATGGCCAGCCCGACGGCCAGGGTGTGAAAGGGGGAAGTGATTCGCGGCAGGCTGATACCGCAGCTCCGCATGGCCGTGATTTCGTGGCTGCGGGACAACAAACCGAGTGTGAGCAGGGTCGCCATGAGGATGGCCAGCGGAGCGATCTGGTAGGAGATCGCCGGCACCTTCAGGGCGAAGTATCCGAGCACGTCCAACCAACTCGCGTCAAAGCGGAGGAACCGCCGGACCTTCTCAAAGAAATCGATGACGAGATAAATGGTCATGAGGCCGGCAAAGCACATGCCGAAGATCTTGGCATACTCGCGCAGCAGATAACGAAATAGGATGGTCATCGTTATTCCCGACTCATTTTGTAGAACCACAGCACCGTCACGAGCGCAAAGATCCCGTTCGGGAGCCAGGCGCCCGCGAAGGGAGACAGTGCGTCGGTCGTGACCAGAAATTCACAGCCGACGTTCAGCACGTAGTAGATGATGACGACCAGGACTCCGACCGCGAAACCTCCGATGCGCCCGGAGCGCTTCGAGACGATGCCTACCGGCACCCCCAGGATGCAAAAGACCAGGGAAGCGGTGGGAAATGCCAGATCCTTGTAGTATTCCATGAGCCGGCGGCGCGCCGAGGGATCGCGTCCTTGGGACTCCCGCAACTGCGCCATGATCGTTTCGTAGGAGGGGCGTTCTTCGGCGGAGGTGTAGCCGCTTTGATTGAGGGACAGCTTCAAGTCATAGCTGGAGAACCCGATCTGCTGGTATTCGTCGATCTTGTCCGGTTGGCTGTGAATGACCCCGTCTTGCAGCTGCAGTGCGACTTGGCTGGTCGCCGCATCGACGAAGACACGGTACCCCCGCGCCACGATGACCCGTGGATCGTCCGGATTGCGCTCGTCCGACACAAAAATGCCGGTGGCTGCCGCCTCGTCTCCCAAGTCCGACACATAGATCATCATTTTGGGAATCGGCTCGTTGAACGTGCCTCGCTCCAGTGCGAGCACCAATTGGTCGCGCAGCAGGTTGAGCGCGACTTTCTTGAGATTGGTAGAACTCCAGGGCTGCCCCCATTGGGCAAGCCAGAGGGTCAGGACGAAGACCAAAAACGCGAACAGGAACACGGGTCGTGCCAACCGAAGCAGGCTGAGACCGGCAGCCCGCATGGCGACCAGTTCCTTATCGAACGACAATCGGCCGAAGGCGGTAATTGAGGCGATAATTCCTGCAATCGGCAGAGTCAGGACGAGAAAAGAGGGAAGGAGGTTGGCGAATACCTTTAGGACGGCGAACAAACCGACGCCTTTGGAAACGAGCAACTCGACCAGTCGAAGCAATTCGCGCGTCAACATGACAAAGCAGAGGGCGCCGAGGCTGACCAGAAAGGGAGACAGGAGTTCGGTGAAGATGTAGCGGTCGAGCAGCTTGGAAAGCAGCATGGGGCACGACGTTCCTGAAATGGGGGAACACTATAGGCGACTCACAGAGGCTTGTCTATCGAAGCGGCGGCGATGGATTGAGCACGCTGGAATGCTCTCGTCCGAAAGGATGGCAAAGATTATCTTGACAAGTTCAAAAATCCTGTGTTACATGCTCCGCGGTTCGTAACCAAGATGGGTCTCGTGAGCGCTTCTTCTTTTCGTGGCAAAGACCCCGTCCCTTCCTCTTCATCCTATTTTTATCATTCCTTATTCGGCGCAGGGTATCAACCGGGTTCTGGCGCGGCAGCGTAAGTCTACGTGGCCGTTGAGGAAAGGAGGGTTTTGTGAAGACAAAAGGTACGGTGAAGTGGTTTAACGATCGAAAAGGCTTTGGATTTATCCGGCTTGATAGCGGAGAGGATGTATTCGTCCATTACTCCGCTCTCCAAGGGGAAGGATTCAAGACCCTGAAAGAAGGAGAAAACGTCGAATTTGATATCGTGCAAGGCGCCAAGGGACCACAGGCTGCCAATGTCGCGAAGATGATTGCGGCGTCGTAACGCAGCGTCTCTTCTGAGAGGATCATGTGTGACGAAGGCCTGCCGTGTACACGGCAGGCCTTTTTTTGGGCGCGGTCCCTTTATCAGAGTCAGCGGATGGTCGGATCGATCTGCAACTGCGCGCTGCCGCCTGAGGCATAGGCCAAGGTCACCTCGGCGATTTTATAGTCATATTGGGCTTCCGCCAAGCGTGTTTGCGCGGCTGCGAGCGCCACTTCCGATTGCGTCACCTCCACGATCGACCCCAATCCCAGCTTGTACCGTTGTTTGGACAGCTGCTGGGCCTCCTGTGCCGTCTTGACCTGTTCCTCACCCAGCTTGATCTGTTGGGAAAAGGTCATGGTGTCCAAGTAGGAATTCGTGACCTGTTGTGTCAGCGCCTGTTCAACGTTGATGCTGGCGGCTGCGGCGGCCTCCTTCTGGGCGGTGGCTTCCACCACCTGGTTTTCGATCAGGAATCCGGTAAAGAGCGGCATGGAGATCAGCGCTCCTGCCATCCACCAGCCGCCGGTCTGCTGATTCTGTCGCGGATCAAAGGGTTCGAAGGCACCTCCGCTGCCGATGGCATTGATGGTGGGCAGGTATTGGCGTTTCGTCGCGACCAATTTCGCCTCGGCCGACGCCGTCTGCTCTTTGAGCCGCTGAAGCTCCGGATGAGACAAACTGTCGCTGACCAAGGATTCGAGCGGCCTCGGCGGGGTGACCGTCACGGCAAGATCCTCAAGAACATAGTCCTCGCCGCCTGAGACTCCCATCGCACGGTTCAAGTCGGCGAAGCTGGACTTCAGGTCGTTGCGACTACGGACCAGCAAGGATTCCGCATTGACGAGCTCGACTCGCATCAGATCGAGATCCAACTTGGATTTCAGCTGTTGTCGGTGCAGCGTTTCGATCTGACCCGTGATGATGCCTCGTTCTCTGACCCGTTCCTCGGCGATGCGGACCAACCGCTGTCGCTTCAGACTGATGAGATAGGCTCGCTGCACTTGTACGATGATCAGCGCCCGTCTGGCGTTGACGTCTTGGCCTTGGGCGCGCTCCGCCAGCTTCGCCGAGTCAACTAAGTTGCTGGTAAATCCAAAATCGTAGAGACGCTGATTGGCGATCACACCGCCCGTAAAAATGGCTTGATTCTCCTGTAACAGCGCGCCTCCGACCAGGAAGCGGGGATTCGTCCTGCCGGCTCCCGCCACCGTATCCGCGTTGGCAAAGATCTGGGGAAAATACATCGAGCGTGTCTGTTGTGTTCTGGCCTCGGAGGCTTTCAAATTGGCATTGGCCTCCTGCACAATCGGGTGGTGTTTTAAAGCCAGTTCGATTGCCTGCTGGAGGGCGAGGAAACTGCCTCGCTCCGGCGGTTCGGTCGACGATTGCCCCCACGCGGCTGCGGACATACCCAACAGGAGCAGCACGATCAACGGCCCAGTCTTTCTGACGGATGCTGTATACATGGTACCTCCTTGACGATCGATTTACGGACGACGTGTCCCCTGGTCGACGGTAGCCGGTGCGGCCGGCGGGACGCCGGCCGACCTGCGCTCAAACCGCTGCTTGGAAAAGATGGCCTCCGGCAAGTGGTATGGGCTTGCGTGTACCGGCGAGCCTTCCAGCAGTCTGCGTTTGCCGACAACGACGACATCGTCGTCGGCGGTCAAACCTTGAATGATCTCGATGAATCTTCCGCTGGTGATGCCGGTACGTACGGCTACCGATTTTGCCTTTCCCTGTTCAACGATAAAGACCGAGTGGCCTCCCGGACTGCTGGTCACGGCCAAGGGAGGCAGCACCAACGCATCCGGGATTTCCCTGAGGTCAACGGTCAATTCCGCATACGTTCCCGGCTTGAGTGCGTGGTCGCCGTTGGGCAAGTCCACTTCGATCAGCAGGCTGCGGGTCGAAGGATCAAGGGCCAGGGTGGAGCGGGTCACGGTGCCGGCAAATGAGCGGTCGGGTAGTTCCGCGACTGTGACCGTGGCCTTGGTCTTTCCGGGCACCACCCACGGCGAATCGTCCTGAGGGACATTGGCATAGACGCGGACGGTATCCAAATCCATGATCGTAAAGAGTGGAATGGCGGTCGTAGCCGACGCCGTGGCCACCTGAATCAGTGCCCCGGGATCGGCGAATCGGGCGGTGATCGTGCCGTCGTACGGCGCACGAACCTTGGTGTAGTCGCGGAGCACCGCCCGCTGCTGCATGAGATTCTTCGCGCCTTCGTATGCCGCCTCGGCCACGTCGACGTCCTGCTTGGCGATGACGTCCGGCGCCTCCTTCCAGACCTTCATGAGCCGGTCGAACGTGATTTTCTTAATCTTGTAGTCCGCCGCCGCCTGGTGGTACTGCTCTTCGACTTCCGGTGCGTCGATGATGGCGACCACCTGATCCTTCTTGACCGCGTCGCCCTTGTCCGGTCCGATCCACTTCAGGTAGCCGGAGACCTTCGCGTACAGCGTCGTTTGATACAGCGGAGCGATGTTTGCCGGCAGCGTGATCGAGTAGACCAGGAGTTGTTTGGACGGTTTCGTGACCTGCACGTCCACAGGCACGGTTTGGTCGGCATTCGGGACCTCGGCCTCGTAGGAGTTGCCGGAGGCCGGCGCGGGTTTCTGAGCAGTCTCGTCGCGTCCGCAGGCGGTGACGATTATGGAGAGGAGAAGCAGTCTCGTGAATGAGCGAAGCGTCATAGCGTCAGATTTCCTCACGCGACGCGGCCGGCGTCGACGACACGGTCGGATGTACGTGCCGTCCGAGCACCACGGCGTGCATCACGGGGACGACCAAAAGGGTCATGACGGTGGAGACGGCCAGGCCGCCGACGACCGCACGGGCCAGCGGCACCATCGTTTCATTGCCTTCGCCGAATCCCAGGGCCAGCGGCAACAGACCGAGAATCGTGGCCAGCGCCGTCATCAGAATGGGGCGAATCCGTCGCCTGCCCGCTTCCATGACCGCCTGCTCCGCGGTCGCGCCGGCTCGCACCATTTGGTTGGCGAAATCGACGAGCAGGATGCTGTTCGACACCACGATACCCATCATCATCAGCGTTCCGATCATTGACTCCACATTCGCGGAAGTATTCGTCGCGAACAACACCATCACGGTGCCGATCCAACCCAAGGGCACCGCGACCAAGATGATCAACGGATCGATCATCGAGCGGAAGAGGCCGACCATCACCAGATAGATCAGCAGGACGGCCAGCGGCAGGGCCAGCGCGAAGTTGCTGAACGCCCCGCGCATGTTGGCCACTTCCCCTTTGATATCGATCGTCACGTCCTTCGGCAATTTGACAGCGGCGAGTGCACGTTCGATGTCCGCGGCCACGCGCCCCAGGTCGTTGCCGACGGGGGTCACCAGGACATCGATCAGGCGTGACAGGTCGTAGTGATCGACGCTGTCGGGACCGGTTCGTAACTCAAGCCCCGCGACGTCGCGCAGAAGCACCGGAGGACCACGCCGTTCATCCGCCGAATAGAATCCGGCCGACAGATCGAGATTGCGTCCCGCAAAAGGGGTATTCTGCAGAGCGATGGTCGAGCCGCTGGAGCCGGCCGTCATCAAGGCCGATGTCGGGTTCAACGGCGTGCGGGCGCCGATGATCGGAATGTTCAGGAGGTCCTCCGTTTCGGTCAGCGACTGTTCGGGATATTGCGCCAACAGGTAATAACCATTCGCCGTCTTGGGGTCGAGCCAGTAGTTTGGACTCAATGCCAGATTGGAACTGATACCGGTGATCACATCGACGATCACGCGATCTTGGGTGAGGCCGTAGTAGGCGGATTTGGTGCGGTCCACGTTGACGTGCAGCTCCGGATAACTCTTTCCCTGCTTGATGCGAACGTCGGTCGTGTTGGCGATTTCCGCAACCCGTTCACGGATCTCTTCCGCGACCGGGCGAATCACGTCCAGTTTCGGTCCCTTGACTTGAATGTCGATCGGCGCTCGCAGGCCGAAGTTGAGCACATCGCTGATAATGCCTCCCGTCTGAAAACTGATCTCCACTCCGGGAAGCGACTGCCTGAGCTTGGCTCTCAAGGTCGTAATGTACTCATCGGTTGCTCCCTCATGGCCGCTGACGAGATTGACCAGGACGAACGCGGTGTGGCTGCCCGTATTGGGTGCGAAACGGGCTGCATCTCCGAAGTAGAGGCCGGTATTCGAAATAACTTCTTCCAGATCGTGCTGAGGGACGGTTTCCTGGACCAATCGTTCGATATCCGCCACGATCGCGGTCGTCTTCTCGATCCGCGAACCTTCCGGTGCGACCACGATCATCGTGAAGTTGCCGGCGTCCACTTTGGGAAAGAATTCCGTCGGAAGCCGCGGAACCAGAAAGAGGACGGTGGCAAGCAGCGCCGCGAGCGCCCCTCCCAAGAGGACGGCCTTGTAGCGGAGCCCGGCACCGAGCAGTGGGACGTAGACGGCCAGGACGTAACGAAACCATCCCTCGGCGGCCGAGCCTTCCTCCGAACCGTGCTCATGGCCCCGGGCATAGAGTCTGGCCAGCACCACCGGAGTGACCGACATGGACACCGCATAGTCCGCCAGCATGGCGAAGGCGACGGTCATCGCAAGCGGCACAAAGAGGTACTTGATGATGCCCGTGAAAAAGATGATCGGCAGATACACGATCAGAATGCAGACCGTGGCGACGAAAATCGGCAGAGTGAGCTCTGTGGCGCTGTCCTCGGCGGCGGAACGGCCGTCTTTGCCCATTTCCATGTGACGGTGAAGGTTCTCCTGGACGACGATGTTGTTGTCCAGAAGCGTTCCGATCACCAGGGCCAATCCGCCCAGGGTCATGATATTCACAGATTGGCCGGTCAGGTACAGCGCGACCAACGCGGCGGTCAACGAGAGCGGAATGGCCAGGCCGACCACGAGAGCGGCCTTGACGCTTCGCAGGAACAGAAAGATCATCAAACCTGCGAGTCCGGCGCCGAGCAACCCTTCTTTTTGCAAGTTCGCGATGGCTTGCCTGATGTAGAGCGACTGGTCGTAGATGAATTTCACGGTCGCGCCGGCCGGGATCTCGGTGAGCTTGTGAAGTTTGGCCCGGACTCCATCTGTCACTTCCAGCGTATTGGCGCCTTCCTGTCTGGTGATCGGCAGATAGGTCGCCTCATGACCGTTCACCCGCACGACAGAGGTCTGAATCGCGGCGCTATCGGCGGCCGTCCCGATGTCCCGGACGAGGATCGGTGTGCCGTTCACCACCTTGATCGGAATGTCGTTGATCTTCTCCACCACGCCGACGAGACTGTTGCTGTACACGTAATAGTCCAGGTCGCCGATCTTGATGTCGCCGGCCGGTATGATGGCGCTTTGGGCATTGATGGCCTTCACAACGTCGGACGGCGAGATCCCCCTCGCGAGCATGCGCTGCTGGTCCATGAATACCGTGATCTGACGGACCTTGCCGCCGAGCGGCGGCCCGAACGAGATACCCGGGATGCTGGCGATCTGATTCCGCACCGTGAAATAGGCCAGATCGCGGATTTCCTTGGGCCCGAGATTCTCGCTGCTGATGGACAAGAGTCCGATCGGCAGGCTCGCGACGCCGAACTTGTACACGGACGGCGGATAGACCCCGGGCGGCAGCAATCTGATGATGCTGTAGGCGAGACTCGTCAGCTCCGATTGCGCCGCATCGATGCCGTACTCCGGCTGGAAGAACACCTTGATGTAGCTCATGCCGGCCAGCGATTGGGACTCGATATGTTCGACGTAACTGGCTTCGACGAACCGCTGCTCCATGCGGAGCGTGATGGCGCCTTCCATTTCGCTGGGGCTCATGCCCCGATAGAAGGTCGTCACGAGAATCGTCGGAATTTTGATCTCCGGGAAAATATCCACGCGCATCTTCTTGTAGGATACCGCGCCGAGCACGAGCGCAATCATGCAGACGGCGAAGACCGCGTAGGGGTTCTTCAGCGCGGCGCGGGTCAACATCGGCTTTCAATCAGGTGCGGTGACACATTGCAATCGACCCAGAACTGGCAAATCGTCCGGATGCATCGGACCAGTTCATCAAACGTGTCGGGTTTGACCACGTAACCGTTCGCGCCGTTGGTATAAGCGGCGGATACGTCGGCGGCGGCGTCCGAGGTGCTGAATACGACGACCGGGATTGTGGTGACGCCGGGGTGCGCCCGGAGGTGGCGCAGGAACTCATCCCCGCTCCAACAACGAAGATGCCAATCCAGCAGAATGACGGAAGGGGGGAGTCCCAGGCTTGCGCGGTGCGTGAGGAATCGAAGGGCTGCCTCTGCGTCCTGCTCGGCAAAGAGGGCGACCGCGAGCCCGGTACGGGCCAAGGCTTCACGGAACAGTTCGCGCTCGCCAGAGCTGTCGTCGATCAATAAGAGCGATGGGTAGAGCGGCATGTACCGGGCTACACGCAGGGACCATGCCGTTGGAATGTGCGCTAATAGAAAGTTGTAAAATTTAAATATGTCATACACTTAATCGTAATAACTCATGTAATGAATAATATCTGTTTGCATGGGTTGTTAGGGAGAATTTCCTGACCATCTGGAAATTCTCCCTAACTGGACGAGGCTTCATGGCGTACATCCAGAGGCTCGTTTCGTGAGAGGCCTGATTTCCATCCTCTTGACGCCACATTCTTCCCCCAGTACGTTGCGATCGTCCGCCGCACGTAGTCTCTCCAACGGTTATTCAGGGAGGAGCGTATGATTCGACGCGCCGTCGCCCTTGTCGTCGTTGCGCTTTTGACGGCCTGCACATCTCCGGCACTGCTTCCAATACCGAAACAAGCCGTCCCGGTGGGATCGTATCCCCAGGATCCGCGCAAGGGAGCGGTGGTGCTCTCGGTGAACTGGGGGCGGGCCTTGAAGTGTGGAACGTTTCGCTATGCTCAGTTACGGGGATTCGGATTTGACCGGCTCCCACTGCAGAATGTGGTGGAAGGGGATGTTCCAGAGATCCTCATCGAAGGCTCTCCCTACTTTAAAGAATCGGAGCCGGTCAACTATCTGCTGGCGATCGAGCCGGGTGCCTATGCTCTGACACACTATGCGATCGAAGTCGCCGCTTCGACGTTCGACGTAAAAATCGGAACCGCCGGTCCTGCTGCGCTCATCAAGGACGGAGCGCCGCTCGGCGGGACGTTTGAGGTGAAGGAGGGCGAACTCGTCTACATCGGACATTTTGGATTGGCGTGCGATGGCGAGCCCTCCATTTGGCGTGACTATCCGGACGATCCCGGAACATTTGACCAGTATAAGGCAGCGATTAAACGGCGGTATGACCTGCTCGATGTCGAACCGATGCAACTTCGGCCCTTCAAGACGACTCTGTTCGGCAAAGACTCCTCTTCCCGTCGATAGGCCACCTCACGCCCCATCTCCACGCCAGTCATGGTCCCGCGCAACATCGAGAAAGGCGATCACCGAGAGGGCTGGCGTTCGTACGGCTGAATCGGAAGTGATTCCGCCAAGGTCCGATTGGATTCACCAACGCCAAGCTCCACCTTCCATTATCTTCTAATAGCCTGAGATATCAACTTGCTGGATCGTGGCGTGTGTTTTGCTCACTCTCTCAAGGGAAAAGGCGTCCCGACGGCTGCGGCGCACATCCGCCCCGCAGCCGTCGGGGCAGGATGGAGCGAAACCATGCCTATTCGAATCCTTGTGGCGGACGATGAACCGGATATTCTGTTGAGCCTGGCCGAGCGATTTCGCTGGCTGGGACATGAAGTCATTACCGCGGAGGACGGGCAAGCGGCGGTGACGGCGGTGGAGTCCTGCTCGGTGGACCTCGTGTTTCTCGATATCACGATGCCGAAGATGAGCGGCATGGATGCGTTGAGGCGGATCAAGAAGCGATGGCCGACGCTCCCGGTGGTGATGCTGACCGCCTACGGTAACATCCAACGGGCTGTGGAAGCCATGAAAGAGGGCGCGGTGGACTTTGTCACCAAGCCGTTCGAGCCGGGCCAAATCGACTCGGTACTGGCCATGGCGCTGGAGCGCCGGGAGCAAACCGGAGAAATGACGCAGCTGCTCGGAGAGATCAGCCATGATGTGAAGAATCTCTTGATGCCGATGGTCACAGGCACCGATTTGCTTGCCGAAGAAATCGACGATCTGTTCAAGTCGCTGCCGGAACAGATCTCCGCCCGTTCAGACGGCCACCATCAAACGTGCGAAGAGGTGCTCCAACTTCTGCGCAACACCTCCAGGCGGATCCAGGACCGCATGAAGGAAATTGCGGATTATGTGGCGGTCACAAGTGCGCCGCAGCGCCTCGAACCCTGCCAAATCGGAAAGATCGCTGACGGTGTCGCGAAAACACTGCGGGTGTTGGTTCAGCAAAAGCAGATCGCACTTCAGCTCGAGGACCTCGAGTCATTGCCGACCATTGTGGGCGACGGCAATCGCTTGTATTCGCTGCTCTACAATCTGGTTCACAACGCTGTTCCGGAAGTTCCCCCATTGGGATCGATCACCATCCGTGGACGACACGATCCCGGGACTCAGTCGATTGTACTCATGGTTGAGGACACGGGGAAGGGCATGCCCGAGGACGTGCGAAAGACGCTCTTCACGAGCCGGGCGGTCAGCAGGAAGGCGGGAGGAACCGGACTTGGCACCAAGATTGTGAAGGATGTCGTCGACGCGCACGGCGGTGACATTTCGGTCGGCAGCCAAGAGGGACAGGGCACCACCTTCATCATTACGCTGCCGATCCATCCGCCGACCTTCCCGCCGACCAACCGGTCCGCTCCGTCTGGCATTCCGGAGCGCGATCAAGCGCGATCCTGACCCATCTCCATCCTGATCGTCGTCAGTGCGGTGGGCAAGCCGCCGTTTGCGGCCGACGTCGGCACCGTCATCCTGCCAAGTGAACGAGCCTCGCGTCCGAAGAGAAGATCGTGCCGGAGAAAGGGTACAATACAGTGGCGGGCGGAGATCGATGGCCCGTCACTCGCATGGGAGGCAATATGAACGACGGCAAGAGGGCCGGACGCGGAGCGCAGTTTCGTGAGCCCTGTTACTGGGGGACAGGCCTGATCGTGCCGGTGTTGCTTGTCGGTGTGGCGGCTTGGCGGGCCATGCCGGCCGCGGCCGATCATCATGGTCATGACGAGCCGGAGGATGTCCATCAGGAGACGGTTGGCCCCGGCGCGTCCGTGCCGGGAACCGCTTTCGGAGTTTTTCGCGCAAAACCGTCCGATTCCGCTGACCCCGGCGGGCCGAATGCCCTCGCGATCGAGGAGGCTTTTCGAACGGTCGTCGCCGCACTCACGTTCATGTCGCAGCATCGAGCCGACTTTCCTCGATTCGACGAAGCCATGAAGAAGGAGGCGCTGCAGGCCGTCATCGTCGAACCGAGAGTGGTCAATCGTGATGGCAAGGAATTTCACTTGCTGGTCGCCCGAACCAAAGAGCGCGGCAAGGTCAAGTTGCTGGTCAGCGCCGCCGGCCTGAAAGAACGGGAGCTGGTGGATCGACCGGAACGACTCGTTCCGCTCCTGGACCGAGAATTTCAATGGGTGGTCAGCAAGGCCGATACCGCACCCAAGCCTCAAGCCGGGGCGGCCGAGCGCGATCTGCGGCACGCGCCGATCCTTGCCGATCAGGATGTCGCCGCGCTGTCGGCCGAGGCGCGTGCCCGGACGCTGCAACAGTTGTTCGGAACATACTTGCGCACGCTGGATGATCTGAAGAGCCTCGACGGGCAGCCGTACTACGATGTCGGCTCACCCGTCCTGGTTCCTCCGGCTCAGCCGGATTCGACAACGAATCTGTACGATATTCGGGTGCGGCAGGCGTTGGAACGCATTGTGCGCGAGCCGGTTTTTCTCGAGCAGACGCCGAACGCCGTGAGAAACCTGCTGAACGGAAAAATCTGGAACGTGGCGTTTGTCAAAATCGACGGACGGGATTGGGCCACGCGTACGCGCGTGTTGCCCGATGAACGATCAATCCTGGTCGGCGAACAGGAGCGACGGATTCAGCCCGCTCAGATTTTGGTGAACGCCTATCGGAAGGCCATGCCGGACGACCCGTTCTATTCCCGGACGAAGGATCTCCCCATGGGTGCGCTCTCGCCGGAGCAATTGGCCTTCGTCATTGCATCGGAAATCCAGCACAATATCGTGGAAAAATCGATGTCGGGCCACGTTGCTCAGGACGCGCTGACCGCGCCGAAGTGAGCGAAGCGAGATGCACCGGTTTGCGCCTCGCCGTTTCGGCACCACGAAGCGTTGCCGATGCGGCGAGGCTCAACCAGGCGGTTCCGATCTGTGGACAAGAGGTTCGATAGGTGACGAGATACGCAGCGGCTGCAAGATCCGGAACCGGACTTCATCCACCTGCGTGTCCGCCGAAGTACGTTCGCCTGCGAACAAACCGCAACGGTACAATCCCGTCGTCCAGCCGGAGGTCGGAGACGGCAGCCTGAAGTACCCCGATTGATCGTTCATGGCCATCAAGACATGGTCCTGGGCGATGGCTCGCGGCTCACCCGCCATCTCGGATGTTTCAAGAAAACATCGCACCGCCAGCGGAATGGCATCATATGAGGCGGAAACCAGCCCGAACACGAGATAAATGTCCTGTTGCGTGGTGAGGAAGCTGTCTCCCGGGTTGAGGGGGATAAATTCGTGCGCCCCGGTCGGAAAATCATCCCGCATGACCTTTCCGGCCGGAATGACGAACCGAAACCAGCTGAAATCTGCATCGCGGCCAACCAGCGAGGCATGAATCTCCAAGGGTTTGATCGGTTTCACTCGTTCGATGGCTTTCGCATAGAGTTCCTCCTCGGACAGGCCGGGAGCGGCTTCTTTGCGGGCCCGACGGTGCAAAGCGGCCTCCTCAGCCTGCTGCCGCGCCAATTCGGGAACGTGGGGGCGCACCTTGTCGAGCCAGCGCTTGATCTTGTTCCTATCCAGCACCCGTGTGTCGGGTGGAAGCTCAACGTGCTTGTTGTTCTCTTCGGATTCGACGGCGGCGTCGTACAAGGTTTGAAAATGCGCGAAGGCCTCTTCCCATTGTTCGAGTTCGACCATGCATTGCCCCATTCGATAGACCGTATCGGCATAGTCCTCGTCGCTCGGATCAAGATTGAACATCGTGCCGAAGACGGCCAGCGCATCCTTGCACCGGCCAAGATGCATGAGTGTCAATCCCAGCTGGTGTGTGGCTGAAGGGTCGTTGGGATTGAGGGCCAGAAGTTGACGATAGATCGGCTCGGCTTCCTTGTAGTGCCCGTCGATGTACAGTCTCCACGCGTCCGCGCGGATCAGAGCCCACTCTTTCTGACGGGCAGGGGAGATCTCTTTCGGGGCGAGAGCCGGGTCGTATCGCCTTCCGCGGTCCTGGGAGGTTCCTTGGATCACGGAGAGCAGCGTCTTTGCGGGAGCCTCCAGAGAGGAGCCTGGAGGAACCCGCTCTAGCACGTAACGAACGTCGGCTTCGGCCCCCTGATAGTCCAAGAGATCGAAACGCGCGCGGGCCAACGCCAATCGCCAGCCGAGCAGCGAGGGGACGAGCGTGACGGCTTTCTGATACGAGGGCAGAGATTCTTCGAGTCGATCGAGTTTTCTGAGCTCTTGTGCGAGACGCAAATGCACCAATGGATTCTGCGGGTCATCCTCGACGATCAGCTGCAGTTCTTCGACGGCATCTTCGCTTTGGCCCGACCGCACGAGCACCCCCCACTTCGCCCATCTGACGTCGAGGGCATGCGGCGCGCTCGCGAGGACGGCATCATAGGCCTCGATGGCTTCCCGCGGACCGCGGGAAGTGGCGAGAATATCTCCTCGAAGTTTCTGGAGGGTCACGGCTTCCGGATGATCCTGTATGCCTTGTTCCACTATATCCAGCGCCGGCGCGACGGCCCCGCTTTCCCAGACGATGCGAGCCTGTTCAACCACACGCGCCTCGGGGAGAACACGGGCTTCCTCTCCCCAGGCAGTGGGAACCGTCGTCGTGGCGAGCAGCCCCAAGATGAAGGTCGTTTCGATCACACCGCGCGGCAACGGCCGAGATGCGAAGCCGCGACCGCCGGTGCGTTGGCTACGAATAGGATTGCAGTCCATCTGGTGCATGATAACAAGATGTTGCAGGAACCGAAATCGGATGGTACAGGGCAGTCCATCCTCGCACGGGTCTCCTAGGGTTGGTAAGAGACAGGATCGACCGGAAGGATTCGTGCGGCGTTCCGACCTTGTCGGAATCGGGACCTTGATCGGCGGAACCGCGCCGGCACCGATCTTCTCGCTATCGGGAGAAAGGACATCGACCATGTTCGACGTGATCCTCCATGAACCGGAGATTCCCCCCAATACCGGCAACATCATCAGGCTGTGCGCGAACACCGGAGTTCGGCTTCATCTCGTCGAGCCGTTGGGCTTCTCCCTCGAAGACAGACAGTTGAGACGGGCCGGGTTGGACTATCACGAACGGGCCTCGATCACCGTCCATGCCAACTGGGCTCAATGCCGTGCACATTTCGAAGGCAGACGTCTGTTCGCCGTCACCACGAAAGGCCGACAACGCTACGACGCCGTGAAGTATGTGGAGGGCGATGTGTTCCTGTTCGGAGCGGAAACGAGAGGATTGCCGGAAGCTCTTCTGGGGAGCGTGAACGAACTCGAGCGACTGCGCCTGCCGATGTTGCCCGACAGCCGGAGCCTCAATCTCTCGAACGCGGTGGCCGTGATCGTGTATGAGGCCTGGCGGCAGACAGGATTTCGTGGGAGCCGATAGGCACCGGCGGTTGCGGCCTGTTTCTCCGGCGCTTAGGATCGGGGCGCAAGAGCTCGGGCGTCGGTCAGTTCGTATTGGCCTCGCGCCAGCACCGGGAAGAGTGAAAACACCGGAGTGTTGGCCGGAATGACGGCGGCGGTTGCGTCAGGCAGTAACTGCAAATGCATGTTGACGAAATTGAAGCTCAGTCCTCGCTGCCAAGGCTGACTGCCGACACCCGCATAGGCGGCCGTTTTTTCCGAGGCATAGGTCCTGGTGAGCAATCCGGCTCCTCCCTGTTCGGCTCGTCGGCGACCGCCTCGGCGACGGCCGTATAGAGCGTGAATTGCTCTTCGGGCGTCAGGCCGAGTTGGTCCGGCTGTGGTCCTTGATGAATGCGAACGCCACCGGCCCGAATGTTTCCGCTTTCCGGATATAGAGTGTCAACAGAAGGTTGTAGTGCGCCCGCGCTGCTTCAACGGTCATGAGGCTCGACATTCTAACGAGCCGGCTTTCCATTCAGCAAGGCCGCTATCTCTTGAAACGAGTCTCTCCGATTTCCGCCGTCGCCGACCGCTTGACCGGATTGGAGAGGGATCAGTATAGTGCCCCGCCCGCCGGGGTTCCACCGGCGGCCTGAGCGGCTGATTCTTCTTGTGTCGTGACAATGACGAGACCGTTCTTGGCGGTTGTGTGCATGGCATTGGCCTCGCTTGCAGGCGGGTGCTTCGGTTCGCCTGTCTATACTGCACCGAGAAGTGTGACGGCGAATGCCTGTCTGGCGGCTCCTCCCGATACGGATCACGTGGTCGGCCTGGCCGTGTCGGGCGGGGGAAGCCGCGCCGCCTTGTTTGCGGCGGGCGGCATGGAAGCGTTGGCGAAACTGCGCGTGGGATCGGATCGCCGGTCGCTGCTCGATCACGTGGCATATGTGTCGAGCGTTTCCGGAGGCAGTCTGGCCTCCGCGTATTACACCTTGAAGAAACCGCCGCGCCAGCTGCCGATTTTGGCGCCGAACGGCGAACTGTCCCCGGAGTACCAGCAGTTCTTCGCCCAATTCGAAAAAATCATGAGCCTGGACTTCGAGGGGCCGCTGCTCCGACGGCAGATCTTCCGCCTGCGGTGGTTCAATCCGGCCTGGGCCGCCAAATCCCTGGGCGAAATACTCCGGGAAGACTACTTGGGTGAGGCCACATTTCAGGACCTCATGCACCGGGAAATCCAAGGAGATGTCCCCTACCTCATTCTGAACACGACGCTCTACAACAGCGGCCGTCGTTTCATCATGTCCACGCTGCCCGTGGAATATTCCCACTACGATCTTTTCCACTCGTTGTCCTTGCCTGAGGGAAACGACCGCGAGTCCCCCGTGCTCAGCGACGCCCTCCGGGCGCGCTGGGAATCCCTCGTTTCAATTACGCCGCAAGACTTGGAACTCGATCATTGTCAGGTCCAGGTAGCCACGGCGGTGGCCGCGTCCATGTCGTTTCCGCCGCTGATCGGACCGATCACGTTTCGGATTGAAGACCAGGACCTGTACTGGCATGCGGGAGACGGGGGGCTTTCGGACAACACCGGGGTCGAATCGCTGGCGATGATGTTCCTGAAGAAGATTCAGACGGGTAAAATCCGCAGAGGGCTCATTATCGCGCTGGACAGTTCGTTCCCGTTCGATGTGGGCGGGGAGCGATTGAACAGCTTTGCCGAGGGGTTCTCGCTGTTCAGTTACGACTATTCGCGTATTCCGACGATCATGGAAGAACGTGTCGCCGCCTACCGGGCGCTGTTCCTGAACGGGGCGCAGCGGGAAGGATTGCTGCCGGGCATCGAAAAGTTGTTGCTCGTGAGGGTCAGCCATACCGACGCGCAATGGAGCGATGATCTGCGCGATCTTCCCGAGAGCTGTCGAAAGGAGGATCCGACGTTGACGACGCCGCGCGCGGTGGTCGAACGTCTGGCGAAGATCGTCACGAGACTCTGGTTGCATTCGGCCTGTGAGCGCGATTTGGTGGTCACGGCTGCACGAAAGGTGGTCGCGCAAAAGGAGCCGATGATCCGCGCCTTCCTGGAGCAGTAGGTGCGCCATTGTGGTATGCTGCCGTTCCGATCGTGCACATGGAAACGACCCTTCAACATGCCTTGGCTTCCGCGACGGCGCAACGACGAACCTTCGCGATCATCAGCCATCCTGACGCGGGAAAGACGACCCTGACCGAGAAGCTGCTGCTGTACTCGGGGTTGATCCGTACGGCGGGGATGGTGCGTGGTCGCAAGGGGGGAAAGGTCACTGCCTCGGACTGGATGGGAATGGAACAGGAGCGCGGGATCTCAATCACCGCTTCGGCCATGCAGTTCCCCTACAAGGATGCCGTTATCAACCTGCTGGATACCCCGGGACACCAGGATTTTTCCGAAGATACCTATCGGACGCTTACGGCGGCAGACAGCGCCATCATGGTCATCGACGCGGCCAAGGGTGTTGAAGCGCAGACCAGGAAACTGTTTACGGTTTGTCGCATGCGGAAGATTCCGGTCCTGACCCTCGTCAACAAGATGGATCTGCCGGGACGGCCACCGCTTGATTTGATGACGGAAGTGGAGCAGGCGCTGGATATTCAGGCCAGCGCGGTCAATTGGCCGATCGGATCCGGAAGCGACTTCGTGGGGATCGTGAATCGGGAGGACGGCCGGGTGCAGTTGTTCGGGCGAACGGCGCCGGGGGGAGCGACCAAGGTGACGGTCAGCGAACTCGGGGTGGCGGAACTCGGAAGCAGCGGCCGGGTCTCGCAAGACACGATGATGCAGGTGGATCACGACTTGGAACTGCTTGAGATTGCAGGCAACCATTTCGCCCGCGAGCGATTCCTCCAGGGCTTGGTGACGCCGGTGTTCTTTGCTTCGGCGCTGACGAATTTCGGAATCGAGAGCTTTTTGGACGCCTTCGTGAGCCTGGCTCCTGCGCCAGGGGCAAGACCGGCTGACCTGGAAGATGGAGCCGAAGTCTCGGTCGATCCGATCGAGACCCCGTTCAGCGCCTATGTCTTCAAGCTCCAGGCGAACATGAATCCGAAACACCGCGATAGTACGGCATTTATCCGCATTTGTTCCGGGCGGTTCGAGCGTGACATGGTGGTCAAGCATCATCGTCTGAATCGTGAAATTCGGCTGTCCCGTCCTCACAGCATGGTGGCGCAGGAGCGCAGTACGGTCGAAGAGGCCTTCCCGGGGGACATCATCGGCATCATCAATCCGGGAATTTTTGCGATAGGGGACACCATCTCGGTGTCCGGCGGATTCAATTTCAAGTCATTGCCTCAGTTTCAACCGGAAATCTTTGCCCGTATCCGTCCAACCGACGTCGGCAAGCGCAAGACATTCGACAAGGGTATGACCCAGATGGCCCAAGAGGGAACCGTTCAGATCATGCGAAGTTTCAATGAGGGGGACCAACTCGTGGCTGCTGTGGGACGTCTCCAGTTCGACGTCTTGCAGTACCGACTCCGACACGAATATCGGGTGGAAACCATTCTCGATCAACTACCCTATACCTGCAGCGCCTGGCTGGAGGGTGATCCCACCACCTTCAAAGCCCCCTCCGCATCGATGCTGGTGAGGGACCAGCGTGATCGTGTCGTCGTGCTGTTCGGCGACACGCTCATGAAAACCATCGGGCGGGACCGCAATCCCGGGCATACCCTGCGAGATATGGGATGAGTCGCGGCCGGAACGGCAACGAGCCGGACCGGCGGAAGGTGCGGGCAGTTACGGCCGGTCGGAGGCGGGGATGACTGGTGAAACCGATACACAGATTCGGGATCGACTGGCATGGCAGCGAACGGTTTTGGCCAATGAGCGGACGCTTCTGGCCTATGTCAGAACGGCGCTCGGGTTTTTTATTGCGGGCATTCCAGCGATGTGGTGGCCGGATCAACCGTCGATCCACATTCTCGGCGGCGTAGCGCTGACGGCGGGGGTCGCCTGCTTGGCGATCGGCGTCCGCCGGTTCGTCACAACCCAGCGGATGACGACGCGCGAGGGAGATCCGCCGGCCGAAACATGAGGAGCCGACGTGAGTGAGCTGGGAGTGCCCGATAGCGCCAGATGAAGAAATCTGTTGGGAGGTGTCATGGCTCAGGTCACCGAGATTGCTCCGGACGTGTTCAGGATCACAACATTCGTTGCGGCCTTCGACCTGCAGTTCAGTCAATTTCTCGTTCGGGATGAGGAACCACTGTTGTTTCATACAGGACCTCGGGCCTTATTCCCTGGGATCAGGGAGGCGGTCGCCTCGCTGATCGATCCGGCTGCGGTTCGTTGGATCGGCTTCAGCCATTTCGAAGCGGATGAGTGCGGAACGTTGCCGGAATGGCAAGGGTTGGCTTCAGAAGCCACCGCGGTGTGCAGCATGGTCGGCAAGGTGGTCAGCGTCGATGACTGCCTCGCCCTCAGGCCGGCGAGAGGCATGAGCGACGGGGAGGTGCTCAGCACCGGGAAGTATCGATTCCGCTTCGTCAGCACGCCCCATGTTCCACATTGTTGGGAAGCGGGTCTCTTGTTCGAGGAAGTCAATCGAACGCTTTTCTGCTCCGATCTCTTCCATCAAGGCGGCAACGTGGAGCCGGTGGCCGGCTCCGACCTGCTCGAGCGTTGCCGAAGGATATTGCTCGAGTATCAGCGGGGACCTCTGGCGAACTACATTCCATATTCGACATTGACGGAACCCACGCTGCTCCGTTTGGCTGAACTGAGGCCCAAGACGATGGCGGCTATGCACGGCTCGGCATTCGTGGGTGACGGCGCCGACGCCTTGCGTGAACTGGCCGCGATATGGAAGGACGTGCTCACGACACGCTGATGCCATCAGCGGCAGCACGGCAATGCCGGCGAATCGACACATCATGGGGAATCGCGAAGACACAGTAACCGCGTACAATGGTGTGCCGGTGCCCTCGTTGATGTACGGCACCGCGTGGAAGAAGGAGGCCACCACGCAACTCGTCATGACGGCGGTGGAAGCCGGTTTTCAGGCGATCGATACAGCCAATCAACTGATCCACTATGATGAAGCGCGGGTAGGGGACGCGCTGGTCAGGTTGGCCCGGGAGGGCGTGGCTCGTGAACACCTGTTCGTCCAGACGAAGTTCACCCCTCTCAACGGCCAGGACCATCGTACACCCTATGATCCGCATGCCGGGGTGGGTCTGCAGGTGGAACAATCCTTCGAAAGTTCACTGGGGCACTTGCGCACTGATTATGTAGATTCCTATGTACTTCACGGCCCCTACAGCAGACGAGGGCTTGGGGCCGAGGACTGGGAAGTATGGGCCGCGTTCGAGCGGCTCTACGATGCCAAGAAAACCAGAATGATCGGAATCAGCAACGTGACGGCCGAGCAACTGGCTTTGTTGTGCGAACAAGGCAGGATCAAGCCAATGGTGGTGCAAAACCGCTGCTATGCGGCGTTCGGTTGGGACCGGGGAGTGCGCGAGATTTGCCAGGCCCAGCACATCCTCTATCAAGGCTTTTCTCTGTTGACGGCCAATCGCGAAGTCTTTGTCGATCCGGACATCAGAGCCATGGCAGGGCGCTACGGTATGGGTTTGGCCCAGCTGGTGTTTCGATTTGCCATGCAGATCGGCATGTTGCCACTGACGGGTACGACCAATCTCCAGCATATGAAAGATGACCTTGCCTGCCAGAACTTTACGTTGGCCGAAGCGGATCTCCGGCTGATCGAATCCATCGGACATCGCTAGATGTGAAAGCCATTCAGGGGCCCCCTAGGGGTACCTGGCGTCTCCGCCAGTATCGGCCAGACCTGATCTTTTGATACAAGAATCAAGATGAGGAACCGGCACTTTGGCTGAAATTCTTCTTATCGACGATGAAGCGTCGGCCCGACAATTCTTCCGGCGGACGTTGGAAGGAGCCGGGTATGCCGTCAATGAAGTCTCTTCAGCGCGAGACGGTTTGGCTCATCTCCAACGCCATGCAGTCGATTTGGTCATTACGGATATCCTGATGCCGGATATGGATGGTCTCGAACTCACCTGGATGCTCCATCAGCAATTTCCTCGTGTCAAGGTCGTCGCCGTGTCCAGTGGGGCGCGCGATCTCGACTATTGCAGCGTCGCCAGATTCTTTGGTGCGCACGAAACACTCGTCAAACCCGTCGCAGTGCCGCGCCTGCTTGAAACCGTGGGCCGTCTGACCGGTCCCACGTCCTGAACGGGCGTTTCCCCCCGGCCGTGCTGTTTCCGGTTCTTTCACGTACAACCCGATTTCCTCGTTCTCCAGTCTCGGGCCGATACCTGATGGCAGGATGAGTCCTGTTCTGACCGATTCCGAGAGACTTGCTCCTTGCCCTGAGTATCGTTAGGGTAGGGACTGGCTCGTTGATCGAGGTCAATAGGGGAACGGCGATCTCTATGTTCATGGCATCGGATATTGCACGAGCAGACCCGGCCGATGCACCGCTCATCGCCGAGATGGTCGGCGAGCTGCTGCAGGAGATCATGACGACAATCGGTGAGGCCGCGTTTCGAGTCGACCATGACGCGACGGAATCTCATGCACAGGATTGGTTGACCAATCGGTCCTACGCGGTCTTCCTGGCGCGGGATCCGGGAGGGGCTCAGACGATGGGGTTTCTGAGCGTCTATGAAAGCTTTGGGCTGTATGCGGGTGGCCGATTCGGGACGATCCCGGAAGTCTATGTGCGCGCGGCCTATCGCTCACGGGGTGTGGGCGCTCACCTCTTGAGGGAGGTCAAGCGCTACGGTGAGGCGAGCGGATGGACCAGGTTGGAGGTCACCGCACCTCCCTTACCGCAGTTTGAACGGACGATGAAGTTCTATACGAGCCAAGGGTTTCAGGTTTCTGGGGGAAGAAAGCTCAAGGTTGATCTGCCATGAAACCGGTGATTCAAGAGGAGCGGACAGGATGCGGTATTGCCGCTGTGGCGGCGATCGCGGGGGTGTCTTACGCAACGGCGAAACGGGTGGCCGGTTCGGCCGGCATTGTTGCCGCCGATCCACGACTGTGGTCGAATCCCGACCACGTCCGTCGCTTGCTTTCCAGGTTTGGCATACGGTCCGGTCGGTCGACTAGGCCGTTTCGCTCATGGCATTCCCTGCCTGCCTGCGCCCTGTTGGCCATCAAGTGGCACAGGCACGAGGGCGGTCCGTTCTGGCATTGGGTCGTGTATGTGGCGGACGAGGCAGGAGCTTGCGTGTTGGACTCAAAGCGTGCATTGAAGACGCACGTCCGAACGGATTTCGGCCGAATGAAGCCCACATGGTATCTGCCGGTGTTCACGATGCGGCGGTCGCGGCGACAAGAGAAAGATCGGTTACCGGCCGGCGGAGGATTTCATCAAACTGTCCGCTTGCGGGGGCAGGAAGCCCCGATAACCACGATGGCGTTCCGCCAGCTCCAGGACTGAAAACGGATGACCGCCTACCATTTCAGGCGCCGAGAAAATCTGACGTAGCTGGTCTCCCTGCGCTCCGACGATCTTCCCCGCGAAGACGATGCCTTGGCCTTTCAGCCGTTCGATGGCGATTTCGATGTCTTCGACCCTCACGGCGATATGGTGAAAATGTTCATCTCCAAACTGCTCCACCCACCCAGGAATAATGCTGGTCTTCCCGCGACCGTCGGGATAGGCCTGATCAATGAAGAGCGCCGGGTAGCCGTTCTTTCGGTAGACCTTGGCGTACCAGTCGTCGAATTCGAGCGTTTCGTCATAGGCATAGCCGAGAGCCACGAACGGCTTTGCCCGTCGATCGATGTCCTTGGTACGGAGCGTGAGGTGATCGATGACCGGCGTAAACCCGACGCCGACCTGATCCAGCATCCGCTTCAGAGTCGCAGCCGCCCCGTTGCGCTCCAGGTATTCCGCGACCATCTTTTCCAGCAGGCGGTCCAGTTCAAGATTCTGATCCATACGTACCTCTTCAGTCAGGAGGACGAGCCAAACTTGATTCCTTGCGCAAGCGGAAGGTCGGTGCCCCAGTTCACCGTGTTGGTCTGCCGTCGCATATAGGCTTTCCAGGCATCGGACCCTGCTTCCCGGCCGCCCCCGGTCTCTTTTTCGCCCCCGAACGCCCCGCCGATTTCCGCGCCTGATGTGCCGATATTGATGTTGGCAATGCCGCAATCGCTGCCGGCGGCCGAGAGAAACCGCTCGCTATGGCGCAGATTAGTGGTGAACATGGCGGACGAGAGTCCCTGAGGGACGCTGTTCTGCAGTTCGATGGCCTGATCGAGCGTGTGAAACGGCATCACGTACAAGATCGGTGCAAAGGTCTCGCGTTGAACCACCGGCCATTGCTTGTGTGCACGGACGATGGTCGGCTCGACAAAATAACCGGCGCGAGGCAGGACTTTGCCGCCATAAAGGATTTGCCCTCCTTCGGTCTTGATCTCCTCGATCGCCTGGCGGTAGCTCTCAACGGCGGCTTGATCGATCAACGGGCCCATCAACACGTTCGGCTCCAGCGGATTGCCGATGAGGATCTGGCTGTATGCCTTGATCAGTTTGCCGGTCAGCTCGTCCGCCCGCGCCTCGTGCACAAACACCCGCCGGGTGGTGGTGCATCGCTGTCCCGCCGTCC
Organism: Nitrospira sp.; assembly: GCA_047150005.1. Classification (GTDB taxonomy): domain Bacteria; phylum Nitrospirota; class Nitrospiria; order Nitrospirales; family Nitrospiraceae; genus Nitrospira_C. Next base: position 3,976,212 of record AP038806.1, on the reverse strand, counting down.
CCACCGCCCCGAAGACAATCGCACGCGTGGCCATGTCGAGATCGGCCGTCTCGTCGACGATGACCGCGTTGTTGCCGCTAAGCTCCAGCAGAGTCCGGCCCAGCCGTTGGCCGACCATGGAGGCCACTTGTCGTCCGACCGTGACGGAGCCGGTGAAGGAGATCAGCGGCAGACGACGATCCTGCACCATGGTCTCGGCGAGAGGCTGCTGATCGGTGATGAACAGCGAAAAAACCCCGGAGAGGCCCTGTTGTTCCATGACTCGGTTACAGATGTGCTGCACGGCGATGGCGCAGAGCGGGGCCTTCGGAGAAGGCTTCCAGACCACCGTATCCCCGGCAATGGCCGCCAGGAAGGCGTTCCATGCCCACACGGCGACGGGAAAATTGAACGCGGTAATGACTCCCACAGGCCCCAGAGGATGCCATTGCTCGGACAGTCGATGGGCCGGTCGCTCGGAAGGCATCGTCGCTCCGTAGAGCATGCGCGACTGTCCGACGGCCAGGTCGGCCATGTCGATCATCTCCTGGACTTCGCCCTCGCCTTCCGCCTTGATCTTTCCCGTCTCCAGGGACACGAGCGTTCCCAGCGGATCTTTCTTTTCCCGCAAAATCTGACCGATCTGTCGGACGACCTCCCCACGTTTCGGAGCCGGAACGAGCCGCCACCGCTGGAAGGCGTCAAGGGAGTCCTTGAGAATGCGTTCATAGTCGGGAAGGGTACAGGGATGGACGCCGGCAACGGGATCGCCGGTTGTCGGGTTCATCGATTGAAGCAGAGGCATGCTGCTTGGACCGCACCATCGGCCGCTTCCGGTGCTGCCGCCGGCATTGGTGCCCTGAATGCCCAGTTCCCTGAGGGTGTCTTGCGCGCTGCTCACCGGAAACAGGCTCCAAAGTCGTTGGCGAGAAAATCCTGCAGGCTGAAGGATTCCTGTGTGACGAATCCCCTGTAGGCGTCCGGGTGCTGCAGGACAAGATCGACGACGCAGCAGACGCTGGAGGCCGTGGTGACCTGGATGGCGGACCAGGGTCTTCCCATGATGCATTGCGGATAGACTTTCTTGACGTAGCTCTCTTCGAAGAACCCGTCCTGCTTGGTGCCCGTCACCGAGGCGTAAATCAGGACGACATCCTGGAGAGTTTGGGGGATGGCCCGCTCAAGCACGCGCTTCAGCGTGTCGCGGTCCTCGTTCAGCTTGAGGTCTTTCATCAGGAGGTGGATTTTCTCGCAGTGCCCGGGATATCGGAGGGTCTTGTAGTTCATGGTGCGGACCCTGCCGGCATAGGAGTCGGCCAAAGCGCCCAACCCGCCTGAGGTGTTGAACGCTTCATAAAGCAAGCCGTCGAGCTCGATGGTTTCATAACCTTCCAGAGGTTGAAGCGGCACCCGCTCGCCTTCCTCGATGCCATAGCAGAGATTGCCGTATTCGTTGATCAACCCGTCGGTGGACCAGGTGAGCGAATACTTGAGCGCATTGCTGGGGTGAACGGGCAGTGCTCCCACCCGCATCTTGACCGTGTCCAGGCTCTCGAAATGGGTCATCAGGTCGTGCGCCACGATGCTGATGAACCCGGGAGCCAGCCCGCATTGCGGTACGAAGGCCCGTGCGGCTCCCGCGCTGAGAGATTTGACCTGACAGGTGACCTCGACGTCTTCGGTCAGATCGAAGTAATGCAAGTCGTGCGTGCGAGCGAGCCCGGCGATGGTAGGATTGCAGAAGTAGGGGAGACCGGAAATGACGGCATCAACAGGATGTGTCTCCAAAAACGTGCCGATACTGTCCGGATGGCGCGCGTCGAGGAGATACGGGGTGACTCGAGAGAGTCCCAGGTCTTCCACAAGCCGTTTGGGCCGGTCCAGCGTGATATCCCCGAGGTACACGGCGTAGTCTTGACGTCCCGCCAAGAGGCAGGTGATCAGCGAACCGATTTTGCCGGCGCCCAGGACAAGCACACGACGCATGGGGCCTCTCCGTCCTCAAGTATACTCCTCTTCGCTCGTCTCATCACGCGGGATCGCTCCTCATGCTGTGGAGTCCGTGCAGCGAATGCGTCGGCTCCAAGCGGCCGTGGTGAACCGTCCATATCGCTGCTACAATGGTGACTCTGGAGGTCGGGATGGCCGTCGCGCTTCCTGTGATCGACCATGCGCGCCCCGCCAATTGGACCGTCGCCGGCATCTTCGGGTTGCTGATCATCACGCTTCTTGCGTTTGTCCCGCTGACGATGACGTTTCTGCAGAGCCTCGACTCGGACGCGTTGCTGGTCGACTTGGCCGGCCGCCAGAGGATGCTGCTCGAACGGCAAATGAAGGAACTCCTGCTCTCGGCGCAAGGGGTTCCGTCAACCTACGATCAGACACGCCGAACGCTAGGGGAACGACTGGACACACTGCTGAACGGCGGGACGATGATTGTGCACCGCGACCGGCAGCCTGTGACCCTGACCGGACCGCCGTCCGTCGAGATTCGTGAGCGGCTCTTGGAGCAACACCGGCTGTTGGAGTCTTTTGAAGCCAAGGCGGATCGATTCCTCAAGACCCATACGACCTCCCCCGAATGGGCGATCGCGCAGCAAGAGTTGCTTGCGGACAATGCTATCCTCTTGGACACGGCCAATGCGACGGTCGAACTTCTGACGCGCTACTCCGAGGCACGTTCACGGACATTGATCCAATGGGAGATATGGACGGTCTTGCTGGTGGTGACGGTGGCATCCCTGCTCATCTGGCGGTTTCTGGAGGCAGAGAGGGCGTTGAAACGAAGCGAGAACAAAATCGTGGAAGCCCTGCGCCAAAGCGACGCGATGAAGTCGGCCTTGCTCTCGTCGGTTTCCCATGAATTGCGGACACCGTTGACGGCGATCAAATCGATGCTGTTCAGCCTCCACGATGATCCCGGCACGCAGTCGTCGCCTGTGCGACAAGAGTTTCTTCGCAGCATGGACAAGCAGTTGGACCATCTGAATCGCTTCGTCGGCAACCTGCTCGATATGTCCGGACTGGAAGCCGGGAGTCTGGCACCCAGACGCGAATGGCATGTGTTGGATGAGTTGGCGGAGGGCGCAATCAGGGTGGCCGGGTCGTTTCTTGAGGATCGCGTGTTGCAGGTCGAGCTTGCGAGCGATATTCCCCCGGTGTACGTCGATGGGGTGCAGATCCAACAGGTACTCATCAATTTGCTGGAGAACGCCGTGAAGTTTTCTGCTCCTTCGTCCTCGGTTCGACTGGCTGCGGCCGTCGCGGGCGACGCGATAGAAGTGTCGATCTCCAATACCGGCGGCGGCATTCCGGCCGATGAGTTGCCCAGGATCTTCGAACGATTCTATCGCGCGCACTCCGCGCGGAGCGCCGGGATTCCGGGAACCGGCCTTGGGCTGGCCATTTGTAAGGCGATCGTGGAGGCTCACGGCGGTCGGATCGTCGCGACCTCGGAGTCCGACAAAAGGACGACGATCGCGTTTACGCTGCCGACGCCGAGGGACGTTCTCCGAGGACCTTCAGGATCGACGGAGACCTAGAGCAGGGGAGGTCGTATGGCTCAGGGAGCGCGCATTCTTGTGGTGGACGACGAACCGCAAATCCGACGGTCGCTGCAGGTCAATTTGCAGAACAGGGGCTATGCGGTCGAGACGGCGGAGAGCGGCGAGGAAGCCTTGCGCTCTTTCACCAACCGGCGACCCGATGTCATGATCGTGGATCTGCTCCTGCCCGGCATCGGAGGAGTCGAGGTGACGCAGCGCATTCGCGAATCGGCCGCCGTGCCGATCATCGTGCTGTCTGCGATCGGCGATGAGTTCAGGAAGGTTGAGGCGCTCGAAGCCGGCGCCGACGACTATATGACGAAACCCTTTGGGACCGAGGAACTGCTGGCTCGGATTCGGTCGGTGCTCAGGCGGGCGGCAGGAGCCCATAGCGCCCGACCGGTGTTCGTGGCCGGCAGGATGTGTGTGAATTTCGATCGACGGGAGGTCCTGCTCGACGACAAGACGGTGAAGCTGACTCCGACGGAATACGATCTCTTGAAGTATCTCATCGAGCATGCGGGCAAGGTCTTGACCCATCGCATGATCCTTCAGGCGGTCTGGGGCCAAGGATACGCGGACCAGGCACAATATCTCCGGGTGTTTATCGGTCAACTACGGAAGAAGATCGAGCTCATTCCCGCCCGTCCCAGCTTCATCGTCACCGACCCCGGTGTCGGGTATCGGTTTTGCCCGGACGGGGACGCATCCTCCTGATTCTTTCGCGTCTCCCTTCCTGCCGAACCGGCGCATTTATGCATTCTTTATAGGATTCGAATCCTTCACATATCGAGACTTTATTTCTTCGAAGATAGACTGTTTCCGGCCGATGCGGCGGCTTTCACCGTGGGAAGCATGGAAGGGGAATCAGCCATGATCCGCCACAGACGACACCTGGCGATGCTGTTCGGCACACTTCTGATTGTCGGCCCGGCTCCGGCCATGGGAGGGACCGGCCCCGGTGATACGGGGATTGTCGAGATTCTCTTTGAGTCTTCGGCTCCCTACTATGAGCCGCAATTGGCGGTCGTGTCGGCAGGAATGCCCGTCCGGTGGTCCAACGCGACCGCGTCGCCGCACAGCATCCGCCATGATGAGTGTCTCAAGGAAGACGGGCAGTGTGTCTTTCGTTCGCTGGCTGTGCCGCCGGAGAACAGTTTTGCCATCGCACCATTGCCGCCCGGCCGGTACTCCTACCATTGCGAACTGCATCCGGTGATGAGAGGGACTCTCGTGGTCGTGGAGTCGCAGGCCGCCAACGAGGAGTCCGAACCGTTGGCCCCACCGGGGAAATAACCGGGCAACAGGGAGGGAACCGTCATGGTCACGTCATCGACGGCCGCATGCGACAAGGCCGATCACGTCCTTCCGGAAGACTTGGAAAAAGGGTGCGGGCGGCGACCCATGGAGTCTGAGTGAGCAGCTCCGCGCGAGTCATGATCGTCGAGGACGACCGGTGCATCGGCGAGAGTCTTCAGGACCGACTCCAATCCCTGGGATATGACACAATCCTTACGACCGATGGATACTCGACGTTAGCGACCATGGCGCTTGAGCACCATCGCTCTCCTGTTCATCTCGTGCTGTTGGATCTGAGGCTGCCTGGCATGGACGGGATGTTGGTGCTCCGGGAGCTGCGCAAGATCTATCCTCAGATCCCGGTGATCATGATGTCGGCCACCGCAGAGCCGGAGGACTCCCTTGAGGCGATCAAGGCCGGCGCACGAGACTTTTTGCCTAAGCCTATCGATCCGAGAATCCTCGAAGAAAAATGCCGAAAAATGCTGCATTAATGTTCCCCTCCCAAGACGTGAACAATGAGCGGATAACCCGTTGGGATCGCGTCGAATCCACCCGGCTCATTCAGCTGGACAGCCCTGCTCCATAGGGTAGCCCATCAGGAGAAGGGTACCTCTCATCTTTATCTTGAAACTTTCATCCTGAGATGTTTGAATCCGTTCCAGTGGGTCACTCTTCAGGATGCTTCGCTTACCCTTCCGGAGGAGGGGGAGTGTTGTCTTGACCTCAATGGGAATGGTGCCGAATGGGCGGTAACGTCAATCGTGAACGCCCTGCGAGCGAACGGTTCATTGAACCGCTTCGCTGCGCGGCCAGGGTGCTCTATGTGATCAATCTGAATCCGTCCATGAAATTCGGCTCCTTGGAGGAGCAGATTTTTCTCTTGTCGGAGGGATTGGCCAACCGCGGAGGCTTGTTGGTCCCGGTCTTCTCTCGTGAGCCCGATGAGAGCCATGGCTCAAGATATCGCAATACCGGTCTCCCGGTGGCCTCCCTCCACTTGGGGAAATTTCGAGCTGCGTCGCTGGCGGGATTGATTCGTCTAGCCGATCATCATCGTATCCATATCATTCATTGGAATCTGTATCCTCCGATCAATCCATACGTGCCGCTTCTCAGACTCCTTAGGCCGAAGATCAGGCATGTCTTGACGGATCACAACTCCCGTCCTCGCTCCTTTGTCCGATCGACCAGTGTGCTGAAGCGATTGAGCCACAAATGGTTCGCCTCGGCCTATTCCGACATCTTTGCGGTCAGCAACTACGTGCACTCCGATCTCCTGAACCAGGCCATATGGAAGAATCCGCGTCGGTACTATCATTTTGTCAACACCGATCGCTTCAAGCCGGATGCGGAGACCAAGAAGGTCGTCAAGGCTTCGTTGGGGTGCGAGAAGCGATTTGTCGTGCTCGTCGTCGCGCACCTCATTCCTGAGAAAGGAGTGGATACGGCGTTGCGCGCGCTGGCGCTTCTCCCCCCGTATGTCTCTCTCTGGATCGCGGGCGACGGCCCTGAGCGAGGAAGGCTGGAGCAGTTGGCCGAATCGTTGAACATCGGCGAACGGACGGTCTTTCTCGGACTGTGCTCCGACGTGTGTCGCTACATGCAGGCTGCGGATTGTCTGGTGTGTCCGTCGCTCTGGGAGGAGGCGGCCGGATTGGTCATCCTTGAAGCCATGGCCAGCGGCCTGCCTGTCATTGCCAGTTGCGTCGGCGGTATCCCTGAGTTCGTGCGATCGGGGCACAACGGATTTTTGGTCGCAGCCGGTGATTATTCCTCGATGGCGCGCCACATCTCGGCGTTGGCAGATTGCGAACCGCTCCAGAACGAGATTTCCCGTGCGGCCAGGGTCGATGCGGTCGCGCAGTTCTCTCACGAGACCCGCGTGGAGGATGCACTTTCTCTGTATGATGCCCCGATGTCGGACGTAGGTGAGGTGGGACATGGCGCATGAGTTGACGGCGATTCTGGAGCGTGACGGGCTTGTCCAACTACCGGAGATCATCTCGTCAGAGCAGTTGCGCTCGATGCAGCAGGCCTTCCTTGCCAGGCTTCAGCGTATGGTCTGGAACGACGTGCCGGGATTTGAACGGACGGAGAAGTTTCGATACATGATCCAAGACGTCCTGGCGGTGGATCAGGGATTCCTGGATGTCGCGCTGCACCCATTGGTCAAACAGATCCTCCACGAGTACATCGGTCCGCGCGTGCAACTTGTTGAAGCCAAGGGGTGGCGGTCACTGCCGACGAAGAAAGATTTTCACGGCTGGCATGGAGATGCGTGGTACGACCAACACGTGAATCCCAACATTCCGCGGGAGATCAAGCTGGCGCTCTATCTGACGGATGTTTCATCCGGTGCGTTCTCCTATATCAAGGGGAGTCATCGAAAACAGCATCCGCGACTGGTTCCGGACCGAGAACTTGTGGACATTGCGCCCGATCGCATCGTCCGGGTGACGGGATCGGCCGGGTCGGCATTCCTGTTCGATACGTCGGGCATTCATCGGCAGGCAACGCCTGTGCTGGAGAGCCGGCAGGCCGTGTTTCTCAATTATCACGATCCGGCCGTGGCGTTGCAGCGCGAGGACATCGAGTACTATCGCTACCATCCCTTAATCCTTAATGCTGCATTCCTGGGTCATCTGTCGGAGGAAGATCAGCGGATGCTGGGATTCGGGGACAAGAGGAACTACCAGCATGGGTTCGTCAGGAAACGGAGGTATCCGGCTCTGGAGTTGATGAATCGTTCGCTGGTCGAGATGGTAATGGAAATGAACCACATGATGCATTATTCGCGGCGCATCGTGGCGAAAGTCCGGTCGGTCCTGGGGTTGGTCTAGCAGACCATCCAAGGCCGCCTTTCCGGCGGCCTCGTCGAGACGAAAGAGCCTATGAAGGTTTGGTTTCCAGCCCGTTGACGGCGCCGATGCGGCGGTACTTCTGTTCGCGTTCGGCCAGCAGTTGCGGAACGGAGCACTCGGTGAGCGGGAAGAGATAGTTGGTCAGCGCCTTGGCGACCCGATCTGTGACCGCTTTCGGCTCTCGATGAGCACCGCCAAGGGGTTCCGGGATGATGTCGTCGACGATCCCGAGACCGACAAGATCCTGGGCCGTCATTTTCAGCGCGGACGCCGCATCGGGTACTTTGGTCGGATCATCCCATAGAATAGCCGCGCAGCCCTCCGGAGAAATCACTGAATAGACGCCGTGTTCCAGCATGAGCACCCGGTCGGATACGCCGAGGGCCAGTGCGCCCCCGCTGCCGCCTTCTCCGATCACGACGGAGACGATGGGGACGGTCAGCCTCGACATGATCAGGAGGTTTCTGGCAATCGCTTCGGCCTGCCCTCGTTCCTCGGCACCGATTCCGGGGTAGGCACCCGGGGTGTCGATAAAGGTGACGATGGGTCGGTTGAATTTCTCGGCCATCTTCATGAGGCGCAACGCCTTCCGGTACCCTTCCGGGTTCGGCATGCCGAAATTTCGTTGCATCCGTTCCTTGAGAGTTTTGCCTTTTTGGTGGCCGATGACCATCACGGAGCGATCGTTGAATCGGGCGAAACCTCCCACGATGGCTCGGTCGTCGCCGAATGACCGGTCTCCGTGGAACTCCAGGAAATCACGGAACATCTCGTTGACATAATCAAGGGTGCTGGGTCGTTGCGGATGTCTGGCCAACTGGGTGCGCTGCCAGGGAGTCAGCCGGCTGTAGAGGTCATGCTCGACCTGGGCCAACTTCATGCGCAATTTGCGGATTTCTTCCTGGTGGCTGGCTTTGGTGCTCCCGGACGTCACCAACTTTTCGATCTTTTCTTCGATTTCACGGAGAGGCTTTTCAAATTCAAGATAGTCGCGCATAGGTCGTCAGGGCTGTGGATATTCTCAAGAGATGAACAGACTCTCTTGGTTATTCATCGGGTGTTACGATACCAAAGAAAGGGCCCCTTTGCCTAGCACTTCCTCGACCTCTGCCACGAAGTGCTCGCTGGCAGTCACGCTGAGGTTGGGGAGGGGGCCGGTGTCGGCCTCGAGGGCTTCCTCCGTCCGGAACGTCAGCGACACGGTGGTGCCTCCCGGGTGGCGTTTGAAGACATCCAACAATCGGGGCAATTGATCCTGGGTATCCGGTCGATCGGTCAGCCTGATTCGTACGCGCTTGACCGTTTGGGTCTGGACTTCGGCAAGGGGTTCGATATGGCTACCCCGGATCTTCGTCCCCTTGTCGCCTCGGTCAATGGTGCCGGTCACTCGCACCAGACGTTCCGGTGCGATCAAATCGCCCGCAGACTTGAAGAGGTCCGGGAATGCGATGACCTCGACCGTACCCTGAAGGTCTTCCAACGAGAGATACGCCATGCGATCGCCCTTCTTGGTCAGCATCGACTTGACCGTGGCGATGATGCCGCACAGCTTGACCTCCTTGCCATCCGACAGATCCATGAGGCCCGCCGTGGTGACCGTGGCCAGGGCACCGATCGTGGCTTCATAGCGGGCGAGGGGATGTGCACTAATGTAGAACCCGGTCAGTTCCCGTTCGTACTTCAGCCTGGTCGCCTGATCCCATTCCGGAACCGAAGGCAGCAGCGGATCTGCCGAGTGAGCCGCCTGGCCTTGGCCGTGGAAATCTTCTCCGAATATGTTCGTCTGGCCCAGTTCTCGTTCTTGCTGGGCCGCCGCGCCGTCTTCGACCGCCCGGTCCAGGGCTGCCATGAGTTGCGAGCGTCGCGCTCCGGTCGAGTCGAACGCCCCGGCCTTGATCAGCCCTTCCAGCATCCGCTTGTTGACTTTTCTGAGGTCGACCCGTCGGCAAAAGTCGAAGAACGATGCGAACGGTCCGCTCTCCGCTCGGATCGCCAGGACGGATTCGACGGCCCCTTCTCCCACGTTCTTGATCGCGGCGAGCCCGAAGCGGATGGCTCCGTCGGCCACCGCAAAGTCCTTGTGGCTCTCGTTGACGTCGGGCCCCAGAACTTTGATGTCGAGATCTCGGCATTCGGTGAAATAGCCGACGATCTTGTCCTGGTTGCCCATGTCGCTGGTCATGAGTGCCGCCATGAATTCGGTCGGATAGTGGGCCTTGAGATACCCCGTCTGATAACAGACGACGGCGTAGGCCGCCGCATGCGATTTGTTGAAGCCGTAGCCCGCGAACTTCTGGATGAGTTCGTATAATTTCTCGGCTTTCTTTTCCGGGATCTTCTTCTGCTTCGCGCCATCCAGAAACTTGACCCGCAGTTTCTCCATTTCCTCGGGCTTCTTCTTCCCCATAGCCCGGCGAAGGATATCGGCTTGTCCCAGCGAGAATCCGGCGATCTTGTTGGCGATCGCCATGACCTGTTCTTGGTAGACGATGACGCCGTAGGTGTCCTTCAGGATCGGTTCAAGCTCGGGCGTTTCATAGGTGATCGGCACTTTGCCCTGTTTACGTTTGATGAAATCCGGAATCAGGTCCATCGGACCCGGGCGATACAACGCGATGATCGCGATGATGTCCTCGAACCGGTCCGGCTTGAATCCCGTCAGCAGGTCGCGCATTCCGGAGCTTTCCAGCTGGAAGATGCCGGTGGTCTTGCCCGACGAGAGGAGTGCGAACGTTTCCGCATCGTCGAACGGCAGCCGGTCCATCACGAGCGGCGCTCGATCGGGGCGGCCCTCATTAATCAAGGTTTCGGCCCGACGGATCATGGTCAGCGTCGTAAGGCCGGGAAAATCGAATTTGACCAGGCCGATCTTTTCCACGTCTCCCATGGAATATTGGGTGACGATTTCGTCGTTGGCGCCCTTGTAGAGCGGCACATGGTCGGTGAGCGGGCCCTCCGAGATCACCACCCCGGCCGCATGGGTCGAAGCGTGCCGGGCCAACCCCTCGAGCGATTGGGCGATCGACATCAGCTCCTTGACCTTGGGATCCGTCTCGACCAACTCGCGCAATCGCGGTTCGGTATCGAGGGCCTGTTGCAAGGTCACGTTGAGTTGGTTGGGCACCAGCTTGGCCACTTTGTCCGCCTCGGCATAGGGCATTTCCAGCACGCGGCCTACGTCTCGGATGGCGGCCTTGGCTCCCAGTGTGCCGAAGGTGATGATTTGCGCCACATGATCCGATCCGTATTTCTCGACGACGTAGTTGATGACCTCGCCCCGGCGATCCATGCAGAAATCCATGTCGATATCCGGAAGCGACACACGCTCGGGATTCAGGAAGCGTTCGAACAGCAGCGTATAGACCAAGGGGTCGAGATCGGTAATGCGCAGCGCATAGGCCACCAAACTTCCGGCAGCCGAGCCTCGGCCCGGTCCGACGGGAATGCCGCGGGATCGGGCGAACCGGATGATGTCCCAGACGATAAGGAAATAGCCGGCGAAACCCATCGAGCAGATGACCGTCAGCTCTTCCCGCAACCGCTGCTCGTACACCGCGCCTGGAATGCCGCTTGGCCGGTCTCTCAATCGATCTTTCAGACCTTCCACCGCCAGATGTTCGACGTAGGATTCACGGGTATAACCCTCAGGAGCCGTATACTGAGGCAAGTAGGTCTTGTTCAGGGCCAAGTCCAGCTCGCAGTGATCGGCGATACGGCAGGTGTTGGTGACCGCTCCGGGGAACTCAGCGAACGCAGGGGTGATTTCCTCAGTGGATTTCACGTAAAGCTCGTCCGTATCGAACTTCATCCGATTCGGGTCGCTGATGGTTTTGCCCGTCTGAAGGCAGAGCATCAGATCGTGCGGCCGAGAGTCTTCCTTCTTGAGGTAGTGGCAGTCGTTGGTGCCGGCCAGCGGGATGCCCAGCTTCTTGTGAATGTCGATGAGGCCCGCATTGGCAATTCGCTGATGTTCGAGACCGTTGGCTTGTACTTCCAGGTAAAAATGATCGCGACCGAAAATTTCTTGGAATTCACCCGCTACCGCCAGGGCCTCGGCCATGTGCTTCTGGCCGATCAGATAGGGAATTTCTCCGCTCAGACAGCCGGAGAGCGCGATGATTCCCTCGTGGTGCTGCTTGAGGATTTCCTTGTCCATCCGAGGCTTGTAATAGAATCCCTCAAGATATGCTTTGCTGACGAGCTTGATCAGATTCTGGTATCCCGTGAGGTTCCGCGCCAAGAGGATGAGGTGATAGTAATCGTTATGGGCAAGTTGGCTGCCGTCTTTGTTGAGGCGGCTGCCGGGGGCCATATAGGCTTCGCAGCCGATGATCGGCTTGATTCCTGCCTCTTTCGCTTTCCGATAGAACTCGATCGCTCCGAACATGTTGCCGTGATCAGTCATCGCGACGGCGGGTTGGCCGAAGGATTTGATTTGCTGGACGAGTGGGCCGATTTGGTTGGCGCCGTCGAGCAGGCTGAATTGTGTGTGGAGATGGAGGTGCACGAACGACATGCGCGGATTCTATGAGGGGGGGCCATCGATGTCAAACCCGATCTCGGGTGCTCCGAAGAGCCGCTCCGACTAGTTGTTGACTCGAAGCCGGAGGGATTTGGTGAAGGTCTGAGGTGTCGGGAGGGTGGAATCCTGCACCGTGAAATCGTAGACCACGTTGCTGGGTGAAGACGGGGTTCCCGAGATGTTTCCGGTGGCCGCATTCAGGACCAGTCCGGCCGGAAGCGGCGGTGATACCGTCCAGGTAAACGGAGCCGTCCCGCCCGAGCGCTGCAACGTGTCATTATAGGATCGCCCGACACGAGCATTATCCAGTGAATTGGTCGTGATGGTCAGCGCGGCGCCGACCGTCAAGGAGAACGGCTGCGTATCGAATTGTGACAAGGCGTCGGTCACTCTGACTGTGAAGTTTGATGTGCCGGTGTTGGTCGGCGTGCCCGAGATGATCCCGGCTGGGTTAAGTGCCAGATTTGCCGGCAGCGAGCCGACTGTACGGCTCCAGACGAGCGTGCCGGTCCCACCCGCCGCCGCCAAGGTGTGGCTATAGGGCAATCCCACCGTCGCTCCCGGCAACGGTGAGGTGGTGGTGATGTTCGGCGGCGCCGACGGGTTGATCAGGATCGAGAAGGATTGCGTATCGGCTTGTCCCGTCGTGTCCACGACACGAACGGTGAAGGTCGACGTGCCGACGGCGGTCGGTGTGCCGGAGACGAGGCCTGTCTGGAGGTTGAAACCCAGACTTTGCGGGAGGGAACCTGCCGTGATATTCCAGGAGAGGGGCGGAGTTCCGCCGGTGGCCTGGATCGTCCTGCTGTAGGGTTGGCCGACATTACCGGCCGGGAGGGAGGTCGTGGTGATAGCCAGCAGAGCCGGCGCTCCATTGATCGTCAGCGAGAGAGAGATCTGTGTCGACTGCGCCGGATTTGAGGCGTCCTGCAAGGTGAAGGTGTGAGTCGTGGTTCCGACGGTTTCCGGCGTGCCGCTGATCGCTCCTGTCGATGGATCCAGGACAAGACTACGGGGAAGGGGCGGATTCACGGACCATTGATAGGGCGTGATCCCGCCCGACCCGCCGACGGTGGTCGCATAGGGTTGATTCACAACCCCGTTGGGCAGCGAAAGCGAGACGATCGCCAGCGCACCCGGACCCGGTGCGGGATCAGGAGCTTTCGAGACGTCGTTGCAACCGATCGGTCCTGACAGGCAAATGACCGACAGCAACGGAGCCCACAGGCCCCTTCCGGTTCGGCTGACGCGTGATGCTTGCGTCTGGTTATTTAAATCACTCACCTGCACGCTTGATCCAAGCTAATAAGAAAGCGTCGTCTGTCGCAACAATTCTGTGGCGGCAGGTATGCACCCATGCGTTCCGGGACTGCATCTTACGGGATGGGCTGCGAGGAGGTCTCCCCTACAAAGGTATAGGAAAGGGGAGAGTGAGCCGGTGTCGCGAGTTCTAAAGAGACGAGCCTATCGACTGGTCAGCGAAGGGGCGATCGTCAACCCCAGCGTTGCGGTGGCTGTCTTGTTGAACGGTGAACTGGAATCGCGGACGGTGAAGGTCACGCTCGTCGTCCCGCTGGTCAACGGCGTGCCGAGGATCGTATGCGAGGCCGGGTCGAAGGTCAGGCCGAACGGCATGGCGACCGGCTGCCAGATCAACGGGGGTAATCCTCCCGCTGCGGCTAACGTGGTGACCGGGTAGGGCGCGTTCACCCGCCCGCCGGGAAGCGACGTGCTGGTGATCATGAGGGCCGGTTCGATGGTGATGGACAAGGACTTCTGCACGGTGTCCGCCGGCTTGGAAGAATCTTGGAGCGTAAACGTGTGGGTGGTCGTCGCGGCCGTGGTGGGAGTTCCGCTGATCGATCCGCTTGTCTGGTTGAATGTGAGATTGGAGGGAAGGGCCGGTGACACGGACCACGTATACGGTGTGATGCCTCCCGCTCCTCCCAACGTGGTCACGTATGGCTCACCCACGTCTCCATCGGGAAGAAACGTGGTGACGATCGTGAGTTCCCCCGGCCCGGGATCGGGTGGGGGGGCTTTGGACATGTCGTTGCAGGCGAGAAATCCACCCACGGCTGCGGCGGCGATGAGGGTGATACCCAATCTTGATGTTCTGAACGTACGATCGCGCATGCTAGGTTATGCGCATCGACCGGTGTCGATTGCAAGAGGTTGCCGCGCACAAATTTGCGCAGAGGCTCAGCACATCTCCTTCCTATCTCGACGTCAACGAATCCAGAATCGTCAGGCCTAACGATTTGGTTGTTGTTCGACCGGCGTTGTCGTGCACCGTGAATGCGTGGCTGCCGTTCGGTTCCGCAGCCAAGGGCGCCCCGCTGATCGTTCCCGTATTGGGATCAAACAGCAATCCAGCCGGGAGGCCCGGGATCACGGTGGCGGACCAGGCATAGGGCGGTGTGCCACCCGATGCCGTCAGACTCGCCGGTCCGTACGCCTCGCCAACCCGCCCCATGGGCAGCGCGGTGGTGTCGATGATCAGTTCAGCCACAGTGATGGTTAGGGGTTGAGTGATTGCAGCCCCGTTGTTGTCCTGCACACGATAGGTGTTGGTGAATGCTCCTTTGGTCGTCGGCGTACCGGTGATCACGCCGCCCGAACTGAGCGCGAGACCGGGAGCCGGTGGTGCTCCTCCGACGATGGACCAAGAATAGGGTGGTGCGCCTCCGGAGGCATTCAACAAGACCGGTCCATAGCCTTGGTTGACCGTGCCATCCGGGAGCGAGCTTGTGTCGATCTTCAACGCCACGTTGACGGTAATCGTGAGGGTACCGGACGCGGTCTGGTTGAAAGGAATTGCGGAGTCGTTCACTGTGAACGTCACATTGGCCGTTCCGCTGCTGGTGGGGACTCCGCTGATGGAATGACTGGCCGCGTCGAACGTTAATCCAAACGGCATGCCGACCGGCTGCCAGACCAAGGGGGGGACTCCACCGGTTGCGGTGAGCGTGGTCTGCGGATACGGCGCATTCACGGTCCCGGCCGGCAAGGACAGTGTGGTGATGGCCGGGGGCACCAAGGCTTGATTGATCTTCAATGAGAGAGTCTTTTGCGTCGTCTGCGGGGGCGTTGAGGAGTCTTGGAGTGTGAAGGTGTGAGAGGTCGTACCTTGGGCGGCCGGCATGCCGCTGATGGCGCCGCTCGCTCCGTTGAACGAGAGGTTGGCCGGCAACGCGGGGGTCACGGCCCACGAATAGGGAGTGATGCCCCCTGATCCGCCTATCGTAATGGAATAGGGTTGTCTCACGGTGGCGTCGGGAAGTGACGCGGTGACAATGGTCAGGGCTCCGGGGCCTGGATCCGGGGCGGGAGCCTCCGACACATCGTTGCAGCCGGTCACACAGGACAGGCAGAACAGGCTTCCTAGGAGAAGTCCCAGGGGGCGTTGCAACAATCCGTCAAACAATAACCAAGGTCGATATGTGGAAACTGCGAGCGAAGTCATGCGAACTCCTTCTTGGGTCAAACCTCATATTCATAATCTGGTTGGGGTCTCTATATCAAGGCAGAAGTTCAGTCGGCGGGCCGGCTAGGGGCGGACCAACCGGGTGAACAGATCAATTTCACGAATCAGCCTCTTCAGCAGCGACAACTGATGATCGTCAGGGTGAGCAGCTTACTCGTGGATTGATTGACCGAATCTCTGAGCGTAAACAGAAATTTTTGAGGTGGAACCACAGCAGTACCTTGCTCGGGAATCCCTGTTATTCCACCAGAAACCGCGTCCAGCAAGAGTCCTTTCGGCAGGTCAGGACTTACTGACCAGCTGTAAGGAGGAGTCCCACCAGAAGCAGACAGCGCCGTTGAGTACAGCTGAGTTTCGAAGCCGACGTTCAGAGGCTTACCGACATCATCAGATTCGATCGTCAGTTCAGTGCTCACCTTCAGCGTGAGTGTTTTTGTGGCGGTCACTCCGTTCCCGTCTCGCACACGGTAGGTTCGGCCAAACGTTCCTGTCGTCGTCGGCTGGCCACTGATAGTGCCATCTGAATTCAGAGACAAACCGGGCGCGGGCGTCGATCCGCCGCTTGTGATGGACCAGGTATACGTTGACGGTCCCGTTCCACCCGATGCGACTAATGTCGCGGTATAGGGCTGATTCGTCGTAGCCACGGGCAGCGGCGAAGCAGAGTCATCGGTGTTGATGGTGAGCGCCGAGTTGACTCGTATCGTGTACGTCTTGCTGCCGGTTTGATTGGAGGGAATGGTCGAATCATGGACGGTGAACGTGACATTTGCCGAGCCTGCGCTCGTCGGAGTTCCGGTGATCATCGCGGTTGCCGCATCGAAGGATAGGCCGAACGGCAGGCCCACTGGCTGGAACGACAAGGGTGGCGCACCTCCGCCGGCTTGAAGGGTCGTGCTTGGATAGGGCGCATTGACAGTGCCGACTGGAAGCGATGTGGGCGCGATGACGCTCGGCGGCGGCGGCGGAATCACGGCTATCGTGAATTGTTTCGTCGCGGCGAACAACGCATCCGTAACCTGGACCGTAAATGTAAAGTTGCCTGTCGGCGTCGGATTTCCCGTAAGCCTACCAGTCGAGGAATTCATGCTCAGATTGGGGATCGTACCGCCTTGAAAACTCCATGTTCTGGAGCCTGAACCCCCAGTGGCTTGAACGGTCTGATCGTAGGGTTGACTCAACACACCGTTGCTGAGGGTCCCGGTCGTAATGCTCAGGGGGGCCGGTTGGCTAATCATCATGGTGAGTTGCTTCTGTGATGATTGCTGTGGCGCACCACTATCTTGCACTCGAAAGGTTGGAGTGAATGTCCCAAAGGTCGTGGGCGTTCCCGCGATTGCACCGTTGCTTTGGTTCAGCTGAAGTCCTGGAGGCAATGTGCCGCTTACCACTGTCCATGTCAGGGGTGGAGTCCCTCCCGTCGCCACGACTGTATCGCTATAGGTCTGAAGCTGAGTTCCGGATCGCAGAGAAGCTGTTGTGATGATTAGGGGCAATGGTGCTGGAGTGATGGTCAGGGTGTATGGTCTTGATCCATCCTGAGGAGTCGGCGAAAAAGAGTCGGTGACGGTGAATGTGTGCATCGCATTGCTCGTTACGGTCGGAGTGCCGC
The DNA here is from genome assembly GCA_047150005.1 of Nitrospira sp. Taxonomy (GTDB): domain Bacteria; phylum Nitrospirota; class Nitrospiria; order Nitrospirales; family Nitrospiraceae; genus Nitrospira_C. The sequence goes on along the minus strand of AP038806.1, from coordinate 3,958,904 downwards.
TGATCGTTCCCGTTGTAGTGTTCAAGACAAGTCCGCTCGGTAAGGCAGGGTTCACCGACCAAGTGCTGTAGGGCGGAGTGCCTCCGGCCGCGGTCAAGGTTGTTAGGGGATAAGGGCGGCCGACGATGCCGTTGGCAAGCGTCGCCGGCGCTGAGATGGTCGGCTGCGGGACGGCATTAATCGAAATGGTGAGAGTGTTTTGTGCGACTTGCTGGGTCGGGGTCGAGGAATCCACCACCTGGAATTTCGGTGTGACGGTTTGGATCGTCGTCGGCGTGCCGCTTATGACACCGGCGGGACTCAGACTGAGACCATTGGGCAATGAAGGAGACCCGCTGACAAGGCTCCATGAATAGGCGGGGTTCCCGCCCGAAGCTGCCAACGTCGCACTATAGCGGATGCCAATGCTGCCACTCGGCAGAGGGGAGCCCGAGTCAATCGCGAGGGCGGTCGGCCCCGGCGGAGGCCCCGGTGCTGTGGATACGTCGTTGCAGGCAGCCAGTACCGAGAGATGGAGAACGAACAGAAATGGCGTAGTGAGATAGGATTGAATTCGTTCACAAGACGTATGACGGGTTCCTAGCCCCACAAACCCAGCCCCAATGATTTACGAAAATATGCAGGATGGACGTGACAGTACGCAAGGAAATTCCTAGGGGGCACCTAGAGAGATCCCTAGGCCGAAATGTTGTGGGGAATCGCACGGAGCAGGTGAAGAAACCCTAGGGGCATTGAATAGACGGTCGAGCCATACAGGTGAGCTGATCATTGTGGCGAGAGATACCAGATCCACGTGAACGATGCTCGGTCACGGATTGATGGTAATGGATAGATCCTTCGTAACAGATTGTACTGCGTCTGTGACCTTCACCGTGAAGGGATGGGGGTCGGAGCTTGAACCGATGGGAGTTCCTGAAATTTCGCCTGTGCTCGGATTAATGTCTAACCCGGGAGGTAATGCTCCTGCACTTATGTCCCACGTCAGGTTACCGAATCCTCCTGTCGCCTGGACCTGCTGGCTATAGAACTGCCCTGCCGTTCCAGGAGGAAGTGAGGTTGTGGTGATTTGCGGTGGGGCCGGAAGATCAATCGTAATAGAAAGAGGCTGGTCATCAAACTGATTCAGGGTGTCAGTTGCCCGAACGGTGAAGCTAAACGGGCCTGCCTGGTTTGGTGTGCCGGAGATCAGACCCGTCAACGGATTGATAGGATTCAGTCCGGTTGGCAGGGAACCGGCGCTGAGACTCCAGGAGATGGCACCAGTTCCTCCAGCTGCCTGTACTGTTTGGTTGTAAGCACTACCAAATGTTCCATTCTGAAGCGATGAAGTCGTGATCGTCGGCGGTGGAGGGAGGACGATCGTAATCGAAAGAGGTTGGTCGTCAAACTGATTCAAAGTGTCCGTAGCCCTCGCAGTAAAATTGAATGTTCCAGGGGCTGAAGGCGTGCCAGAAATCACACCCGTCGACTCGTTGATGGGATCCAGTCCAGTCGGGAGCGAACCAGACTGTATGGTCCATTTCAATTGTCCGGTTCCGCCGCTGGCTTGGAGGGTTCGGCTATAGGGTTTGGTCACGGTGCCATTTGGCAACAGCGAATTGGAGGTGGTGGTGATATTCGGTGGCGCCGGAAGGTTGATCGTCAGTGACAACGTCCTTGTGGCCGTAAGAACGGGATTTGTTGAATCTCTGACTGTGAAGACATGTTGAGCCGTGCCCTGACTTCCATTGAGGGGCGTGCCGGTGATGGTATGCGTACCGGCATTCCAACTGAGACCGTTCGGCAAGGCAGGCTGAACCACAGGGTCCCAGGTCAACGGCGCTGTCCCACCGGAGGCCTGCAGCTGGGTTGCCGGATAGGCCTGAGTGACCGTGCCGTTCGGGAGCGACGACGTGGTGATTTGAGGAGGAGCCGGTGGGGTGATCGTAATGGATAGCGGTTGAGAATCGGACTGCGGTATAGCATCCGTGACCTGCACCGTAAAGTTAAACGTACCCGTTTGCGTCGCCGTGCCGGAGATATTCCCCGTGGATGCATTGAGACCGAGGCCGGGAGGAAGCGATCCTGAAATGACTCCCCATGTTCGAGGTGAGACCCCTCCGGTAACCTGTAAAGTCTGATTGTACGCATTGTTGAATGACCCATTGGGAAGCGACGTCGTGGTGATACTCGGCGGCCCGGGCAGGCTGACAGTAATGGAGAATGGTTTTTGAGTTGATTGCTGCGGCGACCCAACATCCTGCACCCGGATGGTTGACGTAAAGGTTCCCGCTGTGGTTGGGATTCCGGTGATGGCCCCTGTGTTCTGGTTCAATTGAAGGCCGGGCGGCAAATTTCCACTCACCACGCTCCACGTCAACGGAGGCGTACCGCCTGTGGCCGCAAGTTGGACAGGGGGGTACGCGACTGTTACGGTGCCGTTCGAAAGCGGTGAGTTCGTCACGATCGTCAACGGCAGCGGAGCTGGGCTGATGGTCAGCGTGTACTGTCTTGATCCATCCTGAGGAGTCGGTGAAAAAGAGTCAGTCACGGTGAATGTGTGGGATTGATTGCTCGTGGCCGTGGGAGTCCCGCTGATCGTTCCGGTGGCAGTATTGAAGACAAGGCCACTCGGCAAGGCAGGGTTCACCGACCAGCCAGTATAGGGTGGAGTTCCTCCCGAGGCCGTCAATTGAGTCAGGGGATACGCTTGCCCTACGATGCCGTTGGGGAGAACCGCAGGCGACGTAATCGTCGGTTGTGGGACCGCATTGATCGAAATCGTGAGCGATTTTTGGGCGACTTGCTGGGTCGGTTTCGAAGAATCCACCACCTGGAATTTCGGTGTGACGGTTTGGATCGTCGTCGGCGTGCCACTGATGACGCCGGCGGGACTCAGACTGAGACCATTGGGCAATGAAGGAGACCCGCCGGCAAGACTCCATGAATAGGCGGGGTCCCCGCCAGAAGCTGCCAAGGTCGCACTATAGCGGATGCCAATGCTGCCACTCGGCAGCGGGGAGCCAGACTCAATCGCGAGGGCGGCCGGCCCCGGTGGAGGCCCAGGCGCGGTGGATACGTCGTTGCAACCATTCAAACTGAAGATGAGAGCGAGAAAAAGAAACGTGATCCATCGAATACCGGACATTGCTTGGAATCCTGACATCGAAACCTTCCTCAATGAGAACGTAATCTAGATGACATCGGCATCATGATACGGGAAGCTTCGTAGACGGTCTACCCCTACAAATGTAAGGGAATTCCCTAGATTTTGATGAATTTTCAAAGGCTGACGGGCATTTCGGAGAGTGTGGCTTGCCGGAGAATGGAACGGGTCAGAGAGGTTCTCCATACTTCTCACGGTGCTGTTTCTTGGCGTCGGCAATCCAATTGCGCCGTTTGATTTCGTCCAATGGGGTGGCCAATTGCTTGGCGACGCGAGACATGTCGGTGCTCGTCCATCTCGCGATCTGGATGAAGCTGTGGGTACCCAGTTTATTCAGAGCCTCTTCAAGGGCCGGATCGATACCGCGAATCTTCGTCAAGTCATCCTTGCGCGACCCAGCGGCTTGTGATCCGGACGAAATCCCCAAATGGAGTTGGTCGGTCTTGGCGGGGGGGGCTGGCCGTCCGATGTTTTCCGATGCTCCCTCGACCTTTCGCGGGGTACGCATTTCGGCTTGGCGCTTGCGAGGGCCGGGCCGATCCGTGTCGTCCTGCTTTCCCTTCGCCTGGGATTCCGTCAGGGTCGTATAGAGCAAGCTCAGCTCATCGAACTGGCGCTGAAGTGCCGCGATCTGCTCGGATTGCGCCTCCGCGGTCCGTTCCCGCTCCGCCAGCGTCGATTGCAGCTCCTGGATCGTCTCACGATGTGTGTCGATCAGCTTCGCATCTGTCGCGTGTTGCCGCAGCGTCTTTTCGTGTCTGGACTCCCATTCCCGCAGGCGTCGCAACTGCTCCTCGATCTGCTTTTTCAAGGCGTCCAGTTCGCTTCCTCGTTGGGTCGCGGCGGCGCGTTGTTCCTCAGTTGCGTGGAGCGCCGTTCGGAGGTGACTCTCCTTTTCACTGAGCTGCACCTCCAGCCAGTGGAGGCGCCCCTGAGCCGGTTCGATCTCCGCCACGTGGGATCGCAGTTGAGCAGCCTCAGCCGTGAGACCTTCGAGCTCGGCCACGCGGCCCTGCAACTCGCACAGTTCGTCGTCCTTGAGACTCAACGCCTGCTGCGCGGCCGTACGAGCGGCGTTGGCTTGACGTGCTTCCTGCTCGAATGCGGCGATCACTTTGTCGCTGTCGGTGGATCGCTGGAGCGACGCGGACAGGTCCGATTCCAGGACGGCGATCCGTTGGGTTGCGGCGGACAACTCGGCTTGCACCTGCTTGGTCCGCTCGGCGTGCGTGGTCGCTTCCTCTTGAGCTGTTTGCAGCAGGAGTTCGGTCGAGGAGAGTTTGCTTTCATAGCCTTGCACGGTCGAGGTTCGGGATTTGAGTTCCAGCTGTGCCGCGCTCAAGGCCTGTTCTTTCACCTGAAATGCCGTCATGAGATCGTCGATGTGTTGATCGAGCGCGCGGACGGAATGTTGTCGCAAGAACCATCCGACGAGGCCGCCGATTCCGGCCGCGACAATCAGGCATCCCGCGATCTGGCCGATGAGCGTCATCATGCGTCACCGCTCCCTTTCACCTGCAGTTCGATCCTTCTATTCTTCTTGAGCGCGGCTTGGGTGCGCTCGCTGGACTGGGGTTTGGTCGAGCCATATCCGACGGGAATGAAGCGCTGGGTCAGTCCATGTTTCACAAAGTAATCTCGGACCGCTTCGGCCCGGCGGCGACTGAGGGTCAGATTGTAATCCGGCGCGCCGTACCCGTCGGTATGTCCCGCGATCTCGATTTCCGTCTGCGGCGGTGCGTCGCGCAGGATGGGCAGAAGTTGATCCAATGTGGCCCGTCCGGTGGCGGTCAGACTGGCCTGATTGGATTCGAATTCGATCCGGTTGCGGGAGAGCACGGCGTTCAGGCGCGATTGCAGCGAGGCTCGCGACGGTCGAGCCGGCGTCGCGGCGGCAGGTGTCGACGAGGAAGCCAGGATATGATCCTCCAGCTCGAGGCCGGTTGCGGTGATAGGGGCGATGGCCCGCAGCACATTGGCCTTGGCCTGTTCGGATGCGACCGTTCCACTCAGGACCAGAGAACGGCCATCGATGATCATGGAGCCGCGTCCGTTCATCTGTTGCAGCACAGGAAGCACCGCGGGCAAGGAATCGATCCACCGGGCCGGCGAGACCTTGCTGTCCACGGTCAATTGGTCGACGATCTGAATATGGGCGGCGTCGTAACGGGCGTGCGTGCCCTGGAGAATCCTTCCCAGGCTGGAGGTGTTGGGAAGCGTGCCGCGAAGCGTCAGCGTCCCGTTTTCGATTCTCGCGTGAAAACTGGCGGGAATCATCGGCGGTGCGGGGCTTTGCGGAAGATGGCGAGGGATGCACACTGCGGCCAGCAGTAGGAGCGCAATTCCGCCTGCGCCGAGAATCGCTGCGCGGATCATGATGATGGTCGTTCCCAATCCCTTACATGAGGGGGGACAGTACCATACAATGATGGGGCAAGTCAGCCTGGGGATTGGGTTTAGGACGGGTGAGGGCGGCCCCAAGGTACGAGGCATGGGAGTGGCAGGATCGGGACGATTGCGGTATGGTACAGGCCCTTTGCATCCATGGGGACCGACGTGGGACTGAGATCGTGATCGCCATCATCGACTACGGCATGGGTAATCTTCGCAGCGTCTCAAAGGCCTTTGAGGCTGTCGGACACCGGGCCGTGGTGACGCGCGACGCAAAGGTGATCGAGGATGCCACTCGGGTCGTTCTGCCGGGTGTCGGGGCATTCGGTGATTGTATGGCGAACCTCGAGCGGTACGGCCTGGTTCAGACCATTCAAAAGAGTGTCCGGTCCGGGAAGCCCTTTCTCGGGATTTGCCTCGGGCTGCAGTTGCTGTTTACGGAGAGTGAAGAGTTCGGCCGGCACGAGGGGCTCGGCATCATTCCCGGCAAGGTAAGGCGGTTTGCCGCCGGTCCGTCCGTCAAGGTCCCGCATATGGGATGGAACCAGGTCAATCTTCGGACCGCGTGTCCTGTGTTCGATGGAATTAACGACGGGTCAGACTGGTATTTTGTCCATTCCTATTTCGTCGATCCAGTGGATCCGTCGATCGTCGCCACGACGACGACGTACGGGATTCCCTTTGCTTCGAGCATCTGGCGCGACAACGTCGTCGCCTGTCAGTTTCACCCGGAGAAAAGCCAATCCGTCGGATTGCGGTTGATGAGGAATTTCGGGGTCTGGACGTGACGCGGCTCCGCAGTCGTCAATGGGGACTGACGCTTGTTGCAGCGATGGCGCTCGTGACGGGGACGGCCTGCAGCGGCGCCAAAGTGACGACTCAGAAGTCGAGCAGCCTGCCCCGCTATCAGATTCGCACATTGGTGCTCCTCCCGTTCGGAACGCTGCACACTCCCCAGATACGGGATGAGGGCAATCAGTACATGTCGACGCCGCGAGGGGCTCGAGCCTCCGACATTTCAGTCGGTGTCCCGTCAAACGTGGAACCCCAATTGCGGCAAACGGTGGTGGTGCCCGCCTATGCGGCCGACAAGGTGACGCAGTTGTTTTGGGTCAGATTGCGGCATTTGAAGGGAGTGACCGTTCTCTCACCCTCTCACAGCTCCGCGCCCAAGACGTCGACCCACCAGTCCGGTGATCTGCCCGAGGCCCTCCCGGAACAGGCCGCCGCTGATATGGCCAAGAAGGTCGGTGCGGACGCCGCGTTATTGGGGCAGGTGTCCGTGTATCAGGAGCGGGTCGGCAGTCGGCTCGGTGCGAATCCTCCGGCATCGGTGGGCTTCGAGGTCAAAGCGATTGCGACGGACGGACATGTGCTGTGGACGGGGAACTACTACGAACGTCAAAAGCCGATGACGGAGGATTTCTCCGGCTTCATCCATCATGGTTGGGGTTTTGTGACCGTCGATGATCTCTCACGTTATGGGGTGGAGGAACTCATGAAGGTCTTTCCGTTCGGTTCGACGGAGGAATAGGGCATGCTCGTCATTCCGGCCATTGACTTGAAGGACGGGCGCTGTGTCCGTCTGCGGCAGGGCGACATGGCGGCCGAGACGGTCTACTCGGAAGACATTCCTGCCGTCGCCCGCCGGTGGCAAGAACAGGGTGCCGCCGTCATCCACGTTGTGGATCTGAATGGTGCGGTCGATGGAGAGCCGAGAAATCTTCCGCAGATCGAACTGGTGATGCGGCACGTCGATGTCAGGGTGCAAGTGGGCGGAGGCATCCGGAACATTCAGACCGTGCGCCGATATCTGACGGCCGGCGTGTCGCGCGTGGTGCTCGGCACCGCGGCACTCACGGATCGTGTCTTTCTTGAGCAGGCCTGCAAGGAATTTCCCCGGCGCATTCTTCTCGGACTCGATGCGCGAGACGGCAAGGTGGCCATCAAGGGGTGGACGGCCGTCTCCAATCGTCTGGCCACGGATGTGCTCAAGGATCTGTCGGGCTGCGAGATCGGTGCCGTGATCTATACGGATATTGCCCGCGACGGGATGTTGGCCGGACCCAATATCCGGGCGCTCCAGGAAGTGGTTGACCGGTCCTCCTTTCCGGTTATTGCGTCGGGCGGTATCACCAAACTCGAGGATCTCCTGGCGGTCCAAGCGCTGGGTCCCCGCATTGAGGGCGCGATCGTCGGGAAAGCCCTCTACGATGGCAAGCTGGATCTCCGTGCGGCAATCGCCGCCACGGCGAAGACCGGCGGAAATCGATGCTGACATGTCCGGCGCGATGGGTTTCGGGAGGACATTCAGGGCGGCATGTTGACCAAGCGCATCATTCCCTGCCTCGACGTCAAGGATGGGCGTGTCGTCAAGGGCGTCGGTTTCGTTGATCTTCGCGATGCCGGCGATCCGGTTGAAGCCGCGACCGCCTACGATCGCGAAGGCGCCGATGAACTCTGTTTTCTCGATATCACGGCGTCCCACGAGAACCGTAAGACGATTCTCGATGTCGTGGAACGCACGGCCGCCCGGGTCTTTATGCCGGTGACGGTCGGAGGCGGCGTGCGGACGATCGAGGATATCCGAGCGTTGTTGAACGCGGGCGCGGACAAGGTCAGCATCAATACGGCCGCGGTGCAACGACCCGAATTTGTGAAGGAGGCCGCACAACGGTTCGGCACGCAGTGCATCGTCGTGGCGATCGATGCGAAACGCCATGACGACGGCGCCCGTTGGGGAGTCTTCACGCACGGCGGTCGAAACGCCACGGCGCTCGACGCGGTCGAATGGGCCAAGCAAATGGAAGACTACGGTGCCGGAGAAATTCTCTTGACCAGCATGGATCAGGACGGGCGGCAAAGCGGATATGATCTTGGATTGACCGCGGGAGTCTCGGAGACGGTGTCGATTCCCGTGATCGCGTCCGGCGGCGTCGGAACATTGGAGCACCTGTACGAGGGCTTCGTCAGAGGCAAGGCCGATGCGGTGCTCGCCGCATCGATCTTTCACTTCCGGACGTTCACGATCCCGCAAGCCAAGGCGTTCTTACGAGGCCGCGGCGTTCCCGTGCGGATCGCCCAGGAGTTGGAAGGCGGACGGTGATGGATCGCTCCTCGACCACGGGGTTGAAGTTCGATGAGCAGGGCTTGCTCCCGGCCGTTATCCAGGACTGGCTGGACGGAACGGTGCTCATGTTGGGGTATATGAATCAGGAGGCCATCGGGAAGACGATCGCGACGAGATCGGTTCATTTCTGGAGCCGTTCCCGACGGTCGCTGTGGGAGAAGGGCGAAACGTCCGGGCATAAGCTGATCGTGAAAGATCTGTTCATCGACTGCGACCGGGATACGATTTTGGTCAAGGCCGAACAGGTCGGGCCCACGTGTCACACGGGCGAACGCGCGTGCTTCTTTTCCAGACTCGATGCCCAAGGACGGCCTCAAGAGGAGAGGACCTCGGCGGCTGCCGGCGGGATTCTGGATGCGGTGTTGCGGACAATCAGGGAGCGTCGGACAGACCCGCAAGCCGGGTCCTACACGACGAAGCTGTTTGAAGGGGGGCACGACAAGATTCTGAAGAAAGTTGCGGAGGAAGCCGGCGAGGTGCTCATTGCGGCCAAAGGGGGCAAGAAGGATGAGATCATTTACGAGACGGCGGATCTGTTCTTTCACACGTTGATGGTTCTCGGATATCACGACATTCCGCTGCAGGAGATTTTGATGGAATTGGGGAGGCGATTCGGGAGGTCCGGGCTCAGACCGGCGAATTCAGGAGGAGCAGAGCATGGGTGATTGTCTGTTTTGTAAGGTCGTCGACAAGAAGATTCCGGCAGCCGTCGTCTACGAGGACGATCATACGCTGGCCTTTGATGACATCAATCCCCAGGCTCCCGTCCATACGCTGGTGATTCCGAAACGACATATCGATTCGGTTCACCTTCTGGACGCGAGGGATGAAGCCTTGCTCGGACGGCTCTTGGTCAGTTGTAATCAGGTCGCCAGGCTGAAAGGGTTGACCGAGGCCGGGTTCCGACTCGTCGCCAATACCGGCAGAGACGGCGGTCAGACGGTGGCGCATCTCCATTTTCATGTCATGGGGGGCCGGCGCATGACCTGGCCGCCCGGGTAAATGAAGAAAGGCTGAGGTTCACCTCTTCCCGTGACATTGACAGATTTCCTTCCCGTCTGTTAGGGTGACCGGTCAATTTTTCCGATCACTTACGTTCAACCGACCTGCCGGTTTGAGGCGGGAAACAGGAGCCGTGACTCCCGTGGGCCGAGGCCTGATTTCTGAGGACATCATCAACCAAATCAGGGACCGGGTCGACATCACGGAGATTGTCGGGCAGCACGTGAGCTTGGTCAGGACCGGCCAGAATTTGAAGGGGTTGTGTCCCTTTCATCAAGAAAAGACTTCCTCGTTCACGGTCAGCTCTTCCAAACAGATTTTTCATTGCTTCGGCTGCGGCGCCGGAGGCAACGTGTTTGCTTTTTTGACCCGCATTACAGGTGCGAGTTTTCCCGAAGTCGTTCGCGACCTGGGACGCAAGGTCGGGATCGACGTTCCGGATACTGCGTATTCGGGCCAGTCCCAGGCTCCAACCGGCCGACTCGAGTTGCTGAACCGAAGCGCCGCCGAATGGTTTCAGCGGAATCTTCGCGAGGAACGTCCCGGAGCAGAGGCTCGTGAGTATCTTCGTACGCGAGGGATTGAGCAGCCCACGATCGACCATTTTGGGGTCGGCATGGCGCCGGGAGAATGGGACGGCCTGCTCAGGGCTCTGACGAAGGAAGGATTTCAACAAGCCGAACTTGCGGTCGCCGGATTGATCATCGCGCGCGACAACGGGTCGGGATTTTACGACCGATTCCGTGCACGCGTGATGTTCACGATCTTCGACCTGCGCAAGCGCATCGTGGGATTTGGCGGACGGGTCCTTGGCGAGGGCACTCCAAAATATCTGAATTCACCAGACACCCCGTTGTTCAAGAAGGGGCACACGCTTTTTGCCCTGGATCTGGCGCGCGAGGCTATCACCCGGACCAAGACCGTCATCGTCGTCGAAGGGTACTTTGATGCCATCGCCCTGCATCAGGCTGGGCTGACTCATACCGTGGCCACCTTGGGAACCGCCCTGACGATCGATCATATTCACGTGTTGCGCCGGTTTGCTTCACGCGTCGTGCTGCTCTTCGATCCCGATCCGGCCGGTGTCCGTGCCGCCTTGCGAGGGCTTGATCTGTTTGTCAACAGCGGGCTCGGCGTCAAAGTCGTGTCGCTTCCCGTGGGGGATGATCCGGACACGTTCGTCAGATCACACGGTCCGGAGGCGTTCGCACGGTTGGAGGAACAAGCGCCGAGCCTTCTGGATTTTGCGCTGGAACAGAGTCTGCAGTCGGCGCAGGACGGTACCGTGGAAGGTCGTATCCGGAGTGTGGACGAGGTGTTGCGGATTCTCCAGAAGAGCGAACATCCGATCGAACGCGAAGAGCGCATGAGAATCGTGGCCGAGCGTCTTGGCATCAATCAGCGGCTCTTGATCGAACGATACCCTGCGTTGGCGTCGCAGGACAAGCGGCGGCCGGCCGGCGGCAAGCCTCAAGCGCGTCCCGCACCGCTCTGGAGGGGAGCGCCTGAAGAGCGCGATGTGGTGTATCTGCTTCTGCAAGGACAATTGTCCCCCCTCGATGTGCGACGGCTCCGACCCGAAACGTTTACGGTATCGGCCTGTCGAGCATTGGTCGAGCGGGCTTTGGCGCACGTCGGTCAGGACGGCCGAGTGGGGTTGCGGCATCTGCTGGATACGGTAGTCGAGGATCCGGAGTGCGGCCCCCTGGCGACGGAATTATCCATGCTGGAGCAGCACTTTGACGATGTGCGTGCCCACTTGCAGGATTGTCTTGATCGGCTCGATCGAAAATATGCGGAAGCGGCCTTGCGGGAGCTGATCGTGCGGCTCAAGGCCGCCGAGCGCGACGGACGAACGGAAGACGCGCGCGCGCTCAATGTGCAAGTCAATGAACTGCGGTTGAGGAAAGCCGGTCAGCCGCCTGTCCTGTCATTGGTCAAGGAGTAAGCATGGCGAAACAAGAATTGCTCGTGGAAGTCAAGAAGCTCATTTCCATCGGAAAGGAAAAGGGGTTCTTAACCTATGACGAGCTGAACAGCACGTTGCCCGCTGAGGTCGTGTCGTCGGAGCAGTTTGGCAGCATCATGACGATGTTTGGAGAAATGGACATCGAAATCGTCGACGCCCCCGAAGGAAGCGAACGCCAGGCCAAAGGCCGCGATCGAGAGGAGGGGAACGACGAAGCCGAGGAGAGCGACGGAGGCGAAGAGAACGAGAAGGAAATCGACTTGACGCCGGGTGCCCTGAGCCGGACGGACGATCCGGTCCGCCTGTATTTAAAAGAGATGGGCAGCGTCGCCCTGCTGAGTCGCGAAGGGGAGATCGAAATCGCAAAACGGATCGAAGAGGGCAAGCGGGACATCGCCTTTGTCATCTACGGCATGCCCATGACCATCGAATTCATCCTCTCCCTCCGTGAACAGCTGAAGACCGGCAAGATCGATGTTCGGGAAATCGTGCCGATCGTCGAAACAGAAGAGGATTTTGAGGAAGAAGAAGTTGAAAAGGACTATGAGGAGTTGCGGATCAAGACGTTGGACGGCTTGAACGCGGTTCGCAAGGTGTCGACGTCATTGAAGGGGCTCTATGAAGACTCGCGGCAGGCGGCCAAGGAGCCCGTCAAGCTCAAGAAAATCAAGAAGCAGATCGACGCCATTCGTGAGCAGGTCGTCGACAAGATGGAAGCCGTCAATCTGCATGGCGTGCTCAAGGATCGCATGGTCCAGCGCGTTCGCGAGATGGCGATTCAGATCCGCACGGCCGAACGCGAGATCGTCAGCTGTCAGCGGCGATTGGGTGTCGGCGGTGAGACGGGCGGTGAACTGCTGCGGAAGCTGTGCCGGGAACGTAAGGATCTTTTGGCGGTCAAACGCAAGACCGGTGTATCCGACGAGATCCTGCAGGACATCAAGAAAGTCTACCAGGCGGCACGCGCGAAAGTACGCCAACTCGAAACCGAGGAGGCGCTCGTATCCGGCGAAGAAATCAAGGACGCCGTCAAACACCTGGACGTTGCCGAAGAGAAGGTCAAACGCGGGAAGGCGGAGTTGGTCGAAGCCAATCTTCGGCTGGTCGTCAGCATCGCGAAAAAGTATACGAACCGCGGCCTCCAATTTCTGGATCTGATCCAGGAAGGCAATATCGGTCTGATGAAGGCGGTGGACAAGTTTGAGTACAAGCGCGGGTATAAGTTCAGTACGTACGCCACATGGTGGATCCGGCAGGCCATCACGCGGGCGATCGCGGATCAGGCACGGACGATCCGGATCCCGGTGCACATGATCGAGACCATCAATAAACTGATCCGCACGTCGCGTCACTTGGTGCAGAAACTCGGGCGAGAACCGACGCCGGAAGAAATCGCCGAACGAATGGATCTGCCGTTGGACAAGGTCCGCAAGATCCTGAAGATCGCTCGAGAGCCGATTTCACTCGAGACCCCGATTGGAGAGGAAGAGGACAGTCATCTGGGCGATTTCATCGAGGACAAGAAAGCGATCTCCCCGTTAGAGGCGGCCATCCGCTACGATCTTCAGCGTCAGATCAACAGCGCGTTGGAAACGTTGACGCCGCGCGAGGAGAAGGTGCTCCGAAAACGATTCGGAATCGGCGAGGCGACGGACCATACCCTCGAGGAAGTCGGTCAGGATTTTGAAGTGACGAGGGAGCGCATTCGCCAGATCGAGGCCAAGGCCTTACGCAAATTACGCCATCCGAGCCGGAGCAAGAAGTTGCGGAGCTTTGTCGAAAGCCTGTAAGGACGGAGCGTCGGCATTATTTGACTCCGTCTCGGCTGCGGCCTAGAATCGTTCAGAAGGTCGAGGTTAAGGTCAAGGCTGAGCTGGCTAACATTTCGACCTTAACCTGAGCCAAACTGTCCTGATGGGCCCATAGCTCAGGTGGTTAGAGCGGCTGACTCATAATCAGCTGGTCCTAGGTTCAAGTCCTAGTGGGCCCACCAAGAGGACTACCGGCCGGTGGAGGGGCTCCATTCCGGTGACAGGCATAGAAATAGGAGAGCATTGAACCAGCGTCTTTCCCCCCTGATCGAATTGCAGAAGCTGGATCTCCGTATTATGGAGATCAGCGAACAACGCCGAAAAATCCCCGATCGATTGCATCAGCTCGAAACACCGTTGCGCGACGCTCGTCAGGTGCTCCAAGAGACAACGGTCTCGATGGAGTCCGCGGTCAAGGAGCGTCGAGGATACGAACAGGATGTGGAAGCTCAGGACGCGCACAATGACAAGATGCGTGCACGGCTCTCGGAGATCAAGACCAATAAGGAGTACCAGGCGCACCTATTCGAGCTTCAAATGGCCAACAAGAAGAAGTCCGAGATCGAGGACAAGGTGCTGGCGTGCATGGAAAAGGTCGAGCAACTGCAACGGACGATGAAGGAGGCGCAGGAACGGGTTCAGGCGGTGGAACGTACATTCGCGGAGGAAAAGCGCGTGCTTGATGAACTCGAGGGACGGCTTTCAGGTGAGCTTGCCGAACTCGAAGCTCAGCAACGTGAACGGGCGACCCATGTCGAACGCGGGCTTCTCGATCGTTATACCAAGCTGAAATCTGCCAGAAAGGATCAGGCTCTCGCCGCCATCAAGGGCGGCATGTGTACGGGATGTCGCCTCCAAATTCCTCCCCAGTTGGTGGCGGAAGTCAAACGTTCGCAAGACCTCCATACCTGCCCCTACTGTCATCGGATGCTCTATTGGGAGGTAGAGCCGACGACGGACAGCAAGCCCGCGACTGAAACCGCGAAAGATAGTTCCCTGGAAGTCGGCGAGTCTGTCTGACGTCCGGCGCGTGGCCGCCATCAGGACGAACGAGAGGCTCAATCGCTGTTCGTCATCTTCGTGACAAGCTTTCTATCTGTGGACTTAGGGAGTCATTCGATCAATAATTCCGCATAACCCAGGAGTCCACTCGTGAAAAAAGCGCTCATTACCGGTATCACCGGCCAGGACGGATCGTATCTCTCGGAGTTCTTGCTCGCGAAAGGATACGAAGTCTACGGCATCATCCGCCGCTCCAGCTCCTTCAACACGGGCCGCATCGAGGCGATTTATGAGGATCCTCATGTCCCGCACCGACGGCTCCATCTTGTGTACGGTGACCTGAACGACGCCAGCTCGTTGAATCACATATTGAGGACGGTGCAACCGGACGAGATCTACAACCTGGGAGCGCAGAGTCACGTGCGGGTCAGTTTCGACATCCCGGAATATACGGGAGAGATCACGGGATTGGGGACGATTCGACTTCTTGAAGCCATCCGTGAGTCCGGCCTCAGACCGAAGTTCTACCAGGCCTCCTCGAGTGAAATGTTTGGAAAGGTTCTGGAAGTTCCGCAGCGAGAGACCACCCCCTTCTACCCTCGTAGTCCCTACGGAGCGGCCAAAGTCTATTCGTATTGGATCACCGTCAATTACCGTGAGGCGTATAACCTGTTTGCCTGCAACGGGATTCTATTCAATCACGAATCGCCGAGACGAGGGGAGACCTTCGTGACCAGGAAGATCACCAAGGCGGCTGCGCGCATTAAGCTGGGTGTTCAACGGGACCTGTTTCTCGGGAATCTCGAGGCCAAACGCGATTGGGGTTTTGCAGGCGATTACATCCAGGCCATGTGGATGATGCTGCAGGCCAAGACCCCTGATGACTATGTGATCGCCACGGGAGAAACCCATACTGTGCGGGAAATGCTGGAGCTGGCGTTTGACAGGGTTGGCGTGGATTGGAAGAAGCACGTGAAGATCGACGAGAAGTACTACCGTCCCACTGAAGTGGATTTGCTCATCGGCGATGCCGGTAAGGCGAAGCGGGAATTGGGTTGGGAGCCAAAGGTCCGATTCGAGGAGCTTGTGGCAATGATGGTCGATGCCGATCTCGCAGCGGAAAAAGAACGGTTGGAGGGCGTCAGGCCGAAGAACATATGACTGCTTCATCGGCATTCTGGGAGAATACGCGTGTGGTCGTGACCGGAGGGGCCGGTTTTCTCGGGTCATTCGTCGTGGCCCACCTGCAGGCGCGAGGGTGCTCGCAGGTGATCGTCCCGCGCAGCCGACAATACGATCTCGTTCAGATGGCGGCGGTGCAGCAGCTGTATGCCGATGCCAGACCGGATGTGGTGATTCATCTGGCGGCACGGGTCGGCGGCATCGGTGCGAATCAAGCCAACCCAGGGCGATTTTTCTACGACAACCTGATGATGGGGACCCAACTCATCGAGGTCGGACGTCTACGAGGAATCAGGAAGTTCGTCGCCCTTGGGACGATTTGCGCGTACCCGAAGTTTGCGCCGATTCCGTTCAAGGAAGACGACATGTGGAACGGATATCCCGAGGAGACGAACGCTCCTTATGGTCTGGCCAAGAAGATGATGCTTGTGCAGTCGCAGGCCTATCGACAACAGTATGGGTTCAATTCGATCGTACTGTTTCCTGTCAATCTGTACGGTCCGCGGGACAATTTTGATCTTGAAACCTCCCACGTCATCCCCGCTCTTATTCGCAAGTGTACGCAGGCCATGGAGGCCGGGAGCCACTCCCTTACATTGTGGGGAGACGGTTCTCCCAGTAGGGAGTTCTTGTATGTGGAAGATGCCTCGGAAGGCATCTTATCGGCTGCGGAGCTATACGATGGAGATTTACCGGTCAACTTGGGAACGGGAGAAGAAGTGACGATTCGCAATCTCGCCGCGTTGATTGCCGATGAGGTCGGATTTAGGGGACGCATCGAATGGGATACGACCAAGCCCAATGGGCAACCGCGACGATGTCTTGATGTGAATCGGGCGAAACAGCTCTTTGGGTTCCAGGCGAGACATCAGCTTCGCGACGGGCTCCGCAAGACGATCAGGTGGTTCTTAGACAATCGTCACGCACTACGAGAGGTTCGGTTTTAGCGCTTCCAGCTAATTTTGTACGATTTGCCCTTCAGTCGTGCGATTCCACCGACCGAATTATCGCCTAACTCCTTGACGCTCCGCGGCTTCCTCATCGCATAGCTTGGTCTAACTCTTGCTGAGCAGTATCCGTCTTAGTGCGAACACAGATCCCAGCTACGGAGTCTATGTCTCATGCTTGAATCACCACTGCCGGAAGGTACAATGGCCGGAAGCTCGGGGGAATCGACCGTCGAAGCAGGAGAATGGTATGAGCGCGGGGTGGCGCTCAAAAAGGCCGGTCTCTTCAAACAAGCCATTGATCAGCTTGAAAAAGCAACCGGCGATTCTCGGTATGCGCTGAAAGCGTATGCGCAGATCGGACTGTGCCATAAGTCGATCCGACAATACGAACAAGCAGTCGGCGCGTTTCGTCACGCGTTGAAGTCGCCGATTGCCTCAATCAGAGAGACCGTGCAACTGCTGTACGTCCTCGGGAGGACATTGGAATCGCTCGGTCGGACTGACGAGGCTCTCGAAGCCTACCGCTGGCTTCGGCGTGAAGACCCACGGTTCAGAGACGTTGCCGAGCGGATTGAAGCGTTGAGTATCAGGAGACCGGTGAACCTGAACGATCGGACTCGCGTCGGAAACCCTTTGGCGAAACAGGCTTTACAGGTTTGGGAAGGTCTTCTGCGACATACTCGGTAAACTGCTTCCATTCGCATATGCCGCCGAACCGGCCGTGAACTCCTTCGCCGGTTCAGACAATCATCAAGCGATGTGACTCATCACCCGAGACAATCCGCCGTATCGAACAGCTGTCGAGGGACGGCGAGTGAGGAGTAATTCCTCATTCTTCGGCAGGTAACGGAGGCAGCGAGACTGTCATCGTGCCGGCTGGACTCGGTCGTAGATCGGATGCACCTGCCCCAGGTTGGCCCACCGAAGTACCTTGAGAGAGTCTTCTACATAAGCCTTCGATCGCATGCCGTTCAGCACGCATGTCACGCCGGGCGTGCTGCTGACGACCCAGAGGGCCTTGCGGGACAGCGACTCGCTCCGTCGGTCGTGCGGGAGAAGGGGATCGAGGGCGGTTGTGACAGCCAGCCTTCGTTGGCGGCTTTTCTCCGTCGCATGACGCCGCAGACCACGAAGCAGAGTCAAGAGTTCAGGCACGTAGCGTTCCCGCCACTCCTCCCATCGGCCGGTCGCCTCTCGAGCTATCAGACGCGGGACCGCCTGCATGACCTGGTTCACCTGAGGTGCGATCACTTGGTGCTCGATCTGTTCCCAATGCTCGAGCCCTTGAAGGCGCGCGCCCAAAGGTTTCAGCTCGGCGGCCCAATTAAAAAAGTCGGCCGGCGACATGCCCTCTTGCGGACTAGAGATCGAGGGAGCCAGGGTGTCGCGGTACTCCTGCTCCAATCGGCCTACGGTGTTCGCTTGGGTCTCCAGATCGACGGGGTGGCCTTCAAGCGGAAGGTCTGCGAGCCGCAGCATCCCGCCTTTCAGATCGGTCATGGCATTCAACGGGCGGTTCGCCAACACCGCCAGCCGGTGCTGCTGGGCCACGCTCAGCACCGTTTCTTGTTGGTCTCTTCCGGTGTTTCTGGTCCGTAGCGGGCCTGGTTCAAACAGATTCATGGGACATTGCAGCACCGCGAAGTGATGCCGTGATTGTCCCTGTGAAGCCGCCGCCGCCTCTGCCGCAGCCAGAAAGCGTGAGAGCGACGTTGTATCCACGGCGCCTGCGTCGGCTGCGACGGTATTGGAAGAAATGCCATACCAACGGATTCGACCGATCGCCACTTGTGATTCGAAAAATGCAAACGCCTGCTGGACCCGCTGATAAAATCGGTCGCGGATATCTTCCAGGTTCGCGCCGTCATGGCGTGCCGCATCGGACAGGAAGTATTCAGGGTTGTGCAACAGGCAGACATCCAAGACTTGCAAACCCAGCCGATCGAGGGAGACCGTGAGTTGGTCGGCCAGAAACTCAGGATGGATACAGTGCCAGATCCCCTCGCCGTACTTGACCATGTCCGGATAGGGTGTTCCGGACCCCTCACGGGCCGTCGCCTGGGCCAAGGTCTGACCCTGGACGTATCCGATCTTTGAGACCACGATGAGTTCGGTACGGGCCAGGGCCTGTTCTGCGCTCAGTCGTCGCAGTACAAAACCGATGACGCGCTCGCTGTCGCCGTCCATATAGTTGGTCGACGTATCGATCAGGTTCACCCCGTCCTGCAGCGCCACTTCGAGGGCGCGGCCGAATTCCGGATCGCTCGCGTCGATACGGTACGTGCCGAATCCGAGTTTGGAGATGGTCAGACCGGTGGCGCCGAACGGGACATAGCCGTTCTCAAGCCCACCGGATGCACTCGGACGATTGACCTGCCGCGCCGCATATCTGGCTGTTCCTTCTGCCGTCGCGCAGCCGCTGAGAAGCGGTCCTTTGAGAAGCCGGGCTCCGGTGACTTCCGGCGAAGCTTGCTGAGCCGCTCGGACGGCATCGGCTGCTTCGCGAGGATCCGTGATAGGACGTCGGCAGGTATAATTCCGGCACAGGTAGAGCGCGGCGTTTCCGTTGACCGCGGTCTTACCGGACAAGAGCGGATGAGCCGATCTTCCGTCCTCCTGTTGCGTCACGGCAAGAATCCGATTGGGCAGGTAGATCGAGCGCAGCGCGTCCGTAAAGCTCTGCAATTTTGGGTCGTCCTTTCGACCCACCAGCGCAATTTCAAGAGGACCTTCCGTCAGGAAGTCGACGACGGCCAGACTCTTGGCGAAGGCCCTGGGATAGCGGGTGATCTGCTTTCCGTACGCGCGAATGGCGCTGACGGCCGCCTCGCGAAAGTCCTGTCGGTCGCAATGATGCGCGAGTCTCGCGAGCGCGAAGGCCGCGACGGCGTTTCCGCTGGGTGTGGCGCCGTCCGGCCCTTCCCGACTCCGCATGATCAGCGCTTCGTGCTCTCGTGAACTCGTGAAAAATCCACCACGTACGTCGTCTTGAAACGACGTCAGGATCTGTTCGCCGAGGGACCGCGCTGCCGATAGGTAGCGGTCCATACCGCACGCTTCGAACAAATCGATGAGGCCCTCCGCCAGAAAGGCGTAATCCTCGAGGACGCCGTCGAGATGTGCGTGCCCATTGCGTGACGTTCGCAGGAGACGGCCTGCCGTTGTCCGGTGAGGGGCCAGCAAGAAATCGGCGGCCCGGCGGGCTCCTTCGATGTATCGGGGAACATCCAGCACGCGGCCCGATTCCGCAAGGGTGCCGATCATCATCCCGTTCCATGCGGTGATCACCTTGTCGTCAAGTCCGGGAGGCTGCCGTTGCGCCCTGGCTCGATACAGGAGGGGACGACACCGGTCGATGGTGTCCTGGAGAACCCCGGTGGAGACCCGGAGATCCCGTGCCACCTCCTCGATCGGCCGCAACCGATTTGGAATGCTCTGATGCTCCCAGTTGCCGTCTTCTGTGATGTCGTAGCACGCGCAGAATCGTTTTGCGTCTTCCTCGTTCTGCAGGGTCGCCTGAACTTGCGTCGGTGTCCATACGAAAAACTTGCCTTCGACTCCTTCCGAATCCGCGTCGGTGGACGAATAGAAGCCTCCGGCCTTGTCGGTCATCTCGCGCAGCACGTAATCGAGCACCTCATCGACAATCGTACGATAGGTGGACTGTCCGGTGACCTGAAAGGCCTCCAGATACGATCGGGTGAGGAGCGCATTGTCATAGAGCATCTTCTCGAAGTGGGGAACAAGCCACCGTTCGTCCGTGGAATAACGCGCGAACCCTCCTCCGATGTGGTCGTAGATGCCGCCGGCCGCCATGGCGTCCAGCGTCTTCGTGACCATCTGAAGCGCTTTCGGATCGCCGGAGCGCCTGTGCCAGCGGAGCAACAAGGATAGTCCGGCGGACGGGGGGAACTTAGGGGCTGAACCGAATCCGCCGAAACGGGGATCGAATTCGTTGCTGAACTCGCGCACCGCCTCGGTCACCGCCGCATCGCTGACGGTCATGGGAAACGTGGTTTGCGCTTCTTGCCTCAAGCGATCGGTCAGTTCCCGCGCTTGTTTGCGAAGGTCACCTTGGTCCTGTTCCCAGGCCTCGGCGATCTTCTTCAGTAGAGTCGGGAATCCTGGGCGTCCCCACCGATCATTCGGGGGGAAATAGGTTCCCGCAAAAAACGGCTCCTGTTCAGGGGTTAGAAACACCGTCATCGGCCAGCCCCCCTGGCCTCGATTGAGCCCTACGGTGGCCTGCATGTAGATCTCATCGAGGTCGGGACGTTCCTCCCGATCCACCTTCACGCACACGAAGTGCCGGTTCATCAGCGCGGCGATCGATTCGTTCTCGAACGATTCCCGCTCCATGACGTGGCACCAATGGCAGGCGGAATAGCCGATCGACAAGAGAATCGGACGGTTCTGTTTCCTCGAGAGTTCAAGCGCCTCCGGTCCCCACGGGAACCAGTCCACGGGATTGTGGGCATGCTGGAGCAGATAGGGGCTGGTTTCGTGGATCAACCGATTGGGAGTCCGCGATGGTGAGGACATGGCGTCACCTTAGCATTCCGTGGAAGAGCGGATCAATGAAACACAGGAGGAATTTTGCGTCACCGCATTCAAATGCACGCGAAGCTCAGGGCCTATGCACACTCCGGTGCCGCGCCGACGGATGCAGACGATCGCGATACGATCTTTATGGTATTCTCTTCATTGGCTCCATCATCACCAACCGGTGGCCATGAACGATATCGGTCCCTACTCCAATTACCGGCTGACCGTCCGCCTCGAACTCGCCAACAAGCCGGGCATGTTCGCAAATGTTGCAGCCGTTCTGGCTATGGAAGGCGCGAATCTTGGCGCGGTCGACATCGTGTCCGCCACCGCAGTCTACATGGTTCGGGATGTGACGTTCGATGTTCGTGATGAGGCGCACGGAGAGCATGTGCTTCTTCGTCTTGGAGCGCTTCCGGACGTCAAGGTCCTGTCGGCGTCCGATCGGATTTTTCTGCTCCATCTGGGAGGGAAGATCCACGTGCAGAGTAAGATGCCGGTCAATACCCGCAACGTGCTGTCCATGGTCTACACTCCCGGAGTCGGACGAGTCTCGCAAGCCATCGCCAAGGACAGGTCCAAAGCCTACGCTTTTACCACGAAGAGCAACAGCGTGGCCGTCGTGACCGATGGGTCCGCGGTTCTTGGACTCGGAAATCTGGGTCCGGAGGCGGCATTACCGGTCATGGAAGGCAAGGCCATGCTGTTCAGGGAATTGGCCGGCATCGACGCGTGGCCGATTTGTCTCGATACGCAAGATGTGGATGCAGTCGTACGGACGGTTCAAGCGATTGCGCCGGGTTTCGGCGCCATCAATCTTGAGGACATCAGCGCGCCCCGCTGTTTCGAGATTGAACGGCGCCTGAAGGAATCGCTGACCATTCCGTTGATGCACGACGATCAACACGGCACGGCGGTGGTGATTCTTGCGGCTCTCACCAATGCGCTCGCGGTGGTCGGTAAAGCCGTCGAGGAGGTACGGATCGTCGTCAACGGTCTCGGGGCCGCCGGCACGGCCTGCTGTCGAATGTTGCTGGCGGCGGGGGTATCCCATCTGGTGGGCTGCGACAAGCCGGGGATCATTTTGCAAGGGGACGGTGAACGCCTGCGCCCCTGCCGCCAGGATCTCTTGTCCTGCCTGACCCCGCTCCAGCCGGCAGGCACTCTCCAAGACGCCCTCAAGGGAGCGGATGTCTTCATCGGTCTCTCGGTCGGAAATCTGTTGAAGGCCGAGGATCTTGACTTGATGGCGTCGGATCGGATCGTGTTCGCAATGGCCAATCCCGACCCGGAGGTGTCACCGGAGCTGGCCGCTTCGCATTGCCGCATCTTCGCGACGGGCCGTTCGGATTTTCCCAATCAGATCAACAACGCCTTGGCATTTCCCGGAATTTTCCGCGGCGCGTTGGACGTGCAAGCGGTGGGGATCAACGAACCGATGAAACTTGCCGCCGCCAAGGCGCTGGCCGAGACGATTCCCCGCACGACGTTGAGCGAAGACTACATCATTCCCAGCGTCTTCGATAAGGAAGTCGTGCCGAGGGTGGCCAGAGCGGTCTCGGCGGCCGCGCACGATACCGGGGTAGCACGGCGCCGCAATCGGATCAGCGATCAGTTCTCTTCGACCTGAACGGGACTCCATCTCCACGCTTCTGACGCCCGCGGCGCCTATGCTACAATGCACGGCGTTTGCAAACCCAACGGGGGCCGCATGCCATTCTCGGCCGGCAAGTACATGAAATTCAGGAACGGGATGCAAAAGCGCATCAGTTCGCTCAGGTCGAAAACCGAGGAAAGCATGGATTGCGCCGTGGATACGATGATGCAGGAACGGGTCGACAGCTACTTTCGAGTTGAACAAGGGCTGGACGAGATCGTCAAGTCGCTGCTCCAGATCGAGGAGGAATTGGAGTGGATTTCCGATCTGTCGGGGGCCATGCGTCTGGAGTCGCGCCTGGAATTCGTGGAAGACCGCTGGGACGATTTGGACAGTGAAATCCGGGAACGTCCGCGGCGGCGGCGGCGGAAGCTCAACTTGGCGGATATGCTGAAGGCCGCGAGCGGCGGCGGCGGGGACTTCTCGCAGGGGTCCGGAGTGAACAACGCCGTGGATGCCTATGCCATCATGGGAGTGGAGTTTGGAAGCTCGCTGGCCGATGTGACGGCGGCATTTCGCCACAAGGCCAAGCAGCTCCATCCCGACGCGAACCAGGGCGATCGCAGCTCCGAGCCGGAACTGCGCCGCATGTTGGAAGCCTACCAATTTCTCAAGGAATACCTCAGCCTCTCCAATACCGAGCCGATGAAGCCTCCGGATCGGCCGTACAGTCCTGCGGAATGAACCAGAGTGTGACCACACCGAACGAACCCGGCTACATCGCCACCCGTGTGGCGCTCGAACGGCTCTGCCATCAGCTGCAGGCGAGTGCAGACCTCGCACTCGACACGGAGTTCGTGGGGGAGGACAGTTTCGTCCCCAAATTGGAACTGATTCAAGTCGCGTCGCAGACGGTTTCCGCCGTCATCGACTTTCCTGCCGTACAGGCCGAGGGTCCGCTCGATGCCTTCTGGGAACTGATCTGCAATCCGCGTGTGAACAAGATCGTGCATGCCGGCCGGCAGGATCTGGATCTGTTCGCACTCCATGCCGGGCAGATTCCGAAACCGTTTTTCGACACGCAAATCGCCGCCGCGATGTTGGGGTTCGGCGCTCAAGCTGCATACGCCAATCTCGTGCAACGTATCATCGGCACCAAGCTGGCCAAGGCCCACACGTTCACCAATTGGAGCGCGCGCCCGCTTTCGCACGATCAGATCGCCTACGCGGCCGAGGACGTCCAGTTTCTGCTGCCGATTCACGCGCATCTGGTCAGAAAGCTTTCGACGTTGGGCCGATTGGAGTGGGTCCATGAAGAGTTCGCCCGACTTGAATCCGTGGTGGGCGAAAAGAGCCGGGATCCGCTCGAACGTTACCAGCGAATTCGAGGGTGGGAGGGCCTCAAGCCCAAGTACGCCGCCGTACTTCGTGATCTGGCTGCCTGGCGAGAAAGCGAAGCGAAACGCCGCAATGTGCCGCGAGGACGAGTCCTGAGGGATGAAGTGCTGTTGCAACTGGCCCGGCACCCGCCGAGGACGCTGAATGAGCTCAAAACCCTCAGAGGCGTGCACAGTTCCGAGGTTGAACGCAACGGCGAGCACATTCTGAAAACGGTTGAGCGCGCGCTGGCGCTCCCTCCCGCGGCGTGGCCACAGGTGCCGGCGGAAAAGCGCTCAGAGCCCGAGTCCGTCGGGATCGTCGAGCTCCTTCAGGCTGTCCTGAAGGCTCGGGCGGCGGAAGCCGAAATTGCTCCGACCCTGCTCGCGACCAGTGCCGATATTCAAGCGTTGGTCGAGGCCAAAGAGAAAAACACCGAGATTGCTCTCCCGCTATTGCGCGGGTGGCGTCGCGAAGTGGCGGGCACTCTGATCCTGCAAGTGTTGAACGGCGAAGTGGCGGTGCGGGTGAGCCGGTCGGGGACGTTGCTGTTTAAGCCGGACGGTGCGGCGTGATGCGGCAGGGGTGCTGCGCATGAAGCCGGTTGCCTGATCGACCTGGAATCCTATGCTCGGATCGTGCAGGAGCGCTGCCGCCGGGGCTCGGGAAATCGGCCGGTGCCCGGCATGGTTCCTCTACCCCGAGAATCCAAGAGCGACGATGCACGAAGGTGCCCGAGAAAATCCGGCGATGCCTACAGCAGCTGCTCGATTCGGTCGGCGGGCCTGGCCAAGAGAACCGTATCGCCGGCTTCCACAATCGGGCGTTGAATCAAGTCGGGGTGCTTGATCATCACGTCGATGAGTTCGTCGTCGGGCAGGTTTTTTTTAGCCAGACCGAGCTCTTTGTACACATCCTCCTTCGTCCGCAGCACCTCGCGAGGAGATAATCCGCCTTTCTTCAGCAACGCCGTCAACTTGGCCTTCGTAAACGGCGTCATATAGTAATTGACGGTCTTGAACGGTTTCCCGCTGTCTTTGGCCAGTTGAACGGCTTGGCGGCAGGTCGAGCAGGTCGGTTTCTCATAGATGATGATGATATCGGGCATGTCCGCTCCTTCTTACGGGTTGGTGATCGCTTGACGCCATTTTTACCCCTATGGTACATGCTAAAGAGTTGCGGTTGCATTCGTCTTCGCCATGCCCACTGTCGGTACCAGCTCGAGCGGTCAGTTTTCCTGTGCGACCACCAATCAGCGCACGCTGCGGGATCTCCGCATTAAACGCAAAGGACAACCCGTTTTCGTACTCGGGCATCTTGTCGATCGAAAAGGACAGGAGGCCACCTTCGAGGTGTTCAACGATCGTCTCGCCGTCGTAAAATTTTCGGACGGGGCGATGATCGGATATGACCCCTGTGAATTGCTGTTACCAACGGACATCGATCAGGAGGGCACGCCCTACTTCGAGATTCGAATCTGCCGCCTCTGCGAGCAGCTGTTTCCATTAACCGAAGAAGAGTGCGATGCGCCGGAAGAACCCACGAGTTGTTTCGAGTGTCGGGCAACGTGATCTCCGTCCCTCAATCCACCAGCGGCGCGAGCTCGATGGCTTTCTTGATGAGGCAATCTCCGGCAAACGATTGCAGCGTCATGGGGAGCATGCTGGCATCGATCACCCGGACGGTCAGCACCTTGTACCCGTCGGCAGCTTTGGTGCCTTCGATGCGGAGCGCATGACAGATCTCCAGTTTTTTCCAGATCAGGTTGTTCAAAATGGCGTCGGAAGCCAGCAGTTTCGTGTCAGAGACTGTATCGCCGATCGAAGCCGTGACCGCGACGCGGGATCGGTCCTTGGGCGGGGCGCTGACCACGGCGAAGATCAGCAATTCGTCGTCGCCGTGTCCCACACCTGCGCCGACGACGAGCAGAGCCGCAGCGAGCACCGCGCAACAGAGAATCGCCTTCACCCGTACCTCTCCGTTTGCCGAACGATCGCGCCGGAATCGCCGGGGGCCGCGGAGCGCTGATGAGGAAGACTCGCCGGGGGCGCGCCGTGGCCCAACGTGCTGGTACCGACGGCCTTGATCGTCTCACGCTGGAGTGGTCCGGTCGATGTCCGGGGGGAGATCAGGGCGGGAACAGAAACGAGAGTACCGAGAATTGCCATCGCCGACAGGCGGTGCCGTAGTATGCGCGTCCTCCACTTCACGACTGACGGCAGTATGCCAAGCGAAGTAGATGATTGCAAGGTGCCGACCGTCGCATCGCATGGCATTCCCGGCACCGAATAGACGGATAGGTCATCGCTCACACGGATAGCGAATCGCTCAATTTAGGAGAGGCCATGCCCCACGATTTCATGCCGGGTCTTGCCGGTGTCCCGGCCGCCAAGTCGGCCATCAGCGATGTGGACGGCTCCCGCGGCATTCTCGAATACCGAGGTATCCGGGTCGAGGAACTCTGCGCCAAGTCCTCCTATCTGGAAACCGCCTACCTCCTCCTGTTCGGCCATCTGCCCACCCAAGGCCAATTGGCCAAGTGGACGGAGGATGTGACGCATCATCGCCGCGTGAAGTTCACGATCATCGATTTGATGAAGTGTCTGCCGGAGCACGGTCATCCGATGGACGCGCTCCAAGCCGCCATTGCCGCGCTCGGGATGTTCTATCCGGGCCGCAATGTAAAGGACATGGAGAACAACTACTGGTCGTCGGTTCGTCTTGTCGCCAAGCTCCCGACGATCGTCGCGGCGTGGGCCCGGCTGCGCCGGGGGGATGAGGCGATCGCGCCGCGCGATGACCTCGAGTTCAGCGAAAACTTCTTGTATATGATGACGGAATCGGTCCCTCCTCCCGTGTGGGGCGAGGTATTTGACGATTGTCTGATCCTTCATGCCGAGCACACGATGAACGCGTCGACATTCACCGGAATGATCACGGCCTCGACGCTGGCCGACCCCTATACCGTCGTGGCTTCGTCCGTCGGGTCGCTCAAGGGGCCATTGCACGGCGGAGCCAATGAAGAAGTCGTGCAGATGCTGAAAGAGATCGGCGTTCCCGATCGTGCCCGAGGGTTTGTCGTGCAACGTCTGGCCAATAAACAGAAGCTGATGGGCTTCGGCCATCGCGTGTACAAGGTCAAGGACCCGCGGGCCGTCATCCTGCAATCGCTCTGCGACCGGTTGTTCAAGGCATGCGGCTCCTCGCCGCTCTACGACGTGGCGATGGAGGTCGAGCGGGCAGCGGCTGAGCATCTGGACGGGAAGGGGATTTACCCCAACGTCGATTTTTACTCCGGCATCATCTACGACAAGATGGGAATCGACGTGGATCTCTTCACTCCGTTGTTCGCCATGGCGCGTGTCTCCGGCTGGTTGGCCCACTGGCTGGAGCAGTTAGGCGAGAACAAGCTGTTTCGTCCGGACCAGATCTATTCCGGTGAGCACAACCGTTCCTATGTGCCGCTCAGCGAACGTCCTTAAGCCGTTGTTGTCGCCCTCGTCTCGTCGATGTCCCTCTTGACTTGACCCCTATCCGCGTTATCTCCCAATCGTGAGCGGAATTCGGCGCAGCGCCACAATACGTTAAACCACATGATGACAAACAGGAGGTCTAAGATGACTCTTGTACGATGGGATCCATTTCGCGAGTTGGAAGACATGTCGGAAAGATTGAACCGTGTGTTTGCCCGTCCCGCAGCGCGAGTCAGCAATGGCAAGGAGGCCCTGACAGTTGCGGATTGGATGCCGACCGTGGATATCAGCGAGACCGATACGGAGTACCTGATCAAGGCGGAACTGCCGGAGGTGAAGAAGGAGGATGTCAAGGTCACGGTCGAGGACGGTGTGCTGACGTTACAGGGCGAACGCCGTCAGGAAAAGGAGGAGAAAGGCAAGAAGTTCCACCGAGTCGAACGCTCCTATGGGAGTTTCGTCCGCAGCTTCACGTTGCCGGAGTCCGTTGACGACGGGGGAGTGAAGGCTGAATACAAGGACGGAGTGCTGGCCTTGCACCTTCCCAAGACGGAACGGGTGAAGCCGAAGGCCATCGATGTGAAAGTTGCCTAAGATAGCCGTCTCCAGGCTCTGAGGGGAAAGGCTCGTCTGCAAGACGGGCCTTTTCATTTTCAATCCTGCTCCCGCATCACCAACTCCCACGATTCCTCGTCAAGCTGGTGCCGCAGGACATACCGCTGACCGTCGTCCGCTCGCACGCGGAAGTAGCAGTGGGAATCCGTATACCACTGATCGAGGATGTCCGTGACGCCGCGGTACATCTTTCCGTGCGTGAACGACCGGGGCGTGTCTTCGCCCTTATCACCGGCATAGGTGTCTACAATCACGTGAGCGGAACTCATGACCCTTGTGTCGAGTAAGGGGCTGAGTTTATCATGACGCCCTCGTAAGTCAGAACCCTCATGACGGAGTCGAACCTATGAAGCCGACACGCGACAGCCATCCTACGGACCCCCAGCCATCTGCCAGGGCCATCAGAATCGAACGCGACACCATGGGCGAACTGGCCGTGCCGGCTGACGCCTATTACGGCGTGCAGACCGCGCGGGCCGTCGAGAATTTTCCCATCAGCCCCTTGCGCATGCCGCGGTCCGTCATTCGGGCCATGGGACTGATCAAGCGAGCAGCCGCATCGGTGAACCAGTCGCTGGGGTTGCTTGAACAGCGTCATGCCGACGCCATCAGGCAAGCGTCCACGGAAGTAGTGGAGGGGAAGCTCGACGACCAATTTCCCGTCGATATCTTCCAAACCGGCTCGGGAACCTCGACGAATATGAACACGAACGAGGTCATCTCCAATCGGGCCACAGAATTGCTCGGCGGCGCACGGGGCAGCAAACTCGTGCATCCGAACGATCATGTGAATCTCGGCCAGTCGAGCAACGACGTGATTCCGACGGCCATTCACATCGCGGCTGCAGAGACGATGCAGCGGCAGCTGCTTCCCGCGCTGTCCCGACTGCACAAGGCGCTTGAGGACAAGGCGCGGGCGTTCGACCATGTCGTCAAGATCGGCCGCACACATTTGCAGGATGCCACACCTGTGCGGCTCGGTCAGGAATTCGGTGGCTATGCCAGACAGATTGAGCTGGGGATGACTCGCGTGAAGCGGGCGCAGGAGGCTTTGAGCGAGGTGGCGCTCGGTGGGACGGCTGTGGGAACGGGCTTGAATTGCCATCCCGAGTTTTCCGGCAAGGTCATGGCCATCATTTCCCACGAGACCGGTTGTCGGTTTCAGGAGGCGGTCAATCATTTCGAGGCGCAGTCAGCACAGGATTCGTTGGTCGAGGCGAGCGGAGCCTTGCGGACGCTGGCCGTCAGCCTGATGAAGATTGCCAACGACATTCGCTGGCTCGGGTCCGGTCCTCGTTGCGGCCTCGGGGAAATCAGTCTGCCGGAAACACAGCCCGGATCTTCGATCATGCCGGGGAAGGTCAATCCCGTCATCGCCGAATCCGTCACGATGGTCTGCGCCCAAGTGATCGGCAATGATGTCACGGTGACCGTCGGCGGGCAGGCGGCGAACTTCGAGTTGATCGTCATGTTGCCGGTGATGGCCTACAATCTTCTCCAGTCCATCGAGTTGCTGGCGACTGCTTCCAATAACTTCGCTGCCAAGTGTATCGAAGGCATCACGGCGAATGAAGCGCGCTGCAACAGCCTGATAGAAGAGAGCTTGGCCATGTGTACCGCCCTGGCCCCCGAGATCGGTTATGAAGCGGCGGCGAAATTGGCCAAGGACGCGTTCAAGTCCGGAAAAACCGTGCGCGAGGTTGCCCAAGAGCAAAAAGTCCTTCCTGAGAAGCGCCTGACCGAACTGCTCGATCCCTGGCGGATGACCGAACCAGGGGGACCAGTGGGGAGCGCCGGAGGTTGACGCTGCGGTGGCGCGGCGGACGGATCCGTGGCGAACAGTCAGAGCTCCAATAACCCGCTCGCAGCTCCGACATTTTCCTTGAAGCAAAGGTTGGACGAGATGATTGCACGTCGTGACGGGTCAGCCGCGTGTACTCGTGCACCCGTGCATTCAGGATTTTGACAGCGCCGGAGCCGCTATGCTAAAGTCCGCGGAACTTTTGAGGTTCTAGACTATTTTTGTCTTTCTACACGGGGAAAGAATGATCGTATGAGTGCACAAGCAGCCCATGTGATAATTGTCGCCGGTGCCGGTCCGGCCGGGATGGCGGTTGCCGGAACCCTTGCGAAAGCGGGACACGAAGTCATCATTCTGAATCGCGATGTCAAGTTCGGCGGATTAGCGGAATACGGCATCTTCCCATCCAAACTCAAGTTGCGCGGCGGTCTCAAGAAACAGTATTGGGAGTTACTCGAACAGGCGAACGTGCACTATTTTGGGAATGTCTCGATCGGGAAGGGGAAGGATCTCTCGGTCGAGGATGTGCGGGGTCTCGGGGCCAGTGCGGTCGTTTTTTCCATTGGGGCTCAGGGCACCAAGGCCATCGGTGTCGACGGGGATACGGCCGCGGGGGTTTTTCATGCCAAAGACGTAGTGTACCACTTCAATCGTCTTCCAGGGTTTGGAGATCGCCCGTTTGATGTCGGTCGGCACGTGGCCGTGATCGGAGCTGGCGACGTCATGGTGGACATTGCCCACTGGTTGACTCGCTATAAGAAGGTTGAACGGGTGACCGCGATCGTCCGACGTGGTCCTGCAGAACGAAAGTATAATCCCAAAGAGATCCGCGCGGTGTGCGCCAACATGGACGTGGAAGACATCACCAGGGAAGTGGAGCGCATCAAGGACCGGCTGGTCGCGGTGGGCCAGAAGCCTGATGAAGTTCTCAAGGTACTCGTCGGTGAATTCACGAAGTGCGAGCCGAAAAACAGCGACGCGAAGATGAGTTTCAAATTTTTGGCATCACCCAAACGTATCCTCGTCGACGGAAACAACCGCGTTCGCGGATTGGAGATGGAGGACAATAAACTGGAGCCGAAAGGTGAAGACACTGCCGCCGTCGGGCTCAAGCAGTTCTACGAGTTTCCCTGCGACAGCGTCGTCTTTGCGGTCGGTGACAGGGTCGATGAGACTGTGGGCTTGCCGTACAAGAGCGGAATCTTCGTAACGAATCCCAACAAGACGAGCAACGAGCCGGACGACGCGTTGTTTCAAGCGTACGACGAGGCCACGGGAAAAGTGCTGGACGGGGTATTTCTTGCGGGGTGGGCGAGAAAGGCCAGCGAAGGCCTCGTCGGAGTGGCTAAGCGCGACGGAGATTGGTGTGCCGAGGTTGTCGGTCGGTATCTGCTCATCAAGCAGGCGCCAGGCAATCCGAAGTCGGTGCTCGAGAAACTCCAGACGATGCTTCGGGAACGGAAGTGCCATCCGGTCGGGGTCAAGGGGCTCCGAGCGCTGGAAGCCGCGGAAAAGGCTCACCAGGCCAAAGGCGACTGCATCGGCGAATTCAAGTTTGCGACGAATCAGGAAATGATCCGGCTGATTGAGCAAGGATAGAGGCGCGCCGGTTCCTTCCAAACGCTCTCCGCATTATCCATCGCCCCATTTCAGTTTTTCACGCAGCACATCGTAGTACGTGCTTTCCGGAAAGCGAATCAGCCTGGTTCGCAGCTCCGCCACACTCACGACGACCGTATCTCCTTGCGTCAACGCGATACCGACTTGTCCGTCCAACGTCGCCATGGCGCCCTCATCCTTGCTGGTCAGGGTGATGTCGATTTCGACGTTGTCGGGCACGATCAGCGGCCGATGTGTCAGCGTGTGGGGACAGATTGGCGTCAGGATCAGAGCGTGGACGGCTGGCTCCAGAATCGGGCCTCCGGCCGACAGGGAATAGGCGGTTGACCCGGTCGGCGTGCTCACAATCAAACCATCTCCTCGAAGGTTCGTCACGAATTGCCCATGGATCGAGACCCGCAACTCAATCATTCGTGCCAGAGTGCCCTTGCTCACGACGACATCATTGAGGACGATACCCTGCGCGACCGGTTCCCCGTGCCGGTGAACGAGCGTCTTGAGCATCAGGCGCTCGTCCAGGACGAAATCGTTGGCGAAGACCCGTTCCAGAGAGGGGTAGAGGTGTTCGAGGCGCACCTCTGTCAAGAATCCCAGCCCTCCCATATTCACGCCGAGGACGGGAATGCCGCGCTCGCCTGCCAGACGGGCGGCGTTGAGCATGGTCCCGTCTCCTCCTAGGACGAGCAGTACGTCCGCTTTCTGAGCCAATTGGGTTTTCTGGAGTCCGCCTTTTTCTTCCAGAAGGGCAGCGGACGTCGTATCCAAGATCGCGTCAATGTTTCGGGCACGCAGCCAGGACACCACAGCCTGGAGGGTGGTCTTGACCTCCGGAAATTTGGGCTTGGTCAAAATGCCGACGCTCTTGCTTTTCATCGAGGGCGCTTCGTTCTTCAGCAGGTGGCCAGTGCCGGCTGGGAAAAGTGCGGGATTCTATCGGGAGGGTTCTTTTGAAGTCAACGAGAAGCACATGACATGATCCGCAGCGGAGACATGCTGTCCCGATCACGCTTGCGAGTGTCGTGCGATTCCCGCCCAACCTTGACACTGAACAACCTTCTAGTTAAAATTAGGCAGATTTTTCGAAGGGTTCGCTTCCACCGGTCAGCCCTAGACCATCAAGCTGGATCATCAAGAAGGAGGCAGGATGTTCGAACGATTCACGGACAAGGGTCGGAAGATCATCATCCTCGCGCGGGAAGAGGCCGAGCGTCATCAGAATGACTACCTCGGGACTGAGCATCTTGTGCTGGCCATCCTTCGCGAGTCCGACGGAATCGCCCTGATGATTCTGAAAAAGATGGGCCTTTCCACCGAGCAAATCCGCTTGGAAATCGAGCGAAACTTGCCTGGTGGCGGGACCACCATGACCTTCGGCGAAATCCCGTTCAGCCCCCGTGTGAAGAAGGTTATCGAATACGGGGTCGAAGAGGCCCGCCTGCTCGGGCACAATCACATCGGCAGCGAACACCTTTTGCTCGGGCTTCTACGGGAAGAAGAAGGGATCGGCGGCAAGATCCTCCGCAGTCTCGGGGCGAATCTCCTCACCGCACGGCAGTTGACAGTGACGTTCTTGCGCAAGTCCGCCCCACGCGAGCGCGATCGCAAGAGCAATACGCCGGCGTTGGACGAGTTTGGTCGGGATCTCACCCAGATGGCCCAGGAAGGTCAGTTGGATCCGGTGATCGGACGCGCTGATGAAATCGAGCGGGTGCTGCAGATTCTCAGTCGTCGTACGAAGAACAATCCGGTGTTGATCGGGGAGTCGGGCGTCGGGAAGACGGCCATTGTGGAAGGTTTGGCGCAGCGGATCGTCCAATCCGAAGTTCCCGATAACCTCTTGTCGCGGCGCGTGATTGCGTTGGATCTCGGTTCCCTGGTCGCCGGGACGAAATACCGCGGTCAGTTCGAAGAGCGTCTGAAAGTGGTGATGAAGGAGATCGTGCAAGCCGGCAACATCATCATCTTCATCGACGAGTTGCATACGTTGGTGGGAGCCGGTGCAGCGGAAGGATCGATCGACGCATCCAATATGTTGAAGCCCGCCTTGTCGCGCGGAGAGATTCAATGCATCGGCGCGACGACGCTGGATGAGTATCGCAAGCACATCGAGAAGGACGGCGCCCTCAAGCGACGCTTCCAGCCGATCTACGTGCAGCCGCCGAGTCTTGACGAAACGGTCCGGATCATTCAAGGACTTCGCGACCGGTATGAGGAACATCACGGAGTGGAGATCACCGAGGATGCCATCGTCGAAGCGGTCAAGCTGTCGGATCGGTATATCACCGATCGGTTCCTTCCCGATAAAGCCATCGACTTGATTGATGAAACCGGCTCGCGTGCCAAGCTTCAGACCTATGCGTTGCCCGGAGAGCTCAAGGCGATGGAGCAGGAACTGAAGAAGGTGTCGCGGGATAAAGAATTGGCGATTTCCATGCAGAACTTCGAAGAGGCCGTGCGCCATCGCGAGGAAGAAGAACGGCTCAGGAAGTTGCTCGATGAGTCCAAACGCGAGTGGAAAAAGAATCAGGAAAAGCAGAAACCGACGATCGGTAAGGAGGACGTGGCCTATGTCGTCTCCAAGATGACGGGCATTCCGCTCTTCAAACTCGAAGAAGAAGAATCGAACAAGTTGCTGCGGATGGAGGATTTCCTCCATAAACGAGTGGTCGGCCAAAACGAGGCGATTTCCGCGGTCTGTCGTGCGATCCGTCGGTCTCGCGCGGGTCTCAAGGAAGCCAAGAAGCCGATCGGTTCCTTCATCTTCCTGGGTCCGACCGGCGTCGGGAAGACCGAGTTGGCACGTACCCTGGCGGAGTTCCTATTTAATACCGAAGATGCGTTGATCCGGATCGACATGTCCGAGTATCAGGAGAAATTCACGAGTTCGCGTCTCTTCGGCGCTCCTCCTGGATATGTCGGTTATGAGGAGGGAGGGCAGTTGACGGAGCGTGTGCGTCGCCGTCCCTATTCGGTGGTCCTGTTCGACGAAATCGAGAAGGCTCATCCGGACGTGTTCAATCTGCTCTTGCAGGTTCTGGACGACGGAGTCTTGACGGACAGTTTGGGTCGCAAAGTCGACTTCAAGAACACCGTCGTGATCATGACGTCCAATATCGGCACCAAATTGATTCAGAAGGGTGTGTCATTGGGGTTCCAGAGCACCGAAGCCGAGCAGGATCGCCACAAGAAGGAAGAGGTTCTGGGAGAGTTGCGGCGTCAATTCAGCCCCGAGTTTTTGAACCGCATCGACGAAATAGTGGTATTCCATCAATTGGACAAATCCCATCTCTTCAATATTCTGGACATCCTGTTGCGCGAACTCAATCTCCGGCTTCTGGAAAAGGGTGTGGAGATCGAGGTCGACGACGAGGTCAAACAGTGGCTCATCAAGGAAGGTTACGAGCCGCTCTACGGGGCAAGGCCGATGCGCCGAACGATTCAGCGGGCAATCGGCGACCCGCTGTCGGAGGAGATGATTAAGGGCCGGTTCAAAGAGAGCCACAAAATCAAGGTGGTGCTACGTGACGGCGCTCCCGCCTTCATTGAACAGGAGGCGATGGCTGGTGTGTAACTGATGGCCGCCGGCCGAGTCTCCGCTATCCGAATCATCGACCGATCACCAAGCCTCGGCCCTTGTTGCGTCGTACGCGGCAAGGGTCGAGGTGCTTTTTGCCCAAAGCACGTATCCTGACTGAGATGCATCAGACTAAAATGAGCGGTTCAGAGGTCTGTGACGTCGGGTGGACCGGCGGTCCGGTTCTGGGTATCGAGACGTCCTGCGATGAAACCGCCGTGGCC
Source organism: Nitrospira sp. (assembly GCA_047150005.1). Lineage (GTDB taxonomy): Bacteria > Nitrospirota > Nitrospiria > Nitrospirales > Nitrospiraceae > Nitrospira_C. The sequence continues at coordinate 3,923,496 of AP038806.1, read as the reverse complement.
GTCCTCCGCGGCGACGGGACGATCCTATCCAACGTCGTCTCGTCGCAGCACGGCATTCATGCTCGGTTCGGTGGAGTTGTGCCGGAGTTGGCCTCTCGGGCCCATATCGAGAAAATCGAACAGATCGCGACTCTTGCCATGGATGAGGCGCAACTGAACTGGCGGGATCTGGCCGGAGTGGCGGTCACCGAAGGCCCTGGGCTTGCCGGCGCGTTGATCGTGGGGTTGAACTATGCCAAGGCCTTGGCGTTCGCGCTAAATATTCCGGTGGTCGGGGTCAGTCACTTGGAGGGGCACATCGCCTCAGCGTGGCTGCAGGATGCTTCGTTTCCTCGTTCATGCGTGGTGCTAGTCGTATCGGGAGGACATACCCATCTTTATTGCCTGGCCCAAGACGGAGCCTCCAGCTTGCTGGCCTGTACCAGGGACGATGCCGCGGGTGAAGCATTCGACAAGGGAGCTCAGATGTTGGGGTTAGGATTTCCCGGAGGACCGGCGCTGGACAAGCTCGCGCAGGCAGGGGATCCCGGAAAGATCCGATTTCCGAGGTCCATGCGGAAGCGTAGCCTCGAATTCAGCTTCAGCGGGTTGAAAACGTCCTTGCTCTATCGGCTGCAAGGCATGGATGAAGGGCATCTGGCTGCCGCTCGAGCCGATCTGGCCGCCGGCTATCAAGAAGCCATCGTCAGCGTGCTTGTGGAGAAGGCGTTCACCGCCGTGCGCCAATGCGGTGTCGCGGCCTTGGCGGTTGTGGGAGGCGTGTCCGCCAATTCGAGACTACGCTTCCTGCTAAAGGAACGAGCCCAGCAAGAAGGTGTCTCCCTCAGTATCCCGCCGCTGCAGTATTGCACCGACAATGCGGCCATGATCGCCGCCGCGGGGAGAAAGGCATTGTCGGCAGGCCGACGCTTGTCCGATGAGGCGGAGGCTCGGGTCACGATAGATCCGGTGCCGTCTGTGCATGGAATCGAAGCCATCTAACGGGGAGGTCGTCCCATTTCAGAGGTATTCGGTCACGTTACGGGGTTGAAAGCGGGCCAGCTGGGCGCCATTGAACGGTTGTATCGACGCCGCGTGCCTCCGGATAAGGTACTCTCGCCGGAGCTCGCGAAAACGATGTGCCAGTTGACTCTCGACATTCGCCGTCCGCTCGCGGTGGTGTTGACCAGAAGAGGGCAGGTACAGGAGATCATCGTGGGAACCGAGTTGACTCTGTCCCCCGCGACCTTGGCGCGGTTCAGGACTGGTGTTCAATCCTTGCGCGGACTTCGGGTGATCAGAACGCAGTTGCACGATCAGCCGCTCAATCAAGAGCTGCTGACGGACCTGGCTTATTTGCGTCTGGATTTGATCGGGGTGCTCACGGCGACTTTCGACGGGTTGCCAGGCAATCTGTATCTCGCGCATCTTCTGCCTCCCAACGGAACCGGCCAACTGTTCAATATCCTCAAGGCGACGGCGTTTCATCAGTCTCCCGTGGTGTTTGATGCATTCATCGAGGAGCTTGAAGCGGAGTTGCAGAGAGTGCGAGGCCACACGACCAAAGAAGGGATGGCGTCGGCATTGTTGGTCAGCGCCTCTTCCAGGAGCCGGGCGGAACAGGACGACCGTCTGGGAGAGCTCGCGGAGCTCGCGGCTTCGGCAGAGATTTCCGTCATCGATCGACTGGCCCAGCGAACGACGGGAGGGCACCAACGCTATCTGCTCGGGAGCGGAAAGCTGAAAGACGTGCTGATCCAGACGCTTCATCGAGGCGCCGATATGGTGATTTTTGATCAGACACTGTCCCCGGCCCAATCGCGTGCCATTTCCGAAGTTACCGATATCAAAGTGATTGATCGTACCCAGTTGATTCTGGACATTTTCGCCAAACGCGCCCACAGCCGGGAGGGTAAGGTGCAGGTCGAGCTGGCTCAGCTTCGCTATCTTCTGCCGAGGCTGTCGGGAAAAGGAGCTGACCTCTCCCGGCTGGGCGGTGGCATCGGTACCAGAGGGCCTGGCGAAGCCAAATTGGAGACGGATCGTCGAAAAATCAGAGAGCGCATTGCGCATTTGGAGCATGATCTCCGCCAGTTCGCCAGGCACCAAGACCAGCGTCGCGCCCGCCGGAATCGGCACGGGATGCCGGTTCTTTCCTTGGTCGGATATACGAACGCCGGAAAATCGACGCTGCTGAACGTGCTCTCCCAAAGCCATGTGTCCGCTGAAGACCGGCTGTTCGAAACCCTTGATACGACTAGCCGTCGCCTGCGATTTCCCAGGGACCGGCAGGTCATTGTCACCGATACGGTGGGATTCATACGGGATCTCCCGCAGGAGCTGCTTGGAGCCTTCCGTACGACGCTGGAAGAATTGCGCGAAGCGGATATCTTGGTGCACGTCGTCGATGCCGGCGCGGCGGACATCGACGTTCAGATTTCCGCGGTGGTGACGATTCTCAGAGACTTGAACCTCGACGCGATTCCACGCACGCTCGTCTTCAATAAGTGCGACCGGCTGCCGCCAGCCGAGGCGGCGCTGCTATGCCGCCGCTACGGCGCCGTCGGGATTTCTGCGATTCATCCGGAAACCCTGCATCCATTGCTACGTCATCTGGAAGAGCAGCTGACGCTAGTCTTGCCGGATGCGGCATTGCCTTCCGTCAAGAGGCCTGATGGTCTCGTGGTTGCATCCGGCAGTTGAGCGCTGCAGAATCGGACCACCGTCTTTACCGGTATGATCCCCAAGCCGCCCCAGCATACGGTACGTCGAGAACGCCTCGGCAAGATAGCCGACGCGTTGGTGCGTGCCATGCCGACGGCCAAGATGGAACTTGACCACCGCACGCCGTGGGAACTCCTTGTCGCCACCATCCTGTCTGCGCAATGTACGGACGAGCGGGTCAACCGGGTCACGCCCGCGCTGTTTCGACGGTATCACACGCCGGCTGAATTGGGCCGGGCCGCGCAGGGAGATGTCGAGGAATTGATCCGTTCGACCGGATTTTTCAAAAGCAAAGCCAAAAACATCATCGCCTGCGGTCGTGCCGTGGAGGAGCGGTTTCACGGGGACGTTCCGGCGACTATGGAGGAGTTGATCGGGCTGCCGGGAGTCGGAAGAAAGACCGCCAACGTGCTGCTGGGTAACGCCTTCGGCAAACCGGCCATCGTCGTCGATACTCACGTGAGACGAGTGGCCAACCGCCTCGGTTTCACGACTTCCGATGATCCGACTCACATCGAAGAAGATCTCCAGCAATTGCTTCCCGCCGCGCGCTGGACGGCCGTCTCGCAACGCTTGCTGCTGCACGGACGGTACACCTGCACTGCCCGACGTCCGCAGTGCCAACGTTGTCCGATCTACATACACTGTACGTGGAAACAGAAAGGACCGGCATGATTCGAAGCATGACAGGATTCGGCCGGCAGCAGGCGCCTTGGCTGGACGGCTCCGTCACGGTCGAGGTGCGCTCCGTCAATCATCGTTTTCTTGAGATGGCCTGCCGCCTGCCGCGCGCGCTGAATCACCTGGAAGACGCCATCAAGAAAGCGACGCAGCAGGTTTGTGCCCGAGGCCGCATCGATCTCACCATCACCGTCCAGAGCGGGAAGGGACGGTTACAAACGGTGAGTGTTGACCAGGTCCTGGCGAAGCAGTACCATCAGGCGCTTCGTACCCTGAAAAAAACCCTCAAGCTCGGCGGCTCCATCGATGTCGGCCTGATTGCGGGACAGCGCGACGTGGTGTCCGTTACCGATCAACCGGCAGAGGACCGAAAGCTGTCGAAACTGGCTCACCGGCTGGCCGTCCAGGCGCTTGAAGCTCTGGTCGCGATGAGAAAGCGGGAAGGGGAGGCGCTGGCGAAAGACATGCTCGCGCGGCTTCATGCGATCCGCGAGCGCAAGATGATCGTCGGGGCGATGGCCCCTCAGGTGGTACAGGCTGAATTCGATCGAATGAGGAGTCGGGTTGAAAAATTGATGGGAGGCGAGCCGTCCGACGGATCCCGTCTGCTGCAGGAGCTGGCCGTGTATGCGGATCGTGGCGACATTGCGGAAGAAATAGTCAGACTGGACTCGCATATGGTACAGTTTGAGCAAACACTTAACCGATCGGAATCTATAGGTAAAACCCTCGATTTTCTGCTCCAGGAGATGGGGCGTGAAATCAATACGATCGGTTCCAAGGCCAACGATGCCGAGATCGCTGGCCATGTGGTTCATATGAAGGCCGAGCTGGAACGAATTCGGGAACAAGTCCAGAACGTCGAATGAGCGTCACGACTGAAAATGCTGCCCCATTGCCGTCCGGACCGGTCCGTTCGTCCATCCGACGGCACGGCATCCTATTCATCATTTCCGCGCCGTCCGGGACGGGAAAAACGACGCTGTGCAAACAATTGGTCGCGAGCATCCCCGGCCTCTGGCATTCCATTTCCTGCACGACCAGAACGCCACGGTCGGGCGAAGAGCCTGGCCGGGAGTATTTCTTCATTGAAGAGGTGAAGTTCCAGGAGATGATCGGCCGCCATGAATTCGTCGAATGGGCGCGCGTGTATGGCCATCTCTACGGGACGCCGAGAAAATCTCTGACCGACAAACTCGACCAAGGAATCGACGTGTTGCTGGAGATCGACGTTCAGGGAGCGTTGCAGGTGAAGAAGAAGTTTGCCGACGCCGTTTCGATATTTATCCTCCCTCCCTCAATGACCGCGTTGCGCACACGGTTGCAAACCAGAGCCTCGGACTCCCCTGAAGAGATCCAGCGCCGTTTGCAGAAGGTCAAGGAAGAGGTTTGGAGCTATCGGGAATACGCGTACATCGTTCGGAACGATGATCTGGCGCGTTCTCTTCGCGACCTTGAGCATATCTTCCTTGCCGAACGATCGAAGACGACACGAATGGATACGGCATGGATTGAGGCCAATTTTCTCCTTACCGACGAGTCAAAATCCGGAGATCGAACAGATCATCCTTAACCAGAAAGGGGTTCCTTCACATGATCGACATGCTGAATTTGTTGCCGCAGTATACGCCGGACCAGTTTGATTCCCGTCACCGATTGGTGATCGTCGCGGCCCAACGGGCCAAGCACATCCTCCAAGGCTCACGCCCATTCGGCGCCTCCCGCTTTACCAAGGAAACGACCGTGGCGCTCGATGAGGTGCTGCGCGGCGAAGCCAAATACCTCATGGGCAAAGAGGCACGTGATGCGATGAAGGAAGCCAAGCGCGGGAAAGAGGGCGAGAGCGAGCGCATGGCCATGATGACCGGCGAGGATGCGCGTGAGATCAAGAAGGAACTGAGCGTGTACGTCGATGACACGCCAAAGGCTCCGGAGCCGGAAGCCGAGGAGTAACCATGGTTTCGAGCCCGATCGGACCCACACTCGCAGGCAAACACGTGATCCTTGGGGTTACGGGGAGCATCGCTTCCTACAAAGCGGTCAGTCTTCTGCGCGCTCTGGTGCGCGAAGGGGCCCAGGTGGACGTCGCGATGACGCAGGCGGCTGCGAAGTTCGTCACACCCCTGACCTTTGAGGTTCTCTCGGGCCATCCTGTTGCGGAGGATCTCTTCGAGGCCCATCAAGAAATGAAGCATCTGACGTTGCCCGAGAGGGCCGACGTCATGGTGGTGGCTCCCGCGACGGCCAACTTTCTCGCGAAGGCGGCGCTGGGGCTGGCCGACGATGTCTTGACGACGATGTTGCTTGCGACCTCTTGTCCCGTGATCGTCGCGCCGGCGATGGATGGGGGCATGTGGACGCACCCCACGGTCGTCGAACACGTTCAGATCCTGCGCCGGCGAGGTGTGACGGTGTTGGATCCGGAGGAAGGTCCCCTTGCCTCGGGTCGCGTGGGGCAGGGACGGTTGGCTGAGGAAGCCAGGATACTCGACGCGATTGCAGCCGCGTTGCTGCCTCGGCGCGACTGGACCGGCCAACGGGTGCTCGTTTCCGCCGGGCCTACGCAAGAACCGATCGATCCGGTCCGATATATTTCCAATCGAAGCTCGGGGAAAATGGGCTACGCACTGGCGGAAGCCGCGCAAGTCAGAGGAGCCTCCGTCGTCCTTGTCACCGGTCCCACAGCTCTTTCTCCACCGCCTGGAGTCGAGATCGTATCGGTTGAAACGGCGGAGGAGATGTCCAAGGCCTTGACCGTGCGATTGTCCTGGGCGACGGTCGTCATCATGTCCGCGGCGGTTGCCGACTTTCGACCAAAGCATCCGGCCGCTCAAAAATGGAAGAAGCATCAATTCGAGAATCCCGTGTTGGACCTCGAGCCAACCGGCGATATTCTCGCGGGGCTTTCCACCCGGCGCACAGGGCAGCTCTTGGTCGGCTTTGCCGCTGAAACGGCGGATCTACTCCGGCATGCCAAACAGAAACTAGAAACCAAAGGCGTCGATCTGATCGTGGCGAACGACGTGACGACTCCCGGAGCTGGTTTTGGTAGCGATCAGAACGCCGCGACACTGATCGATCGCGACGGGACCGTCAGTGAGTTCGCGCTGCGATCCAAGCGCCGGCTTGCCGACGACATCCTCGATGCCGCTCTGCGGTTGTTGCGAACGGCCGCTCGCAAGCCCGTGGTTGAGGAGGACTAGTCGATGCCCCCGAATCAGAAGCTCTCGGCCAGTGCCATGGAAATAGATCGGATGGCCCTGCAGTTGGCCAAAGATCCTCAATCCAAAGTGTTCCTGCCGTTGGCGGAAGAGTACTGTAAGGCCGGCATGTGGCAGGAAGCAGCCGGTGTGCTGGAGGATGGACTGAAGTTTTATCCGGGATTCATCACCGCGATGGTGGTGCTTGGTCGCGCCTATGATCAACTTGGGCAGACGACGAAGGCCAAGGTCCTCCTTGAAGAAGCGGTCAAGTTGAGCCCCGAGAATCTTCGTGCTCACCGAACCCTCATCAAGATTTATGTTGCTCAGGGCTCGTCGGATGAGGCGTTGAGAAGTTGCGAGGTGATCCTGGCGTTGAATCCTCGCGATGAGGAAGCACGGTCTATCAGGGAAAAACTGGGGAAACCTACCGTTTCGGAAACCGGAAGACCGCTACAGATACGCCCGGTCGGCCGCGTCGACCGCACGGACGTCGCAGCTCCTACGGTGTCGGACAAAGTCGATCGTGAAAAAACCGGCGGTCTAGGAACCCCATCGCAGGATGTGGCGGTTGATGCGACGACGAAGCATGAGGTCGCAGACCACACGCCGATCGCTCCGGACGATCAAGTTGCGCAAGATCGGACTGCGCCCGTCAAGTCCTCACTGAGTGCTGTTGCCTCCGTTCCTGCCCCCTCTCCCCATGCCGAGACCATCGCGCAACTGGAGGCCTGGCTCCGCTCCATCGAGCGAGCGCGCTGTGACCGCAACGGATCAGGACGGTCCGGTTCTCCAAGTTCCCGATAGAATTCAGAGGTTTGACCCACACCGGACGGCCTGTTACAATGCCGCCCTGCCGGTCGCCCGAGAAGGTAGCCTGTCGAGCGTTGCATCCGATCACAGAGTTGTTCATGCTACGGATACTCGTATTGCACGGTCCGAATCTCAACCTTCTGGGCACCAGGGAGCAGGACGTTTATGGTTCCGCACCCCTCGATGCCATTGATGCCGATATCGCCAAGCTGGCGGAGGAACTTGCCGTCGAAGTCGATATTCGACAGTCCAATCACGAAGGGGAGTTGGTGACGTGGATTCAGGAGGCTCGAAGTGGATATCACGGGGTGATCATTAATCCCGCCGCCTACACGCACACCAGCGTGGCCATTCGAGACGCCTTGGTAGCCGTGAATTTGCCGACGATCGAGGTCCATGTGTCCAACATTCATCAGCGGGAAGATTTTCGCCATCGGTCCTATGTCGCCGGAGTGGCACTTGGGCAGATTTCAGGACTGGGGCCGGCCGGCTATCTGTTGGCGCTTCGCGGGCTGCACGGCCATCTCACGGCCCGCCGTCTGAAGAAAGAACCCTCATCCAAGACGGCAACGTCTCCGCGGCGGACGGGTCGACGCTAACGTGTTCACGATTTGACCAACCACGATCCAATCAATGTGAAGGGAGCATCGAGTGATTTCGACCACTGATTTTCGAGGCGGCGTACGGCTTTTGATCGACGGGGAGCCGTTTTATATCGTCGAGTTTCAGCATGTGAAACCGGGAAAAGGCGGTGCGTTTGTCCGTACCAAGCTCAAGAGTTACATCTCCGGCAACGTACTCGATCGGACCTTCCGGTCCGGCGAGCGGTTCGAGGAACCGGACCTTGAAGAACGGGAAATGCAGTTTCTCTATGCCACGGGCGACGACTACACGTTCATGGATACGGAGAGCTACGAGCAACTGACCTTCGCCAAGAAGCAACTCGGGGACAACGCGGATCTCCTCAAAGAGAACATGGTCGCCAAGATCCTGATTTACGAACATCGCCCGATCGACGTCGAGCTGCCGATTTTTATCGAGCTCAAGGTGGTGGATGCGGAACCGGGTGTGCGGGGAGATACGGCATCCGGCGGCACGAAGCCGGCTATCGTCGAAACCGGCGCGACGATCAAGGTTCCACTCTATCTGGAGGTGGGCACCGTGATTAAGATCGACACTCGCACAAGAGCCTATGTGGAGCGCGTCCGGTGAGCCGGGGCAAGCCTCGTCGCTCTAAGAAACGTGAGACTCCCATCGTCCTGCCCCAGGCCCTGGCGGCGGGGTCAGGAGACGCGGGCCGGCCATTCCTGACGGGAAGCCAGTCCAAGCACATCCAGGAGTTGGTTGACCTGCTCAAACGGAACAACCTGACCGAATTGGAATTGGAGCGGGAAGGGGTGCGCATCAGGATTCGGCATGAGGTTGGAGTCAAGACCATCACCGCGGCCGTGACCGATATCGCTCCGGTCGGCGCGGGCGGCGCATCCCAACCGGCGGTCTCGCCCAGTGGCGCGACCGAGGACACGGCGGGGTTGGTCACGATCACATCTCCCATCGTCGGTACGTTCTATCGGTCGCCGTCTCCGGACGCCGACCCCTATGTCGAGGAAGGTGATTTCGTCAAGAAGGGACAAGTGTTGTGTATCGTCGAGGCGATGAAGTTGATGAACGAAATCGAGTCCGAAGTCGACGGTCAGGTGGTCAAAATCCTCGCCGAAAGCACCAAACCGGTCGAGTACGGACAAGCCCTTTTTCGTATTGATCCCAAGGCCACGGCCTAACAGTCCGTGACACGTTCTGCATGACAGACTGATCACCTCATCGTACCGGAGCCACGGCTTGTTCAAGAAAGTTCTCGTCGCCAATCGAGGGGAAATCGCGCTTCGCGTCATCCGGGCCTGCAAAGAGCTCGGAATCAAGACGGTGGCGATCCACTCCGAGGCCGATGCCAACGGGGTGCACGTCCGAGCGGCGGATGAACGGGTCTGCGTCGGCCCCGCGGAAGCGGCCCTCAGTTATCGCAATATTCCCAACGTACTGAGCGCCGCCGAGATTACCGGCGCGGACGCGATCCACCCGGGGTACGGCTTCCTCTCCGAAAACGCCCACTTCGCCGAAGTCTGCGAATCGATCGGGGTGAAATTCATCGGGCCCACCTCCGAAAATATCGCCCTCATGGGGGATAAGGCCAAGGCTCGTGAGATTGTCGCCAAGCGCGGTCTACCCGTGACGCCGGGAAGCCCGGGCGGTCTGAAGAGCGAGCAGGAAGCCTTGGAGGCGGCTCAAAAGATCGGCTATCCCGTCATCATCAAGGCGGCGGCCGGCGGAGGCGGCCGCGGCATGCGCGTCGTCAATAAGGCGGATGATCTCGGTCGCGCGTTTCAGGCGGCGCAGGCCGAGGCCAAGTCCACTTTTGGCAACGACAGCGTCTATCTCGAACGATACTTTCTGGAGCCGCGCCACATCGAGGTTCAGATTGTCGCCGACCATCGCGGTCACGTGGTGCATCTCGGAGAGCGGGACTGCTCGATCCAACGGCGGCACCAGAAGCTGGTGGAAGAAACGCCGTCCCCGGCCGTCGACGAAAAGCTCCGTCGGGAAATCGGGCGGACCGCGGTGGAAGCGGTGAAGGCGGTCCACTATCGCAACGTCGGCACCGTGGAGTTTCTCCTGGACAAGGATCAAAATTTCTTCTTCATGGAAGTGAATACCAGAATTCAAGTCGAACACCCCATCACGGAAATGGTTACGGGGATCGATCTGATCAAGGAACAGATTCGTCTGGCCGATGGACAAGCGCTGTCCTTCAAGCAGCAGGACATCAAGCTGAACGGCCATAGCCTCGAATGCCGGATCAACGCCGAGGACCCTGAAAAGTTCACTCCGTCGCCAGGCCTGATCACGAGATACAGCGCCCCTGGCGGGTTTGGGGTGCGAGTTGATTCGGCGATGGAATCCAACGCCATGGTCGTGCCGCATTACGACTCCATGATTGCCAAGGTGATCACCCACGGACGCGATCGGCAGGAGGCCATCGCCCGCATGCGTCGTGCGCTCGATGAATTCGTGATCGAAGGCATCAAGACGACGATCCCGCTCCACAAACGCATCCTCAACGATCCTGACTTCCAAAAGGGGCATGTCTCCACGACGTTCCTGGACCGCTTCCTCGCCGGTTAACAGGTTGTTGAAAAAGTCCTCCAGCTTCGTTCTCATATCACTCGGACCCTCGACGTACCAAACAGAGTACGCCTCGGGCCCTCGTTCACTGCGGCCTCGCTGGACGAACTTTTTGAATAACCTGCTGGAGTTTTCGAGGTACAATGACAATACGGCTGTGATTACGCGTAGTCACGAACTTTCCGGCCTCTATGTCATTCTCGACCCATCCGTTCGTCCGGAGCGTCCGCTTGGGGCGATCTTGAAGGCGGCGGCAGACGCCGGAGCGAGGCTCTTTCAATACCGTAATAAGGTTGCTTCCATGAGAGAGCAGTATGGGGAAGCGTTACCCTTGCGGAAATTGGCGGCGGATCTCGGTGTGATGTTCATCGTGAACGATCGCTGCGATCTGGCATTGGCGGTCGATGCAGACGGAGTGCATCTCGGCCAGGACGATCTATCCTACGGAGCTGCGAGAAGAATCTTGGGGCCGGACAAAATCATTGGCTTGTCCACGCACAACGCTGAGCAGGTGCGGCAAGCGGATAGGATGAAGCCCGACTATATCGGCTTCGGTCCGATCTTTAAACCTGGCTCGAAACACGATCATGATCCGGTAGTGGGAGTGGAAGGACTCACGCAAATCCGTGCTCTGACCTCGCTTCCGATCTTCGCGATCGGAGGAATCCAAGTAGAACAGGCATCTGCCGTCGTGCAAGCCGGAGCGAACGGGATCGCCGTCATCTCTGCCGTGCTTGCGGCGCCGGATGTCAAGAAGATGGTCGAGCAATTTATCTCGCTGCTCGCCTGACGACGTTTGCCAGATGCGTCATCGCAGCGGATTGAGCGAACTTCGTCACGGTCCGCCGGAACTGTTTTGACAATTCCGACCTGTAGGGGAGAGGGCCCAGCACCGGCACACCGGCCAGCTTGCGCAGGATCTCGACGGTCGTGCGTTCCTGCAGCCGATCCAACTTGGATCTGGCCGGCCTTGTTTGATTGAGCACCACGGCGGCGACGGGAACTCTCCGTCGACGAAGCGCTTCGATGGTCAGCAGCGCATGGTTGATGCCGCCGAGCGCGGACCGACCCACCACGACGACCGGAAACTTTAAGCGGACGATGAGATCAAGGGCTTCGATTTTCGGGCCGAGCGGCACGTGAACCCCGCCGACTCCTTCGATCACCACATACTCGTAGCGACGGGAAAGCAGGCGATAGACTTTCTGAATCACTCCCAGGTCGATCTGCCGTCTTTCGGATTGGGCCGCCGCAAGCGGGGCAAGAGGCAACTCGAATTGAAACGGACAGATAGCTCCGAGTGCATCGTCGGATTCGGTCACGGCCTGGAGCCGCGCTGCATCGGAACGAGCCGATCTGGAATTCATGATTCCCGTTTCAATCGGCTTCATCACGCCGACCGCGACCCCTTTGCGCTTCATATGTACGGTAAGCGCGGCGGTCACGACTGTTTTGCCGACCCCTGTATCTGTTCCAGTGATGAATACTCCGTGGCTCATTGTCGCTCTCCTGGTTTCCGCTATGGACACCGCGGTAGTTATTAGAGGTGCCGGCTGTCGCAATTCCAGATTTGCCCTGAGACATCCTCCGCTTGTGCGACATGAACGACGGTGCGCGCTACCGATTCGATTGAGGGTGTACGGTGCAGGGCGTGGTCAGCCCAGGTCTCATCGTCAGGCATCGCGCCTTCAGAGAGCGGCGACTTCTGCCAGCCCGGCAGCAGAAGATTGATGCGCACATTACGCGGACCCCACTCCAGTGCGGCCGTCCGTATCAAACCGACCAAGCCGGCTTTGGCGGCCGCATACGCCGCCTGTCCGGTCGTGCCGTGAAAACCCGCATGAGATCCGATAACGACGATTGACCCGCCGTTCCCGGCGCAGAGAATCCGTCCGACCGCTTGTACACAGTGGAAGGTACCGGTCAGATTCGTTTCGATGATCTCCGACCACTGGTCCTCTCGCTGACGGATGATGAGGCCGCCCCCGCCGATGCCGGCGCTGCAGACACAGGTCCAAACCGACGGAGCCTCCCTGGCGAAGACTTCGGCCATCTGTGTCACGGCGTGGCGGTCACGGAGATCGGCTTGATACAGGGCCCCATCGCCCCCGCCTGTGCACACCTGCTCGAGCGTGATGGTAGCCGCTTGCTTGTTCTGGTGATAATGAATCCCGATGAACCATCCGCCCCCTGCAAAGGCGAGACTGACTGCACGACCGATGGTGCCCGAGGCGCCGGTCACGAGGACGGCGGGTCGGACCGACCGGCTGCCTTGCGCGCTGCCTGCGCCACGATCGGCCTCCGATACCATTCGTGCATCGCGCATGGGCCGGATTATGATTTGGATCGGCAGCCAAGGCAAGCAGAAGGGAAACAGGGTCGGCTTGCCGCGTCACGCGAGCCTATGATACGGTCACAGACCGGTGATTATGGAGGAATCGCGCATGCCGCGTGCGAAGAGACGAACCAATCCATTCGTGACCGTATTCTATTCCATGCTGCTCGGCCTATCGGCCTCTCTTTCCTTTGCGGTCGAGGATCTCGGCACGATCGTTCAGTCACAGGACTATTTTCCGGATACGATCGGCAGCCACTGGGAGTATCGAGGGCAGATCACCGAAGGGCCGGTTCAGACGATCGAACACAAGTCGTTTCAAAACGTGTCGTCCGTGACGGGAACGAAATCGTTGAAAGGGGTCACGGTGACCATGTTTCACGATACCAATCCCGGCAATCACGGCGTCTCCGACAGCTTCTACCGTCGAGACGCGGTCGGTATCGTCTATTACGGGTCTGAGCCAGGAACGCCGTTGGAGAAACAACTGGTTCCGTATCAGATCGTCCGGTTTCCCATGAAGATTGCGTCTTCATTTTCGCAGTTCGACAAGAAGGAGCTGGATTTCGGGACCGATATGGACCAGGATGGAGTCAACGAAAAGGTCGATGTGCAGGGCAGCTCGACCGTCGTGGGCCAGGAATCGGTCACCGTTCCGGCCGGGACCTTCACGGACGCAGTGAAGATCGAAGCCAGAATGCAGATGACCATTCGATTGTCCGGCGCAAAGAAAACCGTGTCCGGCACGGACGTCATGGCCGCCTGGTTTGTCAAAGGGGTGGGACTGGTCAAGTACGTCGAACGGCAGGAACTGTCTCCGTTGCAGGACCGAGGTGTGATTACGGAGATCACGGAAGAACTGGAATCGTTTGAGATCAAGCCTTCGAAGGCGTCACTCGGCCGGAGCGAATCCCCGGCGCAGGGTCTGTTCGCTGACGATTCTCACGACCACAAATTGCAACAAGTAGTCCTCACCACCGGCCTTCGCCCCGATCCCTGACAGCCGATGGCCTCCGAACGGCTGTCGCCCCACCAGGGCGCCGGTGATGGGCCGATTCAAGTACAGATTTCCCACGTCAAAGTGCCGTCGCGCCAGGTCGAGATTGGCCGGACTGCGGGAATAGACTCCACCGGTCAATCCGTAATCCGTCGCATTGGCCAGGCGAAGGGCTTCCTCAAAGGAGGCGGCTTTCATGACGGCCAGGACCGGTCCAAAGATCTCCTCCTGCGCAATCCGGGCGCTCGGATTCACGTCGGCAAAGAGGGTGGGACCGACGTACCAGCCCGGCGTGAGATGTTTCCTGTCTTCAACTAGACGGGCCTCTTGTTTGCCGGCCGCGATGTAATCGAGGATGGTCGATTGTGCTCTCGCATCAATGACCGGACCCATGTGGGTGCCGGGCTTTTCCGGGTCCCCTACGCGCAGGCAGGCGAGGGCCTCCTGCAAACGACGAACACAGATGTCGTACACGGCCTCATGCACGATGACCCGCGAACAGGCGGAACACTTCTGCCCGGCGTAGCCGGTGGCCGATATCACAACTCCGGTGACGGCCTCGTCGAGATCGGCGGTGTCGTCAATGATGATGGCGTTCTTTCCTCCCATTTCCGCGATCACGCGCTTCACCATGTGTTGACCCGGCAGTACCGTCGCCGTCTCGCGGAGGAGTTCGAGCCCGACCTTCTTCGATCCCGTGAAGGCGATCGTGGCGACGTCGCGATGTCCTACCAGCGCCTGTCCGATTTCCGCGCCGCCCGGCATGCCGATCAGGATGTCCGGCGGTACACCGGCCTCATGGAGCAGCGAAACGAGGAACAGGCCGATCACTGAGGACCGCTCCGATGGTTTGAAGATGACGGGATTACCGGCCACCAAGGCCGCCGATACCATGCCTGTCGGGATGGCCAGGGGAAAATTCCAGGGAGAGATCACGACGGTGACGCCTCGCGGGTCGAGCAGGCGATGGTTCAATTCACCGGGAATCCGTCCCAATCGTGCGGGGGGCGCCAGTCGCAGCCATTCGCGGGCGTAGAACTCCAGGAAATCGATCGCCTCGGCGACGTCCGCATCCGCCTCCCGCCAAGGTTTCGCACATTCCGAGACCTCCCAGGCCGCCAATTCGGACTTTCTGTCGCGCATCAAAGCCGCCGCGCGGCGCAGGGTGTCTGCCCGGTGTTCTGTCGTGGTCTCGCGCCACGCCCCCCAGGCATTGAGACAAGCGTCGACGGCACGGTCGGCGTCGCCGACATCGGCGCCGTGAACCCGCGCGACGATCTCGTCGGGGCGCGCAGGATTGTGGGAAAGGAGGATCGGACCGGCGCGCGAGAGGGAGGCGGGGGTTGCGTCCCATTGCCGGTCCAGTTGCGTCCTGACGGTTCGGATCGCCTCACGCATCGCGTCGCGCGCCGCCGCCTGAGAGAAGTCCTGTGTCGGTTCGTTTCGGAAGCCGGAGTCGGCGTTCGGTTGGGGTGTCGACGCTGTTTGACCTCCGGCGGGCGGATCGAGGAGGCGCTGGAGCGGCTCAGACTCGACATATTCCTTGCGGAGGAACGATTCGTTCGAGGTGTTTTCGAGGAGTCGGCGCACGAGATAGGCCATTCCAGGCAGAAGCTCTCCAACCGGAGTATAGAGGCGCAGGCAGCGGTGCCGCTGCAGGATGGCATGCTGAAACGGCTCGGCCATGCCGAAGATCATCTGATACTCATAGGCTTCCCGTCCTAGTCCTAAGCGTTCAGCCACTGCTTCGATGCAGGCGAGCGTTCTCAAATTATGCGTACCGAAGGCCGGCCGAATCAGGGAGGCCTGGTTCAGCAGCGTCTGGACGAGCCCCTCGAAATTGGCGTCCGTGTCCGTTTTTCGCTCGAAGAGGGGAACAGGCCATCCCTTTTGACGATAGTGAATGGTATCGCTGTCCCAATAGGCTCCCTTGACCAAGCGAATGGTCAAGGGCGTTTGCCGCTTGCGGATCCATTCCATCAGCCGTTCGACGTCGCGGACGGTCTCCCGATGATACGCCTGCATGGCGATGCCGGCATGGCGAAACGTCAGGTACGCCGTTTCGGAGAATAATCGTGTAAAGATCGTGATGATCAAATCTTTGACTTCGGCTTGCTCCATGTCGAATATCAACGAGGCATCCACGTCCTTGGCGGTGTCGACGATGGAGCGCAAACGGGGCGCAACCGAGTCATAGGTGCCTTCAGGATCGATCGGGTCAAGATGGGGCGTCAGCGCGGATAACTTGAGGGACAATTGCACGGGTGGGACGGGTCCAAACTGATCGTGGTCCAGGTGGCCGGCGTCCTTCTGTGCGGCGGCAGAGCGGGCCAGCGTACGCAAGGCCTCTACGCAACGGTCCCGATAGCGATCGGCCTCCTGATCGCTGATGGTGGCTTCGCCCAAGAGGTCGACCGACCAGCGCTTTCCGTCTTGGCGGAGTCCTTTCAGCACCGGGACCGCGTCGTCGACGGACGAACCGGCGATGAACGTTCTCGCCATCTGTTCGACCTGGGATCTGATGGCATGGCCGGTGAGCCGCGCACCGATGCCGGTGGCCGACAGGGCCTTCAATCCCCACCGCAAACCGAACGTTCGATCAGTCATTGAACCGAAGTACTCCTCGGCCAAGGAAACAACGCGTTCGTCATTGGGGACGGCAGGCAGCACGTCGATAAACCGGAACAGCTGGGTCTTGAACGTCTGGTCATGCATCGCCAAGTTCATAGCGGCTTGGGACCACCAGCGTCGTTCAAAGACCGTCGGAGTTTGGCCAGAGGACAACCGCGCGAGATCTTCACCGATTCGGCGGATGGCGCGTTCGAGATCGGATGGCGTGGCTTTCATGGGGAGGAGACGACTCGATGGCGATTTGATACAGTATACACCCCGGAATGATTTTGTTGAAAATTATCAGACACTTCGCTACTATATGTCTGATACACGATGACGCAGTGCGCGACCGCCAGGACAGACTGATCGCCGGTCCTTCTTCATTTCAACGCGAGGAGTAGGGATGCCCGATACCAAGTGGACTTCGCCGTTTGCGTACAAGACATTCATCCTGTTCTGCCTGGTGGCGGCAGTGACGTTGATCGGGACGCCGTTGTTCGGCTTTCTTTACGGCTATACGCTCTTTGACTGGGTGGTATTCGGCGTTTTATACATTGTCACCGGCATGGGCATCACGGTGGGCTACCATCGCCTGATCTCACATCGGAGTTTCGAATGTCATCCCTGGGTGAAGGCGGTATTATTGATTGCCGGGGGATGGGCTCTGCAAAATTCCGCATTGCGGTGGTGTGCCGACCATATTCGCCATCATGCTCGAACCGACCAGGAGGAAGATCCGTATAACGCGCAAAAGGGTTTTTGGCACAGCCACTGCGGGTGGTTGTTCGTCAATACGCCCCATCGAACCGAGAAGTATGAGCGACAGCTGCGCAAGGATCCGATGATCATGTGGCAGCACGAGCATTACCATGCCATCGTGATCTCCGGTCTTGCCTTCCCCCTCATTCTGGGATTCCTGCATGGAGGAATCCAGGGGGCGATCGGGTGCTTTATGCTCGCCGGCATGTTTCGCATGTTCATGGTGTTGAATTCGACGTTTGCGATCAATTCACTCTGCCATATGTATGGAACGCAACCGCACGGCAACAGCGACAGCAGCCGGGACAGCTGGCTGATCTCCTTGGTCAGTTTTGGGGAGGGTTACCACAACTACCATCACACCTACGCACGCGATTATCGCAACGGCGCCAAGTGGTACAATTTTGATCCGTCGAAGTGGATTATCTACTCCCTGTCACTCTTCGGACTGGCGACGAATCTTCGTCGACTCGACCCGACGGTGTTTGTCGAATAGCCTCCGCCGTACCCCGGTCGTCCCATCCCGGTTGGCCCAACCGGCCCATTTTCTTTCTCTCCCTTCATCGCTTATGATGCGAGTAGGCAGACCACTCGGTCTCAGGCTGAGTCTGAGGTTTGCGAGAGGAGGGTATTGTAATGGCTGATGAACACACCCACGCGTCGCAATCGTCGCAAGCCAAAGAGAATCTTATCCCGGGAGTGAAACACGTCATTGCTGTCAGTAGCGGCAAAGGCGGTGTCGGGAAGTCGACCGTTGCATCCAACCTCGCCTGCGCACTGGCCCTCACCGGGGCAAAGGTTGGCCTGCTGGACGCGGATCTCTACGGGCCGAACATTCCGATGATGATGGGGAGTACCGCCGGTCCGGAACAGAAGGACGGCAAGATCCTGCCGGTCGAAAACTATGGGGTCAAATTGATTTCGATGGCATTTCTGGTTCCGGAGGAAGCCCCATTGGTCTGGCGCGGGCCGATGGTGCATCAGTATTTGCAGGCGTTTTTTCGTGACGTGCTCTGGGGCGATCTGGATTATTTGTTGATCGATCTTCCGCCCGGTACCGGAGATGTCCAACTGTCCTTGTCCCAGATGGTGCCGTTGGCCGGCGCCGTGACCGTGACGACGCCGCAGGAAGTGGCCCTCTACGATGTGCGCAAGGGCATGGCGATGTTTCAGAAGGTCAACGTCCCCTTGTTGGGCATCATCGAGAACATGAGTTTCTTCGTCTGCGGGCATTGCGGCGAGCGGACGGAAATTTTCTCGCACGGAGGCGGGGAGCGCGCCGCCGAGAAGCTGGGGGTGCCCTTTCTGGGCCGCATTCCGATCGATCCGGCGATTCGCGACGGCGGAGACAGCGGACATCCCATCGTCGTGGCGCATCCGGAGTCGCCGCAGGCCGGCGCGTTCAGAGACATCGCGCAGAAGCTCATCGGCCGATTGGGCGGGTCGGAGAAAGAAGGCGCCTCGATCGACAGCCTTTTGAAGAAGATCAAACAACCGTTCGGCAAGCAATGAGCGGGATTCACACTGGGGAGGGGATCCATGGGAGAGTTTGTGCGGGTAGCGGGAACCGGAGATGTTAAGCCGGGCCACGGGATCGTGACGGAAGCGCAGGGGAAGACCATCGCCCTCTTCAATGTCGACGGAGTGTTTCACGCCATCGATAATACCTGCATTCACCGTGGAGGGCCGCTTGGTGAAGGTGAGGTCGAAGGTGAGGTTGTGACCTGCCCCTGGCACGGCTGGCAGTTCAACGTCACCACGGGTGCCTGTGTGAACAATCCGTCGGGGAAGGTCGAAGCCTACCAAGTGAAAGTCGACGGCACAGACGTGAAAGTGCTCCTCTAATCTCTCTGTCTCGCGCGAGACAAGAAAAGGATGATCCATCATGGCCGTAACCGCTACGGAACAGGTTGACATCGCTGCCGCACTGGTCCGGTTGTACGTATTTCTCGCCCAGTATTTGGACCGCTGCTTGGATGAGGCCGCTCGGAAAGCCTATCCCGACGAGGAACTGAAGAAGCATTTGACCGACACGAGGCGCCAGCTCATGGACATTCTGTCGGTCAATCCTGTGGTGAAGAAGAAGTTGACGGAAGAGTGCGATCGCATCCTCGCACTCGGCGAGACGTGTTTGCGAGGCGCATCCGCCGATCGTCAGGTCCAGGACACGATACGGGCTGAACGGACGGTGCTGAAGCACAAGACCGCCGCGCTCAGCGATTTGGTCGCCGTGTTTCGGGCCCTCGAGTGAGGCATTCAGGCGACCGGCTGTGACTCCCGCACCGGGAGGGCATCAGGGACCGATGCCGAAGAACTGGATCGAGAAACATCAGCTGGCCGGCCTGGACGAACGTGAGCGGGGTTTCAGTCGCCCGGTGGAATTGGAGCAGGCTGATCCGGGCTATCGGGCGCACTTGCAGTATGAAGGCCTCCGTATCTCGACCGACTGGTGTCCGGTTCGGGACGCGATATTGCCGGCATTGGCGGACTTGCTCCAGTCTCGCGGTTATCGCCAGCTGAAAAGCCAGTTGATCTTTCGCGGCGAGCTGTATCTAGGCTCGCAGGAGCCCTGGATCGAGTATCCTGATCCACCCCAGGCATCGGCCTCTTCCGGAGGATGGCTGGCCTTGGTGACCGGTTGGTTTCGTACTCACACCTCTCGCAACTGAACATCCATGGACTTGATCCCGGTCGACCAGATCGCCAGACCTGACTCCCGATCCAGGGGGCGGAGCGGTGATTCAACACCCTCCGGGGACACGTCGCGGCCAAGACTGCCTCCGTGGTTCAGGGTGCAGGCTCGGACCGGTTCCGACTACCTGGACATCAAGCAGGTGATGGAGCGGCTGGAGCTGCACACGATCTGCGAAGAGGCTCGCTGTCCCAATCGATGGGAATGTTGGAATGCACGGACTGCTACGTTTCTGATCCTGGGGGATATCTGTACCAGACGGTGTCACTACTGCTCGGTGCAGACCGGCAAGCCGTTGCCGCTTGATTTGGAGGAGCCGGGTCGTGTGGCTGAAGCCGTCCGGGCACTGGGTCTTCGCCACGTGGTGGTGACGTCTGTCAATCGTGACGAGCTGACAGACGGGGGAGCGGCTGTCTTTGCGCGGACCATCCGGGAGACCAGACGGCTCAACCCCGGCTGCACGATCGAGGTGTTGATTCCCGACTTCGGGGGCGATGAGGCGGCATTGGGCCAAGTGTGCGCCGCGAGGCCAGATATCCTCAATCACAATATCGAAACGGTCGCTCGGCTGTTTCCTGCCATCAGGCCACAGGGGAAATATGGACGATCGATTGAGGTGCTTCGCCGATCGAAGGAGCAGGGCATGACGACAAAGTCAGGCCTGATCGTGGGCATGGGGGAGACGCTCGACGAAGTCCGTCAGGTCATGCGTGATGTGCGAAGCAGCGGATGCGACATTCTGACGATCGGACAGTATCTGCAGCCGACCAAGCAGCACATACCGGTGGCCCGGTTTTACGAACCGGCTCTCTTCGACGCCCTGAAGACGGAGGCGCTGATTCTAGGCTTTCGTCACGTGGAATCCGGACCGCTGGTGCGCAGTTCCTACCATGCGGCCGATCATGCAGGACCCGGTCTACACGAAGAGGTTCAATAGTTCAAGTAAAGCTGGATGTCTCATCTCCAAGAGATTTCATTGAAACGTAATATTACGTTTCATAGCGTCTCATGGGGGAGGGGCGGAGCGCCGTTGCTGACCACCGGTCTGTGCCTGTAAGCGAGTCATGACCATCTGCTGCCCCTGGCTGATTTGCCCGGGACTCATCTGTTCCATGACATAGTCACGTGCATCAGCGGCCTTGCTCTCTCCTTGGGCGACCGCCAGACTAAACCAATAATAAGCCTGAACCGGATCCGGTGTCGTCCCTTGCCCGTTCATATACATGATGCCGAGATTGTATTGCGCGCGCGGTTCCCCGCGCTCGGCGGCCTGGGTATACCACCTCAATGCCAAAGCGTCGCTCTGCGGAACCCCTAAGCCCTGATCGTACAGAAGCCCCAAGTTGTATTGAGCCCGGGGATCGCCGAGATTGGCGAGCGATTCCAGTTCTTTGGCGCTCTTGTCGTAATTCCCTTTGAGATAGGCCTTGTCGGCGCGGCGGTCTTGGCAGGCGTTTAGAAGCAAGGTCGAGGCGAACCAACATATCACGACCAGGACGGTACCGAATCGCAAGCGGGTCATGGTGCTCGTCACGGTAATGAGAAACGCGGAGGAAGTCAAATGCGGGGGAGCGGGGGAGCGGGGGAGCGGGGGAGCGGGGGAGCGGGGGAGCGGGGGAGCGGGGGAGATGGTGATTGTTGCGCGGGAGGCATAAGTCACCCCGCCTGATTCGTCCGCGCGCATGCGTGGAGGGGCGGTCCGGACCGGTCGTGTGTACAGAGGGTGGCGTGCGTGCTAGCATGAAATCGATCATGAGCCTGGTTCTGTGGCGCCTCCATGTTTAGACCGGTTCCCGTCACGGCGCGATTCCGCGGGGTACCGTTGTGGGCGATGGCCGCGGTCTTTTTGGCCCTCGCGCTGGTGTTGTCCTTCCTGTTGCTGTTCAGCCTGCAGCAAGACCAGAGGCTGTTGCAGGATTTTTCCAAGGACGAGTCGGTTCCTGCGGAGCGTTTCGCCGCGCTCTGGCAATCGCGCCGCGACTTGGTGTTGGTGGCCTTGCTAGTGTTCGTCGCGGCCGCGGGAAGCATCGGCGCCATCATCGGATTTCTGCATTACGACAGCACGCGACGCACGCTGGAAGCGGTCAAAGGGTTAGCCCGCAATATTCTAGAGAGCATCCCGACCGGCATCCTGACCCTCAATCAGAGCGGAGTCATCACCGCCGTGAATCCCGCGGCCGCGGCCGTCCTGACACGTTCCTCGTCGGATCTGCTGGGGCAAGCGTACGACTCGGTTTTTGCGCGGGGCGATGTGATTCGCGACGTGCTGGGTACGGCTTTGCGAAAGCAAGAGCACGTGCGCCAACAGGATCTGCCGTATCAGGGGCAGGGCCGGGCGACGCGTACGATCCGGGTGACGACGGCCGAACTGACCGGCGACGACGGCCGGCCTGCCGGCATCATTTTACAAGCACAGGATGTGACGGAGTGGCTGGCGTTGGAACAGCGGGTGCGCGTCGCCGAAAAATTATCGGCACTGCATACCCTGTCCGCCGGTGTGGCCCACGAGTTGCGCAATCCATTGAGCGCCGTGGATCTCAACCTGCATCTGTTGGAGGACGAACTGGGCAGACGGATCGGGCCGCCGGAACAGGCGGAGCACTATCTCAGGATTCTGAACGCAGAGTGTCGCCGCATGTCGGCCATTCTTGACACATTCATGAAGTTTGCCGGCCCCGGCTCGCTGGGATTGCGTGAAGTGGATGTGCCATCGGTCATCAAGTACATCATCTCGCTGATGCACTTTGAAGCGGACGAGCGACACATCCGGCTGGAGCATCTGACGGAGGATGGACTGCCTCCCGTGCTCGGGGATGAAACTCAGATCAGTCAGGTCCTGGTGAACGTGATGGCCAACTCCTTCCATGCCATGTCGAACGGCGGTCGATGCCGTGTTGAAGCCCGCCGTCGCCACGAAGGTGGCAGGGAGTGGGTGGAAATTACCATCGTCGATACCGGCAGCGGCATCAGGAAGGGAGACTTGGCTCGCTTGTTCGAGCCGTTCTATACGACGAAAGCGGAAGGGACAGGACTGGGTCTTGCGATCGCCTACCGGATCATGCAAGACCACGGCGGGACGATTCAGGTCTCGAGCGAGTATGGGAGAGGAACCACGGTTCTGTTGAGGTTTCAAGCGATGACGGGGCTATCGCGCCGTGTGACGGTAACAGCATGACCGATCGTGCGCGAATCATGGTGGTGGATGACGAGGTCAACATTCGTAGTGCGCTGGTGACCGTTCTCTCGAAGCTGGGGTATGACGTCCGCGGGGCGGCGGCGGGGGAAGAGGCCTTGGAGGAGCTGACCCGTCAGGGCGCGGAATTGGCCATTACCGATCTGAAAATGCCGGGCATGGGAGGCATCGAATTCATCCGCCGCTTGAAGGCTTCGCGGCCGGACACCGAAGTTGTGGTCATGACCGCTTACGGTTCCATCGATACGGCGGTGGAAGCGATGCGGGCTGGAGCCTACGACTACCTGACGAAGCCCATCGACCGCGAGCGGTTCCCGCTGGTCGTCGCCAAGGCCTTGGAGCGACGGGCTCTGGCGAGCGAGAACAAGCAGTTGCGGGACCGTCTCGAAACCAGGGTGCGCTTCGATCAGATGGCCGGCGAAAGTGAGCCCTTGCAGCGCGTATACAGCCTGGTCGAGATGGTCGCCGACAGCGGCGTGACCGTCCTGTTGACGGGAGAGAGCGGCACCGGCAAGGAGCTGGTGGCCAGGGCCATCCATCACAAAAGCGCCAGATCCGGACCCTTCGTGACGTTGAACTGCGGGGCGCTTCCGGAAAATCTATTCGAAAGCGAGCTCTTTGGTTTTGAAAAAGGCGCCTTCACCGGCGCGACGGCGACGAAGGTCGGGCGCTTCGAATTGGCGGACGGCGGCACCCTCCTGCTCGATGAGGTGGGGGAGTTGTCGCTGAAGTCGCAGGTCGATTTTCTTCGTGTGCTGGAGACGAAGGAATTCCGGCGGCTGGGCGGCACGAAGGTGATTACGGTCGACGCCCGCATCGTCGCGGCCACGAACCGAAATCTGGAAGAAGCCGTCAAGCTAGGCGACTTTCGGGAAGACTTGTACTACCGCCTGAACGTCGTTCCGATCCGTCTGCCTCCGCTTCGCGAACGCGGCGACGATATCCCGCTTCTGGCTGAGCGCTTTCTTCGGGAGTTCTCCGCGCAGCACCACCGGGAGATCAAAGAGATTTCCCGTGACGCGATGCGGTTGATGAGGCTCTATGCGTGGCCCGGTAACATCCGTCAATTGAGAAATTTGATGGAACGGCTGGTCATTACGGTCAAGGATCCGGTGATCCGGCCGGAGCACTTGCCGGAGGAGATTCAGGTCAGCCGGGAAGATACGAGGACCATGGTCGTGACGCTGGGCACCTCGCTCGAGGACATCGAACGGGAAGTCATCCGCCGAACCTTGGCCGAAGTCGTCAATCACCGTGAGAAGGCCGCCAAGCTTCTGGGAATCAGCCTCCGCGCGCTTCAGTATAAGATCAAGGACTACGGCATCCGTGAGTAAGGTGCGCGGCGCGAAGAGGGTGACGGGTCCAATCGGTCTGCAAATTTTGCAGGCCGATTCCCTTGGAAGTGGAAGAATCTGCAATTCTTGCAGGAACCACCCGCGCAGCCTGTTTTAGGGACCGCCTTTTTCGCAGTTTCCTGCCTTTCGACTTCCTCTATTTCCGGCATCATCCCTGCACTGCGATGTGGAAACGAGTCGTGTGGAATCTCATGTCGACCGAATGGATCAATCGACTTTCGGTATTGCAACAAACCCTGACCGCCTGCCCGACGGATGGGAGCACGCGCTGCGAACTCGCCTCATTGCTCGAGCGCTTGAATCAGCATGAGGACGCGCTCATCCATTGGAAGACGGTGCTGGCTGCCGACCCCAATAGTCTTCAGGCACGTGAAGGGATCGCCCGCTGTCTGGCGAAAACGGGACGTCCGTTGCAGTCTCCGTTATGAGCATGTGCCGGCAGGTTGAGAGGAGCATTCTCGATCGCATCCATCGGAGCGGACGCGATTCTTCACGGATTGAGGTGAAAGGAGGAAGGAACAATGATCCACTGGTACACACTCAACATAATTCTGGCGGTGACGACGTATCTGGCTTCGCCCGCCACGGCCTCGTATGAAGCGATCACGGTTCAGGACGGGGGAACCATTACAGGGACTGTGACGCTCGATGGGGCGGTTCCAAAGCCAAAGGGCTACAATCTCACAACTTTGCCGGACCCGTTCTATTGCGGGCGCATCTCAGACGGGCAGGGGTGGCGGATTCTTCAGCCGTTCGACGTCGGCCTGACCGCCGAGTTTCGGGATGTCGTCGTCTATTTGGAGGGCGTCGGACAAGGCAAGCCCTTCGAGGAGGGAGGCATCCCGCAAATCGAAGCGAGGGATTGCCGGTTTCTGCCCTTTACCAGCGTCGTCCGTGACGATCAGTCTGTGACGGTCGTCAACATGGATCCGGTGATGCACGACATTCAGGCCTATGAAACGTCACACTTGGGGGCGCGTGTGCTCTTCAATCTGCCGCTGCCGATGAATCCCCAACATCCGCGTAACTTCAAAGACCGCAGCGAAGCGGCCCTCTATCACCGTCACATAGCCGGCGCGCCGATGAAAGAACTGGTCAAACTCAGCAAGGGCCGTCGAATCTTCGTGATGCAGTGCGGCTTCCATGCGTACATGGAAAGTTGGGGGCTTGCCGTGAGCAATCCCTATTTTGCCAAGACCGACGATCATGGCCGTTTCACGATTACCGATGTGCCGGCCGGCACGTACAAACTGGTGGTCTGGCATCCCTATGTCCGGACCGCGACCGAGCAGACGGTCACCGTAGACCCCAAGGGAACCTCAACGGTGAAGCTGGCAGTACCGGCTCCGACCGGCCGGCTCTACGCCAATGAGGTGTTGGATCACGAGTATGTGCGGTACAGCGTGACCGAGGAAGCGAAGAAGGAAATTGACCCGATGATCCAGAAGCAAGGACATTGATCATCGCCGCTTCGCGACGAGATCGGTCGTCTCCCGCGCCAAGGACATCGGGTCCGTCCGGAACCCGCAATCGATGACCACTTTGCTGATAGCGATGTTGGGACTGTACGCCGCCGGAATCGCCCTTCCGCTCAGCATTCCGGGTCGACCGAAACTTCAAGTCCTGCTCGCTCACGGCTGCGCGGGGGGCGCCGCGGCGCTGGGAATCGTTATTGGCGCCGCCGGACTCGCGGCGGCGGAACCGCTGACGCTGGCGTGGTCGTCGTCGATCCCCCTTCTGGTGTTTGCCGTCCGCCTGGACGCGTTGGCATCGTTTTTTCTCTTGACCATCTCGCTTGTCGGCGTTGCCACGGCGGTCTATGCCGTCGGCTATTTGCGGCATGTGCCGCCGTATGTGTCGCCGGCCGTGGTAGGCGCCCTTTTCAACGCGTTTCTCTGCGCGATGGCCCTCGTTGTCCTCGCCGACAACGGATTTCTGTTCCTTATCGCCTGGGAACTGATGTCCTTAGTCTCCTATCTGCTCGTCGTCACGTACCACGAAGACCCCGACGTGCGGCATGCCGGCTTTCTGTATCTGGTCATGACTCACCTCGGAACGATGTTCATCGTCGTGACGTTCTTGCTGCTGTTTCAGGGGGGAGGCACGTTCTCGTTCGAGGCATTTCGCCATCCCGAACAGGCGTTGCCGGATGCGTTGCAGACCATGGTCTTCCTGGCGGCCCTGGTCGGATTCGGAACCAAGGCGGGCATAGTCCCCCTGCACGTGTGGTTGCCCTATGCGCATCCCGCCGCCCCCTCGCATGTTTCGGCCCTTATGTCCGGCGTGATGATCAAGACGGCCATCTACGGTTTCTTGCGCGTGATGTTTGATTTTCTCGGCGGTCACTTTCCCTGGTGGTGGGGATTCATGGTCCTGGCGATCGGCGCGGTCTCCGCCGTGCTCGGCGTCATGTACGCCCTGATGGAACACGATCTCAAACGGCTCCTGGCCTATCATAGCGTGGAGAACATCGGAATCATTCTGCTGGGCGTGGGAGCCGGCATGTTGTTTCACGCCTATGGACTGGAGGATCTGGCGGCGCTTGGCCTGCTGGCCGGCCTGTATCACACTGTGAACCATGCGCTGTTCAAGGCCTTGTTGTTTCTCGGTGCCGGATCGTTGCTCTCCGCCACCCAGACCCGCAATGTGGAAGAGTATGGCGGCTTGCTGCGCCGCATGCCCTGGACCGGCGCCTGTTTCCTCATCGGCGCCGTGTCCATTTCTGCGTTGCCGCCCACCAACGGCTTCGTCAGCGAATGGCTGGTCTTTCAAACCCTCTTCCAGAGCGTGCAGGTTCCCTCGCTTTTGATGAAGCTGATGCTGCCGCTTGCCGCAGCCATGCTCGCGTTGACCGGAGTCCTGGCTTTGGTCTGCTTCGCCAAAGCATTCGGCATTTCGTTCTTGGCCCTGCCGCGCAGCTCCCATGCGCGGCGCGCCGAAGAAGTGCCCTGGACCATGCGGACCGGCATGGTCGTGCTGGCAGCCGTGTGCGTGCTGCTGGGACTGGCGCCGACGGTCGTCGTGCCGTTGCTGGATCACGCCGTTCAGCCGATGATCGGGAATTCGATTGCCGCGCAGATGCTCGCCCTGGGCGGATGGACCGTGATCCCGGTCGGGGCCGAGTTTTCCAGCCTCTCGTCACCGCTCCTGGCGCTGCTCCTGGCGGGATCCGCCATGGCTGCGCTGGCGCTGACTGCGCTGGCGGGAGGTTGGCACGCAAAGCGGTACGTCAGAACCTGGGGATGCGGTCTCAAACTTTCGCCTCGAATGGAATATACGGCTACGGGTTTCGTTCAACCGATCAAGCGGGTGTTCGGCACAATCTATCGACCGACCGTCAAACTCGAAACCGATTTGTTGCACGAATCGCAATACTTCGCCAAGAGCCGACGTTTCACCGTGCGCATCGAGCCGATCTTCGAAACGTACCTGTATCAGCCGGTCGCCGCCGTGATTCCCGCACTGGCCGGCAGGTTGCGGGTGATCCAGGCGGGGAGTCTTCACGTCTACCTGGCCTATATATTCGTCACGCTCGTGCTGCTGTTGTTGATTGCCCTGTAACGAAAGCGAAGCAGATGCCGATCCCGGCGATCCTGTCCGCCATGGCCATCTCGGTCGCCCAGGCGCTGATGCTATTGATGCTGGCGCCGTTCGTCGTCGGACTCATTCGTAAGCTGAAGGCCCGGCTCCAATGCCGCCGGGGGGCGAGTCTTTTCCAGCCCTACTTCGATCTGGTCAAGTTATTCAGGAAACAGCCGGCCGTTTCCACGACGACCTCGTGGATTTTCACGGCGACGCCCTACATCGTCTTCGGCTCGACGCTGACGGCCGGCTTGCTGGTCCCGGTCATCGTCTCCCAGGTTCCGTTGAGTTTTGCCGGCAATATCATCGCGCTCGTCTATTTGTTCGCCCTGGGCACGTTCTTTCTGATCTTGGCCGGGCTCGACGCCGGATCGGCCTTCGGCGGCATGGGCGGCAGCCGCGAGGCGATCATCGCGTCCTTGACCGAACCTGCGATGATCCTATCCATCTTCGCGATCGCGTTAACGGCCGGGTCGACCAACCTGAGCACCATCGTTCATAAAACCGCGCTGATGGAAGGCGTGGCCAGCGATCCGGTGCCGCGCCTGATGGCGCTTGCGGCACTATTCATCGTGACTCTCGCAGAAACGGGCCGCGTCCCGGTCGACAATCCGGCAACCCATCTCGAGCTCACCATGATTCATGAGGCCATGATTCTGGAGTATTCAGGTCGGTACCTAGCCCTGCTCGAATGGGCGTCGGCCATCAAACTGCTGGTGTTTCTGACGCTCATCGCCAATGTCTTCTTTCCGTGGGGTATCGCCACGAGTCCGACATCCCAGGCGCTGGCGATCGGAGCCACGGTCTATGTCGTGAAGGTTTCGGTTCTGGCCGCGCTGATCGGTCTGATCGAATGTATGTTTGCCAAGCTGAGGCTCTTCCGCGTCACCGACCTGCTTGGCGTCGCGTTTATCCTGGCGCTGCTGGGACTCTTGTTCTTTTATATTCTGCAAGATTGACATGTCCTGGCTTACCACCCATGTCGGCTCACAGCTCGTGGATCTCGGATCGGCCATGCTGCTGCTGACGTGTTTTGCGATCGTGGCCCAGCGGCGGCTTTCCGCGTGCGTGGATCTGTTCGCCGTGCAGTCCATGTTTCTCGCGATGACCGCCGCGCTGGTGGCGTTTCTGACCGGGACGCGACACATCTATATCGCCGCCGCGTTGACGGTGGCCGTGAAGGGCCTCGTCATCCCCCACGTGCTGCGTCGAGTGATCGAGCGGTTGAACGTGACGCGCGAGCTCGTCATGAACGTCAATGTCCCGGCTAGCCTGCTGATCTGCGGCGCGTTGGTGATGACCGCGTTTTTCATTACCCGGCCGATCATCTCGTTCGGCCATCTGCTGACGCGGAACTCGCTCGCCATCGCACTGGCCATCGTCCTGATCGGGTTCTTCACCATGATCGCGCGGCAGAAGGCCGTCACCCAGTTGATTGCCTTTCTGGTCATGGAAAACGGACTGTTCTTGGGTGCGACTGCGGCCACCTACGGCATGCCCTTGATCGTCGAACTGGGCGTCTTTTTCGACGTGCTGGTCGCGGCACTGATCGCCGGCATCTACACGAACCGGCTGCAGGACGCGTTTGACAGCGTGGACACCAGCCGGCTCAGCGAGTTGAAAGAATGACGGTCACGATCACGACCATGGCCGCGGCCGTGCTCCTGTGCGCGCCGTTCGCGGCCGGATGCTGGAGTCTTCTCATTCGCACGTCCCGGCAACTCCATCTGGTGAATCTCGCCAGCATGGGCCTGTTGGTTGCCGCGGAAATCCTGATCGCGCGGACCGTCTTGACGCAGGGGTCGGTGACGGCATTCGACGAGATGGTCTACATCGACGCGCTTTCGTCGATGATTCTGTTCATCATCGGCATCGTGGGCCTGGCGTGCTCGCTCTACATGCGTTCGTACATGGATGAGCAAGTGGCCAGGGGAACCGTCGCGCCGAATCGTCTGAACCTGTTCTTCTTCCTGTTTCACATGTTCCTGCTGGCGATGGTGCTGGCGACGGTGACCAACAGCCTCGGCGTGCAATGGGTGGCCATCGAAGCGACGACATTGGCCACGACATTCTTGATCGCATTCTGGAGGCGGCGTGAGTCGCTGGAGGCCGGGTGGAAATATCTGATTCTCTGCTCGGTCGGGATTTCGCTGGCCTTGTTCGGCGTCGTGCTGATGTACTATTCATCGCTGCACGTACTCGGCGACGTGAGTTCGGCCCTCAACATCACCCAGTTGCAGGCGATCGCCGCGCAGCTGGATCCGCATATTCTAAAACTTGCGTTCGTGTTTCTCTTCGTCGGCTACGGGACGAAGGTCGGTCTCGTGCCGATGCACAGTTGGTTGCCCGACGCCTATGCCGAAGCGCCGGCGCCGGTGGCCGCCATGCTCGCGGGCGTACTGGAAACAGTCGCCGTCTACGCTATTCTGCGAAGCCGAGGGATCGTGGATCAGGCCGTCTCGCCGGAGTTCTCCGGCAGTCTGCTGGCGTTGTTTGGTCTGCTCTCCTTTTCGATTGCGGCCTTGTTTCTGCTTCTGCAGCACAACTACAAGCGGATGCTCGCGTACTCGAGCATTGAGCACATGGGGTTGGCGATGGTCGGATTCGGCGTCGGCGGGTCGATCGGCATCTTCGGGGGCTTGTTCCACTTGGTGAATCATGCCTTCGCAAAGTCGCTGGCGTTCTTTGCAGCCGGC
The DNA here is from genome assembly GCA_047150005.1 of Nitrospira sp. GTDB lineage: Bacteria > Nitrospirota > Nitrospiria > Nitrospirales > Nitrospiraceae > Nitrospira_C. Next base: position 3,892,697 of record AP038806.1, on the reverse strand, counting down.
AACATTCACCGGCGGTATAAGACGGTGGAGATCGGGGAGGTACATGGGGTGGCCAGCGTGATGCCCGGGTCGGCGCTGGCGCTGTTGGTCGCGGGGCTGGCCTTGGCGGCGCTGCCGCCCTTCGCGCTCTTCGCCAGCGAGATGCAGATCGTGACCGCGCTCGGTACATCGGGGCTGCCAGGGGGGTGGGGGAGCCATGGCGTAGGCGGTTCCATTCTGCTCTTGCTGCTGTGCAACCTTGTGGCCTTCTCCGCGCTGCTCTACCGGATCACCGGGATGGTCTGGGGAGCCGCTCCGGCGGCAGTAACACGGGGAGAACCCTGGTCGACAGGACATCTCTCGCTCGTCCTTCTCGGCGTGCTCCTTGTAGGACTATGCTGGGTCTTGCCCTCGCCTCTCCGTCAGTTGCTTGACATGGCCTCCGCATTGCTTGGCGGAGGCTAGCTCTACGAGGGGATGATGCGAGATGATTCATTGATCGATCAGCAGCTTCGCGAAACCTTCCCGATGTTGCCGGCGGCATCGTCGGCCCGCGCAGGCATGCTGCAATATCGCATTGATTCCGCCAACCTGCCGGCACTCTGCAGGTATCTGCATGGCAAGCTACGGGGGCGGGTGGCCCTGCTGTTCGCCGTCGACGATGCGCCAACCGTGGACCGACACGAGATTCAGTACTTGTTCGCGCTGGAATCGCACCGGCCTTGGGTGCTCCTGACGCTGGAGCAGGCGAGGAGGGAGCGGCTCTTTCCGTCGATCACACCGTCGGTTCATGCGGCGCAATGGTATGAACGGGAGATTCGTGACCAGTTTGGATTGATTCCACAGGGCCATCCGGATCTGCGTCGCTTGATCCGGCATGAGCATTGGCCCAAGGGAACGCATCCGCTCAAGAAGGACTTTCCCTGGGATCGGGTATTGGGACGGCATCCGGGCGAGTATCGATTCCGCCATATCGAAGGGGAAGGCGTGTTTGACGTGCCGGTCGGTCCGATCCACGCCGGTATTATCGAACCGGGCCATTTCCGCTTCTCCGTCGCGGGCGAACCCATCATGCAGCTTGAGGTGCGTCATTTTTGGAAGCATCGTGGCGTCGAAAAATTGTTTGAGCAACAGATGCTGACGGGCGCACTGCCGCTGGCCGAACGGATCTCAGGTGACACTACGGTCGGTCACGGGCTCGCGTACTGCCAGGCCGTGGAGACGGTCATGCACATGACGGTGCCGCGGCGAGCCCGCTATCTGCGCTCGCTCTTTCTGGAACTCGAACGACTCCACAATCACCTGGGCGATGTGGGCGCGATATGCAACGACACGGCCTATACGCTGGCGCACGCCCATTCCAGTCGCCTGAAGGAGCAGGTCATGCAGCTGAATGATCGGCTAACCGGTTCACGCTTCCTGCGCGGGGCCCTGTGTCTTGGAGGGGTCGCTTGTGACGTAGACCAAAGGGGATTTGATGGGACGATCGACGAACTGAATCGGATTGAGCAGGATTTCTCGGAGCTTGAAGGTATCATTCTGGCCAACGCTTCCCTAACCGATCGTCTCGAAACCACCGGCGTCCTGACGGAACGGATTGCCTGGGACCATGGCGTCGTCGGTGTTGTCGGACGGGCATCCGGACTCGATCAGGATGTACGGCGCGATCGCCCGTTTGCAGCCTATGACGAAATGCCCGTGAGGGTAGCGCTGTATCGGTACGGCGATGTGCGCGCGCGTCTTCGGGTGCGCATGGATGAGATTCACGAATCCGTGCGCCTCATCCGTGAGATTGCTCGACTGATTCCACCGGGAGGGCTCGTCGCTGAATCGAACGAGCTTCCGGTACCAGGTAACTGGGCCGTTTCAGCCGTCGAAGGCTGGCGGGGAGAAATTCTCTATTTCGTCATGGCGGGTGACCAAGGTCGGATTCATCGGTGCAAAGTGCGCGACCCGTCTTTTGTGAACTGGCCGGCAATTCAATGGGCTGCGACGGGAAACATCATTCCCGATTTTCCACTCATCAACAAGAGCTTCAATCTTTCGTACGCCGGGAACGATCTTTAACCGGAGGGACATATGTTTCGTATTCTGAAGAAAAGTCTCAAAACGGGCGTCGTGACGGGCCGTCACCCTGATGCACAGGGGGCGCCCGATGCAGTGACCGCAGAGGCCCGTGAGAAAGCCGCGCCCTTCAGGCGCTCCCTGACCATCCGGGAAGTCGATACCGGCTCCTGCAATGCCTGCGAGATGGAGATGAATGCCCTGACGAACCCGGTCCATGACAGCGAGCGATTCGGCATTCATATCGCCGCGTCGCCCCGGCACGCGGATGCCTTGGTCGTTACCGGTCCGGTTACGGTGAACATGGAGCAGGCGTTGAAGGATGTCCATAAACAAACTCCGGATCCAAAACTGGTGATCGCGCTGGGCGATTGCGCTATCAACTGCGGTCTTTTCAAAGGGAGCTATGCGGTGACCGGGCCGGTCGATCGCCATGTGCCGGTCGATGTCCGGATTCCGGGGTGCCCACCCAGACCTGAAGTCATTATTCAGGTGCTTCGGGACTTGATGCGGAAAGGACCGGCCTAACACAGGTCGAGGTTGCGGAATCCGTTCCTGTGCCTGCGACAATACACGCCGATATACATCAGCAAGGTGACGATCCACTCGTGATTGACGCTGTGGCTCGGTTCGCTTCCGCTCGACCAATTCATGACGGTTCGTATCCATTCTTCGGCAATGTGGCGGTCAAGAGTCGGGCTGTGCTAGCGTAGACATATGCGGCTGGAGGTGGCCACGTACGGGACAGATGTGACAAGATGTGCGGTGCGGCATAGGGCAAGAGCTGCAAGTTTACATAATAACCCTTATCAGACACAAGAGATAATCGTCGGATGCTGCCCCTGGAATTCATCGGCCGCTTACAGAAAGAACTGTCGCTGACCGGCAACGCCGTCTACGAATCGGTCGTGGCGGTGGCGGAGCGTGTCAATCGGAAGGTCCACATCCTGCGTCTGCACAGCCAGGCCGCCCAGCTCTTGAGCCAGATCGAAAGCGCGCACGGCGAATTGGGGCACCGGATTGCCGACGTCATTTCCGACAAGATATCGGCCGGCCGGGGCAGCCTCTCGATCACGCCGGACGAGTTCCAACGGACATTGGATCAGTCGGTCGGACGTGTCCGTGATCTGAAGCAGGCCCTGCACCGCGTCGACGGACAGATCCGCGAATTGAAGATGGAAACCATTCACGAGGATCTGCTGACGCTGCAGCGCGACTTGAGTCTGCATTCGGTTGCGCTGGAACGGATGTTCGTGGCCCGGCGCGCTCCTGCCATCGGAAAACATGCCTCGGATCTGACGCTCCCGGCATCGGTCCGAGTGATCACTGTGTTTCGGGGACCGTTTCTCATCCCGCCGTCCGACTCCTTGGTGTTCCAGCCGGATGATGTCGTCGTGGTCATGGGGTCGCGTTCCGAGTTGGACCAGGTAGCGACCTGGTTCGGGACGTCCCGAAAAGTCAAGCCCATTTAGCGAGATGACTGATCCGACGACCTCCCGTATGTTTCTCGATTCCTGGTGGTGTACACTGCCGAGACCATGACACCAATAGTTTCGTTCAGAAGACCCCCTGCCCTGCTCATCATGCTGGCGACCCTTGTGGTGTCTATCGTCTCTGTTCAGCGCACGGGCGTGGGAGCTGCGGAGGCTGGGAGGGCGACCGGTCTGCAGATGTTGGAGGAGATTCAAGCGGTCATCACCGAGCTGGCCGAGACGACTAAGCCGTCGGTGGTCAATCTGTTTCCGGTGAGCCCGAGCGGAAAGGGACGGGATTTTCTGCAGGAGCGGACTCCGAACTCTCCCGGTTCCGGCTCCGGCGTCCTCATCGATCCCGACGGCCATATCGTCACGAACAATCATGTGATCGGGGATGCGAGCGAAGTTGAAGTACGACTCTCCGACAAATCAAAGCTGATCGCGCAGGTCGTCGGCAAGGATCCGGATACGGACTTGGCCGTCCTGAAGGTCACCGCCGACCGTCCTCTCCCCTATGCCAAGTTCGGCGATTCGTCCGGAGTGCGCGTGGGGCAATGGGTCTTGGCCGTCGGCAATCCGTTCGGGTTAGATCGGACGGTGACGCTCGGTGTCGTGAGCGGGATCGGTCGCGAGAACGTCAATCTGTCGCGCTACGAGAACTTTATTCAGACTGACGCCTCGATCAATCCGGGAAACTCCGGCGGGCCGCTCTTTAACTTGCGTGGCGAGGTGATCGGCATCAATACCGCCATCATCAACTTTGCGCAAGGGATCGGGTTTGCCATTCCGTCCAATATGGCCAAGCAGGTGCTGCAGCAGTTGGTGGCCCAAGGCCGTGTCGTCCGGGGATGGTTGGGTGTGGGCATCCAGCCGCTGACGCCGGAGCTGGCCAGGAAGTTCGGAGTGACGGAAAACGAAGGGGTGCTGGTCAATGAAGTATTCGAGAAGGATCCGGCGGCGGCGGCCGGCATCAAACCGGGCGACATCATCACACGGATCGAAGGCACGGTGGTGGACACCCCCAACCGTCTCTCCCGAGTCGTGGCGGGGTTGCAACCGGGTGCTACGGCCAAGGTCGAGGTGGTGCGGGACAAGAAACGCATGGTGCTGGACGTCGCCCTGAGTGAACGACGGGATCAAGCCGTGGTCGCCTCCCTGCCGCCGTCGCGCACGGACGTGAAGCTGGGGCTGGACCTTCAGGATCTGACGGCCGCATTGGCGGACAAGTTTCGGTTGCGGGAAACCCGAGGCGTGCTGATTACCAAAGTGGAACCGGGAAGCCTGGCCCAATCCGAAGGGCTGCGGGAGGGCGATCTGATTAAAGAAGTCAACCGCGTCGACGCCGGGTCGGTCGGTGAATTCACGGCGGCCGTCTCGAAGATCCGCCGTGGTGAGACCGTCCTCTTGCGCGTGCTGCGGGAAAACCGAGCCTTCTACGTCGTCTTGAAAGCGGGTGATCCATAGGGCTTCGTCATGAGGTGGCGACGGTCTGCCGCGCCGCTTTCTGCTCCTCCAGGATCTTCAGGGTGATCTCTCGAGGGACCTCCTCATAGCGCGCCAACTCCATCACATAGCTCCCTCCCCCGCCGGTCAACGCGTTGAGAGTCGTGGTGTAGGTGAGGAGTTCGGACAGGGGGACCAACGCCTTGACCAGTTCGGCATGCCCTCTGGCCTCCACGTGCAGGATCCTACCCCGCCGAGCGTTGAGATCGCCGATCACCGCGCCGATATGGTCGGCCGGTGCCTCGATTTCCACCGTCATCACCGGTTCCAGAAGCACAGGATGGGCCGTCTCCATCGCTTTCTTGAAGGCCATGGAGGCCGCGATCTTGAATGACATCTCCGAGGAGTCGACGACATGATATGACCCGTCATAGACCGCCACGCGGATGTCGACGACGGGAAATCCCGCGAGCGTGCCGTGGTGCATGGCCTCCACGACCCCCTTTTCGACGGCGGGAATGAAATTTCTCGGGATGACGCCTCCTACGATCCGGTTTTCGAACGAAAATCCTGTTCCTCTGGCGGTCGGGACGATCTCAAGCCAGCAGTCGCCGTATTGACCGTGGCCGCCGGTCTGCTTCTTGTACTTGCCCTGTGCCTGAGCCGTGCCGCGGATCGTCTCCCGGTACGGGATCTTTGGGATGTGAATGACGACTTCGGCTCCATACTTGCGATGCAATTTTTCCAGAGCCAGATCGAGATGGAGCTGTCCCATGCCGCTCAGGACCATTTCCTTCGTGTCCGCGTTTCGTGAAAAATCGAGCGTCGGGTCCTCTTCAATCAACTTGTGGAGGCCAAGACTGACCTTGTCGATGTCGGCGCCGGATTTCGGTTCGACGGCGAACGACAACACAGGACGAGGAAGGGCCGGCCAAGCATAGCGGACCGGATCTCGCTCCTCGCACAGGGTATCCCCCGTCTGGGCGTCTTTCAGTTTCCCGATGGCGATGATCTCCCCTGCCATGGCCGATGGGACCGCCGTGTGTTTTTTTCCGAGCAGCGTATACAAATGACCGCATTTCTCTTTGATCTGTCTCGATCCGTTAAAAATGATGGAGTCGGTCTGCAAGACTCCCGAGACGATACGGACGTAAGACAGGCGCCCGACAAACGGATCGATGAGGGTCTTGAAGATGAATCCAGAAAAGGACGCTCCATGAGGCTTGGACGTGACAGTCTCCGCACCGGCGAGTTGGTCCGCGTCGGTGACGGGCACCGCCTGCGGCCGCTCTTCCGGCGATGGAAGCCAGTCCTTGATGGCCGCCAGCAAGGGCGAGACCCCGACATTTCTCAACGCCGAGCCGCTGTAGAGCGGAACCAATCCGATCTTGTGCACGCCGATCCGAATACCGGTCGCCAAATCGCTGGCCGTCAGCTCTCCTGCCGAGAGGTATCGTTCCAACAATTGGTCGTCCATGTCGGCGACGGCCTCTTGCAGGCGCTTCAACCCCTCGGTGGCCTCAGGCTGTATCATTTCAGGCACGGCGCTGGTCTCGCATTTGGGGCTGTCGGTTCTGGAGCGGAGGACCATTTGTCCGAGGAGGTCGACGACTCCCTCCATCACCCCGTCGTGATAGAGGGGCAGCGTCATGGGTATGGGACTGATATCGAGGTCCCGCCGGCAAGCGGCCAACAGGTCGTCGAGCGGTTTCGAATGGTTCTCGGGCTCATTGATGAACAACAGACACGGGAGTTGGCGTTCACGGACGCGGGTCCAGAGCCGAATCAGTTCACTGCGGATGCCGGTGTCGGGATTCAGCACGACGATGACGGCATCGGCGGCTTCAAGTGCGGTCAGCGGCTCGCCGAGGAGGCTTAACGAGCCGGGTGTGTCGAGGAGCGTGATGGAAACCTGATTCCACGCGAATCGGAGGAGACCGGTGCTCACGGAGCTGCGATGGTGCTGTTCTTCCGGTTCGAAGTCCGATACGGTCGAGCCTTGGGCGATCGTGCCGAGTTTCGAGACGGCCCCGGCACAGAAGAGCAGTGCCTCTGTGAGTGACGTTTTTCCTGCTCCCCGGCTCCCGATCACAGCCACATTCCTGAGAGACGCGGTCCGCAGCTCGTTCATGGGGCCCTCCTCTGGTTTGCCGGAAGTGTCTGGTCTTCCGGAGAGATGCGTTACAGTTCGATAGCCTCCTCTGGCGTCAGGTCAGCTTTGCCGGATTGATGCAGCCATCCTTGATCGGCAAAACTGACATAGTGTCCGTCACCGATGACGAGATGGTCAAGTACGCGAATCCCGAGAATCTCCCCGGCCGCGACCAGTCTGGCGGTGAGCAGTCGGTCTTCCCGGCTGGGAGTGGGATCGCCGCTCGGATGATTATGCAGGAAGATCACCGCTGCCGCGGATTCCTTCACGGCCAGCGAAAATACCTCGCGGGGGTGGACGATGCTGAGGGTCAGACTGCCTTCCGAGACCGTGGCTTCCCGCACGATGCTGTGTTTGGCGTCCAAGAGCACAACCTTAAAAATCTCGTGACGGAGATCGCGCAGGCTGGAATGAAAGTGGTTGAACAGATCTCGGCTGGAAGAAATCCTCGTGCCTTTCGACAGGGGCGACGCCATCGCGCGTCGCCCCAGCTCCAGCGCGGCCTTGAGTTGCGCGGCCTTCGCCTCACCGATGCCGGGGACGGCACACAGCTCTTCAAGTCCGCATCGAGCTAACCCGTTGAGTCCCCCCACACGGTGGAGGACGTCCATGCCGACTTCGACCGCGGTGGACCGGTGTCGGCCCACCCGCAGCAAGATGGCCAGCAGCTGTGCATCGGTCAGGGCGGCTGCGCCCCGAGCCAAGAGTCGTTCGCGGGGGCGTTCAGCCTCCGGCCAGTGCGAGATACTCATGCCTGTCGTTCCTGTCCGCATCCCTTGGATTTCCGCTTTTCCCGAACAAAAATATGACACGGTGAACGTTTTTGTACCGGAAAAAGATGCCTTGGATCCCCCTTGGTGGCAAATACGTAACAGCTAAGGTGTTGAAATTACGTATGGCGACCATGTGGTGTAGCTCTTGCTTAGCCAGGCCGGCAGCTGTGCACGTCATCACCTGGGAGGGATCGATGGAATGTCCGAAGTGCAAAGGCCTCATGATGCTGGAGCGGTTCTCAGATTTCTTCCTGATTTTCTACGCCTGGAAATGTATCAACTGCGGCGCGATCATCGATCGCACGATTTCGAATAATCGCCGCAAGAGCCTTGCCGCACGCGATGCGCAACCGAGCACGCCGGTGGCGGCTCGATAGCGATTCGGTATCCTCGCAGTTGCGAGAGCGATCGAACTGTCGTCTTTCCGCCCTGGCGCCTCTCGCCGCCTAGGTCGGCCCCCACGTCCGCGAATTATAGTCAGCCACGCATACCTCGTCAAAATAGCACCAATCATCTGAATCGGATTTTGGCCAGGACTCCGCATGGTAGAAGCTGTTCGTTCTGCGGCTTCCCGCGCAGTGCGCGCTCCTTGACCCCTTCAAAAACGCTATGTTAGAGTCATTGACTCCTGAGCGTCTTCTCACCTGATTGACTATGCGCATCATAGCCGGCTCCCACCGAGGTCGACACTTGTGTGGGCCACAAGGGACGACGCTGCGTCCCACGTCTGATAAGGTGCGCGAGGCGCTGTTTTCCATTCTCGACCCTCGGGTACCGGGCGGCCGGTTTCTGGATCTGTATGCGGGAACCGGAGCAGTCGGGATCGAAGCGATCAGCCGTGGGGCGGAGGCGGTGACCTTTGTGGAATGTGACCCGCACGCACTGCAGGTACTGCGAAAGAATCTCGCGGTCTGTGGCTTTGAGGATCAGGTACACGTCAGGGCCGGTCGTACGCAGGACTTCCTGGCTCGACCTAATTGGTGGGATGGGCCGTATAACGTCGTCTTCGCCGACCCCCCATACGCCGATACGCAGGCGATCGAAACGTTGCGGACGGTGTGGACGACGGAGCTTCTCGTGGAGGACGGTCTGATGGTCATCGAGCAAAACGCGAAAGCGGTGTTGCCGGCGTCATTTCCGGGTGCGGCATTGATTCGGCGATATGTGTATGGCGATACCGCCCTGCTGCTCTACGGCGCGGCGCCGCGTCAGCGGGCGTCGGCATGAAGATCGGCATCTATCCGGGCACCTTCGATCCGATTACCCATGGGCATACGGACATCATTACGCGCAGCCTGCGGGTGTTCGACAAAGTGGTTGTGGCCGTCGCTCCGAATCCGACCAAGCATCCGCTCTTCGATATGACGGAGCGCGTCGAGATGGTGAGGTTGGTCATGAAAGATCTCGGGCAGGTCGAGGTCGTGACATTTGACGGACTTCTGGTGGACTACGTTCAGCAGTCCGGGGCGCATGCGATCATTCGAGGGTTGCGCGCCATTTCGGATTTCGAGCACGAATTTCAGATGGCGCTGGTCAATCGCAAACTGGCCAAGCGGGTCGAAACGGTGTTCTTGATGCCCAGCGAGGAATATTCGTATCTCTCATCGACGATCATCAAGGATATCGCGATGCATGGGGGCCCGCTGACCGCGTTTCTTCATCCGGAGGTGGCGCGGCGCCTCCAGACACGTATACGGAGTCTGAAACCATGAAGCTGGCCTCCCGCGTCGGCCGCATCGCTCCTTCCCCTACGTTGGCCATGGCTGCGACGGCGAAAGCCATGGCGGCTCAAGGAATCGATGTCATCGACTTTTCGACCGGTGAACCTGACTTTGATACGCCGGAAGCCGTAAAATCTGCCGCCGAGGCGGCAATTCGTGCCGGGTTTACCAAGTACACGCCGTCGTCCGGAACCGAGGAATTGCGCGGCGCCGTCGTCGACAAGCTGCAACGCGAGTTGGGACTTCGGTACGAGAAATCTCAGGTTCTGATCTCCTGCGGAGCCAAACATTCTTTGTACAACGTGGCGGAAGCTCTATTGGAAGCGGGAGACGAGATCATCATCCCCACCCCCTACTGGGTCTCGTATTCCGATCAGGCGCTCCTCAATGACGCCACGGCTGTGCTGCTTCCCACCAGCGAAAAAGACGGCTACGCGATCCATGCAGCGGAACTTGAGCGCCTGGTCACGCCCCGCACGAAAGCCATCATCGTCAACAGCCCGTGCAATCCGACTGGTGCGACCTATGGCCGAGCGACGTTGGAAGCCATCGCCGCGATCGCGCTTCGCCATGATTTGCTGGTGATCTCGGACGAAATTTACGAAAAAATCATCTACGACGGGACCGTCCACATCAGCATCGCGACACTCGGCACGGACATCGCCGCCCGTACGATCATCATCAACGGAGTGTCCAAGGCCTATGCCATGACGGGATGGCGAATCGGGTATGCCGCGGGTCCCCGAGACCTGATCGCAGCGATGGGAAACATTCAAAGTCAGAGCACGTCGAATCCCTGCTCAATTTCCCAAAAGGCCGCGGTGGCCGCGTTGCGAGACGGCGATGACTTCACCGCGCGGATGGTCGTGGAGTTCGATCAGCGACGACGGGTGATTGTGGAAGGGTTGAATGGCATACGTGGTGTCTCGTGCCGGATGCCGACCGGCGCATTCTATGCCTTTCCCAATGTCTCCGGCGTCTTGGGCAGGCGCGGCCCCGATGGTGTGGTCAAGACCCCGACGGATCTGGCCAACTATTTACTGAAGACCGCGCATATCGCCGTCGTGCCGGGCGAGCCGTTCGGCAGTCAGGCTCATGTCCGTCTGTCCTACGCCACGGGTATGGACACAATCAAACGGGGCCTGGAACGACTTGACAATGCCTTGGCGCAACTTACCTGACTGCTGAGCTGTTCGATTGAGCGAAGGAGGAATGTCGTGCCGATTTATGAGTATCTGTGCGAAGGATGTGCGTACAAATTCGAAGTGAAACAGAGTATCAAGGAGGATCCGATTGCCGCCTGTGATCGTTGTGGTAAGCCGGTGAAGCGGTTGATTTCTTCTCCAGCCATCATGTTCAAGGGCAGCGGCTGGTATGTGACCGACTATTCGGACAAGCTGAAACCGCCGTCAGGAGCAGAGCCTGCCACCCCTGCGACGTCGGACAAAAAAGAACCTTCTCCCGCGACCGCCTCGCCAGCGGCTGCGACCGCTTCTCCTTCGACGAGCACGTCGACTGCGGCGCCGACTTCCACGGCCAGCTCCAATTCCAGTTCCAACTCCACGTCCGCGACGTCTCCCACCACGACCTCGTCAAAATAACCGGCCGCCTCCTCTATCGCTTGACGGTCGCTTTGACGGCCGGTCGTTTCTTGGCCGACGTCTTGACCGTGGTTTTGGGTTTTGCCTTGGCCTGCGCTTTGGCCGGGATGACCTTGCCTCCCGCCGCTTTCGACGTCCTGTTGAGCCGCTCTTGCAGAGCCGTCACGCTGTTTTGGAGGCTGGCGATCATGGTGCTCTTGTCGCGGTTCGCGCGGCTGAGATCGTCGACCTGGACTTGCAGGTCGTCCTTCACCTTGGTGATGGACGCCAGCTGCGTCTGCAGTTGGCTCTTCTCGGCGGTGACGGTCTGCAGTTCCGAGCGAAGCTGTTCGATCTGGGTTTGGAGCGCCGGTGGCCAGTAGTCGCAGCCGGCCAGGGTCAGCGTACAACCGATGGCCAGTACCGCCATTCCTTGCTTCATCACCCGTGTCGCCATTGTCATGCCTCTCCTCCTCCGTGCGTGGCTGCGATCGTTGCCGTGGCTGTGGTCTAAGCGGTCAGCGCAATCTCGTGTGTCTGTAACACGTTCCGTATCGTCTGTCGAGGGATCGCGCCTTCTCGAACAAGTCGGACCGGTTCCCGGACGTCCACGACGGTGGACGGTAGGCCGCCCGGCGTCCTGCCTGCGTCCAGGATCATATCGATCTCGAGACCCAACTCCCGTTGCACCTGCTCGGCAGTAGTCAACGGCGGGCTTCCGGAGCGGTTCGCGCTGGTACCGGTCACCGGACCGGTCTGCTTCAGGAGTTCCGTCAGCGATGAACAGGAACTCAGCCGCACGCCCACCCACCCGCTCCCCCCGGTGAGATGACGAGGAAGCGCCGGATGGGCCGGCAGCAGAATGGTCAGGGCGCCGGGCCAGAATGCTTCCGCGAGTATGTGTCCGACGCGTGGCATATCGGCTACCACAAGGGGAAGTTGGTTCACGTCGCCGATGAGCACCAGGATCGGCTTCCCGTACTCTCGGTTCTTGACCTGCAGCAAACGATCGACGGCGCCGGCATCGAACGGACTTGTGCCGAGACCGTAGTAGGTCTCGGTCGGCATGGCGATCAAGCCTCCGTTCTGAATCACCGAACGAACGGAGGGAGCGAGAACCGGTAACGTGGTCAGGGACAGTGGATGAACGGTGGCCATGAGCCGGCAAGAGATGCTCAACGCGATGTGCGAGGGCTCAACGCCCGATGGGCGATGTCTCGGCGGTAGTGGCAGCCTTCAAACGACAGCGCGCGGACGGCGCGATAGGCCGTCTGTTGAGCCGCCGCGATGTCGGGGCCCAAGCCTGTAATACCCAAGACACGTCCGCCGGCGGTCACGACTGCTTGCTGATCGAAGGCCGTTCCCGCATGGAAAATGACGGCGTGCTCCACGGACGTCTCCGTCAAACCCTGAATGGGAACCCCGGTTCGGTACGGGCCGGGATATCCTTCCGACGTCATCACGACACAGACGGCCGCGTCCTCGCGCCATTCGACGTCCAGCTGATCCAGTCGATGCTCCACGACCGCTTCAATCACCTCGAGCAAATCGGTTTTCAGCAGCGGCAGCACCACTTGGGTTTCCGGGTCGCCCATCCGGGCGTTGAACTCCAGCACATACGGCACGCCCTTGACGACCATCAGGCCGGCATACAGGACACCCTGGAACGGGGATCCCATCTTGGAGAGATGGGTCACGATCGGCTCCAGGATTTGCCGCCGCACCTGATCCCGAAGCTCCGGTGTGCCGAGCGGCGCGGGCGCATAGGCGCCCATTCCTCCGGTGTTCAGGCCGGTGTCCCCGTCGCCGACTCGCTTATGATCCTGTGCCGGCGGCATCGGTACGATCGTGCGGCCGTCGGTAAAGGCCATGATCGTCAACTCTTCTCCGGTCAGAAACTCCTCGATCAGGACTTCTTTTCCGGCCTCCCCGAAGACGGCCTTCTCCATGCAATCGACGATCGCCTGCCGCGCCTGCTCGTGTGTCGTGGCGATGATCACGCCTTTACCCTGCGCGAGGCCGTCCGCTTTGATCACCTGAGGAAGGTCATGCTCACTCGCGTAGGCGAGTGCCGCCGCCGTGTCGGTAAAGCTCTTCGCGCGTGCGGTGGGGATTCCGGCCCGTCGCATGAGGTCTTTGGAAAAACTTTTGCTGGCTTCCAGGCGCGCCGCCTTCTTGGTCGGACCGAATACTTTCAAGCGATGTTTGCGAAACTCATCGGCAATGCCCATGGCGAGCGGCGTTTCCGGTCCCACGACGGTCAAATCGATGTGGTTGCGGACGACGAAGTCTTTCAGGGCTTGGATGTCATGGGCCGCGATCGGCACACAGGTTGCGAACGATGCGATACCGGCGTTGCCGGGGGCACAAAAAATGGCGGGCCTCCGCTGGCTCTGTCCGAGTTTCCACACGATGGCATGTTCGCGTCCCCCGCTTCCGACGACGAGAATATTCACGAAGGCGCACCGTACGATCCGGGGAAAGGAGAATTCGAACGGTCGCCGGAGGATGCTTGTCCGCGGGGCGCCGACATGTCCGCCAGAAGCCGTATCGACGCCCTGTGCGACAGGGCGGTGAGGTGTGAACGTCGTCCCGACATCCGTCAGTGGCGGAAGTGGCGCATGCCCGTGAGGATCATTGCCAAGCCGTGCTCATCCGCGGCCTTGACGATCTCCGCATCGCGAATGGACCCCCCGGGTTGAATGACGGCGGTGATGCCGGCTTGCGCCGCCGCGTCGAGCCCGTCCCGGAATGGAAAGAAGGCGTCCGACGCCATGACGCAGCCTTTGACGGGCATCTGCGCCTTCATCGCAGCCAGTTTCACGCTGTCCACCCGGCTCATCTGACCGGCGCCAATCCCCACCGTCTGGCCAGGCTTGGCATAGATGATGGCGTTGGACTTGACGTGTTTACAGACCTTCCAGGCGAAGGCGGAGGCCGCATACTCTTCATCGGTGGGCTTGCGGACCGTGGGAACCGGGAGCGACCGCAGATCCGTGAGTACGCCCAGGTCGCGATCCTGCACGATCAGGCCGCCAACCAGTTTTTTCAAGTCATAGCCCTCTTGTTTCACCCGTACGAGAGGGCCGACATCGAGGAGTCGCAGATCTTTCTTGCGCTTGAGTTCGGCCAGAGCGTCGTCGGCAAATCCAGGCGCCACGACGACCTCCACGAACGTCGAGGTAATTTCCTTGGCTGCCGCGAGATCCACAGGCCGGTTGAAAGCGATAACGCCTCCAAAGGCCGAAATCGGATCGGTCTCGCGCGCTTTGACATAGGCATCCACCGGCGTGGTCCCCAAGGCGACACCGCAGGGATTGTTGTGCTTGATGATCGCGACCGCCGTCTCCTCGTACTCCTTAGCCAATTCCAGCGCGGAATTCGCATCAAGGAAATTGTTGTACGACATGGCCTTTCCGTGAAGTATCTTGCCGCGCGAGACGGACGGCTCCTGGGAGTGGAGTTCGCGATAAAAGGCGCCCTGCTGATGGGGGTTTTCTCCGTAGCGAAGCGTTTCGGCCAGTTCGTACTGCAACGACAGGATCTTCGGGAATTTGGCGGCAGCGCCGTGGATCTGCTTTTCAAGATAGCCGGCGATCGCGCTGTCGTAGCGCGCCGTGTGCTGGAAGACTTTCATGGCCAGCTCGCGGCGGAGGGGCCCTGTATCGCCGACGCTCTTGACCGCCTCCAGCACGCGTGGATAGTCGGCCGGATCGACGACGACGAAGACGTCCTCATGGTTCTTGGCGGCCGACCGCAGCATCGAAGGGCCGCCGATGTCGATATTCTCGATGGCGTCGTCGAACGGGCAATGGGGTTTGGAGATGGTGGCTTCGAACGGATAGAGATTGACGACGACCGCATCGATGGGACCGATGTTGTACTGCTTCATCTGATCGACGTGTGCCGGAACAGATCGGCGTCCCAGCAGGCCGCCGTGAATTTTCGGATGCAAGGTCTTGACGCGGCCGTCGAGAATTTCCGGCGAGCCGGTATAGGCGGCCACGTCGGTGACCTTGACGCCGGCGTCGCGTAACGCCTTGGCCGTGCCCCCAGTCGAAAGGATCTCGGCGCCCAAGGTTTCGAGCCCCTTGGCTAAGTCCACGATCCCGGTCTTGTCCGAAACGCTGATCAATGCCCGCTTGATGCTGGCCATGGTCTAACTCCTTGGGATTGCCCTCTGAAGTGGTGCATGCGTGGGAAGGTGCACGGAGAATAGCAAATGGAAGTCCGGAACTTCAAGACGGCTCGCTGCGGGACTACCACACATCGAGCCGCGGCTGCCGAGCGGTTGTGGCTGTGGCCGTGACTCGGTAAGATGCCATCACCACCTATGAGCGAGCCCCGCCCCCTCCTTTACCTTTCCCGCCTCTTGCCGGAACCGGTGATGGCGGCGCTCCGCGAGCGCTACCGGCTACTAGCGGAACCGGAAGAGGCTCCGCCGTCTCCCGCGACGCTTCGGAAAGGATTGCACGAGGCGGCCGCCGCCATCGTCACATTATCCGAGCGCATCGACGCGCAGAGTTTGGCCGGGGCATCGCGACTGCAAGTCGTGGCCAACTATGCGGTCGGTTACAACAACATCGATCTTTCCGCGGCCCGAAATCGCGGGATCATCGTGACGAATACTCCGGATGTCCTGACCGACGCCACCGCGGACTTGACCTGGGCGCTCATCCTGGCCACGGCTCGTCGAGTTGTGGAAGGCGATGCGCTGGTGCGGGCGGGAACCTGGACCGGCTGGACGGCGACGCAGCTCTTGGGCGCAGAGGTCGCCGGTCGAACGCTAGGCATCGTCGGAATGGGGCGGATTGGGCAGGCTGTGGCCCATCGTGCCGTCGGATTTCGCATGCCGGTGCGCTATTTCAGTCGGCGTTCCGCCCTCGTCTCGCCGTCCGGCGCGCAATGGGAATCTGTCTCCCTACCCGACCTGCTCCGCGACTCGGATTTTGTGTCCATCCATGTGCCGCTGACCGGCGAGACGCGGCATCTGATCGGAGCATCCGAACTGGCGGGGATGCGACGGACAGCGATCCTCGTCAATACGGCCCGGGGACCGATCGTGGACGAGGCGGCGTTGGTGGATGCGTTGCAGCGTCGTGCGATCGCCGGGGCGGGCCTTGACGTCTATGAAGACGAACCCCGCGTGCATCCGGGGCTTCGCTCGTCGGCGCACGTGGTGCTGCTGCCCCATCTCGGGTCGGCGACCTGGTTTGCGCGGGTGCAGATGGGTATGATCTGCCTGAACAATGTCGATGCAGTCCTGGCCGGCCGGCCGGCGCCGAATCCCGTGACCTGATCCGGTCAGCTGGCGTATCCGAAGGCCTTGGCGGTGGACTCAGAAACGGGATGGTCCGCGCGGATCGAGGACAATCGTTCCGGAACGTCGTGGAAGGTGGGGATCGACTCGAACATCGTCACGGCCTGCTCCCACTGGCCCTGTTGTTCGTAGAGCAAGCCCAATTCGTATCGAATCGCCTGACCCTTGGCCCCCTGGCAACGAGAATCCGTCAGTAAACGCTCCAGCTGGGTGCTTGCGGCGTCGGCCTGCCCACGCTCTTTCAAACAGATGGCGGTCATAAGACAGGAGTCCAGGAACACGGCTGGTGATTGCATGGCGACGGAGAATTCTTCCTTGGCCTCATCGAGCAGGCCCATGTTTTTGTATGCCACGCCGAGCGTGTAATGCACCTCCGGGTCGAGCCCGTCGGCCATCCCTTCGGGGGCCTCTTCCGGTGCGGCGCCCCGCTGTTCCTCACGTGTGAGGAACAGCGGGGCCAGCTTTCCGACAAGAGGATGAGCCGGGGCCAGTGTGTTGAGTTTGAGGTACAGGGCCGTGAGCCGTTCGGTATCGCCCTCAGGCGCGGCGGCCAACTGCAGTTCCATCGCCCGCGCATACTGTAAGGCGGCGGCGGCCCCGTCGCCCTTGTGCTCGAAGAGCCGGCCCAGCAATTCTCGCAGCTCGGCATCATCCGGCGCTTTGCCGATCAGTCGGTTCAGCCACAGCTCCGCTTCCATGACCTGTCCCGCCTCCAGGTAGGAGCGAAGTTGAGCGTCTCGCGTGAGCAGCGGCACCGCGGCGGCCACGTCAGAGGCCTGTTGGCCCGTAACAGCCGGTGTCGGTTCCACGGTGTTCTCGCGAGCTGCGGCAACGGGCGGCACGCCGAGGACCGGAGCCGCCTCTCCTGGGGACGCGAAGCGGAACCCCGGCTCGCCGGAATTCCGAGGCGTTGTCCCCCACGCATTGTCCGGCTCCGCGCCCGCGAGGGTGAACGCGTCGGGTGCCGGTGCGGCCTGGTCGGCCTGCACGCCGACGGATTCGGCGGCGGGAGGCGCATCGTGGAGCAGCACTTCCAAATGGTGAACGACCGGACTATCCGGAACGAGCGTCTTGATCTTCTCGAAAATTTCCTCATGCAGCGTCGGCAGACCCGGCTCCGGATGCTCGAGCAGCACTTCCACCGCCTTGCCGTAGTGCAGGACGGCCGTGGACAGGTCTCCCTGCTCCTCGTACAGCTCCCCGTGCAACTCCAGGAGCGGAACCGAATGGGGTTCGACGGCCAGAAATTCCTGAATCAGCGCCTCCGCCTGCGGGTATTCCTGGGCTCGCAGCGCCGCACCGGCCAGAAAACGGTATTCACCCAGCGCGATCTGAAGCTGGCCCTGATGCAGGTGTAATCGGGCCAGCAACTGACAGACCTGAGGGTTTCCCGGCTCCTTTGAGAGGAGCTGGTTGAGAATCGCTTCCGCGCCCGCAAATTGCTTTTCCTCGATGCGTCGCCTGGCTTCCGCCAGGAGGTCCATCGGCTCGAGCGATTTTCCCGCCGCCGGAGTCGACGCGCTGCTTCTGGCGAACCGGATCGGGTCGCCGCCCGATTTCTCGAAATGCTCGATAAATTGTACGGCTTCGCTGTTGGCCGGATCGATACGCAAGACCGACTGATACGCTTCCTTGGCTTCGCTGTACCGCTGCTGAGCGGAGCGTTCACGACCGAGCTGCAGGTAGACCTTTATCGCCTCGTCCTGCATGTTTTCCTGCACGCACAACTCGGCGACCCGTTGCTGCGCATCGAGATTGGACGGGTCTTGACTGACGATCTTCTTATAGACCTCGAGCGCCTCCTTGGA
This sequence comes from Nitrospira sp., assembly GCA_047150005.1. Lineage (GTDB taxonomy): Bacteria > Nitrospirota > Nitrospiria > Nitrospirales > Nitrospiraceae > Nitrospira_C. Next base: position 3,874,382 of record AP038806.1, on the reverse strand, counting down.
CTTGCGTTCCTTGAGATAGTACTTGCCCAGCGTCAGGTAGTCCTGCACCGCGCTGCTCAGGAGTCCCCGCTCGGCATTGAGATCGCCGAGGTATCGGTAGATGTCGTAGCGGGACGGATCGAGCTTGAGGACTTTCTTATAGGTGGCGATAGCCTTGAGGGTCGCGCCTTCCGCCCGAAACGCGTTCGCGGCCTGCAGAAAGGCCGACACAGCCTCGCCGGAGGCGTTCCGCTTCAGATGGAGCTCACCGATGGAGTTGTAGATGCTCCCATCGGCAGGCGATTCGGCCGACAGCTTTTTCCATTCATTGATGGCGGCGTCGAACTGACCTTTCGACGCGAACAGTTGGGCGCTGTGCAACACCTTGCTGCGGTCGATGCCCAAGATGGACCTCCGTGTGGCTGACCAGGAAACGCTAACAGCGAGCCCATTTCTTGTCAACGAAATCAGCCGAATACGTGGAGGTTCTTTCGGTCCGATCCGATGCAGGAGCGAGCAGATCTACCTAAGTGGGGATGCCATGACCACCGCGGCGGGGAGACGGTCGATATTGATGACGAGTTCGTCCTTGTTGTTCGCGAGCAACGTGTCCAGAAAGCTGCTGTTCTGTACGATGACGGCGTCCGACGGCTGGAAATAGAGGTCGAAACCCTTGGCGGCCGTGGGGCGCATGGGGTACCGCCGGTCGTAGATCATACCGTATGTGGGAATGCCGTAGACGATCTGCCAGTTGCCCAGCAGCACGTGCATCTCCGAATCCCGCACGTACAGCCCGCCGGTGGTGATCACGCGCTTGGCCGACGTTTGCGGCTGGCTCAGATAAAACGTGATGCGCTCGTTGTACGCCGCCGCGGCGAAGGCCTCCGCGATCTGCGGCGCGAGGATCGTGACTTCTTCATCCCGAAAGGCGGGCACCAGCGGAGCTTCTCCCTGAATCCACTTTTGCAACCAGATACGGTGCTCCTGCACCTTCATGCCGGTGAGGACGCGGGCAATCTCTTCCGAGGTAAAGGTGCGGGGATGTGAATGGTGACCCGGCGGCCATTCGGGCAACACGGTGTCGTCCAGCTCCAGACGGACGTAGTTGACCGGGTCTTCGTAGACAGCGCGGTACGGCGTCTGCGGAATGGTGCATCCGGACAGGCACAGGCAGCTCAAGGTTAAGGCTGAGAGGAACCGGATGTTGAAATCAAGCTTCTCCATGCTCAACCTGAACCTCAATCTCAACCTCAACCTTCCGAAATCGTGACCGTCATCTCTATTCGCTCCAGCGGATTATCGCCGCCGTCCCGCTTCACGCTGACGACCTTGTCCGCCACGTCCATGCCGCTGACGACTTCGCCGAAAGCCGTGTATTGCCAGTCCAGGAAGTTGGAGTCGGCGACACAAATGAAGAATTGGGAGCCGGCGCTGTCCGGGTCGTTGGCACGGGCCATGGAGAGAATCCCCCGCTTGTGCGGCGTACTGTTGAACTCCGCTTTGATACGGTAGCCGGGCCCGCCGGTGCCGTGCGAGGCTCGGTCGGCGTTCTTGCTGTTGGGATCGCCCCCCTGGATCATGAAGCCCGGAATGACGCGGTGGAAGGTGGTGCCGTTGTAAAACCCTTTCTTGGCCAGGTCCATGAAGTTTCTTGCATGGCCGGGGGCGACGTTGTGAAAAAACTTCAGCACGATTTCTCCCAGCGGCTGTCCTTTGCTCGTCACCGCAATCGTGGCCCGGGTCTTCTCGGTTGCCTCTGACATCGTCATGTGTCCTTTCCTCTGGTTAGCGAAAGAGAAAGGGCGGCGGTGCCGTCCCTCCCTCGAGTCCGTGATTGATCGCGGCCCAGGTCCGTCCGTCGTCGTCGCTGCGGAACGCTCCGGCGTTGGTGCCGGCGTAGAGAGAGCCGGAGGCCGATTCGATCAGCACTTGAACGGCCATGCTGGTCAGTCCCTTGTTGAGCGGGGTCCATTGACGGCCTTTGTCGACGGTCTTGAAGATGCCGTGGCCGGTGGCGACGAAGAGGCCTCGACTGTTGAACACGATCCCTCGAATCGAGTCGTTCGGCAACGCTCGGCTGATCGGCCGCCACGTCGCGCCCGCATCCTCGCTCCGAAAGACGCCGCCGTCGAACGTCCCGGCATAAATCGCACCGTCCGGGTCGATGGTCAATACCCGGATAAAATTCTCAACCATCCCTTCATGGTCCTTCAGGCCATGATGCAGGCGCACCCAGCCGATCGAATTGGCTTTGAACCGCAGCACGCCCTTTCCGGACGTGCCGGCGTAAAGCGTGCCGTCCGGCGACTGCGCCAGCGCATGGACCAGAATTTCGTCGAGCCCCGTTGTGACGACCGCCCAGCGGTCGTCGCCTCGACCGAGACGATAGGCTCCATCGGCTGTTCCCGCGTACAGCACGTCCCCGACCGGCAGCAGGGCCTTGATCTCATGTCGCTTAAGCCCGTCGTTGACGGATTGCCAGGTTTTCCCGTGATCCCGTGTTCGGAATACCCCGCCGCGAAAGGTGCCGGCGTAGACCGTCCCGTCTTTCGAGGTCGCCAGAGAGAGGATGAACGGGTCGCTGATGCCTTTCCCCGATTTGGTCCAGGTCGCGCCGCGATCGTCGCTGCGGAATAGTCCGAGCCCAAACGACCCGGCATAGAGCGACTGATCCCCGGTTGCCGTGAGCGCCTGAATGCTGGCCGCTTGCTGGTCTGGGAGTGGTTGGTGCGAACCGCCTGGTTGCGATCCCTGTTGCGCCGTCGCCGGGAGGGCCAACCCTACCAGCGCGGCGAGCCAGAGAAATCGCAAGGGACCACACGCAGTGGATTTCATGGTGCTACCTGTACTAGCGAACGCGATGCCCTGCTGTTCCGACGGGAATATCCGGATCAAGCGGCAGGCTCATATCCGTCGGCGCACGCCCAAAGAGCTTCGCACCAATGATGCCGACTTCATAGAGTATCATGAGCGGCACCGCCATGAGCAGCATGGTAAACAGGGTCGCGTCGGGAGTGACGACGGCGGAGATGATCAATGAGCCCAGAATGGCATGCTTGCGGTAGGCCGCCAAGACCTGCGCCGACACGACGCCGACCCGCGCCAGGATCGTCAGGATCAGCGGTAACTCGAAGGCGCAGCCGAAAGTGAGGAGGAACTTGACGTTGAAGTCGATATAGGTGCCCACGCTCAGCTGAGGCGTGATGTCGCGGTCCATTCCGAAGCTGACGAAGAAATCGATGACCAGCGGCAGGATGACCAGGTTACAGAAGACCAGGCCGAGCGCAAAGAGCGCACCGGCGAGGAGGAAAATCGGAATGCCCCAGCGCTGCTCCTGCGGGAGCAGCGCTGGTTCGACGAATTTCCAAAACTGGTAAAAGACGACCGGGAGGCTGGCGAGCACGGCCGCCAGGAACGATACCTTGATCGAGGCGAACAGCGCTTCCGTCGGCCCGTAAAACACCAACTGGTTGGGAAAGGGACGATTCAACCAGGCGACCATCTCCGCGGAGAACGTGAAGGCGACAGCGAGCGCCACCAGGATCGTGGCGCCGATGATGAGCAGACGCTTCTTGACGGTCTGAATGTGGGCGGCCAGCGGATGGATGCTTGGGGCCATAGGTATGGACTCTGCCGCTGTGATCGGTCCGTCGGACGCTCACGTGCCTCGGCTAGTGTGCGGTCGCCTGCAGACCGTGATCGCGATACATGCGGATCATCTCGGCCATCTTGTCTTTCTTCGCGAGCTTTTCCTTTTGCAGCTGCTTCTTGGATAACTCCTCGGCCGGAGTCAGGACGTGGCGTTTCTGCAAATCGTTGAGTTCCAGGTCGAGGCGGTGGTGGGACTCCTCCAGTTCACGGAATGCTGTGTTGGATTGGCGGAGCCGTTCCATGATCACATTGTCCGTCAGCATGTCGCACCTCCTGGTTTGAGTGGCTGCTCCGGGGATGGTTGACCTCCCGTATGATCCCCCGCATGGGAGCGCACCATCGCATCCGATGCAATGGGGTCCAACTCCATCAGCACCGCATCTTCGGGCGGCGCCGAATAGTAGCTCGGCCTGAGGCCGGTCTGTCGAAATCCCAGATTCTGATAGAGGGTTTGCGCCGCGCCGTTCGACGCACGAACTTCGAGCACCGCCCGCACGGCTGACTGGAGTGCACCGGCTTGAAGGGCTGCAGTGACCAGGGAGGTGGCGATCCCCTGACGCCGCATCGATTCAGTGACCGCGAGGTTCATCAACCGGACTTCCTCAAAGACGATCCAAAAACACACATACCCGACAATGGCTGACGGGACTCCTCCTTCGGCGGTCGCCCGCCGGGCGACGAGAAAATGAGCGAAAGGGTTGCCGCTCATTTCTGCTTCCATCATTGTGCGCGTCCAGGGGGCCGAGAAGCAAGCTTCTTCGATCGCCAAGATGTCAGGAAGGTCGGCATGTGTGGCCGGCAGAATTTCGCTTGTAGAAACCGTCATGTGCGTCGTTGTCTTCGCGGTGGTTTCATTATCGTGGCGCCAGTTTACGAGCCAGTTTGGCCCGGCGCCGAGCCAGCGGAGACAGCCCTCCCGATTCGTCATATTTCACTTCGGCCTCCGGCCGTTGCACATAGAGCGGACTGACGCCGAGACCAGCCAGTTCACCCCGGCGCAGCTTGTCGAGCCCGGCGAGACCCACGGAAACGGCCGAGGGGGTCACGTTCCGGTCAGGAGTCTCAATCAGAGTGCGGATCTTGTCGGCACAGGCTGTGCGGATGGCCGCGCCTTCGGTGGCCCACCCTTCCCCATACAGCATCGTCCGTTCGCGCAAGGAGGCGGCCAGTTGGGCCGCCGTTCCGGTGCGTTCGGCGACGAGTCGTTCCAGCCGATCGCCTCGCCAACGAAACATCGCCCAATAGACCTCGCCGCGTCTGCTGTTGATGATCGGACAGAGGGCCATGTCGGCTCCGCGGAAATTCCAGGCCATGCCTTCGAGGGTCGGCACCGCCGCCAAGGGCAGTCCGCTGATCGTCCTGAACCCGAGCAGCGTGGCCAAGCCGACGCGAAGGCCGGTGAAAGAGCCCGGACCGATGGAGACGGCGAGACCGTCGAGCCGCGTGAGAGACAATCCGGCGCGTGCAAACAATCTGCGGATGGCCGGCAGCAGCAGTCGCGAATGGGAGCCGCGGGCTTCCTGTTCTTCCAGGGCCAGGACCGCCTCGTTCTCCAAGAGTGCCACGCTCTGCCACGCGGTCGCTGTGTCCACTGCCAGGATCTTCATGGGTCGACCGATCCGTCTCCGTGCATCTTATCCTCGGCCCAACTCGGCCGGCTTGAGCGGCTGATTGGGAATCAGCTCGTGAAACGTGATCTGCACGCTCCCCTCCCCGCGTCCGTCCTCGAGCGAGATCTTGAAGGGGCGCAGCAGCCGGTCTTCCGCGGAGGCCGACGCGTTGACCTCGATGGCTTCTACTCCCACGGGACGGAAATCGTCATAGCGAATCGATGCATCGATCCCGCCGGAATCCGTGAGCCGTTCCGCTTTGACGACCAACAGCCTTTGCCGGTCGAACCACAGCCGGCGCCGTAAGCCGTTACCTCCATTGGCCAACGGGCCGAAGACGTCCAACCGGTAACGGTCGCCGTCCTCGGACAGGGTGACGGTTTCGGAAGGCGCCACCGCGTCGGTTCCCAACACGCCGCTCATCGCCCAGACGCTTAGTTGGAAGGGCCGCGCCAATTTTCCCATCTCGCTCGTGTCGGAGCCGTTGCCGGACAGCACCCGTCCCATCGTGGGAAGCCGCAGCGTAAACTGATCATCCGACTGCAGAAACTCGAAGAGTTCGCCGCCGATTGGAGTGAATCCGCGCAGACGAAGGGCGTTCGGCCGCTCATAGTAGAGCGCCCCTTCGATGCGGGTCGTGATCGGTAACATCCCGCCGCGGACCTTGGCGCTGAACAGCCCCTTCAAGCTCTGCAGGGCCGCTTCGCGCTGCCGTAGCAGCGCGGTCAACTCTTCCACCGTGGCCTGCCTGAGGGGCGGCGCGTCTTTCGCACCCCACAGCGCGCATCCGGCAACGAGCATCGAGGCGAGGGTCAGCAGCAGCACTGAGACGATGCGATGAGAGAGGGGTCTTCGAGGACGTGCGATGCTCATGGACGGGTCTTACGCCAGGACGACATCCAGCGCCTCCCGTACATCGGCGATGCCGACGAGTTCGATGCCGTCCACTCCATCCAATTTCGACAAGTTTCGTTCCGGCAACAACGCCCGTTTGAATCCCATCTTGGCCGCCTCTCGGATCCGCAGTTCCACCTGGCTGATCGCCCTCACTTCCCCGCCAAGTCCCACTTCACCGAGGATGAGCAAGCCGGGCTCCACCGGTATTTCTCGCAAACTCGACGTCACGGCGCTGACGATGCCCAGATCGATAGCGGGTTCATCGATGTGCATGCCGCCGACGACGTTGACGTAGACGTCCTGGCCCGACAGATGGACGCCCAACCGCTTGTCCATCACGGCCAGCAGCAGGGAGACCCGGTTGAGATCGACGCCGTTGGTCATCCGTTTGGGCATTGGATAACTCGTGGGCGTGACGAGAGCCTGCAACTCCACGAGGATGGGCCTGCTGCCTTCGAGACTCGACACGACCACGGATCCGGTGCTGCGCTGCGATCGTTCGGCCAGGAACAACTCCGACGGATTGCTCACTTCCTCCAGGCCGGCGTCCTTCATTTCGAAGACACCGATTTCATTGGTGGAGCCGAAGCGGTTCTTCACGGCGCGGAGAATGCGATAGCTGTGCCCTTTGTCTCCTTCAAAATACAACACCGTATCGACAATGTGCTCGAGCAGGCGCGGGCCGGCGATCGCTCCGTCCTTGGTGACATGCCCGATGATGAAGACCGGGACGCCGGCGCGCTTCGCAAACCACATGAGTTGGCCGGCGACTTCCTGTACCTGGCTGATGCTGCCGGGAGCCGACGTCATCTGTTCCGTGTAGACCGTCTGGATCGAATCGACGACCACCGCCGACGGTCCGATCTCCTGAACGGCTTTCAATATCTGCTCCAGGGACGTTTCGGCCAGAATCAACAGATGCGGATGTTCCACGCCCAACCGTTGTCCGCGCATCTTGATCTGGCGCGGCGACTCCTCTCCGGACACGTACAGCACCGGCTGGGTTTGGGACGCCAGCCTCGGCAAGGCTTGCAGCAGCAGCGTGGTCTTGCCAATGCCGGGATCGCCGCCGATCAGAACGACGGCGCCGGGAATCACGCCGCCGCCCAGCACCCGATCAAACTCGCCGATCCGGGTCAGCCGCCGGTTCTCGCCGACCACCTCGATCTCGGCGATCGGGGTCGCCCGGGTCGGCGCCGCGATCACCGCGGCCGGCCTGCCCTTGCCGGTCGAGGCCTGCCGCTCCTCTTTCATGGTGTTCCAGCCGCCGCAATCAGGACAGCGGCCCATCCATCGAGGCGACTGGTGGCCACAGGCCTGACAGGAGAACAGGGTTTTGGCTTTCATCAGGAAGGGATCCGACCCAATAAATGTAACGGTATCTTAATGGATGAGGGTGCGGAAGGGAAGGCACCGGGAGTCGTTGTTGACAGCTCTCAGTCGTACCGTCGGACTTTCCTGAACATTTAGCAGCAACCGTCGGGGTGGCAATTGTTTTGCGATTCGCATGAGCGGACCGTGAGGCTGTATCGGTGCCGATTCTGTCAGAAGGTTCTCAGGCCGGAAAAAATCGCGGCATCCGTTCTGGTTCCGTTAGGAGCGGCGGACATCAGACGGAGTGTTCCGAGATCGAACAGCGCGATGCCTTGAAAAGTCGAGCCCGCGAAGAAACAGGGCAAGGCTCCAAATGTCGTCGTTTGATTGAAGGCGTTGCCGCGAATCCTCGGTGTGGCGGTGCCGGTGAAGGCGCAGCCGTTCGTTTCGGCTCCGGCGAAGGCGCCGTTGGCGGTGACGTTGATGTTGCCCGTTTGTACGCCGCCCGAGCTTCCGGCCTGTCCCGTGTAGAACCCGGATACGGCGGCGAGGGTCGGATTGCTGTTGTACGCTGTGTTGAAGCTGCTCGTGAACGTCACGACCGCGCCTCCCGTATAGGTGATCGTGGCGTTCAGGAAGCTGCGGTTTCCGTATGTGCCTGTGATGGTCGCGTCCAGCGCGCTTGCCCCGATGCGGAAGTCCTTCGCGTTGCCGGAGGTGAAGGTGCCGTCGCTGGATGTGCCGGTGCCTTGAATGACTCCGGCGATTTGGGCAGGAGCGGCCGCGGCTGAGTAGAAAAAATAGTAGGTTCCGTCGTCGAGGACCACGCCGGTCAAGGTACGACCGGTGTTGGTATTCCCCGTCCAAAATCCCTCGGCGGAACTGGTTTGCGGCGTGGTCGGCTGCTCCGGTTCTCCGCAGCCGTGGAGGATCAAGAGGCTCACGAGCGCGAGCAGGCTGATCAATGGACGATACAGTTGTTGCATGACGGACGTATCCCCTCCCCCCATCATGCCTAAACATGGTGCGAGGATCTATGGCTACTTTTGTAGGGATGCTGTGCGATCGGCGGTCGCGGAACCGTATTCACCGAGACCTAAGCGAGGGGACTGTCGCCCTTCCGATCGGCGACTGTCCCCGGTTGCCGGTCGCTGGAGGACTTGTCAACAGCCTGCTATTTGAAGCACCGTTCGACGTGTAGGGCTTTGAGCGTGGCGCAGTCGGTGATCATCGTCGATCCCTTCGCGTCGCCGTGAATGACGATCGAGTACGATTTCTTGTTGCGGCAGGCAACATTCCAGACGGCATCTCCGGAATTGCCTCTGCGCTGAAAGGCCGTCCTTGTCGCCTCGTCGCAGCGCTCTCCCGCCTCCTGCAGAACCTTCGTGAAGTAGCCATTGCGGTCCTGATCGGACATCTGCTGCAGCCGGTCATGGGTGGGATTGGCCCAGACGGATCCATTTGACAGCAGCCAGAGCGTCACGATCAGCAAGATGAGTCGCATCGAGACCTCGTTTCGTGCGAGTCGCACTTGGAACATGTGGTGCGGGAGGAGGGAATTGAACCCTCAAACCCTTACGGGTACAGGATTTTAAGTCCTGTGCGTTTGCCGATTTCGCCACTCCCGCCCTGCAGCGGATCGCCATCGCCACGACCGAGGAGCTGCTCCGCCTATGCGGACATGGTCCCGATAGATCTGTAAGGTAGCATGCGATCGGAGACGAGCCGCGAAACTCTAGCATCGGGGTCAGGAGGTTTCAAGCAATCGGTGGATGAGGAGTGTGTTAGTGCTGAGGAGCAGACCTTGCCTGGATTCCCTAGATTCACAAACGAAGTGCAACACCTGTGGGGTAAGGTGTTGCAATGGGACGACACTATGCGCAGCTCTCCTTGGAAGACCGGTGTACGATTGCCCGGGCTCGCGAAGCCGGGCAAACCATCCGCCAAATTGCAGCAGCTCTGGATCGCGCGCCATCGACCATTCTGCGGGAACTGAGGCGCAATCGCGGCGCCCAGGTGGGCTATGCGCCTGCCTATGCCCAGGAGCAGACCCGCAGCCGCCGCTGGCGCGGGAGTCGTCTGCTCCGGCAACCGGCGCTGCAGGCCCACGTCCTGCGCTGGTTGGGGCAGGGCTGGTCGCCCGCTCAAGTCGCCGGCCGGCTCAAGCGCGACGGCTGCGCGCTGCGCATCAGCTCCGAGTCGATCTACCGCTTCATCGCCAGCCAGATCCGCCGGACGAAAGACTATCGCTGGCGGCATTATTTGCCGCGGGGCAAAAGCAAACGCGGGTGGCGGGGGCGCAAAGGCGGCAGTGCCGTGGACCACATCCGCAGCCGCGTCCCCATTAGCGAGCGACCGGCGGCGATCCAGCAGCGGCAGGACCCTGGCCATTGGGAGGCCGATCTGATGCTGTTTGCGAAATATGGCCAGGCGGTCCTGGTGACGCAGGAACGCCGCTCGCGCGTGTTGGTGGCCAGCCGGCAACCCACGAAGGGGGCCCAGCCGGTGGCCGCCCGACTCACGGCGCTGTTTGCCGCCCTGCCTCCGGCCCTGCGCCGGACCATCACGTTCGATAACGGCACGGAGTTCGCGTATCACGATCAGCTGCACCCGCTCGGCATGCGCACCTACTTTTGTGACCCGCATGCCCCGTGGCAAAAAGGGGGTATCGAAAACGGTATCGGCCGGATGCGCCGTGCCCTCCCCCGGAAAACTGACTTGGCCACGCTCTCCACCCGCCGCTTGCTGGCGCTGGTGCGGGCGTATAATCACACCCCGCGCAAGTGTCTCGACTATGAGACACCGGCCGAGGTGTTTACTCGTGATCTGTTGCACTTCAAATGTGACTCCACCTGCCCGCTTCCGCGGGAATGACACACTTCAGTGCTTCGTATGCCAAACTGACCCGCCACCGTGGGTGACGGTCAATGGCTGGGATGTGAAAGGGAAGACCACGCACCAACGGCCTGTGCCGGTGTCAGCAGCAGGCCATTGGCGCTCGTATGCAGTTGCCGGTGCTCGGGGATGCTTCGATCCCCTCTCGACTGTTTCCTCCGTGATTCGTTAGGCTGCTTCCACCATCGGCCGTTTCGTGCGATCCACGACTTCTTGGATGCCGGATTTGATCGCGCGGCTCCAGCGGGTCGCCTGTACCTGCGCCTTCTTTGCATATCGGTTGATTTCACGCCGCGTTTCCGCTCCGGTCTGAGGCGCAAACAGGAGTCCAAGCCCCGCGCCGATGGCCGCGCTGCCGGCCACCATCGCCGCCATTTTCACCGCCTGCTTTCCCTGCTCTGACATGGTAGACCTCCTTGCAATCGGTTAAGGATCAATGGGTCGGTGCCGCTGTGCCGACATCCTGCCGGGTCGTTTCGCATCAACCGTGCCAGCGCGGAATCGGGCCTTTTCTCAGGAATTACAGCGCTCGGGCCTACTCCGATTAACCAGGCTTAATTTTGGGTAGCGTTTTTCTGACACAACGCGACACAGGCGTGACGGAAAGCCAACAGCCGCTGTGGTCATTTCGTTGAGACGCTGTCGCACGTGCCTCCGGCGTTTGTTGTGGCGTTGCTTGCAATGGCCGCATCGCTCACATATCATCCGGCTCACCGACGTCACATGAGGCAGAAATGAACCGGTTGGACGCGATTCCCTATCCGAACATCGATCCTGTGTTTCTCGAATTGGGCCCCCTCCAGTTTCGCTGGTACGGGCTGATGTATCTGATCGGGCTCACGATCGCCTATTTCGTCATTCGCCAGAAGGCAGAGGCGCAGGGGTTGGGGCTGACGAAAGATCAAGTCTATGACATGGTGGTCTGGGCGGCCTTCGGAGTGTTCATCGGCGGGCGGTTCGGGTATGTGCTCTTTTACAACCTTCCCTATTATCTTGAGTATCCCAGCAAGATTCTCGCGGTCTGGGAGGGAGGGATGTCGTTTCACGGAGGCTTGATCGGCACGATCGTCGCGTTGATCTGGTTCGGAAAGCGCCACGGCATTCCCATCTACACCATCGCGGACATGGCGGCCTCCGTCACGCCGATCGGTCTCGGCCTCGGCCGGCTCGGCAATTTCATCAACGGTGAGCTCTTCGGCCGTCCGACGGACGTGGAGTGGTGCATGGTGTTTCCCGCAGGCGGACCGGCCTGCCGGCATCCGTCGCAACTCTACGAGTTGGCGTTGGAAGGCGTGTTGCTGTTCTCGGTTCTGTGGGTGATCGGGCGACGACCCACACCGCCCGGCACGACGTTTTGGAGCTTCATCACAGGCTACGGGCTCTGCCGCTTGCTGGCGGAACTGTTTCGAGAGCCGGACGCCCACATCGGCTTCATTTTCGGCGCGCTCTCCATGGGGCAGATGCTCTCGTTGCCGATGGTCATCATCGGCAGTTTCATGCTTGCGCTTGGCTATCAACGGCAGGCGCTGGCGCGCCGTGAGCAACCGGCTGGAAAGATTGTTACAGGTTAGGGTTCAGACTCAGGTGAAGCCGGGATCGCGCGGTCGCTAACGCCGAAAAACCCTCAACCTCACCCTTCCCCTAATAAGGCATTTCGTCGTCGTCCAAGCCGACATGGTGCCCCAATTCATGTACGACCGTGTCGCGGATCTCCTGCTTTACCTCGTCCGGAGTACTACAAAGCCGGAGAATCGGACCCCGGTAGATGGCAATACGCGGCGGCTGTTGACCGCCGGGCTGAAAGAACGACTCCTCGCTGAGCGGCAGGCCCTGGTAGAGACCGAGAAGGTCATCCTCCGAATCGAGGTCCAGATCGGCCAGGACTTCGGCGGGCGGTTCTTCTTCCACCACGACGGACACTTCTTCCACCAGCTTGGCATACCGGACCGGCAGGTCGCGGAGCGCCTCTCGGACCAAGCGGTCAAAGGCTTCCGGGGAGACCCGATCTGAGCCTCGTGGTCCCATCGTCAATAGCCCTTGCGTGACGGATCTTGAAACGAGGATCGCTCAAGGTCGTGCCCGAATCCTCCGGCTCGGTCATGAAAGATCGGTGAGTCCCAGATCACCTTGTTGCCGGGTGCGAGATTCGCCGCGTCGACATAGTGCGTTCTCGCCTCGGCCTGTTTCCCCTGATGGTCGAGCGTGACGGCCAGGTTATAGTGGGCCTCAGCCAGCGAGGGATCGAACGACACGACCTCTCGAAACACCTTCTCGGCACCGGCCCAATCGCGGGAGGTGAAGAGCGCATTGCCCCGCTCGAGCTGCGCCCTGATTTCCGCGTTCGTGCCGGCGGGCGCAGGAAGTACGGTTGCGGGAGGATGCGGCATCGTGCTCGCGCATCCGCCCAGCAGAATCAGAACCATCAGCCATGGGACCCCCGACATGAGCGCCTCCTTCTCTATCTATCCGTTGAGTTCCACGGCAATCCCCGCCCGAAGAAAAATGAATTGGAAGCCGGCGATCGGCTGGCCCAGGCCACGTTCTGCCGCAGCGCGATAGACCGACGCCTGATGGGTATATCGCCGGGCGCGGTCGACGGCTTCCTCCGTCTCGATACGGTCCGTTTTATAGTCCGCGAGCCAGATCCGTCCGTCAAGTCGGTAGATGATGTCGATGACCCCTTCCATCACCTGCCTGTCCTCCCAGGGCATCACGAACGGCACCTCACGGCCCAGGATCGTGGCGGAGCGGAGCCGCTCATAGGGTTGCGACGTGCCGAACCTCGCAAATAGCTCACGGAGCGACTCGGTGAGCTCCGGGAGCCACGCCTGCTCGTCCGGCCCGGAGGTCGTGCGCAAGACCGCAGCGATGTGATCCAGCATCCGGTCCGTCGGTTCGTTGAAGTCCCAGCGTTCGAGAATCCGGTGGGCCAAGACCCCGGTCAGGCGAGCGAGCCGGCGATCCTGACCGTCGGAAACAGAACGACCCTGTGCAACGCTCTGATGAGTGCTCGATTCCGTTGGGGTCACGTGCCAATGGATCCCGCGCGTGCTCATCCATCGAGCCGCTCGCTCGTTCCACAGTTCGGCGACGGCCTGCGGATCGACGAGAGACGGCTCGGACCTCCTCGCCAGAGGCCGCTTCGGCCATGTTCGGTCGGGCGCGTGAACCACGTGATGCGGAATGTCGCTCGTGCCGATCTTCACGTGTCGGGTCGCGCCGCCGCCCAGCTCTCCTTCACCGATTTCCTGGAGCAGGTCCAAGACATTCTCGCCGGCGGATCGCTCCGTCACGCTGCCCGAGAGCACCAGCAGGTCCTTGGCTCTGGTCATTCCGACATAGAGGATCCGGCGCCGTTCCGCTTCCTCCCTCGCCGAGAATTTCTCGCGGATCAGCACGGATCCAAATGTGCAATGCTCCCCGAGCGACAGTCCATAGCTTCCACTCGACCAATCGTAGACCACCATCGGTTTCGATCGCTCGCGTCCGCTTCCCTGGTGAAGCCCCGGCAGGAGCACGACGGGGAATTCAAGCCCCTTGGCCTTATGGATCGTCAGGATCTGGACCGCATCGGCATTCTCCTCGGCCAAAGGACTTTCCGCTTCGTCCGGCTGATCCTCCAATCTCGCCACCATGAGATCCACGAACGAGCTGAACGTCAGGTGCGGTCGATCGGACAGGGACGCGGCCGTGTGTTTCACCTTGAGCAGATTCGCCACGGCCTGTTCTCCGTGAAGCGAGGCAGCTGCCAGTTCGAGCAGAGGCAGGCGGTCGAACACCAATTGGATCACTTCGGCCAATGAGACCGTTGCCGCGTCCCGACGGAGCCGGGCCAACTGGCGATACAAGAGCCGCACCGGTGCCGCGAGCGGATGGCGCCAGGCAAGCAGCGCGGACTCGTTCACGCCGTCAAGCGATCCCGCGCTGTGCATCGCATAGAGATCCGAATCGGTGCAACCGCCGAGCGGCGATCTCAGCACGCCCGCGAGCGCCAGACGGTCGTACGGATGGTCCAGCACCCGCAGCACATTGACCAGGTCGATCACTTCCTGACGGCGGTAAAAGTGTTTCTCTCCTTCGATGACGTAGGGGATGCCGTGCCGGCGCAAGGCGTCGAGATAGGCGTCGGCCTGGGTGAGTCGACGAAACAGCAGCGCCACCTGTCCCGCCTTCATGTGGGGATGAATCAAGAGCTCGTCCTTGAGCCAGCGGGCCAAGGCTTCGCCTTCCGCCCTGGCTGCTTCCTCGGCATCGAAGGCGTCCTCCTCCTGCGGCGCCACTATTCGGAAACGGACTCCAGGATCCGCAAGAGCCGGCGGGCGTTGCGGGTGCGCTTCCAACCGAACGTTGGCGGGCTGAATGAGCGGGCGACGTTCGAAGAGACGGTCGAAGACGTCATTGACCGGACTCAGAACCGCCGCGTCGCTCCGGAAATTCGTCGTGAGCGTGCTGAGTAGCCCTCCATCGGTCACGATCTTCTGGACCACTCGGTCGAAGGCCTCGATGTCCGCACGGCGGAAGGCATAGATCGACTGCTTCGGGTCTCCGACGATGAAGAGCTTCCCCGGATCGAGCGCGATGTCACGCCAATCGGTCGCATGGTGTCCCGCCCGTTCAGAGACCGCCAGGATGATGTCGTACTGCACCGGATCGGTGTCTTGAAATTCGTCGACGAGCACGGCCCGGTAGTCGCGCTTCACCCGCTCGCGCACGGCACGATGGTTCCAGAGGAGTCGCCGGGCCCGCGCGAGCAGGCCGTCGAACGAGAGCCACCCTTTGGCTGAAAACGATGCGCGGATCGACCGGATCAGCGGCGAAATAATCTGTAACAATGTGATGAAGTATTGATGGTCAACATCGAGGAATTGCTGGGAAGTTTTGATGATCGATGCCGCTTCAGCGAAATCGGGTTTTTCCCATCCGGCGACCGCGCTGCCGACTTCTTTGCCCAAGCAATCCCGGACTTCCAGTTGTAACGTTTGCACGGCCCCGACTCCCTGCTCCGCCAGCCGGTTCAGGAACGATCCGGCGGCGGCGAGCATCTGCTCGATCTTGCGGCGTTTGGGACGGTCATGAGCCGAAAGGAGCACCAGAGCTCTGGAAGCGAGTTGACGAAGCTGGTCGATGAGTATCGGATTGAGCCCGGAGGCGCTCAGTTGCGCCTCGACTGCGTCCACGTCGACCAATTCGCTTGACAGCGAGCGAGCTAAATGTCGGAGCGACCCGAGGTCGGCCGCCGACAAAATCATCCGCCAGTCCTCATGATGAGTGCCCTGTCGGCCCAGTTCCTGATCGATCCACAGATCCCAGGCTTCCGTAAAGTGTTCGTCAAACCGCTGGCCGTCGTCTTCCTGAAAGGCCGGGTCCACGCCGCTTTCCAACGGATGCAGCCGGAGCAGGTGAGCCGCAAAGCTATGCAAGGTGCCGATTTGGGCCTTTTCCAAGTCCTGCAACGCCGCTTCGGCCCGCGTGGCGATCTCACGCTCGTCGAGACGATAGCGGACTTGCAGCTGACGGATCGAGACGGCGCCTCCGTCGGTCGCTCGATGACCCTCGATCTCGGGACGAGCCAGAGCCGTCAATCGTTCCCGCAGACGCACCTTCATCTCCGTGGCCGCCTTGTTCGTGAAGGTCAGGGCGACGATCTGGGTCACGGCGATCGGATCAGGCTCCTTCATCAGGAGGTGAATCAGGCGATTCACCAGCAACGTCGTCTTCCCGGTGCCCGCCCCTGCCACGACGACGACGTTGCGGTCGAAGGTGGTTTCGGCTGATTCCCGCGCCTGTCGGTCCGGAATCATCGTGTCACTGGACATCGTTCACCCGAATCGTGCGAAGCGCCGCGAGTTGCTTCGGTTCAGGTGCTCGGTGCGCGCGCCACCAGGTGGGCGCATGTTCGCGCCGGCAGAGCACCCGATACGGACAAGGCGCGCAATAGCTTCCCGGTAGGATGAAGTACCGGCCGCTTTTCATGCCGTCGACCAAGTGGGCGAGGGTCCGGCGAATCAGCGCGCCGGCCTCCGACGACCAGGCGCGCTCGTCGAAGCTACGCGTCTCGATCGGCTTCGGCCACTTGGGAGCCAGAAAAATGAACCGGACCTCTCGCGCCTTGCCTCCCCCCGGAAGATCCAGTCCTATGTAGAGAGGCGGTTGGAGCCGAGATCCACGGACGGCGGATTGGAGGAGATGTCGGTCGTCCGGTTTCATCACCCTGCTGCCCTTGAATTTGTAGTCGATGATCCGCAACGCGCCGGACATGTTGTGTCGGTCGATCCGGTCCACGCGGCCGTGAAGTTTTATGGGAGCGGCATCGTCGCCCAGCTCAGTCTGGATCGTCCCCTCCGCCTCCACTTCCAAGGCGACGGGAGTAAATCCTTCGTCCGTCAGTGCGCGCGAATCCGACTCGACCGCCGCCGCGATCAGGTCGACCATGGTGGCTTTTGCCAATTCCCACAAGAGATAGTGACCGGTACGATGACGTGAGGCGCAGTCGGCTGCCGCCTGTTCGACCGCCGCGACAATAGACCGGTGGATGGTGTCGCTCGAAAGATCCTTCATCGGCCAACCGGCGGCCAGGAGGGATTCATAGCCACGCCGGAGCGCCCCGTGGCACAGGGTGCCGAGCAGCGGCGCATCCGGTTCCTGTGTCACCGGCAATCGCACCGGTTCGAGCTTCAAAACATCCGCGGCGAAATATTGAAATGGACAACGTGCGTACCGTTCGAGCGGCGTGGGGGCCAGGCCGCGCTGGACAGTCCTGGGCCAGTGGGGTTCCAACGGGCCGGTCACCCCGTCATACTGCGTCAAGGGAGCCCGGTCGTCCTCGATATGATCCAGTGCCTCGGCTGCATGACGAAACAGGTCTGCGTCGCCTTGGACGGATTGCAGGAGGTCGGCCGGGTCCTCCCCGTTCATGGCCATCCACTGCGCCAGGTCGGCGGGCGGAAGCACATGTCGTATCGCGGGTTGCTGCGCGATCAGATCGGTCAGACGCCGGGGGAGAATCTCCGTCGTCTGTGGTTCTAGGCCTGATAGACGAGCGATGTCCCAGAGGTAGGGAGAGGGAGTCAGTGCACGGCCGGTCTCGTCGGCCCGCTGGAACGACAGATACAGCCGGGAGCTGGCCGCCCGGCAGAGCAGGGCGAACAGGAGCGACTCTTCGTCGTATCCGGCCAGTTTTTCGTCGATCTTGAATCCGAGCGTGGCGTCCAGCACGTGACGATGCCGATCCCGGAGAAAGGCGTCTTCCCGGATATAGCGGGGAAACACTTTGTCGTTGAGACCGAGGATGAACAGCGCCTTGAACGGAAGACCGCGCGCGGCCATGGCGTCGAGTACCATCACGCCCGTCGGTGCCGGCTGGTCCAGCGGTATCGTGGCCCGTTCGAGCGCGTGTGTGAGCAACTCCAGAAATTCGACCCAGGTCAGTGTGTCGGCAATCGGCTCCAACTCCCCGAGTGAGGCCCACGCGCACTCGATGCCTTCCCAGGCCGCCTGGAGGCGAACCGTTCCGGAATCCGGATCGCCGGCCGGCCCGTCCTCCGGACGGCGCAGATACGTGATGGCCAGCGGCCGGAAGGCTTCGAGCAGTTGCGCGACGGTCCCTCGTTGCGGCAGCGCCGCGCAGGCGCCGAGGAGCGGAGCCACGACCCGCCATAGGTGTCCGATCACTTCCGGCGCGATATCCAGCGGCAGGGGCAGGCCGGTTTCTTCATCCTCTCCATCCAGGTCAACCGGCGACCGACCGGCCTGTTCCAACCTTGCCCATTCCTCCCGTCCCCTCGTGATCTGCAGGGCCGGGACGAGGAGCTTCCACAGTTCGGGACGATAGGAGGACGAACGGTCCTGGTTCGCGGTGGCGACGAAAAGCGGCGATGTCACCAGATCGAGCATCGTGGTGCGGTAGAAGTCGTTCGTCGGCAACGTGGCCAGTTCAATCAGCACCTTGCACAAGGGCTCCTGGATGAGCGGCCGTCCCACCGTCGTGGTGAAGGGAACACGGTGGCGATCGAAGACGGATTGCAGTTGGGGACGGTAGGGATCCAGGGTTCTGGCCACGACGCCGATCTCGTCGAACCGGTACCCGTTCGTCTCGACCAGTTCGAGGATCGTGCGGCAGGTCACGGCCAGCTCCTGACCGAGGCCTATGACGCTTCGGACGGACAGGGCGGGAGTCGCGGGGTCGGGCCGGCCGGAGTCGCGGAGCCCGGTGAGCGCGATGGGAGTCGTCACCTGTCGCTGGATGTGCCGTTCGAAGAACCGTCGCGCGAAGGTGAACGAACGATCCTTCTCGAGGGGAAAGAACAGCGTGGCCGGTGCGGCGGCGGCCACCTTTTCGAACAGCGACAGTTGGATCTGTGTCAGGTCGTAGAAGCCGTAATAGAAGACATGGCGGAGCGAGCCGAGGAACGGAGAGGCCGGGACGAACGGCAGCAGCGACTCCGCGAGATCGTCCGCAGTCCCGACCTCGAGGGTCCGTCCGACTTCCTTCACGGCGCGGTAGAGTGTGAACAGGGCTTGAAGCCAATCCCGGTCGTCCTCGTCGAAGCAGCCTTCACCGACCCCGCGTTGAGCTTCGGTCGGGTCCACCCCCGCGTCTTTCAGGTCACGAATCGAAGACCAGAGGGCAGCCCACGTTCCCGACGAATGGCCGATCTGCTGTAATGCGGTCAGTCCGGAGAGCCGGTTCCTGACGAGATGCCGCACCAGCTGCTCGAAGAAGAGATTGTCGGCGACACGCGGTGGAACGGTGTGTGCTTTCCCGCGCATCTCGTCGGCGAGCCGCAGCGCCAGTTGATGGAAGGTGAAAAAATGGACATTCAGGAATGAAAGCCGTCGCTCCCGAGAGAGCAGACGCCGAAGCCGATCGAGCAAGGGTGCCGAGGGCACGAGCACGGCAACCGGAGCGAACGGATCGGCGGCCTTGGCCTGTTGAAGATGCTCGACGAACGCGGATTCAAGATAGGGGTGAAACGAACCGGTGACGACCTTCAGCATGAGGGAACGGAAGTATGGGGAGCCATTGAGGCGCCGCCCCTGCTGCGCAGGTGGACTGAGAACCGCGGTTAGCCGGTTTCCGGCCCGAGTAGCTCGCCGTTACAGTCGACGCAGGCCCAATCCCCGTCGATAAAGGACATGGGATCTCCGCAGATCGGACAATCCGGCGGCGGCCCCTTGTCGAGCGTGGGCAGGATGGGTAACTCGATATCGTCTTCGTCCATCATGAATCCGGCTTCCAGAGCTGAGGTGATCCTCAACCTTCCCGCGGACGCATTTTGAGCTGCAGGGCCTTTTCCGCGCTCTCTCTGCTGGGTACGCCGACGAACGTCAGGCGGCCGTCGATGATGGTGGCCGGGACCGCCCGCACTGCGTGGCGACCGGCCAGCTCCTGGCCGTCCGGCGTGGTGATGTCCACTTCGCGATAGGAAAAGCTGTACTTCACGCGCAGCTGTTTCCACAGGCTCTTGGCCGAGGGACAGGCGCCGCAGCTGGGTGACACGAGCAAGGTGATGTTCGGCATCGCAGGCGAATCTTAACACCCGGCGAAAAGAAGGTTCAAGGCGCAGCTCGTCGCCATGCCGGCCCTCAGATTTCAGTCGGACAAATGAAGCTGAAGTCTCCGGGATAGAACACCAGAACCACCCAGCGACCTCGATAGGATTGTAGGCTGATCTGTTCAATCCGGTCTTGGTGGTAACAGGCGACCGAACCGCCGGGAATCAATTGTCCGATCATCGGCATGTCGGCTCCAGGTTGAGTATCCTCACCCCAGTGTTTCGTCCGCGACCTGCTGCGGTCTTCGTTGTGTTCCACCCGGCATCCGCCGATCACCAGGCGTTCGACGTGGTGCTGTGCCGCCCGCGAGTGATTCATTACCGCCGCGATGCGGGATCGTCTTGCGGATTCTCCCGTGGAGGGGGCCGGTCCGGCTTCTTCCCTTGCGGCTGCTCCGGATTGACGGCCATGCCGGGATCGACGGCGGGCGGGACGATAACGGAATCCGGATGCGGAACCGTCTCCGGTTGCTTGACGATGCCCGGATCAAGGGATGGCGGCGGGAGATCGGGCGGCGTCGCTTTGGGCCGGACTTCCGGATTCTCGGGAGGGGCGGTCTGGAGAGAATCAGGTTGCGGAGCAGGAGACCGATCCGCCGACTGTGCCGGCTCGGCCACCATAAAGAACAAAGCCATGTTCAGCAGGAACACCGCCCGGACGATCGCCCGCCTCGTCTTCGTCATAGACAAACGTTAGCCGGTCATCGCGTGGAGGTGCCACTCGGTGATTCCCTGGGAATCTGTCCGAATCGCGGCGCGGTCGATCGCGACTGGGAGCGGCCGTGCCGGCCGATCAGATCAGGCCTCTTAGTCGAGCCAGTCTTTTTCCTTGAGCTTACGGGGGAGATACTTCTTGGTGAGGTACTGGAAGTCTTTATTCGCCAGGCTGTCGAGTTCGTACTTCAACCCGCTCGTGAGCATCCGTTTGATTTCCGCCTGCCAGGCCGGTTTCTGGAACCATTGATAGTTCATAAGCTCCTTGGCCCTGGCGATGTCCTTTTCATTCAGTTTGATGCCGACATTTCTCGGTAATTCATAGCGTTCGGGGTCAGCGCTCGACAATCCCATGAACTTGGCTTTGGGGATTGCCATCCGCTGGCTCTCGAACGCCAGGTTGATGGACCCCTGTTTGACGACGGAATAAATATAGTATCCCCAGGGGTCGTTATCGACCAGGACATAGACCGGCAGTTTGTATTCCTCATGCAACCGTTTCGCCAGGCGCCGGACGCCACGAGGTGGTTGGCCGTTCCCGGTCA
The DNA here is from genome assembly GCA_047150005.1 of Nitrospira sp. Taxonomy (GTDB): domain Bacteria; phylum Nitrospirota; class Nitrospiria; order Nitrospirales; family Nitrospiraceae; genus Nitrospira_C. The sequence continues at coordinate 3,853,223 of AP038806.1, read as the reverse complement.
GCAAGACACAATTATAGCGGCGCCAGAACTTGTCCTCTGACAGGCGGTTCCACTGGGTGCCCTTCTCGACCAGCAGCACGAAATCAGCCGTGCACCGGCGGATCTCCAGATACTCCGGCTCCACAATCGAGGGCACCGAATAGCCTCCCTTCCCCAGCTTGGAGCAATCGACGCGATCTCCGTCGTCGCCGAAGACGACGGGACCCACGATGCTCCCGCTGTTTTCCGCCCGTACGTGCAGTTCTTCACGCAGGGCGGCGAGGGACACTTCCAGATCCTCGATGACCGGGTCCGACTCGTCCTGCGTGTCGAACGTATTTTCATGCGAGTCTTTGATCGTGTGCTTCGTCCGGTAGTAGATTTCTCTGAGCGACGTGGTCAGGTCCGCCCGCTGCAGTTCCGACAGGGCGTCCGCCACGAGCACGGTCTGCATGAACTTCTTGGCCATCCCGACGTTGAAGAACGAGCGCGCCTGCTTCTTGTCGCCCATCTCGATCAAGCCCTTGCGCTGGTTGAACGAGACGTTGGAGAGCGCGCGGATGGGGATGGAGAAGGTCGGATCTTTCGAGCGCTCCGCGGCGCCGACCACGATGTCGGCAAGCCCGATCAGTTTCCGTTCGACCGCGGTCGTCTTCTGCTTGCTGTGGGCGGCCATGAATTATTTCTTTCCTCGTGGTCCTGAATGAGCCGGCTTCTTTGATCTCTTGGATGGCTTCGGCTTGTCGAAGAGCGGCATTTGCGGAGCGGGCTGCCTTCTAGGCCCGCCGGCTCCGGTCTTGGACTGCTTCGTCTTGGTCGCCCGTGCCGGCGACGGTTTCGCCGCGGGCGGTGCGTCGCCGCCGAGCAGATCCGGTTCAACGGAGGCCGCCGCGGCGTCAGGCTCGATTTGCGATGCCGCCGCCACTTCTCCTTCGACGCCCTCCGCCGTGACGATGATCGAATGCGGGAGGCCCTCCGGACCGCCGCCGGTCTTGCCCAGGGCTTCGTCGGTCTTCAGGCCTCCGGTGCGGGACGTGGCGATCTTTTGGAGTTGGGCCTTCAATTTGGCTTTCGGCAGCGTGCCGCCCTTCAGGCGGTCGCAGGCGTCGACGACTTCCTCGATATAGAGTTCGAAGATGTTTCGGCGCCGATATTCGCTCGCCGCCCGTTCGCGCCGGCGCAGGAACAGGCCCAGGCGCCTGCCGCACTCCCGGAGGGCCAGGGTGATTTCCTTCTGGATCTCGTCGTAGTCGGCAATGGCTTCCTTCGATTCGCTGGTGAAAGGCACCCACACCGAGGCCATGTGGACGAAGATCACCATCGGCCCGCCCGGCAGGGCGCCGCGTGACTGGGAGACGCCGTAATGCTTCCACGTCGTGCTGAGGACTGCCTTGAAGGTCGAACAGGCGGACTGTTGGTAGAGCAGCGGGACGCGGTTCGCGTAGCGGATGACCCGCGCGAGTTCCGAGTCTTCTTCCTCATGCTCCCCTTCCGCTTTCGGCATGGCGGGCGCTTGCGGTTTCTGTTGATCCGCCGGCCTGGTGCCGTAGGCCAACCCCGCTTCTATGAGAAAGGGATTGCCGCGATAGACGGCGGGCGGCCGGCTCACCGCCGTGTAGAACTCGCCCTTGATCTGTTTGTAGAGGCCGGACAAGATCGCCTTCTCGCCGATCGGCGAGATGCAATTCGTCGGCGGCGCCATGATCTTCGTGTCCTGAATGGTCCGGTACAGCGTTTCGGCCGCGGGACCCTTCAGACCGCGCGGCGTCAGATGGGGCGAAACCTTGGCGGCTTTGCAGATGTCCTCGGCGAGCTGCGGGGAGACCCGGCAGAAGTCGCTGCTCAGAAATCCCGCGACTCCGTGGCTCTTGGTATCCTGCAGCATCTTCAAGAACATGCCGAACTCGATGCCGTAGGGATGCGGCTTGATCTCACGCGGTGACGGCGGCAGCTCGTGGTACGTCCGCGGATACTCCTTCGTCTCCCCTTCCGGCGTGTGGTAGATCAGCTTGACGTGTGGATTGGCGATGGAGGTCTGTTCCAGCCATTCGTCCACCGACGCCCGGCCCTTCTGATACTTCCCTTCGACTTCGAGCGTGACCTCGGTGCCCTGGGACTGGTGCCAATCGATCTGCTTGTTCTCATGGACGAGCGGCTCATTCTTCTTGGTATCGATCTGGACTTCGAAAAAATGCGCAGCGGCCCGGGGGCCGGTGCGGGAGATGATTGTGACCGGTTTGCCGGTGGTGAGCTGGCCGTACATGCCGGCGGCGGAAATGCCGATTCCCTGCTGGCCGCGGCTCATGCGCATGCGGTGAAATTTGGAGCCGTAGAGCAGCTTCGCGAAGATGCGCGGAATCTGCTGGCGGACGATGCCCGGACCGTTGTCGGTCACGGTGATGCGGAACCGGGTCGCCTGGCTCGCGGGCGGCGTCGCGCCGTTCGTCGGCACGACTTCCAGCCGAACGGTGACGTCCGGCAAAATGCCGGCTTCTTCGCTCGCGTCGAGCGCGTTGTCGACGGCTTCTTTCACGCAGGTCAGCAGGGATTTTCTCGGACTGTCGAAGCCAAGCAAATGGCGGTTCTTCGTGAAGAATTCCGAGACGGAGATCTCCCGCTGGCGCGCGCCCATCTCGACCGCGGTCACCTGCTGCACGGGTTTCGCGGAGGCGGCGTTTTTCTGGACGGCTGCTTCAGGAGATCGCGACGCGGAAGGAGCGGACCCGACAACCGGAGCGGACGCTGTCTGTTTCGGCATTCACCCTCTCAAGATTACTTGCGCTGTGCTGTGGTACCACAAAACATACGGAGAGGCAAATCGCCGAGCCGTGAAATGAGACGAGCACGCAAGCAGCGGCAAGAGAGAAGATGGACGCAGGTGAGCGAGTGAGCAAGTCCGAGCCGGGATAAACGAGAGAACGTCAGCGGCTGGACTTTTCAGCGGTCGCTTAGGGTGGGAGGAGCACGCACCTACCGAGAGTCAGCAGGTACGGCGGAGGTCTTGGGAGGACTTTAGGCTTCCCAGTACAAGCTGGGCCTGCACACCACCCTCAGCGCTCGACCCCCTTTTGAACCATATTCCCCCGGGGCGTTCACTCCTCCCACCCGGGTACCATAGGCTTCGGTCGCAGGCGAGTCAAGCAAACTAATGTCGGTTGTGTCTCCCCCTTGTCCCGCGTGTGAAGGACGCCTAGAATTTCGTCATCGGTCGTCGTCCGTTCGTCCACTCTTAGCCAAGGAGGACGTCATGCCTACGTACGTCAGTCTCGTAAAATTCACCCAGCACGGGCTCCAGACCATGAAGGACAAAGGCATCGAGCGGGCTGAAATGGTCCGAAAGCACGCGCAGGGTCTCGGCGGGAAACTCGTACAAGCCTATTATTGCCTGGGTGAATACGACGTCGTGGCAGTCTGGGACTTTCCCGATAACAAGACGGCCATGAAAGCGGCGGTGTTGAACGCCTCGATGGGACATATTCAGATCACGACGATGCCGGCGGTCAACCGAGACGAATGGAAAGCCTTGTTGAAGGAGACGATCGGCAAGCGATGAGGATCTCCGTCAACACTCCGCTGATGTCCGGGCCGTCGCTCGCGGCCGCGGCCGGCCCGATGCTGGTTCTCGGCATCGTGCTGTCGTGGGTGCCGGCGACGGCGGAGCCGTCTCATGGCCGGCAGTCGACCTCGAGCGTGCTGGATTATCTCGATCGACTCGACCGGCCGGAGCGGGATCAGGATCAAAAGCCGACACAGGTCGTTGAGGCGTTGGACCTGAAGCCGGGCATGGCCGTCGCCGATCTGGGGTCCGGGTCCGGCTATTTCACGCGCCGTTTCGTCGAAGCCGTCACCGAGACGGGTAAAGTCTATGCGATCGATATCGAGCCGGAGGCCCTCAAGTATGTGGAGGACAGCCTCGTCCACATGCACCGACCCTACACCGCGGAATTCATCCTCGCCCGTCCCGACAACCCGAAGCTCCCCTACGAATCGGTCGATCTGATCTTTGTCTGCAACACCTACCATCATCTGGAAAATCGGACCGTCTACTTCCGCAACACCAAATCCGCGCTCAGGCCGGGAGGCCGGATCGCGATCGTCGATTTCTATCACGACGAGCGATCCGGGGATCTCGGCTTCACCAAACGACATCTGGTTCCACGCGATGCGGTCGTGGATGAGATGGCCGCCGCCGGCTACGGCCTCGCCGGGGAACATACCTTCCTCTCGAAACAATACTTTCTCATCTTCGCTCCGCGCTGATCGACGCGTTCTCACCGTGTCGCAGCGGTGCGGCGTCAAGGGAATGTCCCAGGCTCGTGTCCGCGGCCGAGCCGCTTTCGTCGTGTATCGGGACAACTTGTCATGAGCGACCGCCTCATCCAATCGCCCACTCGCCGCAATCTTCCGACAAACACAGCCTTTGCTCTGGTGCGTCGCGCATCGGTATATGGCTTGCCCAATCGACTACTCTCCGGGAAACGTCGCGTCGACAAGGACCGCACGTCGGCTGGAGAGGGGGCGGATCGGCCGATCGATGGTCACCAGGCGTACGCTTCCGGCGCGGGACCACCGGGACCGGGAAAGATCTCGTCGAGCCGCTTCAGCGCCTCCCGGCTCAAGGTGAGCGTCAGCGCCCGCATGTTCTCATTCAACTGATCCATCGTGCGCGGACCAATGATGGGGGCGGTGACGACCTTTTGGTGGAGCAGCCAGGCCAGCGCCACATCCGCGGGACGCTCGCCGAGTTGCTTGCACAATGCATCGTAGGCTTCCAGCTTGGGACGATGGAAGTCGATCTCCTTTCGAACCTCCGGGTCGGCGCGTCGCCCCGACGTCGCCGGCTCGAGGGCTCCCGCCAACATCCCGCGCGCGAGCGGACTCCAGGGAATCAGGCCGATCCCGTATGCCTCGCAGGCCGGGATCACTTCCAGTTCGATCGTCCGCTCGATCAGATTGTACAGACTCTGCTCGGAGGCGAGACCGAAAAAATGGCGGCTACGGGCCAGTTCCTGCGCCTGGGCAAGATGCCAGCCGGCGAAGTTGCTGCTGCCGACATAGAGCACCTTGCCTTCCCGGACGAGTTGTTCCATGGCTTGCCAGATTTCATCCCACGGGGTATCCCGATCGATGTGATGCATCTGATACAGGTCGATGCAGTCTGTCTGGAGCCGGCGCAGGCTGGCTTCGCAGGCTCGCTTGATGTGGAACGCCGATAGCCGGGACTGGTTCGGTCGGTCGCCCATGCGGCCGTATACCTTTGTCGCCAAGACGATCTGATCGCGGCGGCCTCCCTGCGCCAGCCAGCGTCCGACGATCTGCTCCGTCCAGCCCTCTCCTGTTTTCCATCCGTAGACGTTCGCCGTATCGAAAAAATTGATACCCAGTTGGAGCGCGCGGTCCATCATGGCAAAGCTGTCTGTCTCGCTTGCCTGCGGCCCAAAATTCATCGTGCCGAGGCAGAGGCGACTGACCTTGACGCCGGAGCGGCCGAGATGAACGTACTGCATGGTTCCCTCCTCCCTCATGACTGGTGGAGCCTATCACACATGGAACAAGCGGAGCACGAGGTGGTTCGGCGCCATTCACGGACGGTTGGGTGTACGAACGAGATTCAGCGAGGAAGAGGGAGGCAGGAGTTCAGAAGGGGATGCGGATCCCCATCTGGAATTCGTTGGGTGCCACGCTTTGACCGAATTGACTGTGTAATCCCTGGTCGGAACTGACCGCCGGAGGCCGTTGTAAGGAACGGTCCAAATCGGTGGTGTACCCGCTTCCAAATCCCGCACCGACATACGGCAAAAACGTTTGACCGCCGATCGAATAGCGGCCGCTGATCGACGGAATGTCCCGAAAGACTGTGGATGAGGACGTCGTCCCCTGGTTGGGCACCGGCTGTCCGGCATTCCCGATCACACCGGAGCGGTTCCCCAAGGCCTCAGGGCCGAGCGCGACGACCTGTCCGCCGATCATCATCGTATGGTCCGCATCGGCGGCGGCAACGACCGACCACAGAAGGAATACCGAACAGCATGTTGAAGCCAGGAGGAGTAGCGGTTTCATCGTGTGTCGACGCGCGGCGAACTTCAATATGCTTACTATACAAAACGAGGTTCGCGATAGACAAGATACAAGAACCGAGCCAGGCGTTTCCTCCTTCGTCCTCATGCTGTTGCATGACGACGCTCGCTCCCCGTCTCATTTTGTCGCCACTCGATGTGTCATCCGCGCGTCACGACTCTCCTCTTCGACCTGTTCGATGGATTGTTTGAGTGCGGCCGGCTAGTCCTTGCTGATTTCGTAGCTCAGCGTAACCGTGGCTTCGACTTTCATCTCCCCGGATGAAAGGGGGATGTCCCCGCCCCCGCTATCCGTCGCCATCATGGCGCGTCCTGCATAGGGTGCCGGGCGGATGAACTGAACCCCTTCGGTCACGTTCATCAGACGGGCGAGTTTGAGATTCAACGCGTCGCTCAGGGTCGCGGCTTTTTCTCTGGCCTTTCCCGCCGCGAGCTTGAGCGCCTGCAGACGCGCCTGTTGCTCGTCGCGCAAGCCCCAATGCAACCCCTGAAAGTGGTTGGCGCCTGCGGCCGAGGTTTCTTCTATCACCGCCGCGACTTTCTGCAGATCGCGGATCTCGACCGTGACACGGTTGCTCACCGTATAGCCGACGATCTCCGGCGCCGGAGCCGGCGCGTCCACAGGATGCTTGGTGGGAGGCCGATATTGCGGCGTCACGTTGAATGACGAGGTTTGAATGCGATCCTTGTCGATCTTCAATTGCTGCAACCGCTCCATCACCTTCTGCATCGCCGCGCTGTTCAAGCGCTGGGCGTCGGAGAGGGACTTGGCGGCCGTCTCCATACCCAATGTGACGAAGGCTGTATCGGGCTGGACGGTCACCATGCCGTTACCGTTGACCGTCAGAGTCGGGATGTCCGGTCCGGTTCCACCGCCGGCCTGGACGGCGACGGGAGCGATCATCAACGCGAACAGAAACATATGCAGTCGCATGGCCGTCCTTTCTTCTGTGGCATTGCCACGCTTTCGATGAGGCGATGATTCGGTTGCGGCAGGCTAGGCCGTCTGCTCGACCCTGTCAAGAAGGAGCAGATGAACGGGAACACGACACATCAAAATGAGTTCCGCACATCGGAAGATCCGGCATGAGAATGCTCAGTCCCCATCTTCTGTGGATAATTCTGTGTACAAGTGGTTGCGAGAGATGAGCGGAGTGTGCGCTGGACGCATCATCGATCAAATTGCCTATTTTTTGGGCATAGGTGTCGTCCGAGACGTGCCACTACGTGTAGTGGTCGAATCGGGGGATCCTGTATGTTTCACACATTTCCGGCCACTGCCGTCAGTCCCCGGTCTGCGCAGCATCGGCCGTTGCCGGGGACATTCGGCCCTAGACCTCAATATCCACAGCCTAAGGGTTTTGCTGGGGATTAGGAGGCAAATCGGCGGAGCGACGCGTGGTTGTCGCAGGCGGGATCAAAGAAAGAAAACGGCCCTATTGTACCGGCCTGGCGGATGCCGGTAACCCGACCGGTTCTTCCGGCGAGACGGCGGGAGTCATCACCGGTTGTGGGATCGGACGGTCGGGATGACATCCGCCGAGAATCATCGCAGTCATCAGAAGCAGTCCGGCGAGCGTTGGCATGATCATGAGGGGCATACGGCGGCCTTTCGGCCGCCTGCGCGAGCGCACCCTACTCCGAACCGATGAACCGGTCAAGTCCGCCGCGAGTGGGTGTTCCACCTTCTTTACGGTGCCAGATGCAGGTCGAGCAGGATTGCGATGGCGTGCAGCAGCAACCCTACCACCCCGCCGACGACCGCCCCGTTGATTCGAATGAACTGCAGGTCGCGGCCGACTTCCCGTTCGATCGTCTCCACCATGTGCGTCACGGGCCAATCGCTCACCGTCTTCGTCACCAGTTCTCCGATCCGGTCGCGGTGACGATCCGCCAACTCGACCACCAGACCTTCCAGCCCCTGCTGCAGGAGCGTCAAGAGTTCCGCATCCCTCTTCAGCGTCTCGCCGAGTCCGGCCAACGCCGCGTTGAGATAGGCGCGGGTGTCCGACGGCTCCCGGCTCAGGTCCGTCAAGAGCCATTGCTTGAGTTCGTGCCAGGAACGATCGATGAATTCCAGCAGCGCATCGTGCGTCAAGAGCGACTCCTTGATCGCCGCCTCCCGCCTGACCGCCTGATCGGAGTTCATGAGCCACTGCGCGGCATGGTTGAGACGCGCGATCAGCTGCTGTCTCATCGGATCTTCGTGATGTATTCGCATATCTTGGAGCATCGAGGCGAACCAGTCGATGAATCTATTGGCCACTTTCTCGTCCAACCGGACCAGGTTGAGCAGGCGGGACCAGGGCAACTTGTCCGCGATCATGCGGCCCAGCGGCTCCCGATGTTGTTCGATGTACGTGCCGGCAAGCGCCAACATGTCGTCGATGAGCCGGTCGCGTTGTGGGCTGTCGAGAAATCCGGAAAGCAGCCGGCCTATCACCGGCGCCGCGGTCACTCCGTGCAGAGCCTTGGCTGCGATGTGGCGGACGAACCGCTGCATCGCGGCATCCTCAGAGGCTTCGAGCATCCGGGCCAGCAGTCGAGAGAGTTCCTGCGCCAGAATTGCTCGTCGCTGCGGATCGACAAGCGCGGCGGTCAGCTCATCCGGGATGTGCCACGAATCGACCAGGCGTCCGATGGCTTCCGGCGTGACGAGCTTGCGCTGCGTCAGCCGACCGAGGGCGGCGGCAATGCGTGCCTTGTTGCGGGGGATGATTTCGGTGTGCGGGATGGGCAGGCCCATCGGTCGCTTGAACAGCGCCGTGACGGCGTACCAGTCTGCGAGCGCCCCGACCATCGCCGCTTCTGCGAAGGCCCGAAGCCAGTGCAGCACCGGATAGCGCTGCTCGCCTAACAGGGCGAGGAAGAACAGCACAGCCATGAATAGCAGGAGGCCGGTCGCGGCCAGCCGGGTACGCCGGAACGCGATGGAGGGGTCGTCCCCGATCATCGGATAGTCGCCGTCCATTGGAGACCTCGTCATGTCGATGTCGAAGGACCCTACCACAGTGTACGGTGCAGTTCGACCGCGGCGTGATCGGCTATTCCATAATTTCGCGACGAACCGTTGTGAATCGTGCGCGCTAGGGATGTTCCTGGTAGATCCGTCACCCAGGACCGATTACACATGAGGAACCGACCCGCACAATTATTTGTGGAGTGTGGGATGCCCCATCGTAGTTGGATGGTACAGAAGACACCGCGGCCGATCGATCGGATCGGACTTGCCGTCGCCCTTGCATTCCTGGTCGCTCTCGGCTTGTGGGCCGGGTTCCGCGGCGAGAAATCTGAAGACGCAGGTACGCCTGCGCAGGAAGGCATCCAGCAGCCGAATCAAGCGCCGCCTCGGATTCCCTAACACATGGCGGCGTCGTCTGTCGTACCGGACGAATGCCGGTACGCTCTCCCCCGAAGCTCAGCACTCTTATAGGGAAGTCGTCCGGCAACCTGCCGAGTAGCCTGCCGAAGAGTTTTCGATCATAGCGAAGCCATTTCCCGTCCGAACGAGGGATGTCCGTCAGCAACAAACGTCGAACTGCTGTACAAGTCTGGTGCGGCCGTCTACCGTAGTGATTCATGAGCCGGACCAAACGGCAGGTTCCAGTCTACCGGTCGGCGATCGAAAAAGCGGTGGAATTATACATGTTTCCGACAGGACCGAGACCGGGCGCCCGTGTCGGCTGTTCAGAGCGGTGATGTGACGCAATGGCATTTTCTTTGCTTTCTCCAGTCAGACCAGATGTGTTGAGAAGGAGGCATGATGAAAAAGTCCACTGAGATCGCGCTGATGGGAATTTTGGCTGTGACGGTTCTGGGCCTGCAAGCTTGCAGCAGTCTGTATGGATCCGGAGCCGGTGACGAACAGGCGTCTCGTCGAGAGCTGATTGATGAGCCTGTCATTAAGCACATCGCACCTGCCGACCCGAGTACGGCTTCCCGGCGTTCCGGTCCGACGATGCGCGCGGAATTGGCGGCCAGAAATGATACCGGCATGTCCAAGGGCTCGCTGGTGGACGTCCTGTTCGATTTTGACCGGTACACGATTCGACCCGACGCGGTCCCGGTGGTGGAGGCCAACGCCAAACGTCTGCGCCGAGCGGGAGTCACCGGCTTGCTGCTCGAAGGACGAGGAGACGAAGTCGGAACCGCCGCCTACAACATGGTATTGGGGGACATGCGGGCCAGGAACGTGAAACATTACCTCGAGGACCTCGGATTAGAGGTCGAGGTCGACACGACCAGCTACGGAAAGGACCGTCCCCTGTGTTTCCGGCACGATGAGGATTGCATGCAGGTCAATCGGAGCGTGCATTTCGTCGTCAAACAGTAAGCCGATCGTCCGGTGTGTTTTCTCCTTCCTTCGGTTCGATCCTCCTGGACAGAAATCGAGTACACTAGACCCGTTAGATCCATTGACGGGCTTCGTGGAGTCGATTCCTCTCGCTCCGGAAGGACCGATGCCGCCCCGATTTCTCATTGAGTCGGCCATTCAGATCTCCGGTTCGGCGAATATGATGTGGATTGTCTTCGCTCTGTTTCTCATGAGACCGGTCACCATGTCGGCCGCCGCCGCGCAGGACGATCTCCTGCCGTTGCGGGTGGTGACCTACAATCTCCTGCACGACGGCGCGGCCTCTGGATTCGTCGAGGGCGACACTCATCTCGAAGAACGCCTGGAGATGGTCATCCGGGAATTGAAGGCGCTCGATCCGGACATCGTGGGGGTGCAGGAAGCCTCCGACAGCCGCAGGCATGGCAACGTGGCGGAACGTCTCGCCCAGGCGCTCGGCTTTCATCTCGTCTTCGCCCCGGCGACGGATCACATTTTTCGCCTGGCTCCGCTGGATTGGGCCGTCGTCGGCATGATGGGATTCAAGGAGGGCTCGGCGATTCTCAGCCGCTATCCCATCGTGGGGTCCGAAGTAACCGATCTGCCCCGTTGCCGACGATGGATTGAGCCGCGGATTCTCCTGCGAGCAGAGGTCTCGACCGAACGAGGACCGCTCCAGGTCTATTCGACGCACCTCGCGCGCGGCGACGAGTGTCAGATCAAGCGGGTCGGCGAACTCGTGCGTGAGCGCCATGGCTCGGGGCTGTCGCTTCTGATGGGCGATTTCAACGCGCCGGAAACCTCGCAGGTCCTCACGACGCTCCGCCGCGAGGCCGGTTTCGTCGACACGTTTCGCGCTGCCAATGCCGATGCACCGGGTCCCACCGTGTGGCAACGCATCGACGTGGAACCGTCAACCGCATCGAAACGCGTGGATTTCATCCTGTACCTGTCGGGCCTGGAATCCTCGACAACGGTCCGATCGAGCCGTGTGATCCTGGATCGTCCGGGACGGTTGCCGGACGGCCGTGCGCTCTGGCCTTCCGATCATTACGGAGTGCTGGCGGAACTCGAGATCCGGCCCATGACCCGGCAGGAAGCCGAAGGGCGGTAGACGCGGTCGCGGGCGGTCCGTCTATTTCCCGAGATCTTCACCGACGAACGACAGGTGGGCGAGCGCGGGACGTTCCGCCATCGCGGTCTGCAACACCGTGAGCAGCGTGATCGCCGTCGCGTCATCCGGTCCGACCAAGCTCTGGTAGCGTTCTTGGACGAGGGCGAAGAATTCCGGCTGCGTCTCCTCGGGCACACCGAGGAGCATCGCCAGCGACGCCAAATATTCGCCTTTTCCCTGAGCCATATCCTCGGCCAGACGATCGAAGGCATGACTTGCAATGTTGATGTGCTTGTTTTTGATGATCACGCCGTCGTTGCTGCAGCCGGATGTACCGGATGAGATGCCGAAGGTCTGGCTGCCGAACGTGGCGTTCGTCGTCGCCATCATCACCTGAGGCGCGATTTGCTTTGGGCTCTCATAGTCCATCCACGCAAGTTTCCCCAGGCCGCAGCCCGGCCCGTTATCCGAAACGGCTGCCGCCTCTGCACCATGCTGATGCAGCAGCGCACAGAAGCAGAATGCAACACACCCTAAGGTTCGGGATCTCATAGAGGCCTCCTTGCCATTGGTGAACCAGTTAACCGCCTTCTTCAAATTAGCGCAACCTGTTCGTGAGTCAAGAAAACACGTGACGTTGCCGCACCCGGACAGTCTGTCTCGTTCCGGACAGTCCGTCCATCGCCGCCTGGTTCGTCTCCATGTTCCCCGGTATGCCCGTCCGTCAAGAACCTATAACCTTCCGGAAATCATCGGGTCGTGATCCTTGAGGCGCGAGGCCGACTCATGGAGGGCTTGGCATCGTCCATGCGGGGACTGGTAGCATGTGAATAGGAGAACGTGGTGGGCGTGACCTTGATGACGAGGTGCGCACATGGCACTCCATCGAACGCGGACGATCCGGTGGGTGACGACAACGGTCGGAGGCTGCACCCTGGCGATGCTCTTGGCTTGCGAGACCCCGCCTCAGACATCCGATCGATATTTCAACGACCGCGAGATCACTCTGGCCATTGAGTCGAGGCTGGCCTATGAAAAGGTCGTCGATCCGGCACGCGTCGAGGTCGAGACCAAAAACGGCGTGGTCCATCTACGCGGCACGGTTGAGACTCCCGATCAACGGAAGCAGGCAGCGAAGGTGGCGTCGCAGGTGACCGGAGTCACGGACGTCGACAACGAACTGGAAATCTACCGTCACTAACGGCGTCACCTACCACGGCGGGAATGTCGGGATTTTCTAAGGATGGCCCGTCTGCTCTTTGCGATCCCAGAACTGAATCTGCTTTCCGGCCGGAGCACCAGGGTTCGATTCCGGATAATCGGTTTCCACTTTGATCAGCTTCCCGTCGGCGGACAGTTCCGCCTTGGACACACCGATGTCTTTCCCGCCGAACTTAATGACATTGACGGTGTGACGGCCGTCGACCTTGCTGATGCCCATCGTCTGTTTCGACGGTTTCCCGTCGATCAGCACCGGCACGTCCTTGCCGTCAAGCATCGTGGCGATGGTCGTGTCGCTCGCGCCGGGTGCACCGGGACCCATGACTTTGTAGGTCATCTTCCAGCCTGAGTTCGTTTCCTCGATCTTCAGGGTAAGTTGGCCCCCCGGTTGATTTTCCCGGAGCACCCAGGTGCCGGTCCATGCCGAGTCCTCGGCGCCGGCCGGCGATCCAAGACAGAGGATGACAAGGAGGAATGCAACACGTTTCATCACAGCCTCGCTTTCTGGCGACCACAGCGGCGGAGAACCATTCCATTCTCCCGCACCTTCCCCAGCCCATCAAAGTATAAGTCCGCCGAACCGTGACTGAAAAGCCCCTATTTCTCACGGCTCATCCATCGACCTGCGTACAAGCATGGGCCCGTAGCCAAGGGCAAAGAGCAGGTAGGCGCCGCTCCAGGCCACGGCCGACAAGTGGAGCACCATATAGGTCAGTGTCGTCGGCGATTCTGCCTGCGGGACAAGAATACGCAACACCGCGCCCAGATTTACCAACAGATAGATGGCGACGGTCAGCGTGCCGGCCCGCTTCGGCCTTCCCGTATGTCCCAGGCTTGCACGGGTCATGACGGCGAGGGTCATGGCGCCGACTGCGCCGGTGGTCAACGCATGCAGAGCGTTGGCTTGCGGCACCCCCGTCCCGAGCAACGTGCTCCCGAGCACGAACAGGGAGAATACGAGCCAGCCGTATCCGATGTGAAGGATCAGGGCCAGCGGTTCCTTGCGGACGGCCCCGCTGCGCCAGCGCCGGAGCCGCGCAAGATTGAGGAGACCGGCCGTGACGAATGCCCATCCGGCAATGGGAGAGTCGGGCTTGGCGATCCACATGGCGGCGGCGATCACGACCGACAAGATGGACAGGACGTCGAAGCGTGAAAACTCCGACGGCAAGGTCGTCGCGCCCGACTGCGCCAGGAATTCCCGGGTCAAATTCGGCGTGATTCGTCCGCCGATGAGCGTCAACAGGAGCAGGACCAGAGCGAGGACGAGCCGCTCCGGCAGAGCGGTCGGCAGGCCGCGCAGGGCCGCTGCATGAAACAACGCATTGGCCGCGGCATAGAGGCTGATCACGACCGCGATGGGCGTTTGTGCCCAAGCAGACGCAGCATACAGTTCCCGCCAGAGCAGCAAGGCCAGGACGATCAGGAACGCGGTATCAAGGACGGCGACGACGAGTGGAGAGGCCGTCGGTACTGCGAGGCAGAAACGGCCTGCCAACCATAAGAGCCATAGGGCGAGCAGCGGGACGCCGCGCAGCGGCGCACGTCCGGTCCAGTTCGGGACCGCGGTCAACAGAAATCCCGCGATGACCGCCGGAAGAAACCCGAAGAGCATCTCGTGAACATGCCAGTCACGCGGCGGATAGAGAAACGAGACGCTGCCTGTTCCGGCGAACAGCAGTACCCAGAACGGTACGGCGAAGCCCGCAAACAGCGAAGCAGACAGAAAAAACGGCCGAAATCCGTAAGAAAAAAACGGGGGGCCGCCGTAAGGCGGGAACGACGGTTCCTCGTCCGCGTCCGTCGCGGGGACCGATGCGCTCGCCTTGACGTTGAGGTGTTTCGAGGACACAGGTTGCTCGATTCTCCTGGCTCTGCGCGGCCTTTGTCAATGGCCAACAGTGGAATCTCGGCATTCTGAAGGGCCGCGCGCCTCAGAGCGGTGGCGCGCCGATCCGTTTCTCTTCCCCCTTATGCTAGAGTAACTGCCCTCAAGTCCGAACAGCGGCGGGGCTCGACGAGCAAGACAAGGGTCAAGGGTCGTTCCATTGAGCACGCAGGGCCGCTGCGCCTCTCATGATAGGGCTGGGGATCGAATGACGAAAAGAGGATGGATGTGGGCGGTGGTAATCCTGATATTGAGTGGCTGCGCCCAGTCGGCTCCGTCCAAGCAGGCGACGGTACCGGCTCCACCACCTCCGAGTTCGGCCGGCATCGCGACGGTCGATTATTGGCGGGATGTGCAGCCGATTCTGGAACGCCGTTGCGTCGTCTGTCATGGGTGCTATGACGCGCCCTGCCAATTGAACCTGACCGCGTATGAAGGCGTGACCCGCGGGGCCAACAAGAAACCGGTCTACGACGCGATGCGGCTCCTGACGGCCGAGCCGACAAGGCTCTTCGAGGATGCCGGCACCGTCTCGGCTTGGCGAGATAAGAAATTCTTCCCGGTCCTGCAGGAAGATGAGCAGGCAACGGAAGAGCAGCGGCGGGCCGGTGTCTTCGCGCGCATGCTGGCGCTCAAGCGGACGCACCCGCTGCCGGATCAATCCCTTCTGCCTGACAGTTTCGATCTATCCCTTGATCGGGACCAGCAATGTCCCACCGACAGTCAGTTCGATGCCTTCGCCCAAAAGTATCCCCTGTGGGGCATGCCCTACGGCTTGCCCGGCCTGACCGACGACGAGTATCACACGCTCATCCGGTGGATCCAGCAAGGCGCTCCCTATCACGGCCCTAATCCGCTTCCGCGCTCGGTCAAGGCGCGGGTGGACGAATGGGAGACCTTTCTCAACGGTGAGACCCCGAAGCAGGCTCTCATGAGCCGTTATCTCTATGAGCATCTGCATTTGACCCATCTGTATTTCGACGGGCTTCCGGATCGACGCTGGTTCCGTCTCGTGCGTTCGCGCACAGCGCCCGGTCGGCCGATCGACCAGATCGCGACTCGCCGGCCCTACGACGATCCCGGCGTTCCCCGAGTCTATTACCGCCTCGAGCCGGTGCATGCGGGGCTTCTCGCCAAAACGCACATTCCCTACGGACTGAGTCGGGAGCGGAAGCAACGGTTCACCGAATTGTTCCTTGACGCGCCGTTCGAGGTTCGTTCGCTTCCCGGCTATGAGCCGAAGATTGCCTCCAATCCCTTCGTCGCTTTCCGTGATCTGCCGGTTCGTTCCCGCTACAAGTTTCTTCTGGACGACGCGCAGACGTTCGTCATGCAGTTCATCAAGGGGCCGGTCTGTCGCGGGCAGGTTGCGTTGAACGTCATCGACGACCGGTTCTGGATGGTCTTCATCGATCCGGACAGCGCCGCGCTCGACGGAACGGACGAATACCTGGCGGAGACGAGCGACTATCTCTACCTGCCGACAGAGGAAGGGACCAGCAGATTGGGTCTGATCTCCTGGATGAAATATTCCAGTATGCAGAACGAGTTTCTCAAGGCCAAGCAGGCCTATCTCGAGTCGCTCGATCTCAAAGGTGAGGCGGCCGGCTTGGCGTTCATCTGGAACGGCCGTGGCCAGAATCACAACGCCGCGCTTACCGTATTCCGCCATTCGGACAGCGCCTCCGTTGTCCAAGGCCTGGTCGGCGACGACCCGAAGACCGCCTGGCTCCTGTCCTACGACCTATTCGAGCGGATCTACTATCTGCTCGTCGCCGGATTCGACGTGTACGGCTTCTCGGGCCACCAGCTCGATACGCGGCTGTATATGGATTTCCTCCGGATGGAAGGGGAATCGAATTTTCTGCTGCTGTTGCCCGCCAAAGACCGGGAGCGAGAACGGGACTTCTGGTATCGAGATGCGCACGAGTCGGTGAAGGATTATGTCTTGGGGCGCCGTATCAACGTCGAGAAAGAAAGCGGAATCCAGTATCGGACCGACCGGCCCAAGCACGAGTTGTTCGACATGCTGGAGCAGCACCTCGCCGGCTCGATGAACCGGGCTTACGATGTGATGGGCGAAAAAGACGCGGATGTGCGGGAGCAGCTGCAGGGATTGTCCAAGATCAAGGGGCAGACGTTACAGTGGATGCCGGAAGTCGCCCTGCTGACCGTCGCGGACGGGCCGGTCGGAGACGCACGTGAAGACCGGCTCTATACCCTGCTGCACGACAACGGGTTCAGCAATATCGCCTCGCTCTTCAACAACGAATCCCGCCGCCTTCCTGACGAAGACGGGATCACGGTGGCACGGGGCCTCGTCGGCGCCTATCCCAACGCCTTCTATCGGGTCACTCGGCAGGATCTGCCGGAGTTTATCGCCATGGTGGCCTCACTCGGCGGCGAAGAGGACTACCGCAAGCTCACCGACCGCTTCGCTCTGCGCCGTACCAACCGGGACTTCTGGCGCCACAGCGATGCGATCCATAAAACCTACCGGCGCATAAACCCCATCGACGCGGGATCGCTGGATTACAATAGGCTGGAAAACCGATAACCCTCTGCCGGCTCAGACCGTTCTTGCGCGGCGGGCGGGTGCCATGTCGGGAGGCGCCGGCAAAGTCAGGCGGTCGCTCAGACGCATATAGGCGTGGGCCAGCTCCGGGTCGGAGAGGTTCAGCAAATCGAAGCTCTGCAGCCGGTCCCAGCGATAGGTGTAGATGCCGATCACGTCCAGCATGTATTGGCGGATCGCTTCCCTCCTGCGCGGCCGATCCTCCTCACCGGCGTCCTGGGTGCCGGTCCGACTTTCCGACGCGGAGGTGCCGGTAGCCGCGGCTCTGAGCGGAACTTGAACCCCGCCTCTGCTGCGTTCCTGTTTCTCCAGGTGCTCCTTTAAGTGGGTTTCGATGTCCTTCACCGAAACGGCGGCGCTGGTCAGGCCCACCCTCCATTGATCTTCCAGATAGCGCGACCGGTCCAACTCCTCACGCGCATAGATGGCCTGCTCCAGCGCCGCATCCTCGTCTTCTGCGTCAAACCGGGTCGCGGCCTCCAATAGGAAATCCCCGCAGCGCTGCAGCGCCAGGTGTGAACACCCAAGCAGGTATTGACTGACCTCGTTGGTCTTGGTCGAAGAACAGTAAGGGCAGGGCCGACCCTTTCCGGAATGACGCAGGAACGAGTCATGGAACATGGGAAATCACCTTATCGGCCGGTCCCTGTCAATTCCGATATCATGATGAGAACAAACCCCGAATGTGACAACAAGATAAACCTGCAACTCCAATGCCCTGACCCGAAGACAAGGTTACTCTTATAGAGCCGAGAGAAATCAGCGGGAATGTGCATGACGAGGATGCGACGTAGAACGTGGAAGATGCAGGAGCCGAGAATATTTTGATTCAGCGAGGATCTATTTTGATTCTATGAGCAAGGACTCAGTGGGCAGCCGGTGGCGTAAAGACCTCGTGCAGATTGCTGAAGGAGCCGCCAGGGGTCGGGCCTCCGTCGATGACGTGGATCCCCCCGTCGAGCCCGGCGGCTCCCAGACCATGCCGTCCGGTCGGCATCGGGGCCATCACTTGCCACGTGCGCCGCGCCGGATCGAACGCTTCATTCTCGCGGAACGTGCCTTCGGGGCCTTCGCCCCCGAACACATAGAGCCTGTTCGTGAGCGAGACTGCCGCGATCCCGCTGCGAGCGGTCGGCAGCGGCGGTGCCGCCTCCCATCGATCCGAGGCAGGATCGTAGATTTCGGTGACGGCGAGGTTTCGCTGGTAGTCGCCGTTGAGCCGACCCCCAATCGCGTAGATCTTTTCGCCAAGGGTCGTGACAGCCAGATGGTCTCGAGGAGTCGGCAAGGGTGCCCGAGACACCCACCGGTCGCTGGCCGGATCGTAGGCCTCGACCGCCGCGCTATTGCCCTTCTCGCCGAAGCCTCCGACCGCGTAGAGCGTTCCGCCGAACTCCGCCACTGCCAAGGCTCCGCGGGCGGTCGGCATGGGTGTGCGCTCGGTCCAGACGTCCGTGCTCGGATCATACGCATAGACGAAGGCGACCGGTTGCCAGACGCTCAGGCCCGATTGCCTGTAGCCGCCGATCACGTACACGATGCCCCCGGCCACTCCAATGCCCACGTGGTGTAGTCCCATCGGCATGGAGGCTTTTGCAGTCCATCGATCCGATAGAGGGTCGTATTCCTCGACCGCCGACGTGATCGCCAGTTTGAGGAGGTTACCCAAACCGGGCGGCTCGAATCCTCCCACGACGTCAATCTTGCCGTTCACCGAGGCGGCGACTGCCTCTGTCCGTTTCAACGGGGCCGGCGCGGCCGTTCGCCAGGTTCCTTGGCCCGGTTCCGGCTCGGTTGGTTCCGCGGCGCCCGGCCATGCCATGAGACAGAGCAAAACAAGGCAGCAATGTGCCCATCCGGCTCGCATGGCTCGTTCCCTCGATTTCACTCAGTATCCTCTTCCCGATCCTCCACCGCGCCCCATGCGGTCGAGCGGCAGGGCATCGTATCGTTGCTTCAGATCGGGATGCGCGTCGAGAAAGCTCTTCACGCCGACTTCGTCGGCAAACACTTCCTTGCTGCGCGCGCGGTACTCCTCGACGGTCAAGTCATACTTCGCCAGGACCTTGCCGAGCTTCGCGTTGATGTCCGCCCGCATGTCCTGCATCTGTTCGGGCGAGGGCCGTTGCCCGGCGCCGTTGCTACCCCCGCCGGCAAAATAGTTGGTCATCATCTCCCCGATCTCGATGCGGGCTTTCACGAATTTTTCCACGTCCGCTGGGTCGGCCGCCCATCCCGATCCGGTCCACAAGAAAGCACATAGCGCCAAACCGATCACCCGATACATGACTATCATGAATCCCCCATGTCGATGAATGGTTGATAAAGATCGTCATCCGACCTCTGCGGCAATCCGTACCGGGTGCGACCGCATCAGGACGGGCGACAAGAGCATCTTACAGGGTTCGGTTCGGTGAAGGAAGGACATGGGGATCTCACGAGTTTTCCCGCCGCGGCGATCGCGAGACACTACAAGGTTTCGTCTTCCCCATTGGAGGGGGATCACACCCCTCTCCTTAGGGAAAGCAACAGGGAGGTGACGGTTGTATCGTCATCTGCACGCGGTACTCGGTGCAGGCAGACACATGAAGGTGACGCAGATGGACACCACTCCAATCGATGTGACGGTTAAACTGGAGGAGCCGGTTTCAGCTCAAGAAAGGGTCGTGGAGGCATTGGCGCAAGACGGGCACGAGGGGCAGCGCAGATCTCATGCACAAGACGGGGATGGGGATGGGATGGATCGCCGGGGCGCCGAACGGGCGCCCGTGGATTGCCCGGTGAGCTTCACGTCGGAAGAAATCCATGGGTCCGTGGCCCAGCTCGACGGGACGCTCGTCGATCTTTCCAAGACCGGCTGCCAGGTCGCAAGCCTCACACCGCCCTATCGAGGGAGCCAAATCACGCTCGTTCTCTATCTCAGGGACGGAGGGCCTCCCCTACGGCTCATTGGGACCACCGTGCGTCACGTCGGTTGCCGTACGTTCGGTGCCGAGTTCCTCTCTGTCACGCCGGAAGAACGACGGCGTCTCCAGATCATCATCTTCAAACATCTGACCTGGTCGGTGTTCTCGCTTAGGCGGCCGGCTTTCCGGTTCGCCTGAGCCCACGTCGTCTCTCCCCGTTCTGTACCCTACCCGAGTCAGTATTTCGCCTCATGATCGCGAGCCTCGACCACTACGAGACGCCGGGCGGTGTCAGCACGGATCCAGCCCTGTTCATGGTTACGGCTGCTCCTGAGAATGTCTGTTCGATCCCCGCATGGCTCCGACCGGGATGCATGTTCCGCTCGAAGCCGTGAATTGGCGAACGTCCGATCCCGACCTGTCGGCCCCATACAGACCGAACAGACCGAGCCGGGCAAAGGCATCGATTGTGTGAGAGGTGAGAGCCATAGATCCGAGCGATTCCGCTCAACGGGACGTGAGCGAAAATGCCTGATGTGTGCCGGTAGCCAAACGCCTAAAGGGCCGACCGCCATAATTATGCGGAATTACAGCCGTTCAATCGGTCTGCTCACCATCAGCCGCAGGACCGCGATTTGCACACGATTTGCGCATTTGAAGATTTGAAGAATTGTGAGTTCAGACACTCACGCATTGCTCAGAGCCAGTGGGACGATATGGACCAACATACTGCTGCCGATCAGATTCTCGAAGCCGTGAAGGCCCATCCGGACTGCGCCTTAGGACAATTGATCCGTAGCCTGCCGGGGTTGAGCTGGTTCGAAGTGTTTCACGAAGTCGATCGTCTGGGCCGTACCGGCCGTATCAAGCTGAGCCGGAACAGTTTGGGCCTGGCGACCACGCTTCGCGCTCAGTGACCGTACCGGCAACCAAGACGGCGGTATTTCGGTTCAGCCTGTCCGCTCTAGAGTAGTCAAGAAAGGAATGGACCCACGATGATGCTTTCCCTCAGCCTCCTGGTCAGTCTTGTTCTTACGTTCGCAGTCGGAGCCTGCACTGTCCCGTCGGCCCACGGTCAGATGGTGGTGCAATCATCTTACTTGGGGAGCGGCTCCAGCGGGAGAGCGTCCGGCGTGGACCATATCGGGGGCAAGAATCTCGCCGATATGACCAGCTTCGAGGCGACGACCGATTATTTCAATCGCAGGGCCGAGGAAGAAGACAAGGAACGGGCCGACAGGGAAAAGCGGATGCGCACGATGGGCAACTACGGCAACATGACCCAAGGCGGGGAATCCTATTTCGACCGCCTCTATTACCAGCCGACAGCGGGTGGCGCAAGATAGAGTCCGCTGTGTGCGGCCGGCTGATCCGGCCTGGTGCAAGTCGCTACAGATTTTCGCTGCCGTTCTCCCAGTTCGTGAATTGATCGAGATCCCCTGCCAAGCTCTTCAACAGCCAGGCGATCAGCGCCGCATCATCGACATAGCCCAGCCCCGGGACGAAGTCGGGAATCACGTCGAGCGGATTGATGAAATAGAGCAACGACGCGACGATCGCCACCAATGTCTGCAGGGAGACTCCCTTGTAGGCGCCGTTCATCCAGGCCTTGAGCAATCTGGCCAACAGATGGATGTCCGTCCAGATGGCTCCGCCCCTCGCCCGTGCCATCGATAGGGCTTCGCCGAGGAGGCGGTTCAGTCGCTCCTTGTCCTTGAGATACCGTCCGGCCCGCCAGCTGTATCGTCCGGACATCATGCCCTCCGTTCCGAGCCTCTCGGTACGAGGTGACCACGCGGCATCGGGTACCGTGCCGGTCTAGTGAACAGGTTTGTGGGAGGAGACGATTTGGACCGACAAGGTCAGCTGCGCCTGCGTGATGGCATCCAGCAGCGCCTGTCGGTCCGCTTCGTGCTTCCGCAGTCGCGGGACTCGATTCACGAACCGCTCCGCTGCATCCGCCAGGTGCTCCAACGTCTCGATGATGCCGGTGCCGCCCTCTCCGCGAAGATTCTTACCCTTTCGCCGCCGTCCCACGTAGACCTCCGGGGCCGACGGATTGTCCTTTTCGAGTTCGGGTCGTCTGGATCGTGCCATGTATGCCTCCAACTCATGGCAGTGTACTTGTTTCGCCGGCCGATTGCATGGTGGAGATCCTGTTCAGGACCGCCGCGCGCCGCGCGCCGGTGTCACTCTCCTTGTCGTAATGCGGTAGAGCAGCACTCCGATCAGTGACACAATCGCGAGGCCTGGCCAGCCTCCGGCCGGAGGTGCATCGAAGAGCGTGAAGGGATCGGCGGAGAGGCCGGGAAACACCGCGGCGAGTGCGATGGGCATGGCGAGTAAAATGCCCATCAAGGCTTCTCCGGTAATCAATCCGGCTGAAAACAGCAGGCCCGAGCGTGAGGACTCCTCTCCCCCGCGTGCCGTCCGGTCGGCCAAGGCGGCGATGACGCCGCCGACAACGATGGCGGCCGACAGTTTGAGCGGCAGGTAGATGCCGAGAGCGACTGCGAGGACCGGCAGACGGAAGTCGCTCCCGCGCGCCTCCAGCTTTCGGTCTAAGAGGATCACCAGGACGCCGATCGCGGCGCCGAATCCGACCAGAGACCATGGCAATCCCACTCCAAAGACGCTGCGTGTGAGGCTCGCCATCAATGTAGCCTGGGGTGCGCTCAACGGATGCGGATGCACAGCCGTCGGCTCGCCGATACCGTACTTCGCGTGGAGCAGGGACAGCACCGGAACCAGGATGAGGGCGCCGGTCACCACACCGACAACCTGCATGATCTGCTGCTTCCAGGGGGTGGCGCCGACCAGATGGCCGGTCTTGAGATCCTGGAGGTTGTCTCCTCCCATTGCGGCAGCGCAGCACACCACCGCTCCGATGACCAGCGCCGCCGCGGGACCAGCTGGATGGCCTGCGCCTATGAACAGGACGAGCAACAAAGCCGCCAGCATGATCGTCGCGATCGTCACGCCCGAGACGGGATTGCTCGAACTCCCGACCAGTCCCGCCATGTAGGCCGCGACCGAGGAGAAGAGAAAAGCCGCGAGCGCCATCACGACCGTCATCACCAGGCCGATCGAGAGACTGTCCACGACGCGTGAATAGATCCAGGCCATCGGGAGCAGCGAGAGGATGAACGGAATGACGATCCACGGCAGCGACGCATCCTGCTCCGTCCGTGGCATGGCTGCATCGGCCTGCGCGATGCGGGAAGTCTGATAACTGTCACGGAGTGTCTGCACACTTTTCCAGACAGGCTCGCGCAGCTTCGTCAGTGTCCACAAGCCGCCCACCAGCATCGCGCCGATACCCACGTAGCGGATGTGCTGGCTCCAGATCGTCCTGGCCGCGGCCAAGTCCGTGAGATCAGGCGGTAGCCCATTCAACAGTCCGTATGCCGGCATCAGGACGAGCCAGCCGACCACGCCGCCGGCGAACACGACCACCGACGTCTGGAAGCCGATGATGAAGCCCACGGCGAGCAGCGCGGGCGACAGGTTGATGCCGGTGTAGAGGACTGTTCGCCCCACCTGCGCCGCCCCTTCGACCGATTCGGCCCACAGGCGCAAGCCGCTCTCGCAGAACTTCACCGCTCCGCCGATGGCGGAGGCGATGGCCAGAGCCGTGAAGTCGGCCGACGAGCCTCGCCTATCCTCGTCCCGGTTCCCTGCCGAGACCTTCAAGACCTCCGCCGTCGCCAGCCCTTCGGGAAACCGCAGGTGAGCCGTGACGATGAGCGCCCTTCTCAATGGAATGGTGAAGAGTACGCCGAGAAGTCCGCCGACCATGGCGATCACGGCGGTCTGCCAGTAGTCGAAGGCGGACCAATAGCCGACCAACAGCAGAGCGGGAATCGTGAAGATCACCCCGGCCGCGAGCGCTTCGCCGGACGAGGCGGCGGTTTGCACGATATTGTTTTCGAGAATGTTCGATTGCCGGAAGAGCCGAAGAATGGCCATGGAGGCGACGGCGGCTGGAATAGATGCGGAGACGGTCATGCCGGCGAACAGGCCCAGATAGGCGTTGGCGGCGGCCAGCACCGCCGCGAGGATGATCGACAGCACGACCGCTTTGGCGGTGATTTCAGGCAGCGTGACCGTGGCAGGGACGACGGGCTGGTCGTTGGGCATGCTCAATTCGGAACCACAGGCAAACGAAGCATAGTCCTGACGGGCGACTTAATCATAACGTAGGGCGGGAGAAAGGTGACACCTGAAAGAGCACTGGCCGAAAGAAAACAAACAGTGAATTTGGTGTCCTCCCGGAAGGCTTCTGCTAGAGTGATCCCGGAGGCGCCGTATGAAAAGCTTACCGATCCTGTTCCATGACATCGATGGGGTGCTGTTCGGAGACTATGCAGGTGAGTTTCAGCTCCGACCCGGCGTGAAGTCCTGGCTTGCCTGGGCACATGAGCACTTCGAACTCATATGGTTGACCTCGTGGGAATCCGAGAAGATCAAGACGCTCTTGAAGGTACTGTATTGCGAGAAGTTCGGACAGTACGACGAGCCCCCGCCCTTCCGTCACGCCAATTGGACGAACTTGGAGAACAAAGTGGTCTGGGTTCAGCAGGCCGTGCAAAAGCTGAACGGGCGCGAGTGGTTCTGGGTCGACGACGACATCGGAAAATTCGAGCCTGAGATTGAAGCAGCCGGTATCCCGCTCAATCGCTGCATCCAAGCCGATCCGGTGGGCCAGGACGAGTTGCTGAGCATCCAGTCCGTCTTGGCTCGTCGTCTCGGGACGTGCCAAGGGAGTCCGGACCAATCCGACCGAGACCGCGCCGCTTAGCGGGTCACGATTCTACCCGGACACCCGCGTCAGCATGTTCTGATCCGTATGGTGAAACAGATCCGGCTTTCCCGGCATCCGGAGCAACGAGTTTTCCTTATAGTGAAACCGGTCTCGATCGAAGATCGTCACGGTCAATTCGAAGCGCACGGTCTTGAATTCCCGATCGAGGAAGCGGTTCGAGCAGATGCCATACGTGTCCGACTCCACATCAGCCGTCAGGGTAAATACCGTGGCCGTCGGCTCCACCGTGCCTCCGACGATCAGTGCGATGCCGCGCGGGACGATGAAACATCGGAGCACCTGCCGTTCTGCCGGATCCCACAACCAGTACCCGACCTCTTCATGGAATGGATTGGTTTCTCCGATCCGCCGCGCCACCGTCGCATAGCGCAAGCCGTACAGCATCTGTTCATGATTTTGCACGGGAAGGATCGGCTCGAACGTCATCCGTTCATGGAACTTGTTGTGTTCGGTTCCCCGATCGTCCGAGGGCGCGACGTCCTCGCCCTTCTGCCCCTCCCAGATGCCGGCCAGCGGCGCCAGCGGGCCGAGCTTGCTCAACACATCCGACTGCATCATGCCCTCCCGTTGAAGACGATCGACGTGAGCGATACGGAAAGTCCTGTCCGTGATCGAACAGGCCGATGTTCCGAGGCATTGTAAGAGGTAATGTCGACCGGCGCAACCGGCGCGCAATCGGTCGGAGTTTCACATCGCGGCAGCGCAAAAGAGGCCGATCAATTGTGGCGGACGAAGCAGCCGTCTACTTGCCCATCACCTGCTGACGGCGTTGACTTTGCAGTTACCGACACGGAATCTCAAGACAGTACGGGTATGTGTCCCATGCATGAGCGGTCTCATGATTGATCTCATGGAAGCGGCGCGGGAGACATCGATCTCTCTGCTAGGCCGTCGCATCACCGACGCTGACCGTATCTCCCCGCTTGATCGTTCCTTCGCTGACAACGGCGGCATAGACGCCGACATAGCCCTGACTATGCTGGACAGCCGTCTTCAAGATGCCCGTGTCCTTCGGAAGATCGCCTTGAGGGAGTGTCGTCATGACGCAGCGAGCACAAGGGTCTGTAATCTTCAACATCACGTCGCCGATCGCCACGGTTCGGCCGATCCAGCTCTGTTCCAGGAAACGCTTTTCCCCGCTTCCTACATCCACGACCACGTTCGGACGAAAGCGCGGCGCCTCGAAGTGACCGCTGGGATAGAGCTCATGAAGCCGGCTGAGTGTGGCGGTGGTCACCAGATGAACCAGGGCTCCATCGAAAAACGTGCCGGTTGGAAGCGTGAAATCCTGGACGCTGTCGCGCTGATCGATTCCTTCGATGTCGAGGCGGTATTCCTCCGACTTCCCGCTCCAAGCCCGTAGCGACGTCTGCACGCCGGACACACGGCCACCCTCGGCCTTCGCCACCGTCACGGTCCGATTCAAGATTCGTGACAGGACATGATCGCATTCAGCCGCTGTCGTGTTGACGGTCTCTCCGTTCGGCAGCGTGATACGGACCGCGGGGATGGCCGTGCCCTTCTTGGGAGGCTCGACGAATGCGGCGCGGAACGCGAACATCGTGGGCCACTTGCCAGGATTTTTGGCGGTGGCTGCCTTGCCGTCGGCACTGTCGATCAATGCATAGGCGCGATCGCCGAGCAGACCATACGCCGTCACTTCAGCCGCCGCCAATTCCTCTCCTCCCATGGACTTGACCGGATACCTCCACAACGACGTGACCGTTCCTGTTTCGACCGCCATAGAAATAGTGCCTCCTGCATGTTGCCGAGGCGGGCAGCTTATCGCAAACCCATATAGTTTGGAAGCCTAGTGAGCGACGCATCTCCTGTGAGTGGAGCCGCGTGGAAGAGTCGGATGCTATCGGTTCAGGCCTTGGTCCGCCGATGTCTCCGATAGTGGGCGGCCACCTTGCTGCGGTTGCCGCAGAGACTCATGCTGCACCAGTGCCGTGCGTGATTCTTGGTCGTATCGTAAAAAAAGAGGACGCAGGCCGGATTCCGGCATTTCTTGATCAGAGCGAGATCGCAGGTGCAGAGCAAGTCGCTCGCGGTCTCCGCGAGCAACCCGATCAACCGGCGGTGGTCTTGGGATTCGGCTCGAAAGACCCGCTCGAACCGTCCTTTGTGGCTGATCACTTGAGGATAGGCGACACGGGACTGTAATTGTGCGTTGATGGCCTCCACCGCTTCCTGAGGAACGCGCTTGCCGGAGGCGATCCGTTTAACCATCTTCCGTAGCACGGCGCGAAAGGCCTGCGCTTGGTCGAGGAGGCGCTTCCCCTTGGTCCCTCCGGCCCATTGCCGCTCGATCTGTTTCGGATCTTCGGTGAGCAGCTTCGCCTGCGCAAGCCAGCGGATCAGATCGGAAAAAGAGTTCAACAGATCGACGGGCTGACCCTCCAATACGATCTGGGTGTTGATGAAGTCTAGGCAGGGATGGTTGCCGAGGAAAAGAAACCGAATGGGACTGACCAGTAAAGACATAGTTGACAGGTTATCCTAAAAGTAATATAACCGTCAATATAAGTATTAGATAGTTAGACCGACGGCGCGAGCAAGAAACCTGTATCCCAGCACTCATGCCGGTCCAATACCGGCGCTTCTCATAAGGAGGCAGCCATGACCGCTGATCACTCCACCATTCACTACCGCACGCAAGATGTGGACGGGCTCCATATCTTCTATCGAGAAGCAGGCGACCCGTCAGCCTCGGCCGTCCTGCTCTTGCATGGGTTCCCGACCTCGTCGCACATGTTCCGGAACCTGATTCCCCTGCTCGCGCCGCATTTCCACGTCGTGGCTCCCGACTTGCCGGGGTTCGGATTTTCCGATGCCCCAAGCCCAACTCACTTCCGGTACAGTTTCGAGCGGCTTGCCGAGGTGATGGAACGGTTCACGGAAGCGGTCGGCTTGAACCGTTACGCCGTCTATGTCTTCGACTACGGCGCCCCGGTTGGGTTCCGCCTTGCGCTTCGGCATCCGGAGCGGATGACGGCGATCGTGTCGCAGAACGGCAATGCCTACGAGGAAGGCCTCAGCACCGGCTGGAATCCGATCCAGAAATATTGGGCCGATCCCTCGCCGGAAAACCGCGCCGCGCTCAAAGCTTTTCTTGAGCCGGAGGCCACCAAGTGGCAATACACGCATGGCGCCGACGCAGCACGTGTGGCCCCGGAGTCCTATGCCCTCGATTCAGCCCTGTTGGCGCGCCCGGGCAATGCCGAGATCCAGTTGGACCTCTTTCTCGACTATGCGAGCAACGTGAACCTGTATCCCCAGTTCCAACGGTACTTCCGCACTCACCGTCCGCCGACGTTGGCGGTGTGGGGCAATGCCGACCCGTTATTCCTTCCGGCCGGGGCGAGGGCTTTTCAACGGGACAATCCCAATGCCCGGGTGGAATTCTTCGATACCGGGCATTTCGCTCTCGAAACGCACGGGAGGGAGATCGGAGAGCGGATCGTGGCCTTCTTGAGGTCACTGGAACCGACCGTCGTCGGAGCGTAAGGCCCGGCGATGGGAAGCAGAGACAAGACGAAGGAGGTCTGTGATGAAGCTCCTATCGGTGCAAGTCGGACTTCCGCGCACGCTGCGATGGCGCGGAAGAGCGATCGCCACCGGCATCTACAAAGAGCCGGTCGACAGCCGCATCATGTTGCGGCGCTTCAACCTCGACGGCGACCAGCAGGCCGATCTCGCCGTGCATGGCGGCCGGGATAAGGCGGTCTACGTCTACCCATCCGAGCACTATGCCTTCTGGCGGAAGGAACTGCCGGGCGAGAAGCTGCCGTACGGCAGCTTCGGAGAGAACTTTACCAGCGAGGGGCTGGACGAGCAGTCCGTGCATATCGGCGACCGGTTCAGGATCGGCGGCGCGGTGGTCGAAGTGACTCAGCCGCGCCTCCCCTGCTACAAACTCGGGTTGCGATTTCGGCGCCCGGATATGCCGAAGCGCTTTCATGCGAGCGGTCTTTGTGGCTTTTATCTGGCCGTCATCGAGGAAGGTGAGGTCGGCGCAGGCGATGCGTGGCAACGGATCGCCCACGACAATAAGGAGCTGTCGGTGCGCGAGAGTTATCGGAGGGTGTTTGAGGAGTGAGTGAAACGGGAGCTTCGTCGGATACCTCGCTCCTCCGGTCATGCTCGCCATCGCGAGGGCACCCCTACCCGTCCTTCGGCCAGTAGTCTCGGCTAAAATCTTTCAGGACTCCCTCCGGTGTAAAGATCAGCGTCTTGCGCCAGCCTTGTGCGCCGCCGTATCCGCGGAACTCCCAGGTCCACACGCTTTCTCCATTGGCGGTTGTGTCCCGCTTCGCCGGTTTCCCCCACTCTTTCAGAAAATAGTCCTTTGTCTTGACGCCGATTTCTTGTCGTCGGTCCGCATCGAAGGCTTCCCATCGCTGCTCCAGCGTCAAGGGACATCCGGTTGAACACGTGAGAAGCATGAGGATCGTACCGATCAACGCGATAGGCTGTCTCATGGCTCGTCTCTCTGTGAATCGCTCGCGATGGTTCATTATGAGGCGGGTACGTATGCGGATTGGGTAGCACGCGCGACGTCCGTCCTTCATCGTCCCTGCAGGCCTGGGATGCGCGAGCGGAGTATGCACGGTTCCTCTCACGGCGACGGCTTGGTGGGCTCGCACGTGTTCGATGGAGGAAGCACGGATGCCGGAGACAACCGTTTATGGCTCGATCAGCTTGACCGACAGCGCTTGGCCGTTCTCCGAGATCATGGCCTCCACTCGGTCGCCGGGATTCGCTCGCGCGGGGACCTTAGTCTCGCGAGTGAGCTTCAAGTGAATCTCCTGGCCTGTGGGGGTCGTGATGGTATAGGCCTTGTCGACGAATTTGAGGATGTCTTCCCCCCGAGCATCCTTCGCCATATGGAAACTTCCCTCGACTGCTGAAACCTGGCCCGTCACAGTTCGTGGAGATGACGAGCCCGATCGTGCTTGGGCTTCGGTCATCGGCGCAGAGCACAACAGGCTCGCAACGCTGAGGCTGATCGTGGTGACAGCGGCACGGATGGATTTGACGCCAGCCATGGTATCCTCCTCGCATCTGCCCACCTGGTTGTTATCAATACTCCTGGCGCAGCTTGAGTGCCAGGACTGTATTAGAGGGCTTTCCGAAGGAAAAGATTCGTGGCACCCCATCACACGTATGGATTGCACACGTATGGATGGCTGCTGAGTGTGACACACCGCCTGTAGGAGTCGGGCACTAGGAACATCTCTGGTCACGGAACACCCGGGCCCTGGCTACGCGACGATCTGTACTCCGATCCTTCGTTGCTCTGCCGTCGAGGCAAGTGCTATCGTCACGCCGGAGGAATGACTATGGCAGGTCGTGATCAGATGGCGAAGCCCTCGGAACCCGCAATGTTTCCGGCGATTATGACGCGACGTCGCTTTGTCACCGCCACGCTCGCCGCCGGGTTCGCCTTGGCTGTGCGTCCGATTTGTGCTGCGACCATCACGACGGATGAAGCGGGACTGACAGCCGGCGAGATCCGGATTCCCACTCATGATGGTCACATCCCGGCTTATCGGGCCAGGCCGGACAACGGGCCGGCGCTCTCGGTTGTCTTGGTGGTTCAGGAGATTTTCGGGATTCATGAGCACATCAAGGACGTGTGTCGCCGGTTCGCCAAGCTGGGCTATGTGGCCATCGCGCCTGAGCTCTTTGCACGACAGGGCGATGTTTCCAAGATGACCGAGATCGACGAGATCCGCTCCACGGTGGTCTCGCAAGTACCCGATGCTCAGGTGCTGTCCGATCTGGATGCCGCTGTGGCCTGGGCCAAAGAATCGGGGGAAGGCGACATCGAGCGACTCGGCATCACGGGATTTTGCTGGGGCGGACGGATCGTTTGGCTCTATGCGGCCCACAATCCGCGTCTCAAGGCCGGCGTGGCCTGGTACGGACGACTGATCGGCAATCCGACCGCGCTGCAACCAAAGCACCCGATCGATGTGGCGTCGATGCTCAAATCCCCGGTGCTGGGTCTCTATGGGGCAGAGGATAAAGGCATTCCGGTCGATCAGGTCGAACAGATGAAGAGGACGCTTCAGGCAGCCGGCGGCACGTCGGAGTTCGTGGTCTATCCGAACGCCCCGCATGCCTTCTACGCGGACTATCGGCCGAGTTACAGAAAGGACGCAGCAGAAGACGGGTGGATGCGGCTACAGGATTGGTTCGAGCGACACGGGGTGGCGTAGCGTTCCTTCCCGTCGCCCATGATGTGGAAGCAGAGGAGGTGGAGCGCGATCCACCCCCTCTGTTGGGCTCCCCCTTATTTTGGAGATTGGGGAGATTTCGGAGAAATCGCGACCACGCGACCTTGCGAGTCAATCTGCGTCTGCACCATCTCCCCCTCTTTTACCTGACGGCTCATCTCCGGGGTCATAAACACCGGCGTGTCGGCGCCAGTCTGAGGATCTCTGACCACATAGGCATCCTGTTCCGGAAAGGTCGAGACGGTGGTGCTGCGTCGCAATTCCCCTGTCAGGATTCGGGAACCTTTCGCGCCGGCTGTACTCACCGGCTGGATGCTCGCCGCCTGGGCCAGTCTGATCCGAGCCTCTTTGGTCGAGGAAGGCGCAATCTGATCACGCTTTCCGACATCCAACGTGTGTTTCAGTTCCGTGATCCCCTGGTCCAGGTCGGCATTCGTCCCTGCCTGTTGCGCCGCGGTGGCTTGTTCCAACGACGCTTTCGTGTGGCGCAGCATCTCAGGTATGTTCCCTTCGTTACCGGCGAGCTCGGCCTTTCGCGCATGGGTGACGGCTTCGGACAGCCGGCGATCGTAGGATGTGCGGTCGCTCGTCGTCGCCATCTCTGGACGATCCGATGGAGCCGTCGATGGCGCCATCGACGGTTGGTCTGGGATCCCTTGTCGTTCCGTCGGCGGCGGAGCGGCGGTGGTTTGGGCGTTCGATGAAGCGGGAGTCAATCCGAAGAGCAAGACAAGACTTCCGCACGCGATGACAACGCTTCGACGTATCATGGTGAACCTCCTGTTTGGCTGTAGGATGGAGCAGGACGAGGTCGAACTGACTCCGGCCGCGCTCACCGATCGAGTCGGCGTGCCCAAATAGGAAACGGGTTCCCTCACCACCATCGTGCACCTCCTGGTGACAGGCTCATTGTGGGAGGTCTTGCGTCGCCGCCGTCAGAGAGCCCTGTGCTGATCCAGAGGGCTGACTCATCGTCCCGGCGCCGGTCTGTCCAGCAGCAGGGTGCACGCAAGAACCTCTTAGTGTGAGAGCGGCGGAGGCTGGAGAATCGGTTGCGCTGAGAGAACCGTAAAGCGCGAAAGATAGGGCAGTCGGCGTCGCTTCACACCGGACAGCATTGCCAGTACGATGGGCGCAATGGGGACGGGAGTCAAGCCCAAGAGATGTAGGTCAGGCAAATAAGATGCAAGGCCAGTACGGAGGAGCGGGCTGACAGGGCCGTTGACAAGAGTGTGGCCGAGGCGTATGAGAATGGCAGCGAAGGAGGTCGCTCATGGAAGACCTCAGTCCACCGGACCTGAATGGCCCGCCGAGCTAGAGGCGGGTCTCACGTCGGTCACGCCGGCCATATTTCAAACGGCCACACGTTCCCGTGTAGGGACGACCGACCGGTAGCCCAACATCCTCGATCTCGTGCGGGTCTCCCCACCCCAGGCATTTCTTAAGATCGGTTCCAGCGTCCGACGTCCTCGTCACGGACCACAGGCCGTGTGAGACGTAGGGAGGCTGGTGATGTGTTCGCTGGTCTCAGGCACCAGGGGGGAGCAGGCGTGTTTTGGGATAAGGCGCATCCTTCGCAAATGCCCGAGCGTGTCTGTTCGTTCTGCGAGAAAAGCGAGAGTGCGGTTCGCAATCTCATTGCGAGCCCGGTCGATCACCGTTGTCAGTCCTGCAAGAGAACCTCCACCCTGTTGATCTGTGAGGAATGTCTGAAGCGCTGCGCCGGCTCCTTGAGCAAAGAGGGCCAGGGGGCCGGTGCCCGCTCTTCATCGCTTCCCTCGGTCATTCCCAAGCCCACCGACATCAAGGCGACGCTCGACGAGTTCGTGATCGGGCAGGAACGTGCGAAGAAAGTGCTGGCGGTCGCGGTCCACAACCACTACAAGCGCATCGTGAATCGGGACCGACTCAAAGACGTCGGACTCCAAAAGGGCAATATCTTAATGATCGGATCGACCGGAACCGGGAAGACGCTCTTGTCGCAGACGTTGGCGCGCATCATTCACGTGCCCTTCGCGATCGCGGATGCCACGACTCTGACCGAGGCCGGCTATGTAGGCGAGGATGTCGAAAATGTCGTGCTGAAGTTGCTCCAGAACTGCGACTACGACGTCCCGCAGGCCGAAACCGGGATCATCTATATCGACGAAATCGACAAGATCAGCCGCAAGTCCGAGAGCCCCTCATTGACCCGGGACGTCTCCGGCGAGGGTGTCCAGCAGGCGCTCCTCAAGCTGGTGGAGGGCACCAGCTGCAATGTGCCGCAGAAGGGCGGGCGCAAACATCCGGAGCAGGAGTTCATCCGGGTGGATACCACGAACATCCTGTTCATCGCGGGCGGGGCATTCGTCGGGTTGGATCGCATTATCGCCGACCGGACCATGCCGAAACGGTTGGGCTTCGAGATGCACGATCCGTCCGTCGGCATCGACGGCCATACCGAACTGCTTGGCCGTGTGGAATCGGAAGACCTGTTGAAATTCGGGCTCATCCCCGAGTTCGTCGGGCGATTCCCCGTCCTCACCACTCTGGCGGATCTCGATGTACCGGCGCTGATCCGTGTCCTCACCGAGCCTCGCAACGCGCTGGTGAAACAATATCAGGCCCTCTTCGAGATTGAGGGCGTCGACCTGAAATTCAGCGAAGCCGCCGTCAGGGCGGTCGCCCGGCGTGCGGCGCTCATGAAGACCGGCGCGCGGGCGCTGCGCACGATTCTCGAAGAGGTCATGCTCGACCTCATGTACGAGGTGCCGGCCATGGGAGGCGTCAAATCCGTCGAAATCACCGAGGACGTCATTGCGGGGGTCGCGCAACCCCGGCTCGTCACCTGAGCAAGACTCTCCCTCTGAGACCCCCTCCCCTTTCCCTCTTCAAGGGCCATCTACACAGACCAAAGGCCTGACGGAGACAAGCTTCCGATGTCAGGCTGCTTGTCTGGGCCTCGTTCGCGTCGGCGTGGCCTCGCTCGAGCGATCGCCCTCGTGAGACAGGCGCGTCCGCCTCTTCTCGGAGTCGCTCTCCTGCGCCATCGACCAGGCTTGCAGCCATACGAGCGCACATATCGTGACAAAACCGATAATCTCGACCATACGGCACCTCCACGGCGCCATGAACCCATGGCGCCAAGAACGAGCGTCTCTTGGTCCGGCGTCATCTAGGCCGCACGACGGCCGCTCGACGCCTGAGGCATGGATTCTTGCGGCTCATCGAGCCGCGTTGATCCGTCGGACGATCCCGTCTTCGAACCAAGTAAGGCAAGGCTCACGAAGAGCGTCGCCACCATCGAGACGATACCCGCCACGATTCCCCAATACACCAGCGACATAGGTCACCTGCTCGCGCGTCAGCCGCGCGAGTCCTCTTCTCACGACGCTTACGCGGCCGGTCGATAAACCCACTTGGCCGCATTGTGCTGCATCTCGGTCATGGCGATGCGATCCCGTCGCCGGGCCGCGAGCGTGATCCCGCCAAAGAACACCGCCATCAATACGATGCCGGCGGCGGCGAAGAAGCCGGCCGGAATCTCCGGCCACGAAGCCGGTTCGGTCGTGACCACGGCCGGTTCTTCAGGAGAGAACTGGATCGCGGCCAGCAGTTGCAGCTGATTCGACAGCGCCTCCGTGCGAACCGCTGCCAGCACCAGGCTGCCCAGTTGCGGCTCCAGCGCCGCCCTGCCTTCCTCCGATGTCCATTGCCCCTGTGCCACATGGACCAGCGCCGAGCCTATCCGTTCCTGAATGGCGCCCGCTCGCTCTGTGTAACGTTGGAAGGCCTCCACGATGCTTCGTCCGAGGGTCGCTTGCCATGTGGACGAAAATGCGTCGTCAAGCTGTTGCCCTCTCGCCTCGATCGTGCGAATCATGCCGTTGTTGTAGTCCGACAGGTACAGATCGGCCGACAGCAGGCCGTTTCGAACTCCGCGTTTCGTGCCGTTCACGATCGCGCGTCCCATGATGCCCTGGACACGGGCCTGGTGGTCCGCCGGCATCGTCTCCGCCTGATGCATCACCGCTCCAAACGGGCCTCCAGCACCGGCGTCGAAGTCATTCGCCGCGAGGGTCACGCGGTTCAATTCTACGGCGGACTGGGCGATGAGGTGGTTGGTCCGGCGCTCGAAGAGGGCCTCGTCGACCAAGGTCTGGCCGATAACCGGCTGGAGCCAGGTCATCCCGTCCAGGTTGTCGACGGTTTCTTGCGCGTAGATGGGCTGCGGAACGGCTGCCTGATAGGTGCCGTTGGCAGCCCCGAAGAGCAGGAGGGCACCGAAAAGAATCGCGCACATGCCGACACCCACGATGATGTCGACGGTGTTGTAGCGGTACGACATCACGACCTCCTTTCGCCTTCCGGCAGGTCGGCGCGCGGCAACCGCGCCGCCCGGCGTCCGGCGCACACGACATGAAACGGTTGTTGGTCAGGAATGGCGAGGCTCGTGGCGTCCCGTGTCATTACTCGGGAGCAGAGCCGCGTTCGCTTGTTGTAAGAACGAGTTCGAGCAGGAGAAAGGCCGCACTCGCCATGTCCGTTCCGTTGGATCCTGGTTCCACGGAGGATCATGGCGACCACCTCCAAAATAATGAGGTCGCGTCGAGAGACCACTTACTCTACGCTCCGGTGAGAGACCGGTCAAGAGTGTTCAAGCCTGGGGGTTTTCCGAGCGCTCCGAGCCGGAACGAGCCGGCCAATGGTTGCGGGCCTCTCAAATGCTGCCGAGTTAAGTGGTCACCTGGTGAAGGGCGGTAAGGGGCCCGATCCGTCGCAACGTCTCGAACTGGCGCCTATCCTTGACGAGGAACGTCCCCGCGAAGCCCAACGCATTGATGGAGATGTCTTCGACGCATTCTTGCGATCGCGGCACGAGCAACGCCCACTTCCGGGTCATGAGGAGGTTGTACGGAGCGGCCGGCGCATGGCTCCCTGGGGCGGCATCAACAGCCAGACCCACTGCATGAAGTAATCGGCGGTAGCAGGCATGGAAGGACGCGCCGCTGACTTTTTCCGGATTCGTCCAGTCCGCATCCATCGGGGCATAGGCATGGCGGAAGGGAAGGCGCGGCACGGTGCCGACCATGTCCTCGGGATGTGCGAAGCGAAACAGCGGCTCGAGTGGCAGCGGCCCGATCGCGTCGAACGGTAACAATTGAAAATGTTTGTGCGACTGGCTCGCTCCAGCCTCTCGCCCCGCGTTATAGAAGGCCAGTCCATCGATCTCCGTGAGAGCGATCAGCACGGCCTCGCAGTCTTTCTGCGTGAGTTGACATCGCTGATCTTCGAATGCTCGGGTGACGATCAGCAGGTGCCGCTCGACCACGTTGAACTTGTTCAATAGGGCGATATGCGTCGGCGAAATCGGTGCGACGAACAGGTTGGGATCATAGAGAAGAAACGGGTCGGTGTTCGGGCGGGCGGCTGCGGCCGGTTCTTTCCTGGCCAAAGATCCCAGGATCCGGACCTGGAACGCGATCCCATCCTGTTCGATGACCTCCAAGGTCGTCCGCAAGGTGTGGAGCGCGCCGGAACAGCGTGCGTGCTCCGTCCGTTCCAGCAGCGCGGCCAGCAAGGCGCCGGGTGTCAGTTGCGCTCCCTGATCAGCCATACACAAGAAATGGTACGCGAAGCGACGGGCGCGGAAAAAGAGAAAACTGCAGTATAATGAACGAAATGGACAAGGAATGAGCGGAGACTTTGTCTATGTCCGGCATCGCTCTGGTCACAGGCGCCAACAAGGGCATCGGGCTCGAGGTCGTCCGGCAATTGACGGCACGGAACTGGCGGGTGTTTTTGACCGGTCGCTCGCTCGCCGCAGTCCGGAGAGCGGCTTCTTCCATGGACTCCTTGGTCGTACCGGTTCCACTCGACGTCACCAGCCGGATCAGCATCGAGGCTGCCTTCCGCGTCGTCTCGCAGGCCGTGGATCATCTGGATGTCCTCATCAACAATGCTGGGATTTTGGACCCCGACGAAGGTTCCATCGTTGACTTACCCTCCGAGCGACTGCGGCGGATGTTTGAGACCAATACGATCGGGGCGCTGCTCGTGACTCAGGCATTTCTGCCGCTGCTCCGCAAGAGCTCATCGGCTCGGATTATCAATGTCTCGAGCGGGGCAGGCCAATTAAGTGACATGGACACGTGGGCCCCGGCTTATAGCATCTCGAAGACGGCGCTCAACGGCGTGACCGGTCAGTTCGCGGCTGCACTGAAAGCTTCGAGCATCGCGGTCAATGCTGCGTGCCCCGGCTGGGTCCGAACGGATATGGGAGGGAGCGAGGCGCCACGTTCCGCCGAGGAAGGTGCCGACACGATCGTATGGTTGGCAACTGAAGCGCCGATCTCACTGACGGGTCAGTTCGTCAAAGAGCGCAAGCCCATCCCCTGGTAGACAAATACATGAGCCGTCCGAGCTCGCTCATTGTCTCCTTTCAAAACCGGATGCCTGTTGCGTTTCATCCCTATCTCGCGATCTCGGCGGTGATGATGTCGCTTTCCTTCGAAACCACCAATTCAAGCGGATAGGCCAGTTGGCGCCACTCATCGATGCCGCCCAAGAGCGGGCGGACGCGCCTGATCCCCTTACGCTTCAACATCAATGCCATTCTCGCCGCCGTGGCTTCATTCGGACAGGCACAGAACAAGATGACGTCCCGGTCTCGCGGAATATCGTGATGGCGTTGCTCGAGGGCTTCGGCGGGGATGCGTAGGGAGCCCGGGATGGTATAAGGGTCGGCTACATGGTCCAGGCTGCCCCGGAGATCGACGACCACCGATCGATGGCCCTCGTCCATGAGTTGCTTCAGCTCGGCCGGGGTGATCCGAGCGACACGGAGTTCCCTCAGCAGCTTTTGCCGATGCAGATATTTATAGAGGACATAGGCGGCCAGGCCTCCGGCCAGCAGGGCGCCCGCGGCTTCTCCGAACCGCATGGCCAGTTCGGCCACATAGCCGATCTGATTGCTGAACACATAGCCGACCAGCAGGAACGATAGGCTCCAGAGCAGTGCTCCGGCGCCGTTGAACAGGAGGAATCGTCCGATCGAGATTTTGAAGAGCCCGGCCAACGCCGGCGCGAGCGTGCTCAACCCGGGGACGAACTTGGACAGGATCAGTGCCCGGATTCCATGGGCGACAAAGAAGGTTTCGGTGCGCCGGACACAGGCGTCCGGCTCAAGCGCAATCCGGCACAACAGATTAAGCGCCTGCCGCCCGCGGTGACGGCCGAGTTCATACCAGACCATGTCGCCCAGCAGACAGCCGGCCACGGAGAGGCCGGTCAGCACGGCGAGATGCGCCTGCCCGTCTCCGGCAACGGCTCCGGCGGCGAGCAGGACCGGAATGGCCGGGATGGGCACACCGATCTGTTCGGCCAGAACGGTCAAAAACACCACCAACTCGATATGCCGGAGCAAAAATTCCAGTGCCTGTTGCATGGCGTGATGGGCCTCTTATCGCTTCAGCGCGTGGCGGATCGCGGCTGACATCGAACGGAGGTCGTCATCTCCGTCCTGCCGACGGCCGTTGACGAAAAAGGTCGGCGTCCCCGTCACGCCGTACCGGCGGCCGGTGGCGACATCCACGCGGATGCGGTCGAAATGACGATGTGTCGTGAGGGCCTCGCCGAACCGCGTTCGGTCCAGTCCGATCCTGCCCGCATAGTCCAGCAGATCTCCGTATTCCAGTTCCCATTGATGAGCGAACAACATGGCATACATCGCCCAAAACTGTCCTTCTGCGGCGGCCGCTTCCGCCGCTTCGGCGGCCTGAAGGGCATGGTGATGCTTCGCTGACAGAGGAAAATGCCGAAACACGAATCGGAGCTCCTGACCGAAGTCACGCTGCAAGGCTTCAACCGTCTTGAGCGCTTCCCTGGTGTAGGGGCATTCGAAGTCGCCGTATTCCACAAGGGTGAACGGAGCCGCTGCTTCCCCTTGCACGTGATCCTGCTCCGTAATCGAGAGGTCAGGCTGCTGAGCATGCGGCTCGGCCATCGTGTCTCTCCTCAGACTTCCTCCAAGTAACGCTCGATCATCTTTTCCGCGATGGTCCCTTCACCCACACCGGACGCCACACGCTTGATTGAGCCGGACCGCGCATCGCCGGCGACGAAGATGCCCGGCACGCTGGTCTCGAATAAATAGGGCACTCGTTCGAGCGGCCAGCCTGCCGGCAGACAGCCATCCTGCAACAGATCAGGCCCGGACACGATAAACCCGTGCTCATCGCGAAGGACGCTCTCCCCGAGCCAGTCGGTATGCGGCAGCGCGCCGATGAGAATGAACAGAGACTGGGCTTGCACTGTGCGGCGGTCCTTGGCCTTGGTGTGGTGAAGCACCAGCGACTCGAGCCGCACTGTACCACAGGCCTCGGACACCTCCACGCTGGTTTCCACCACGATGTTCGGCGTCTGTTTGAGGCGCTCGATCAAATAGTGCGACATGGTGGCGGTGAGGGAGTCGCCGCGCACGAGCATCGTCACTTGGCGGGCGTACCGCGCAAAGTAGACGGCCGCCTGACCGGCGGAATTTGCCCCGCCGATGATATAGACGTCCTCGCCTTTGGACGCGAGCGCTTCCGTCATGCCGGCGCCATAGTAGACCCCGGCACCGGTCAATTGTGCCACCCCCGGCACGTTGAGCGTGCGATAGGAGACGCCGGTCGTGATGAGGACGGTCTTCCCGCTGAGCTCACTGCCGTCGGCCAGCGTGACGATCCGCGCCGGGCCTGCCACACGGAGACCGACGGCCTCCTGAGGATTCAACAGTTCCACGCCGAATCGCTGGG
This sequence comes from Nitrospira sp., assembly GCA_047150005.1. Lineage (GTDB taxonomy): Bacteria > Nitrospirota > Nitrospiria > Nitrospirales > Nitrospiraceae > Nitrospira_C. The sequence goes on along the minus strand of AP038806.1, from coordinate 3,813,283 downwards.
CTTGCGTCAAGGCCCGCCGTGCGAGATCCTGGCCGCTGAGGCCGGCCGGGAACCCCAAATAGTTTTCGATGCGTGAGCTCATGCCGGCCTGTCCACCCGGCGCTTCCCGTTCGATCAAGACCGTCTTGAGCCCTTCGGAACCGCCGTAGACTGCGGCGGCCAACCCGGCCGGTCCCGCTCCGATGACGATGAGGTCATAAAGCGGTTGCTCGGCTTTCATCCGGAAGCCGACCTTCTCCGCGATTTGGAACGTCGTCGGTTGAATCAGGGACGACCCGTCGGGAAACACCACCACCGGCAGCCGGTCTTCACCGGCATGGGCCGACTGGAGCAGCGGACGTGCCTCGGTATCTTTCTCGATGTCCAGCCACTGATAGGGCACTTGGTTCTTCGCCAGGAATTCCTTGATCTGGTGGGTGTGGGGCGACCAGCGGTGTCCCAACATCCGAATCCCCTGGAACGGGATCTTGAACGAGCCATGCCAGTCGTCCAGGAGCTCATCGATGATCGGATACAAACGTTCCTCCGGAGGGTGCCAGGGCTTCATCAAATAGTAATCGACCTGCGCGTCGTTGATGGCGCGAATGGCCGCATCCGTATCGGCATAGGCGGTCAGCAACACTCGCTTCGCGTCGGGATAGAGCAGGATGGCTTTCGCTAAGAACTCGACGCCGGTCATCTGGGGCATGCGCTGATCGACCAGGAAGAGGGCGATCGTGTCGTTACGAAGCGTGAGTTGTTCCAGCGAGGCGAGCGCGTCCACCCCCGACTCAGCCCGGAGGACCCGGTACTGCTCCCCATACTTGCGGCGGAGATCTCGCTCGACCGCGCGCGAAACTTCGGGATCATCGTCCACCGTGACCAGGAAAGGTTTCACGGTGGGCCCTCCGTCAGACCCGCCGCGCTTTGGGGCGGCTCGCTGCTCGGCTTGCGCGTCATCGGGAGGCGGACCCAAAACACCGTGCGCCCCGGCGCCGATTCAAATTCAATCTCTCCTCCGTGGCGATCGGTCACGATGCGATAACTGATGATCAGTCCGAGTCCGGTGCCTTTTCCGACTCCCTTCGTCGTAAAGAACGGCTCAAAGATGTGCCGCTGGACATTGTCCGGGATCCCCGCCCCGTTGTCGTGAATCTCCACCAGGACATGATTGTCCTCCCGGCTCGTGCAGATGCGGACCTCTCCCCGTCCGCTCACCGCATCGATCGCATTGTCGATGAGATTCGTCCACACCTGATTGAGCTCATTCCCGTGGGCTGGAATGGGCGGGAGCGACCGATCATACTCTCGTTGCAGCGTGACGCCTTTGAGCTTATGGGACAACATGGTGAGTGTGCTCTCGAGCCCTTCGTGGATATCGATATCCTGAACGGGGGCGCGGCCTTCGTACGAATAGGATTTCACCGCGTTGACCAGTTCCGCGATGCGGCTGGTGCTTCGCTCGACCTGTTGGGTCAAGTCCTGCAGCGACAGGGTGCCGGTCATCCATCCCAGCACGGCGCCGATCGCCTCCTCGGGAAACTGCTTCCCGATCCCCTCCAGCCACGCGCGATCGAGCCCTGCGCCGACCAGGATACCGGCCAGTGTCCATGGATCGGGGATGCGATGCTGCTCAAGCCACCTCATGATCTCTTCCTCCCGATCGCTCCTGGTCAGCGGATCTAGTGGCACTGTGGGACGAGGACAAGAGGCAATCTCGCGCTGGATCCTTGCGACCGCCTCGGACTGTGCGGTGGAGAGCTGCTGCTGATTCAAACGACAGGCGAGTGCGGGAAAGCCGCCTGCGACGGTGAGTAAGTCAGCAGCGGCCCGGCGTGCCGCGGCAGCCGGATTGTTTAGTTCATGCGCGAGGCCGGCCGCCATGGTCCCGAGCGAGACGAGCTTTTCACGTTGCTGCGAGTAGCCCTCCAGACCTCGCAGTCGCGCCGCCATGGTTCGCAAGACTTCCTTCGCCACCGATGGACATGTGCGCATCAGGGACCAGAACTGCTCCCTTGTATACCGCAAGAGCCGGCAGGCGGTTCGCGCCTGGCCGTCGATGAAGTACGGCATGTCCAACAGCAAGGGCACTTCACCGAAGAACTTTCCAGCCGTGTGGACCGCCAGCACCACCTCTTGGCTGTCGTAGTTCTTGCTGATGCGGATTTCGCCCTCGAGGATCACGTAGAAGTACTCCACCGGTTCGCCTTCCCGGGCGATCATGGTTCCGGTCGGAATGGAGATGGTTTCGCCTTGATCGAGGCAGGCCCGTTCATCGGGAGACAGATCGGCGAACAGAGGGAGTCTGAGCAGCTCGGCGGGGTCCATTGGATGCTTCTCGACTGACGTGTACAGGTACCACAAAGGCGATGGCCGCGGCTATACCACCCCGCCATCCCATGCAGCGGCGACGGCTGAAACCGGTCACGATCTGTGACCGGATATCACGCGACTCGGGAACGGTTGATTGACGCGCCGCGTCATCGTGCTCCGCACAGGGAGCGCGAGACAACGCGCGCAGAAGGGGGACCCATCGAGCGGCCCCGTTGGAAGCGGGGCCGCCGGGGGACCGCCTCAGGCGCAGGGAAGATTCGGCTGGAAGCCGGATCGTCTCCGGTGCCTTCCCTGTCGATGCTGAGCCGGTCTCGGTGTCGAACCGGAACCGACGGAGGTTGACGCCGGGCTTCCCGCTGCGACAGGGACCGATTGACCGAGTAACTGTTCGATCGCCCGGAGTTGTTCCCGATCGTCGGCCGTGACAAAGCTCGTCGCTCTCCCGGTGGTCTTCATACGGGCCGTGCGCCCGATTCGATGGACGTAGTCTTCAGGGCAGTGCGGAAGATCGTAGTTCACGACATGCCCGATGTTCGCCACATCGATGCCGCGAGCGGCGATATCCGTCGCCACCAGGACGCGGAATGTCCCGCGTTTGAACCCTTCCAGCGCCGCCCGTCTCTGTGAGAGGTTCCGGTCTCCGTGCAACACGGCGACCTTGTGTCCGGCCTGGTCCAGCACCCGGCCCAGGCGGTCGGCGCGGTGCTTCGTCCCCGTAAAAACGAGGACCGTCTCCGTTTCGTTTCGGAGCAGCGAGATCAGCAGTCCCGTCTTCCCATCATGCGAGGTGTGATGGAGCAACTGCGTGACGCCGTCGGCCGTCGTCGCAGAAGGCGTCACCATGACACGGACCGGATCCTTCACATTCGCCTCAACCAGTCGCGTCAGGTCCGTCGGTAAGGTGGCGGAGAACAAGAGCGTTTGCCGCTGTTCCGGCAAGGCATCCAGAATTTGATTGATCTGCGGCGCAAACCCCATATCCAGCATCCGGTCGGCCTCGTCCAGCACCAACATGTCGATCAGCAGCAGATTTACGGTGCCGTTCCACATATGGTCCAGCAGGCGCCCGGGCGTGGCGACCAGAATGTTCGGTCGCTGGCGAAGTCCCCGCACCTGCGCCGGCATGTCCGCGCCGCCGACCAACGTGGTTGCAAAGATCCGCATGTGCTTGCCGAGGCGATCGATGGTGTGCTGAATCTGCATCGCCAGCTCTCGCGTCGGCGCCAAAATCAGGCCGCGCGGGTGATCTGTGGGATTCGCCGCCAGGCGTTCGATCAGTGGAATCACGAAGGCCCCGGTCTTGCCCGTCCCGGTTTGCGCGCAGCCCAGCACGTCGCGTCCCGCGAGCGCGTGGGGAATGGCCTCGGCCTGAATGGCCGTAGGATGAAGGAAACCCGCTTGAGTCAGGTCTCCAAGCAGTGCCTCGGACAAACCGAGGGCGTGAAAACTCGTGTGAACAGTCGTCTGCACGACACTATCCTTTCAGTTGGATCGCATAGTCACGAAGATCAGAGAACCGAGGGGAGGCAGATCGCGAAGAGGAGAGTCCGCTCCGAACAGGACCTGGCCGCGATGCGATCGCGAGATCCGTATTGATTCAGTCTCCCGCTCGCCGGACCACTACGAGCACGGGATGTGGCTTCACAGTACAGGATGGAAGCCGCGGCGTCAACCTCTCTGATCATTGGGTAGTGGATCGGTTTGCCATTCTTAGAGAATCACCTCGCAGGGTTGGAGAAAGACTTTGAGCGGGACTTCCTCTCCCGCGCGCTTTTCGACCTCCCGCAGATACAGGTGCTTCACCGCCTGTGTGATCGGCGTCACCTGCTGGTCGTCGATCGCCGTCATGATCGACACGTTACGATCCGCCATCCAGCTGTATTCCGAGACCGTTCCCGTGAGGCCTTTTCCACCCAGTCCGGACATCACCGTGTAGCCTTTGACGCCGGCACCGTTGAGAACCTGGACCACGGCATCCTGCAACCGCTCTCGGCAGATAATGGTGAGCATCTTCATGCTGGCTATCCTATATGAAACAACCCGCCCAGTCACCGGTAGGCAAAACCCTCAGCGCCGCCGTTGTCCGCGATGGAGCCGGCGCGCAGCCGTTCTTCAAGAACCTCAGAACTCCGCATTTGCCGGTCGCCGCCATTGAGATATAATGCGCCTGTTTCATCGCCGTCCAAGTCCAACGAGGAGATACACATGAGAGATCAGAACCGTGCATCGATGTGGCGCATGCGGGATGTCGCGATCATGACCGCCATTGCGCTGCTCATCGCCGTGGAAGGGCAACCCGCGATCGCCGCGGACGACTCGGGAACTCCGGGAGGAGCAGGATTGCAGGCGGCCAGTTGGCTGGCGACCGTGCCCTATGGAGCGGTCAAGGTCGCGTATGCGGTCGGGGGCGGTATCGTGGGAGGACTCGCCTGGGTGATGACGGGGGGAAATACGGACATTGCAAAGGCCATCTGGAGTCCGGCGATGACCGGCCACTATACTGTGCAGCCGCAGAACCTGACGGGGGAAAAGCCGCTGCGCTTCGCGGGGGGCTCGTCGAACTAACCGAGAACGAGTCGCGAGAAGAGATCTGGACGGGCTGAGACAGGCCCGTCACATCTCTCTCCCACTCCTCTATTCCAATTTCGTTTTCTGGGCAACCAGGTCGCAGCCGTCTTTCTCTACCGTCACGGTGTAACCCTCAGCACGACGCAGGTCGACATCCAAACAGGCCTTCCAAGGTTCACAGTCCGGACCTCCTTTTGTCTTGAATGCGCGTATGGTGAATCGCCTGCCTTTTCGATCTGTCGTGGCCCCATCTCTTTCGCCGGGTTACACGATCGGGTCGCAGGGCTGGAGGAAGGCCTTGAAAGGCACCGGGTGTCCCGCATGTTCGTGCACCAGATCAGCTTGCAATTGCTTCACGGCTTCCACGAGTGTGGTCATCCGGTCGTCCTCGAGCGCCACGAGGAGCAGCTTATTCCGGTCGGATGAGGTGTGCGTCACTGAGACTGCGCCGGTTTCCCCGCTGCCGCCTACCCCGTGGACTACCGTGTAGCCTTTAATCTTCAGCCTGCGGAAAATTCCGAGCACCTCATCTTCAAACGGTTCACGGCAGATGATGGTCAGCATCTTCATGATGCATCTCCTCTTCGGTTCGGCCAGAGATCGGTCCAGCCCCGAGGATACATCGACGCGAATCTATTTGGGAACTGGCTCGAAGATCTTGACTGGATTCCCTAGATTCACAAACGAAGTGCAACACCTGTGGGGTAAGGTGTTGCAATGGGACGACACTATGCGCAGCTCTCCTTGGAAGACCGGTGTACGATTGCCCGGGCTCGCGAAGCCGGGCAAACCATCCGCCAAATTGCAGCAGCTCTGGATCGCGCGCCATCGACCATTCTGCGGGAACTGAGGCGCAATCGCGGCGCCCAGGTGGGCTATGCGCCTGCCTATGCCCAGGAGCAGACCCGCAGCCGCCGCTGGCGCGGGAGTCGTCTGCTCCGGCAACCGGCGCTGCAGGCCCACGTCCTGCGCTGGTTGGGGCAGGGCTGGTCGCCCGCTCAAGTCGCCGGCCGGCTCAAGCGCGACGGCTGCGCGCTGCGCATCAGCTCCGAGTCGATCTACCGCTTCATCGCCAGCCAGATCCGCCGGACGAAAGACTATCGCTGGCGGCATTATTTGCCGCGGGGCAAAAGCAAACGCGGGTGGCGGGGGCGCAAAGGCGGCAGTGCCGTGGACCACATCCGCAGCCGCGTCCCCATTAGCGAGCGACCGGCGGCGATCCAGCAGCGGCAGGACCCTGGCCATTGGGAGGCCGATCTGATGCTGTTTGTGAAATATGGCCAGGCGGTCCTGGTGACGCAGGAACGCCGCTCGCGCGTGTTGGTGGCCAGCCGGCAACCCACGAAGGGGGCCCAGCCGGTGGCCGCCCGACTCACGGCGCTGTTTGCCGCCCTGCCTCCGGCCCTGCGCCGGACCATCACGTTCGATAACGGCACGGAGTTCGCGTATCACGATCAGCTGCACCCGCTCGGCATGCGCACCTACTTTTGTGACCCGCATGCCCCGTGGCAAAAAGGGGGTATCGAAAACGGTATCGGCCGGATGCGCCGTGCCCTCCCCCGGAAAACTGACTTGGCCACGCTCTCCACCCGCCGCTTGCTGGCGCTGGTGCGGGCGTATAATCACACCCCGCGCAAGTGTCTCGACTATGAGACACCGGCCGAGGTGTTTACTCGTGATCTGTTGCACTTCAAATGTGACTCCACCTTCCCGCTTTCGCGGGAATGACCTGATCGCCCGAACGCTCGTCCTTGCTGCCCGACGGCACCTCCCACCAACGAACGACAGCCTGTCGGATTGTGACGAAAAAAAATGCATGCATCTGCAAACGAAATAGGTATAATGCTGGGAACTGCCGGTCCGGTCATCATGATCGACGCGGAGATGTGGTCATGAACAACATTCAGACCATCATCCCATCGTTTCCGAACAGTCTCCTGTCTTTTTCAACCACCTACCACCGACCCCCGTCAGGTGGTCAGCCATTACAGGAGGTGCGGCCTTGCCTATTTCACCAACACTCAAAACCCATCTCGATCGTGAACACGTGCACTACGATGTGTTGCCCCACACGCGGACATTCCGCGCCGCTGCCATCGCTCAGACGCTCCATACAGTAGAACAAGAGATGGCCAAGGTTGTGATCGTGAAGGTGGACGGGCGGTTCGTGACGACGGTGCTGCAGGCAAGCTGGAACGTGGATCTCCATCGCCTCCGGAAGATCTTCATGACCCGCCATGTGCGGCTCGCAACCGAGGAGGAGCTCACACGACTCTTCCCGGACTGCGAGCTGGGCGCGATGCCGCCTCTCGGCACCCTCTATGGGCTTCCTGTGTATGTTGATCGGTCGCTCACCGACGATGAGCAGATTGTCTTTGAAGCCGGCACTCATTCAGACGCGATCCGCATGCGGTACTGGGACTTTGCTGCGCTCGTGTTTCCAGTCGTGGAAGAGTTTCACTGTGCGCCCGCCGCGATGCGATGACGGATGAATGGAAAACGGTTTGAGAATTCCGTCACTCCCGCGAACGCGGGAATCCAGGCTCATCTTCAAGACCGGCTCAGAACGACGTTGCGGACGTTTGCGCGTCTGGTCGATCATCGAGAAAACCAAGTTCTCGGTGAAGAGTCGCCACATCATATGAGCGGGCGGCGGGAATACGAACCAGCTTAACCCCTCCGCGTTGTAGGACATCTTCCACCAACCTGTCGCGCCGACGGCGGTGTTCCGACTCGTGAGTCCGATCGTCTACCTCGACCACCAGATGGACCCGCAGGTCTTGCGGATCGACCAACACAAAGTCTCTCCGCACCTCCCTTGCTGAAACACCAATGTAAACGAATATGGTCGTGGTCGAATGTCTGCAGAAAACAGAGATGCGAGCATCATGGGGTCACCGTGGCGCACACGTGGGAAGCTGTGTTTGCTTGAACGTAGCGTTGCGATCACGGACATTTCTGCGCCGTCGTCGGCAGCGGCAGGTCAAACAGTTGTTGCGTGATGACAGATCAATCAGGCCGGCATGATTGAAGAGGGAAGGCATAATACGCGACGCGACGTGGTCGGAAAAGGAAAAAGGAGCAAGGGGTATCTCCAGGGTTCGAGTGTCGGACAGGGCGGAGATGTTTCCGAGCCAGGGTTAGTTCCAGGACTTCAGCATGTGGAGTCCGCTATACAATAATGAAGACGAACATCGACTCTTGGCCGGGAGGTGCACGATGTTTCACGATTGGACCGGCAGCCTGATTATCGTGCTGTTTGTTGGCGTGATTCTGACAGCCTTCGCGATCCTAGTTTCAGCGCTGCTCGAATGGATCTGGGACTCGAAAGAGGATGCGGGTGAAAGGCCGACTCAAAGCGAAGCGCATAAGTGATCGCTCGGCAAGGCGGCATGATGGGTTTCATTCTCCTTGCGGAGAGCATACCAGAGCCGGACCGATACACGCACACCGGTTCGTCGGGAGGAACCTGCGCCGCTTGTTACGACTTCTTTCGGTACACGTTGAGCCCGACTTTTTCCTCCCGATTCGGAATCGTCACATTCCCCTCCGTCGAAGCGATAATGATGGTTTTTCCTGATGCGGAAGGTCCAAATTCCTTCGAGAGATCAACTTTAATAGTCAGCATCGTCCCATCCACAGTCATGTCAACATTCTTCATGGTGATATCCCCTCGGTGGTGTGACTGGTTGGTCGTTTTCGTCGGCTGTCGCGAATACACCTCGCAACGACTCATGGCGCAGTGAACGTAGTCATGAGCCATCCTTGCACAAGGCATGGCATCGTGTGTTCGTACTCATTATTCTACGGGAAGAGCGTGTTCGATTGCACGACCACCGATCCACTTCGGTGGTTAAGAGAGGATGAAATGGCCGATGTTCTGCCGTAGCCTGTTCAATCAAGTAGCGTGTCCCCTGTTATTGCGCGGCATCGCCTTGGCGAGATTATGCTGCTCTGGTTTCTCCGTGGCCGGCAGCTGTCGCCATCCTTCGCCCAACATCTGGTAGCACTTCACCGGCAGAAAAATCGCCATCTGCTGGACTTTAGAGAGCAGTGGTGAGAAGAACAACTATGACCTACCCTGCTCTGATGTGCTTGGGTGCGGTCTTCGCGATGACCGCGGCCACCGCCCATGCTCAATCAGCCCAGAGCGACGGTGAACAGAGTTCGTCGCATGCTGAGGCGAAACCTCCTCCGATTGAGCCGGCCGTTCCCGCAACCATACGGCCCGATTCTCAATCTGACACGGCGTCCCTCTTGCCGCTCACGCAGCCTCCAGCCAGCGGCATTTCAGAATTGGCACAGCTCAAAGCGATCACCCTGTTGGCTGTGCTGCCGTACTTCAATTCGCTCGCCCAGCTGGCCCAGCTCTCAACGGCCGAGAAGGAGTCGTTTGCGCTCAGGTTGTTGCAAGATATCAACAGGTGTGAAACCCCTGCGTGTTTGGTCAGCGTCCAAGCGGAGTTGAATAGAATCTTGATGGATCGGGTTGTGAGTTTCTACAAGAATGTGGGTTGGTCCCGTCGCTCCTCTTCCCTCAAATTTAACGAATGTCTGGTCGTGGATCCTGAACAAAGCCGTTCCGGTTCGGCATGTGTATGGTGGGTAACGTCTGCGCATTAATCACCGTATCCTCTGCGATAATCTTATTCTGGAAGAGCAGCCATGCCACGACTGAATAGGTCTCATCCGGAGTGAGAGACTGCGGCGCGGTAAAGGGCATGGCTCGGTGAATATAGTCGTACAGCGTGGTCGCATACGGCCAGTAACTGCCGATCGTCTTGAGCGGCTTCGCCGCCGTCAGCGTGTTTTGTCCGCCTACCAGTTTGTCCTTTGGACCTTCGATACCTGTCGGGCCGTGGCACACGGCGCATTTGGATGCAAACACGTGCGCGCCCTGTTTTACCGTGCCTTGTCCCGGTGGGAGTCCCTCCCCGGTCGAATTCACGTCGATGTCCCATGCACGAATCTCTTCATCGGTGGCCGGCCGCCCCACTCCATAGCCACGCTCTTCAGCCGACCATCCGGTCCATACCCCGCCGAGGGCGATCGCCAGCGAGCAGATCACTACCATCGACGGCTTAGACAGAGACGTTCCGTACGTGTCCATCGCGTTCCACCTTCCAGCTTTGAATGCCGTTATAGTGATAGACGGAATTGGTGCCACGAACTTTTACGAGGTCCTGACGAGTCGGTTGGACATAGCCCGTCTCGTCCGTGCAACGGGATTGCAAGATCGCCTCTTGTCCGTCCCACCTCCATGGCAATCTGAAACGCGTATGGCATTTGGGGAGGACTGGTTCCTGCAAGCGGGCCTGCTGCCAGGTGCGTCCGCCGTCCACACTGACCTCGGCTTTCGTCACGCGCCCACGGCCACTCCAGGCCAGTCCGCGAATTTCGTGGAACCCCGGCTGGATCTGTTGGCGGCCCGAGGGGGAGGTAATCACAGACTTGGCCTCCATCACGAGGCTGAACTGATAGGCCTTTCCGTCCGGCATGAGATCGGTATATTTGGCCGTCTCCCAACGCGTCATGAACGGAGCAGTGCCAAGCTTCAGCCGTCTCAGCCACTTGACATTGATATTGCCTTCGTATCCGGGAAGCAGGAGGCGCATCGGATAGCCTTGCTCAGGTCTCAACGCTTCCCCATTCTGCCCATAACAGATCATGGCCTCATCGAGAACTTCGCGGGTCAGTGGCACACTCCGGTCCAAACCCGCGGCGTCGCTTCCCTCTGCTAACATCCAGCTCGCACCGCGTTGAACGCCGACCAGCTCCAGCAGCGTCGAGAGTTTCACTCCCGTCCATTCGCTTGTGCTGGTCAGCCCGTGCAACTCTTGGACGGTAAAGTCGGCGGCCTTCTCCGACCAGCAATCCCACGAGTTGCCGGAGCATTCGAGAAATACGAGTCGTGACACGGAGGGAACACGTTCGAGGTCGTTCAGCGTGAAGACCATCGGTCGATCGACCAGACCGTGAATCAGCAAGCGATGACGGGCCGGGTCAATGGCCGGCACACCGTTATGGTGTCGTTCGAAGTGCAGAGCGGAGGGCGTGACAATCCCGTGCAGATCCTGAAGCGGCGCGGTGGAGTTGATGTTATTGGGGGCATTCGCTCCCCAACCGTGCGCGGAGCCGGGGCCGCCGGCTCCCCATCGCTGCGCTGTCTCAAACGGCGATCGTTCTCCATACGGACGAGGCAACGCCCCCGGTTCGCGCATCGGATCTTGCGACTGGTCGGACGGTTCTGCGCGGACAACAGGCACGGCGAGCCCCGCGGCTCCCATCGCCATGAGGGACGCACTGTGGCGCAAAAATGCTCGTCGGTTCATCCCCTTCGTCTCGTCCTTCATGACGGCCTCCTTCCACGACACACTTCGGAACGGGGCATATCCTGTTCACAGCAACCGGCCGATCCGTATGAGACCTATTGTTCGTAGTTCTCGACCACCTGAGCCGGGCGAACCTGTGCCATGTCCGGATCCATGCCGGCGTCACGCAAGGCGCGGCGTTGACGGAGAAGGTCCCAGCACTGATCCAGTTCGACTTGCACCTGAGTGAGTCTCCGACGGTCGGCCTCTTTGGCGGTCCCGCGCTCACCTTGCTCAAATAATCGATGTTCCTCTTCGACGAGTTCCTGAATATGTGAGAGAACCGGTTGGTCCGTGGACGGCCGTTTGGTATCCATACAATTATCCTTTCGCTTGCGCACGCCAAGCTGACGACGCACCGTATTTCACCACTCGATTGTAAAACTCGTGTGCAGGAAAAACTAGAGTGGGACAAAGCGAGGGCTTGAGAGAAAATGAAGCTCCCTGCAGCTTGCTGCGGGGAGCTTCATTGACAAGGAAGATTGGCGAGAGAGGAAGAGAACGGGAAGCGCTAGGGAGCCATAGTCGTTTCGAACGTTTTCACCACGAGCGTTTTGTCCTTCATTCTCCTCAGGAGATCCGCATACGAATGGTCGCGGATAATCTTCGTGAACTGCGCATGGTAATTGCCGACGATGCTCACGCCGTCCACCATCACGTCGTACACCAGCCACTCACCAGCCCGATCGACCAAACGGAAATCCAGGAGTGTATCAACCCTGTGACCCATCAGCCTCGAGCGCACGACGGCAAAGTGCGCGTCCTGTTGTTCCGATAGGTAAACCACCTGTTCGTTGACATAGGCATCGATCTTCCCGGCGAAGTTGTCCCGGAGTACCTGTACGAAGAGATCCACGAATTCACTCCGCTCCCCTTCTGTCAGATCGATCCAGGGCTGACCCAGAGCATGTTTGGCCATTTCTTCATAGCTCACGCGGTGCCTGAGGATCTGCTCGATTTCTTGCCGTCGTTCGGCGGCGCGGGACGGCTTCTTCAATTCATCATTGCGAAGGATGCTGAAGACCTCGGCGATGGTGCTTCTCACCGACTCCGTGGGGGCCTGAAGAGGAAGCGCGAGGGTGATCTCAGTCGACAGGAGCACCCCCATCATGCCGATGATCACAGCCACGCCGATGCTGCGACGCAACAGGGAACCGCGGGCATGCTGAATGAGAGCATTCTGTGCCATGTGTCGCATGAGTTTGCCTCTCCCTCGTAAAGTGAAACAGGGAAGTTTCTACCAATCGCCTATGAGCAAGACTCGTACTGCAGTGCCGGGACGACGATCGGTGCGAGAAAAGAGCAAAGAAGCCGCTGAGGTAGGCGCAAAGCTCGAAACGGTCTCATCCAAAACTAGGTTCAGCATGACCGGAGCGCTGTGTGTAAAAGGCAATGAAGGTGATCTATTTGCCAGTCTCTGAGGCGGGAACCATCCGCTTCACCGAATTGTCTAGCAGCTTGGCCGCTTGCGTCGAAGCACTCTACCGCTGCCGAAACTCGCGGACGTGATCATGCATCGGAACTGTTGGCGACCCTCAAGGGCGTTCGTTACGAATTCACGGTGGTCGAATAGGAGACCAGAGTCGTGTCTTCAATGCCCCCAGATCTGCTCGGGGGTCTCCGCGAACGGATACACGTGTACCATCCAACCGAAGAGTTGCGGATGAAAGCGCCCATTGGCTTGATCGCATTCGGCTTTGGTCAGGATTGAGCCCTTCGGGCCGAACTTCTTCCAATCCGCGTGCTGCATGTCCTTTTTCTGCGGCAGGCAGATATTCACATGCCTGTGCCACTGCGCCACGCTCAGCGGAATCCGTTTATTCAACTCCTCTTCGCTCGCCCACTTCGGAGCTGTGAACATCGCCCCTTCCAGTTCATAGCCGCCAGGGACCTCCCGGTATAACAGCGAGGTTGGCTGCTTCGGATCGAAGCTGAAGGCCGCCTTGAATCCATTCATCTTGCGCGTAAAGTGATAGTGCGTCTGTTTGACGTTCGGCAGGAATGGTTCATAGCCCTCATCCTCGGCGAAGCGGTACTCACGAAATGGTGCCAAAGCCTGTCGCAGGTGCCGAAGGAAGTCCCAGGCCGTGGCCTGATCTGCCTGATTCGCCGGGCGAAGCGTGGTCCACCGGAAATGCGGTCCCAGATGGGCATGAGAGTCGGCCATGGCGAGCACCGCCTCGGCCTCATGGTCACCATGCATGCGGTCATCTTCCGTATCGACGTGCGCCGTGGACTGTGGTTCCTGCGTCGCTTGTGGTGACGGCTTGCCGCCGCAGGAAAGAATGAAAAAGAAGACGAGGATGAGAGCGAGGGCAGGCATGGTGGTTCTTTGTGCCAGACTTCGTCCGCGCAATCAACCCCAGAGAGGAGGCCATGGTGGTCGGAGTGTCTCTTGTGCTCGCGGAACGCGCGCCCTAGGGACTTCTTTCATCAACACAACCATTTTGAGATAGGTTCCAGCATGTCCCTTCTTCTTCTCTGTTTGGGAGTTCCGTCATTCCCGCGGAAGCGGGAAGGTGGAGTCACATTTGAAGTGCAACAGATCACGAGTAAACACCTCGGCCGGTGTCTCATAGTCGAGACACTTGCGCGGGGTGTGATTATACGCCCGCACCAGCGCCAGCAAGCGGCGGGTGGAGAGCGTGGCCAAGTCAGTTTTCCGGGGGAGGGCACGGCGCATCCGGCCGATACCGTTTTCGATACCCCCTTTTTGCCACGGGGCATGCGGGTCACAAAAGTAGGTGCGCATGCCGAGCGGGTGCAGCTGATCGTGATACGCGAACTCCGTGCCGTTATCGAACGTGATGGTCCGGCGCAGGGCCGGAGGCAGGGCGGCAAACAGCGCCGTGAGTCGGGCGGCCACCGGCTGGGCCCCCTTCGTGGGTTGCCGGCTGGCCACCAACACGCGCGAGCGGCGTTCCTGCGTCACCAGGACCGCCTGGCCATATTTCACAAACAGCATCAGATCGGCCTCCCAATGGCCAGGGTCCTGCCGCTGCTGGATCGCCGCCGGTCGCTCGCTAATGGGGACGCGGCTGCGGATGTGGTCCACGGCACTGCCGCCTTTGCGCCCCCGCCACCCGCGTTTGCTTTTGCCCCGCGGCAAATAATGCCGCCAGCGATAGTCTTTCGTCCGGCGGATCTGGCTGGCGATGAAGCGGTAGATCGACTCGGAGCTGATGCGCAGCGCGCAGCCGTCGCGCTTGAGCCGGCCGGCGACTTGAGCGGGCGACCAGCCCTGCCCCAACCAGCGCAGGACGTGGGCCTGCAGCGCCGGTTGCCGGAGCAGACGACTCCCGCGCCAGCGGCGGCTGCGGGTCTGCTCCTGGGCATAGGCAGGCGCATAGCCCACCTGGGCGCCGCGATTGCGCCTCAGTTCCCGCAGAATGGTCGATGGCGCGCGATCCAGAGCTGCTGCAATTTGGCGGATGGTTTGCCCGGCTTCGCGAGCCCGGGCAATCGTACACCGGTCTTCCAAGGAGAGCTGCGCATAGTGTCGTCCCATTGCAACACCTTACCCCACAGGTGTTGCACTTCGTTTGTGAATCTAGGGAATCCAGGCCCATCTTCAACGCATCCCTTCCCACAGCTCCTGCCACTGTGGATTCTGCTTCGGCGGATCAGCAGAAATGCCCCGACATGCAACCGGCGGCCTCGCGACGGTGCGCGACGCCAAAATCAGAATCTCCTCGTTGTTTCTCCCCCGTGAGATTGGCAGGTCCATATCATATATGGTATAAGCTGACCGTCCGACATGTGGGAGATTCTCGAACATCGCCGCATGGCCAAGCGGCTAGATCGTCTCCCAAAAGAAATCCTTAAACGATATGAGAAATGGAAAGACATTGTCCGCCTCTCAGGCCCCTTCGGACTTCGAATGATAAAGGGATTTCACGATGAGCGCCTGCAAGGCGAATGGAAAGAGCACCGGTCATCACGTCTCAGTGATCAATATCGCGTGATCTACAAGGCAGACGAACAGCGTGTACTGATCATGGTGATCGATGTAACCGCCCACGATTATAGGAGACAGTAATGAAGAACAAAGTCTTTCGTCCAGCACGACCTAGGATTGCCGTATCGGTGGGAGAGTCCGTCAGAATCGTGCGCGAACTGCAGGAATTGACTCAGAGCCAGTTGGCTCGATTGACGGGGATTCCTCAATCCACCATTTCCGCCATCGAAAATAACAGCGTGAATCTCGGAGTGGAACGAGCCAAAGTTCTCGCGCGAGTCCTTCGGTGTCATCCCGCTGTGCTGGTCTTCCCAGGATGGGATATTCACAAGCCTTCTGCCGCGTAAAGCCGGATCATCATACCCTCCTCTGCGGTTCGAACCACACGGAGGTTCGAGTCCTTGCCCCCCATCCATCGCCATCGATTAGGTGGAAGTCTTGTCGAACGCGAGTCCACCGATGCTGAGGCCGTCGGAGCTTCCAATCCAGGCATCGTTCGCTGAATCCTGCAGACCCGACCGGAGTCTCCCGGTCTTCAGGCCATGCGCTCCCGACCTCGAGTCCGACCGGTCTGAACGATACTGAAGGAAAGTAGAATGTTCCCGTTTTTTCCTCCCATCAGAAGCATTGCGGTTTGTCATTCCCGCGGAAGCGAGAATCCAGGCCCATCTTCAACGCATCCCTTCCCACAGGTCCTGCCACTGTGGATTCTGCTTCGGTGGATCAGCAGAATGCCCCGATATGCAACCGGCGGTCTCGCGACGGTGTGTGACGTAGAAACCAGAATGTCCCCGTTGTTTCTGCAGCCCCGAAGGAGCGGGCCTGTCAGGGCTCCTAACCCCTTTCCTATTCCCGTCTCCTCCAAATTAAACTGGCGGCAACATCAGAAAGAGGCTGACCAGGATGATCGGCGTCATCACGTACATGGCCATTTTGCCGAAGGAATCGTACACGCCGTAGATCAGAACGGCGGCGATGAAGCTGAAATAGATGTACCCGATTCCCCGGTATCCGGCGTTATGTTCAACCGCCAAGGCCAGCGTTGGGGAGGCAAATATTCCCATTGCCAAGAGTGTGAGAAAGCGTGCCATTGCAGACTCCTTGGTTGAGGTGAGAGGAAGGGGGCGTGAGGCGTTCACGAGGCGAGCGGATAAAACAACGCCCTGCCGGCGGCATGCACCGGCAGGGCGTAAGAAAATAGCGGACGATGAGAAAATAGCGGAAGAATGGGAAGGCGCCGCGCCGATCAGCACAACAGCACAGAGCACCTCTTGCTTGAGCGAGAGAGCCTCATGCTGCGCTGTCCTGCAGAGGAAGTCAAACTGAGCGAATTAAGGGGGACAGGCAATGTCTCCCTTTATCTGCCCCCAGGCGCCAGCGATCAACCTGCGACATTGATTTGGCTATCTGATCACTGTATGATTTTGTCATACAGGAGGGGCTCATGAAACGCAGGCGAGTTCCGGTGACTGTTTCACTTCCATCCAATTTGGCTGAAAGTTTTGAAAAACTGGCTCGGGCTGAATCCAAGAATAAAAGCCAGCTCTTCCGGGAAATGTTGACATCGTATGAGCGTCAGCGTCGCGAGGAACAATTCCACGAATTGCAGCGATACGGCGCGAAGAAAGCGAGGAAGCAAGGCGTCCTGACCGAAGCCGACGTGGGAAAGCTCGTGTTTCAAGGCCGTTGAACGTGCGGGTCGTCTTCGACACGAACATCTATATTTCAGCCTTTGCCATTCCCGGAGGCCATGCCCACGAAGCCTATGTCGAAGCCATCCGTGGCACGTTTGAGCTCTTCACCTCGGTTGCCATCCTCACCGAAACCGCCAAAGTCCTCCAACTGAAATTCGATTGGACGGAAGACAAGGTTCGGCAGGCGATTCACGACATCGGTGAAACGGCAAACGTGCTACGGCCTCGTCCCACTCTTCACTTCCTCAAGGACGAACCCGACAATCGAATCTTGGAATGCGCCGATGCCGCGCAGGCAAAGTGGGTCCTCACAGGCGATCGCCATCTCCTGGCACTGAAACAGTATGGCGGTTGCGAGAGCATCTCTCTCGCGCAATTTCTTGCCGCGCTGAAGAAGTAGGCCACTCTACGCGTCATAACTTCCCCATCCCCATGCAACTCCAAAGGTGTCAGGAACCATTCTCTTGAGTCGATCACAGTTGATTGATGGACTGAGTCCTTTGTTCATGTGCGGACGAGAGGAAAGGTTCCTGACACCTTTACTTTCCTCAGGGAAGCCATGGCGGCACCAGACACGCAAGTATCGAGCAGAAGTCTCACGAAGCGGTCTGCCGGATTCTTGAACAGCACGGTTTTCAGATGGTACGTCAACGGGGAAGCCATATCGTCATGCAAAGACGATCTGATCTCGGCACCTATCCCACTATTTAGTTGATCTGGCTTCATCCCGCTGGATTCCCGCTGTCGCGGGGTCGCGGGAATGCCCTGATCACCAGAACTCAAGCCGTTGCTGCTCTGGTTGGGCCGAAGTGGCCGGCCTGACTACCCTGAGTTTCAAGGCAGTCCCTACCCGCTCTTTATCCTCACTGCTTCGCCTTGGCTCGCGCCAGCGCCTGGGCTAAGGCTCCCATTGGTTGAGCAGAAGGACCTGCAGAGCCAGACCGTGAGCCGGACATCACGGAGTTGGACGTCTTCTGCCCCGTCTCACGCGTCGCTCGCGGAACAGCGGACGCTTCATCTAACCGCATCGTCAACGAGATGCGTTGCCGCTTGGGATCAACCTCCAAGACTTTCACCTTGACGACCTGGCCTGCCTTCACGACGTCGTGAGGATCTTTCACGAACCGATTGGCCAACGCCGAGACATGCACGAGCCCGTCCTGATGCACGCCGACGTCGACGAATGCGCCGAAGGCGGCCACATTCGTGACCACGCCCTCGAGGACCATGCCGGGCTGGAGATCGGACAGCGCTTCCACGCCGTCTTTGAAGACAGCGGTTTTGAAGACAGGACGCGGGTCCCGGCCGGGCTTTTCCAACTCTGTCAGGATGTCGCGGACCGTCGGGAGTCCGAACCGCTCATCGATGAAGTCCGCCGCCGAGAGGCCCTGTAGCAGTGCTCGTTGGCCCATCAGCTCGTGCATCGGTTTGCCAAGCCGGTTCAGAATGCGCTCGACGACCGGATAGGCCTCGGGGTGCACGGCGGACCGGTCCAGCGGATTGTCGCCATCGTTGATTCGCAGGAAGCCGGCGGCCTGCTCGAACGTCTTCTCACCGAGCCGCGGCACATTGCACAGCGCGCGCCGATCTCGAAACGCTCCTTGGGCATCCCGATAGTCGACGATGTTCTTGGCCAACGTCTGGTTCAAGCCGGAGACCCGAGCGAGCAACGGCACCGACGCCGTGTTCACGTCCACGCCTACGGCATTGACGCAATCTTCCACCGTCGCATCGAGCGACCGTGCGAGTGCGCGCTGATTGACATCGTGCTGGTATTGGCCGACGCCAATGGACTTCGGTTCGATCTTGACCAGCTCGGCCAGCGGATCCTGGAGCCGGCGCGCGATCGAGACCGCTCCCCGGAGACTGACGTCCAGGCTGGGAAATTCCGCAGCGGCCAACGCTGATGCGGAATACACCGAGGCGCCTGCCTCGCTCACGACGATCTTGGCAAGCTGGCGTCCCGGCATCGTGTCGGCGGAGAGCCGGATGAGTTCGGCTGCCAGCTTGTCCGTTTCGCGGCTGGCCGTGCCGTTCCCGATCGCAATCAAGTGGACCTGATACCGATCGACCAATTGCCGCAACGTCGCCAACGACCCCTGCCAGTCGTTTCTCGGCTGATGGGGATAGATCGTCGTGGTCTCGAGCAGCTTCCCCGTCGCATCCACCACCGCCACTTTGCAGCCGGTGCGAATCCCGGGATCGATGCCGAGCACCACTTTTGGCCCAGCTGGCGCCGCCAACAAGAGATCGTGCAGGTTGCGGGCGAAGACACGGATCGCCTCGGCCTCCGCCGTCTCGCGCAAACGAAGGAACAGTTCCGTCGTGAGTTGCAGATGCACTTTCACCCGCCAGGTCCAGTGACAGACCTCCATGAGCCAGACATCGGCCGGGCGGCCCCGCTCTACGATCCCGACGTGCGCGGCAATCATCGCCGTGCAGGGATGGGGCACCATGGCCTCCGCCGTCTCGTCCAAGGTCAATTCGAGTTTCAGCACGCCGAGGTGCCATCCACGGAACATCGCCAGTGCGCGGTGCGACGGGACGCTCTTGATCGGCTCCGCAGAGGCGTAATAGTCACGAAACTGTTCTTCTTCGGCGAGTTCTTTCCCCGGGACGACGGCCGACGACAGCCTCCCCTCCTCCCACAGGCGCGCACGCAGCTTCGCCAACAGTTCGGCAGTCTCCGCAAATCGTTCCATCAAGATATGACGGGCGCCCTCGAGGGCCGCTTTCGCATCCGGAACCGAGCTGGCGTCGGCACCATCGGCGCTTGCCGGCACACGGACATACTTGGCGGCCTCTTGCGCAGGATCCAGAGTCGGGTCTGCCAGCAGCGAATCAGCCAGGGGCTCGAGCCCCGCCTCGCGTGCGACGTCGGCCTTCGTGCGCCGTTTGGGTTTGTACGGCAGATACACATCTTCGAGCGCCTGTTTCGTATCTGCCGCTCCAACGGCAGCCCGCAAGGCATCCGTGAGCTTGCCCTGCTCCTCGATGGAGGCCAGGATCGAGGCACGCCGCGCTTCGAGCTCGCGCAGATAGATCAACCGCTCGTCCAAGTTTCGCAGCGTCGTATCGTCGAGGTTGCCGGTCGCCTCCTTCCGATACCGGGCGATGAAGGGCACGGTCGCGCCTCCGTCCAGCATGGCCACGGTGGATGATACTTGATGTGGGAGGATGTTGAGCTCGGCGGCCAAGACTTGCACAATATGCTGCGCAGCTGCGTCGGAGAGGGATGAAACGGGCGAAGCGGCCATCTGATATGGTACGACTTTCCGAACGTCGCTTCGTCAGTGGGCACCACCGCGCGAAGAGACATTCACAAGGGGTTGTTGAGATTGGCGGCGCGCAATGATCACGCACTGCCCAAGCTCGATACGGTGCTGGCGGGCGACTCTACCAAAACGGCCGAATCCAGAAAAGAGGAGAGATTGGTTTGTTTGCGGTTCAGGTGCGGTCAAAGGCCTCTTTAAGCTTTTTGGCGTCGAGTTTGACCATCTTCCACATGGCTTCGTTCATGGCCTGTTTCTTTTTCTTGTTCTTGCTGGCCTGCCACTTTTCGATTTCGACCGGGAAGACCTGCCAACGGACGCCGAACTTGTCGATCAGCCAGCCGCATTGCACGGGCTTTCCGCCGCCTCGGAGCAGGGCTTTCCAATAGGTGTCGATCTCGCGCTGGGTTTTGCATGGCACGACTAAGGAGACGGACTCGTTGAACGGCATCTTGGAAAACCCGTTCAACAGCATGATCCGTTGTCCCAGCACGGTGATGTCCATGGTTAGCACGGAGCCTTGCTTGACTCGCATCGGATTCGGGCCCCAATACCACGTTGTACCGATCTTGGTGCCTTTGAAGACGGATTTGTAGAATTTGGCCATGTCCTCGGCTTTGTCGTTGGACCAGAGGCAGATGTAAATTTTAGGCATGTGAAGGTCTCCTTCTAGAAAGCGTAACCTAGCATTGCATTACACTCTTGTCAGCCGGCGATCTTGAGCCAGATGTAGGGAGTGAAATAAAAGGCGGCCACGGAGAGGAGTACTCCAAGCACGGCGCCGAACAGGTTCGCGACGTAGAGCCCGGCGAACGGCGACAGGAACACCACCAGAATCATGAACAGCGCAAGCGACCGATGGTTTTCGTAGAAGGTTCGGCGATGATCACCGGAGAGAGATTCGGAAAAGGATAGATTCGAGTGAACAGGCATTCCGGAGTATAGAACAATTCTGAGGCGATGTCAGAACGGGAATAGACGCAATCGCAGCAGATTACCGCGCCACCTTCTGGCCGCCTCACCAAGCACTTCGATAGGGTGTTTGGCCCTCGCTAAACCGAGAGGATGAAGAAACGCGGAGTAGTCACCCTCTTTGCGAAAAGTAGCCTGTTTGGGAGTTCCGTCATTCCCGCGAAAGCGGGAAGGTGGAGTCACATTTGAAGTGCAACAGATCACGAGTAAACACCTCGGCCGGTGTCTCATAGTCGAGACACTTGCGCGGGGTGTGATTATACGCCCGCACCAGCGCCAGCAAGCGGCGGGTGGAGAGCGTGGCCAAGTCAGTTTTCCGGGGGAGGGCACGGCGCATCCGGCCGATACCGTTTTCGATACCCCCTTTTTGCCACGGGGCATGCGGGTCACAAAAGTAGGTGCGCATGCCGAGCGGGTGCAGCTGATCGTGATACGCGAACTCCGTGCCGTTATCGAACGTGATGGTCCGGCGCAGGGCCGGAGGCAGGGCGGCAAACAGCGCCGTGAGTCGGGCGGCCACCGGCTGGGCCCCCTTCGTGGGTTGCCGGCTGGCCACCAACACGCGCGAGCGGCGTTCCTGCGTCACCAGGACCGCCTGGCCATATTTCGCAAACAGCATCAGATCGGCCTCCCAATGGCCAGGGTCCTGCCGCTGCTGGATCGCCGCCGGTCGCTCGCTAATGGGGACGCGGCTGCGGATGTGGTCCACGGCACTGCCGCCTTTGCGCCCCCGCCACCCGCGTTTGCTTTTGCCCCGCGGCAAATAATGCCGCCAGCGATAGTCTTTCGTCCGGCGGATCTGGCTGGCGATGAAGCGGTAGATCGACTCGGAGCTGATGCGCAGCGCGCAGCCGTCGCGCTTGAGCCGGCCGGCGACTTGAGCGGGCGACCAGCCCTGCCCCAACCAGCGCAGGACGTGGGCCTGCAGCGCCGGTTGCCGGAGCAGACGACTCCCGCGCCAGCGGCGGCTGCGGGTCTGCTCCTGGGCATAGGCAGGCGCATAGCCCACCTGGGCGCCGCGATTGCGCCTCAGTTCCCGCAGAATGGTCGATGGCGCGCGATCCAGAGCTGCTGCAATTTGGCGGATGGTTTGCCCGGCTTCGCGAGCCCGGGCAATCGTACACCGGTCTTCCAAGGAGAGCTGCGCATAGTGTCGTCCCATTGCAACACCTTACCCCACAGGTGTTGCACTTCGTTTGTGAATCTAGGGAATCCAGACAAAGCCTTCTCTTCAGTTTTAGTTTTGATCGAGGGATGGATGCCCGCTTTCGCGGGCATGACGTAAGAGGAACTGACCCACTACCGTTGGTTTTCTCGCAGCTTCATCCGTGGAGAGCTACTACGAGAAGTAGCCTGTCACCTTTGTCTTGTGCAGCACTAAACCGAAATCAACCTGGCCATTTCGCGACGGTGCGTGACGCCGAAAACCAGAATCTCCCCGTTTTTTCTCCCTGGTCGCCACGAATACCTATGGTGAGCCTGATGCCGGCAGCGGGTCAATGAGCCGCGCGGCCAAATCCAAGAACTGTTGCGCCCGACGGATCTGCTCGGCAGCTTCCAAATCCGATAATCCAGGGCCGAGGTCATAATCACCCACATGACGGCTGTCATCGCCGTCGAGCAAGTATTTGTGAAACTGCGACGGCACAAGACCCGGCTTCGCAAGACGTTCTCCAAACGCAGCCAGCACAGCAGAATGCTTGGAAAACGAGAGGCCCTGTCCCAGCAACAAGGCTTCTGTCACTAGAACATGGTGTAGTAGGCGCGAGACACCGCAAAGTCAAACAGTTTCTCCCCCGCCAAGAGTTTGGCAGCGTGAAGGCTGGAGTGGGCTTTGCGGAGTAATGCCGCCTGATCCGGTGTCATACCGCGACGCCTTCGCGCCGGATATTCATCAGCAAGGGGCTCTGTTCACGTTCGAAGCGGTCTGACGACACAAACGCCCTCGAGAGTACCACCCCGTGCTTGAGAGAGAGCGAGGCGATGATGTCACTGGTTCGGGCGATTTCCTCTCCAGGAGACACCTGACCTTGCAAAACCACCAGCACATCGATGTCTGAGTCCGGCTCGGCATCGCCGCGAGCTTGCGAGCCGTAGAGCACCATCCGCGCCAGACGAGGGCCATACAGCGTCTCAAGCTGCGCTCGAAGTTCTTTGATGATCGCATGAACCGCTTCGCTCATGGGAAGTCTCTCCGCTCGCGAGTCATTTTATAGCAGGTTCCCAAGAAATTGCCTACAACGCTCACCCAACAGCCTGTTTCAGACCAGAGGCAACCTCGCATGTCCCCTTCTGCTTCTATGTTTGGGAATTCCGTCATTCCCGCGAAGCTTGTCCCCGCATGTTTTAAGCGGGGAGCAGGATATCCAGGCCCATCTTCAACGCATCCCTTCCCACAGGTCTTACCACTGTGGATTATGCTTCGGCGGATCAGCAGAAATGCTCCGAGATGAACCTCGCGGTCTCGCGACGGTGCGGGACGCCGAAAACCAGAATGTCCTCGTGTTTTCCGCGGGCCGACTCAAGAGCTACGGCGGGCAGAGCTTCCAAACAACGACTCCCGACCCCTTTGTTTTGTCCGTACGGCGCAACCCTCGTTGCACCAAGGGACAGAATAAGGGGACAGGCTGGTTTTATAGCAACTTTGTCGGCCGTAATTGAGAGGAAAAGTAGCCTGTCCCCTTTTTCTTTCCGAGGCGACGGACAATTTCGATTAGCGCTTGGACGAACACGCGCGCTGCAACTCGTAGCAGGTATCGGACAGTTGGAAAGCGAGCGCGAGCCGTTGAGCGGCGGACATGTTGCGGATCTCCGCAAGCTTGTCCTCAGAACGTCGCTCACTGAGGCCACTGGCTCGTCGTTGAGAAGTCTGCCGGCAGGATAACCTCACGGGCTGTGTCATGCGGGCATTCTACATGTAACGTAGGGAATACGCCATGCGTGTGGGTAAAGGAAAATGAATGGATCTGCGGGGATCTATTTCGCGGGTTCCAGCTTGGAGAGAACCCATTTCGCGCGCTCAGCTGTGCCCTGCATTTCTCGGTTTTTCTACTTCTTGATGCGCTTGGCTATGCCGTTGCTTGGTACGATTGACGGTCCCGAGGGACAGAATAAGGGGACAGGCTGAGCTAGCCCCACTTTCGTGGACACTTCAAAAAGGGGACAATGCATCCCCAGGAGGTGTCCGATGGCGAAGCGACAACCGTTCACCAAAGAGTTCAAACTGGAAGCGGTCCGGCTGTGGAAATCGTCGGGGAAACCCGCCGCCGCCGTGGCCCGCGAGTTGGGGTTGCGCCGGAACCACCTATACAAGTGGCAGCTGGAACTCGAAACGCACGGCGCCGCGGCGTTCCCTGGTAAGGGCGGTCGGGCCCACAGCACGGATGAGCTGACACGCTTGCGACGAGAGAATGCACGCCTCCGTGAGGAGCGCGACATTTTAAAAAAAGCCGCGGTGTACTTTGCGCGGGAGTCGCCATGACGTACCAGTTCATTCAGACCCATCAGCACCAGCATCGGATTGAGCGGCTCTGTCAGGTCTTGGCCGTCAGTCGGAGCGGATACTACGCCTGGCGTCGCCGTCCGCTCAGTGCACGGGCTCGGGCCAATGCCGACTTGGTGGAGCGGATGACCCAACTCCATCGGCAGAGGAAAGAGCGCTATGGGGCGCTCAAGCTGTGGCGGGCACTGGTGGCCGCGGGCGTCCCCTGTGGGCGCCATCGGGTGGCGCGCCTGCGTCGCCAGCAGGGGTTGCTTGCCAAGCGGATCCGGCGATTCCGCGTGAGGCACGAGCCCCATGAGTTCGCGCCGCCGGCGCCCAACCGGCTGCAACAGCGGTTTGGGGCTGCGGCTCCCAATCGCATCTGGGCCGGCGATCTGACCGCCATTGCGACCCGAGCGGGCTGGGTGTACTTGGCCGTGATCCTGGACCTGTACTCGCGCCGTGTGATCGGTTGGGCCATGAGTCGTAAGCCGGATCAGCACGTGGCCGTGACGGCGTTGCAGATGGCGCTCACCCACCGACGCCCACAACCGGGCGTGATCCATCACACGGACCAGGGCGCCACGTACACGAGCCTGGCCTATCAACGGCAGTTGACACAGACCGGGCTCGTAGCCAGCATGAGTCGGAAGGGCAACTGTTACGACAATGCCGTGGTCGAGAGTTTCTTCAGTACGCTCAAGAATGAACTGGTCCATGATCAGGACTTCTGGACCCCTGAGGCGGCGCAGACCGCGGTATTTGAATTCATCGAGGTGTTCTACAATCGACAGCGGCTCCATCAGGCCCTGGGTTATGTCAGCCCGGTACAGTTTGAAGCCGCACATGTGCCTTAACTTGGTGTCCATGAAATCGGGGGTAGCTCAGCCTGTCCCCTTTTTCATCCCCTCGTAGAAAAGTAGAATGTCCCCGTTTTTCTGCTCGCTCGTAGCCCTCTGGTCATCACGTCACCTCGGTCACGAGACTTCGAACACCTTCAGCACTTCGTCGCCCTAGTGGTTGATGACTTTGATGGCGATCTTGCCGGTCTTGGGTTTGGGGAAGGGACGACTCTTGGTGCTGTTGAGGCTCGCCCAGGCGGCTTCGTCGATCTCGGCGCGGAGCGCGCGCTTGAGCTTTTCATACGGCTCGTCGGCGCCAATGAAATAAGCATGGCGGACGAAGAAGCTCTCGCCGTTGTAATCCGTGTCGATGAACCAGCAAGCGATATCGTCGGTGGAGGAATTGCGGATCTCGCCGGTCGTCGGATCGTAAATGTCCAGTCCTTTGATCTCGACCTCGTACCGCCCATCCGTTTGAGGCTTGAGCTTGCCGGTTTTCTTATCGAGCGGCCCAATGTCGGGTTCGCCAAAGACGGTAAAGAGATTGCCGGCTCCGGTCTTCTTGAGTAGCTCGTTCCCCATGGCGAGGTCGGGGTTCATGCGGGCCGGCAGGACCGTCAGCTTGCCATAGCGCTTCACTTCTTCGGTCACATGTGGGTCGAATGCAAAGCCGCAGACAATGAGCAGGTCGAAGCCCAGCCCCTGCACGGCTTCCTTCGCCGCTTCCTTCACTTGCTGCGGGCCGACCGTGCCATGCTCAGGCCCGAGGGAGACTGCCACCCGCTTGCGCTTGCCGTCGCTGTCGCGGTAGGTCCCCTGCGCATTGATCCAGGTACCGGCAAAAGGCTCCAGCGTCTCGAAGACCAATCGCTCTTGCTTCCGGGTGTTCTGCACCCCGGCCTTCTTGAGATTCTCCAGGATCATGGTACCGAAGTCCTGCTGACGGTGAGCCTCTTTTTCGGAAACAGTCCCATCCAAGTTGTCGTCTGCGGTGGCCAAGACCCGATGAGGCGACAAGCTTTCGACCGTAAAGGGACCACTCACGCGGATGCGGCTCTTGTCCTCATAGGGTTGATCGTGGAGTGTTTCGGTCTCGGCATGTTTGGCAATCGCCGCGTCGATGGCCTCACGGCTCATGCCTTCCTTGATGTCCGGGTTGTTGGCAATGGACTTGAGCGTCACGTGCGGTACGCGCTTGCACACAAAGCCCTTCTTGATATCGCCCTCAAAACTTCCCCTCTCCCTTTGGGAGAGGGCTGGGGTGAGGGTGCCGGTGACCTCAGCTTCCTTCTTCAGTCCTTCTGGTGAATCGGCGAGGATATAGTAGGGGTACTTCGCCGCCATCAACCTCGTGCGGGCAAGGGCCAATGCGACACGTGACGTATCACAAGTAATCCAGCGTCTGCCCCACTGTTCTGCCACATAAGCTGTTGTGCCGCTCCCACAAGTGGGATCGAGGACAAGATCGCCTGGGTCGGTGGTCATGAGGAGGCACCGTTCAACCACTTTTGTTGACGTCTCAACGACGTATTTCTTGTCTGATGCAAAACCTGCGACACCGGTATCCGACCAGATATTGGACATCCCCAAAACGGGAAAGTCCTCAAGGAACCGAACGTAGTAGAGCCCGCCATCTGTCGCTTCAAGCCGCATGGCTTTCTTGAGGTTCAGCATCCCGGCCTCGCCGGTTTTCCAATATCCGCGATTAGGCCTATAAACCTTGCCATCTAATTCGACGGGGAAATCACCAGGTGGACGCTGGCTGGTGAGATTGTCAATCCGGTAAATTCTACTTCCTGGGGGCAGAAGAGAAGGATCAACGCGTTCCTCACCGGTCATTGATCGCTTTCGTCCGTCGCTCAAGAGAACCCGTCCATATGCACTGCCATCTACAGCTGCCGGCTTTAGATTGAAGAGGCTTCTGTACTTAACGGCGCACTTGCTTTTAGCAAACCAGAGCAGGTAATCAGCCACGCCAGCAAGTAGTTCGGTTGTTGCACTGCTAGTCTTGGTCACACTTATGATCGAGCAAAAATTTTCGCTCCCAAATACCTCGTCGAGGACGTTACGGACGAGATGCACATTCTCATCCCCAATCTGCACAAAAATGCTGCCTGTTTCGGTCAGCAGTTCCCGAGCCACCGCGAGCCGATCGCGTAGATACGCCAGATAAGAATGAATGCCCAGCTTCCAGGTATCGCGGAAAGCGCGGATCTGTTCGGGCTGGCGAGTGGCATCTTCGGCCTTGCCGTCTTTTACATCCCGTTTGCGCGTACTGACCTGCCAGTTGGACCCGAACTTGATGCCGTACGGCGGATCGAAGTAGATGCACTGAACTTTGCCCTTGAGCCCTTCTTTTTCAGCCAGTGACGTCATCACGAGCAGCGAATCGCCCAGGATCATGCGATTCGACCAGTGGCCTTGGTGATGGTAGAAGTCCACCCGGTCGTCGAAGTTGTCCGGCAGGCCGTTGAAGTCGCCGAAGAGCTTGGTCTGGTAGGCGGCCATCTCCTCGGCGATCCGGTCGTCGCTCGTCCTGCTCTGTGCCCTCAGGTCTTCGATGATGGCTTGCGGCTGAATCTTCTCTTGGATATAGATCGGCACTACCGGCACGGCGAGGTCCTGCCGATCCTGCTCGTCTTTGCCTTTCCACACCAACTGCGGATCGAGCGACGGGTCGCGCGGATAGAGCATGCTCTTGGGTGTGGCCTCTTCGTCGGCGACGAAGTCGCGCAGTTCCTCGGTGGGAATATTCGCTCGCTTGTCCTTGTGTTTGATGGATTGGACCGGCGTCGAGGTCTTCACCTTCGCCTGCTTACGCGGCGGCATGGCGGCCTTTCTTGCCTTCGCCCCGAATGGCCTTGGCTAGGTCGGCCTCGCTGGCCCCGAGCACGAGCAGGGAACTGACCAGCAGGTCCATCGAAACGGAGGGATCTCCCGCCTCCATCTTCGCGACACGGGACTGGCTGGACCGGAGTCGCTTGGCAAGTTCGACTTGGGATACCCCGCGGCGCTGTCGCCGATCGCGCAGCGTTCGGCTCAGGGTCAGTTTCAATTCGATGAGCGCGGCCTCGGCGTCCGACAGGCCGAGAAAATCCTTCGCGGATCCGATCGACCAGCCAGCCGCTTCGAGCTTGTTGCGTTTACTCGGTTTCATGAGTTGCGCTCCTCTTCGTTCGCGAGCCGGTCGTAGTTGCGGAGGCGCCGCTTGCACGCCTCGATGACGGTGGTCGGGGTGCGAGGCGTCTTCTTGCGGAACACGTCGAGAATCACGACGGCGTCTGGATCGATCCGATACATGATGCGGAACGTGCCGGTGGCGTCGTTGATCCGCAGCTCATGGCATCGGGGTCCGATGACGGGCATCGGCCGGGAGTGCGGGAGCGCCAAGGTGTCGCCGCGCTGCACCAGCCGAAGCAGATACCCGGCTTCTATTCGAGCTTCCGCCGAAAACGGCGGCGTCTTGACCTCGCCCTCCAGCCAGACGAGCGGCTTGTCGGCCTTAACCCGGGCCATTACGCTTCTGGCCCATGACTATATGTCGGATGTGACATAGTGTCAACGGCCGGTCGCACACCCTTGCGACGATGCCAACAGTCGGCGAATCTCATTCTGCGCATCCCACGGATCGGCAATCTCGATGAAGGCCCAGCGCCCGAAGCCGCCGTGATTGTTCACCGCCGGCACCCATAACGTGCGCGCGGTACTGACCTTGGCTTCCTTATCCTTTTTCTTTTCGCCCGTCACCTCGACAATTAGATTGAGTGGGTTTGCGCTGCCCTGCCCATCATCGAGCACCGCGATGAAGTCGGGGATGTACTGGCGCTCTTCGCCGTTGAGCGTGTAGGGGATGATAAAGCCCAGGCTGTGATTTTTCACATAGCGCACCACCTCGTCCATCTCCTCCAGCGCCAGCGCCATTTTCTGTTCCCATGACCCCGTATCGGCCACCACGTGGGAGACATGGCATTTGTCCGGCCTGGTGGGATAGACGGAGCGGATGGTGTCGAAATCCACATAGCGGGTGGAACCGACGGTGTCGTATGGGCGAAGGATCGGCTTTAACGCAGGGCTTCCGGTATCGGCTCCGACAATGGCCTTGTAGATCCGGTCGGCGGCATCGTGCGCAAACTCGACGAGCAGAAGCAACTGGGGAAATGTGTTGTCCTTGAGGGTGACACATTCGTTCAGCCAGCGCTTAGCGATGGCGAGCAATTGGGGAAACAGCCACGTTTTGACGTCGGCATCGAACTGGTGCTTGGCCGGGCGATCGGTGCGCGCCTCACCGTCCTGGCGGAAATACTTCTCCAGCGTGAGCTTGGCCAGGAGAAACGCGATTTCGTTCAGGCGGCGACGTTTGAGGTCGTCCAGCGTATGCACACTGGCTTCCCCCACGATCGGCGCGTTATCGACCTTTGTCGGAATGTCGGCCGTTGACAGTGCCAACATCGAATCCTTGGTGAACCGGACACGCAGCCGTTCGTCGGGTAATTCGTAGCGATAGCCCATCAGTCGCGGGAACGTCACTTCGCAGGCGATGCGATCATCCAGTGCGCGCACACGAGTCGGAATCGGTCCCGGCTTCGGATCGGGAGTGCTGCCGCTCGTCGGAATGAAGGAGAAGGGCACGCCATAGACTTCGGCATATTCGGCGTTGAAGCGCCCATCTGCGTTGATTGCGTAGCTCATGCGCCTCAATGCACGCCCCACCACCTGCTCACACAGCAACTGCGTGCCGAATGCGCGGACGCCAAGGACATGGGTGACCGTATTCGCATCCCACCCTTCGGTGAGCATGGAGACACTGACGACACACTTGACGTGTTCGCCTAACCGGCCGGCTTTGCCGACGGTGTTCATCACCTCGCGCAGCAAGTCTTCGTCGGAGAGATCGTCGGCGTCGCGACCGGGGAAACGGGTGCGGTATTCGGCTTTGAACTCTTCGATCTCTCGGGCAGCGATTTTCTTGAAGTCATCGCTCATCCCCTCGCCGGATTCGAGCTGCTCACTGTCTACAAGAATAGTCTTGGGGCGCTGCACCCATCCGCCGTGCCCATCGTCGTTCCGAAAGAGCGATAATGCCCCCGCCTGGACTACGGCGCGGTCGCCGATCTGCTTTTCCCACCCTGCGATGTAGTCGAACACCAGCTTGGAGACATTGGTATTGTTGCACACGACGATGAAGACCGGCGGCGTCAACCCCTTGGCACGCGCGTCGGCGTTGTGTTCCCACACCCGATGATACTTGTCATAGTTGCCGTACAGACTGAGCAAGGCGCCCTGTAACTCGGCGGGAAGCTTCGGTTCGCCTCCCACCGCGTCCGAACCACGACCCTTCTTAGGAAGGTCTTCGCGGATGCGCAGCCACAGATCACGATACGTCGGCTGTTCGCCTTGCATCGAATCGTCGGCAACCGGCACACGCGGCACTTTCACAATGCCGGATTCGATGGCATCGATCAGTGAGAAGTCGGACACCACCCACGGAAAAAGTGTGGCCTCAGGCCAGCCGGAGCCTCGCAGAAAAAACGGCGTGGCCGACAAATCATAGATCGCCTTGACGCCGACCTTCTGCTTGATGGCCTCGATACCTGAAATCCACACCCGCGCCTCTTCATCCCGCTTCTCCGCTTCACGGCGCTCATCGCCGACAAGTTTCTCGTCGTGACCGTCCGGCTTCCGGCGATAGCAATGGTGGGCTTCGTCATTGATGACGATCATGTTCTTCTTATTGCCCAACTCCCGGAGCACACGCCGCACCATTTCATCCGGCGTTTCCGTGAAGAGGCCTGTGTTGCCATCCGCCAAGATCGACTTGGTGAGCTTTCCGGCGGCAATCTTCTCCCGAAGCTGAAACGCATGGAAGTTGGTGATGAGGATCTTGGCTTGCTGGAGGCGATCGAGTGCTTCCGGCGATACGATGTCCCTCTGGCGGTAATAGTTGTCCGGATCATTCGGCAGCAAGACCCGCAACCGATCGCGGATCGTGATGCCGGGGGTGATGAGCAGAAAGGTATCGCTAAAGCGGGCATCCTGTGGGTTCGCCAACTTGTTGAGTGCCTGCCAGGCGATGAGCATGGCCATGACAACGGTCTTCCCCGATCCTGTCGCCATCTTGAAGGCCATCCGTGGCAGCCCAGGATTCGAAGACTCATTCGCCTCGCGCAGCGTATTGTCAATCCAGGCATCGCCGTACCTGCCCGCTACTTCTGTCACATAGATGGCGGTTTCGAGCGCCTCAATTTGGCAGAAGAACAGCCTGCGCTCTCGCTGATCGTTGGTCCAGTAATCGAGCAGGTGGCGAGTCGTTTGTGTGGTTCCGACATACCCTCCTGCTCGCCATTGCTTGACTCGCTCGCGAACTCGATTGACGAGCTTGTTCTCCTCAATGCGATCTTGAGTCCAGTCCGTATCAAATCCGAGTTGCTTGCCTTTCTTCTTGGGACGAGCGATGGGGATAAAGTACGAGCTTGTGCGCCGCTCTTCTATGATGTCGTCTGTGATGCCTTCGTCCGTAAATCGAAAATGCCGAGCGGGCTCGGTGAAGGGCGAATTGATGACCGGATTTTCAATGACTGTTTGGCTCATGCAGCCTGGTCTTCTGACGCGGGGCGCTTTGTCAAAGCCTGCGAAGCTGGAACGGGTTTACCCATTTCCTCCAAAGAATGCAATCACTCTCAAGAGGTCTGGCGGAACCGAGACTGGAAAGCGAAAAAGGTCACGCACTTCTACCAGATTTCTCCTGTGGCAATACTGGTAAGACCGTTGCCGACCTAATTACCGGTCCGAACCGGTGTCTAAACTTGCGGGCTGGAATAGTTCACCTCCCCAGTTTTTCCAGTTGCTGAACGGCCGCTTCCAATTCCTTCTGTAGTGAAGCCGGTCCATCCTGGAGCGCCGTAGCGCAGCCGCGGAAGTACCAGACCTGGTCCTCGTATCCGGCATTGAATCTGATCCACAGGGCCGGACCAAGCATCCGATGGTCGGCGAGGATTGCCCTGAGATTGTCGAGCTTGTCTGCCGCAGCGACCAGTTTTACGGACGGAGAAGCAGTGGCAAGATGCGGCAAGTACTTTTCTTTCCGTTCTCTCCAGGGTGGCTTCGGCGTCACGTCAGTATCGGTGCAGGCTTCGACGATGTCGGCCACCGATTTGCCGAATCTGGTTTCGAGCAACGCACCAGTCATTCCCTGATCTTCGATGGAGTCATGAAGCAGCGCGGCAATAGCTTCGTCCTCGTTTCCTCCATGGGTTATTACCAGACTGGCGACACTGAGGAGATGGGCAATGTAGGGGATCGTTGTTCCCTTCCTGAGTTGAGTTGCATGGAGTCGCGTGGCAAAGATCAATGCCTCTTCAAATCTGGACGTTAGGATGGGTTTCATATGTTCTCCTTTCCGCTGCGGAGGCATTCTATAGCGAACCTGTGACATCGGAGGTCACTCTCGGAAGTGCTGAGTCCTGAGTGCTGGGTGTTCCTGGGAAGTGCTGAGTGCTGGGTGATAAGTGCTGAGGTCCGCGACGCGACGAATAAGGAGCGTCACGTTTGCGGACGGGCGCGAGATGGTGAGCGCCCAGTGTCACCAGGAAGTGTTGGGTCCTGAGTGCTGCGTTTCGGGTTTCGGGTTTCAGGTTTCGGATTAAAAAAGGTCAGGAAGCGCAGCCCCTATGGGGATCTTGAGATTTGGAGTTTCGGATTTGGAGCTTGACGCTTGGTGCTAGGGAGGCGGGAGGCTGAGTCTCAAGGCTGAGAAGCGCTTTCAGGCCGCGGCATACATTCTGACATCTACCTGGACCCCGGCCCTCACGGCCTCCTCGGCAATCTGTAACAAGCGAGCCGTGGTGTTTTCCTCCACATACTCTTCTCCACAGTTCGTGCACACTCGAGCCGGGACAGCTTTAATCACTACTGTCGCACCCTCCCGCTCCAACGTCACAGTGGCGGCGCCCGGCTGGGTTTCTCCAGTCTTGCAAATCACGCATTTCATGACCTCCTCCTCCGCTTGAAACCCGCTTCCCATTCCGAAACATCTGGTTGATAGACCGTAATAATGATCGTTTCCCGGGCATGAGTATCATCGGCTGCCACCACGTGCAGGGGCCGCGTGCCGCTCCATCCCAATACGAGTCGGCTCGCATACGGTACGTCGGTGGGGTACGTTTCAATTGTTTCTCCGCCTATCATTACCTGCTTCACTTCTTCCCTAGTGATTTTGCGTTGGAACATTCGCTGGATCGCATGGACCCGAAAAACCAGTGGAAATTGACTCATTCGGTCAGATGCCCCTTGGGTCGTGCTTGCTCATTCGATGGAGTTCGAAGTCTAGCGCAGTGCTTATTGAAAGTCATCCGATTTGGCCGGCATTTCACAGTTTATCCGGCGGCATCGTACCGTTCGACAGGCTCACGGCAAGCATTATAAGACCTGGCTGTGACAGCGGAGGTCACTCTGGGAAGTGCTGAGTCCTGAGTGCTGGGTGCTCCTGGGAAGTGCTGAGTGCGCCTGGGAAGTGCTGAGTGCTGGGTGCGCCTGGGAAGTGCTGGGTGCTCCTGGGAAGTGCTGAGTGCTCCTGGGAAGTGCTGAGTGCTGGGTGCGCCTGGGAAGTGCTGGGTGCTCCTGGGAAGTGCTGAGTGCGCCTAGGAAGTGCTGAGTGCGCCTAGGAAGTGCTGAGTCCTGAGTCCTAAGTCCTGAGTGCTGCGTTTCGGGTTACGGGTTAAAGGAGACGGGATTGGGAACGTATAAGCCCTTATGTCAGATCGGGACATGCCCTTCGTTATGATCCTTCCTTTACACCTCCCAGTAGGGTCGTTACCTTCTCGTACAAGATCGGCAGGTCACGTTCAACGGCATCCCACACCAGTTGCACATTGACGCCGAAATAGTCGTGAATCAGCTTGTCCCTCATTCCGGCGATGGGTTTCCAGGGAATGTTGGGATGGGATTCCTTAAGGGTTGAAGATAGTCGTTTGGCTGCCTCGCCGATGATCTCCAAGTTTCGAACGACCGCATCTTGAGTTTTGCGATCCGCCAAGAAACCGTCTTTTCCTGTCACTGTGTATTCGACAATCTGTCGGATGGCGTCCCGAATATGGAGCAGGTAGACACGGTCGTCCTTCATAAGAGAACGGCTTCAGCGTGTATGCGTTCTTCTAGATGTGGACTCAGACCTCCCTCCGTCTGCACATCCACTTTCCGCTGCAGGAGGATCTCAAGTGCCTGGCCGAGCTTAATGAGGTCCAGTAAACTACGACCATTTTCCATTTCGACCAGAAAATCAATGTCACTCTCTGGCCGAGCTTCACCCCTCGCAACGGAGCCGAACACTCGGACGTGGTGAGCTCCATGGTCGTGTGCTACGCGCAGGATTATTTCCCGCTTGTTTTTCAGCAGTTCCGCGACTCCCATCCTGAGCTCCTTATTTGCCGAAGCATACCGTGTTGATGATGGCCTGACAAGCATTGGCCTGGTCCAGACGAGAATCGAGGGCGGTTAAATCCGACATGACTGGGAAGTCCTGACTGCTGGGTTTCGGGTTTCGAGTTTCGGATTGTCCTGGGAATGTGACCGACCACGACTCCTTCCTGCCTGTGCGGAGCCAGTCTCTCGTTGGGATTTCAGTTTTGTTGTGATTTGGAGTTTTGGTATTTGGGTTTTCCAGCTTCTGGGTTCGGGTTTGCCTGGGGAACAGTGGCAAGACCTGTGGGAAGGGACGCTTTGAAGAGGGGCCTGGATTCCCGCTCCCCGCTTAAAACATGCGGGGGTGGGTTCAACCAGTGAGCGCAACACCTGCCGCGAGTATAGCCGCTGGTGTCTGAAATCCCAACGTCTTCCGCGGGCGTTGATTCAAGCGTAACGCGATTCTGTTCAAGTCTGCCTGGGAGTGCTGTGACAGGTCCATGCCTTTCGGGAAGTATTGACGCAGCAAACGGTTTGTATTTTCATTGGTACCCCGCTGCCAGGGGCTTTGCGGGTCGCAAAAATAGACCTGCACCTTGGTGGCAAGGGTGAATTGTTTATGCTGCGCCAATTCCATGCCGCGATCCCAGGTCAAGGATCGGCGCAAGGCTGCAGGCAGGGTACGCACCTGCTGACTCAGCGCCGTCACCACACTCGCCGTATCTTTGCCCGGTACCTTGACCAGCATCGTGAACCGTGACTGCCGTTCCACCAACGTGGCGATGTGTGAATTGTGTGAACCAGCCATCAAGTCCCCTTCCCAATGACCGGGAATCGCTCGATCGTGTACGGCCGCGGGACGGTCGCGGATGGAGACGCCATCAACGATCTGCCCGCGCGACTGGCCCTCTGTATGCGCGTGCTTCGACCGCCGCATCCGGCGTCGGGATCGGAGATGGCCCATCAATTCCTTCTTGAAGACGCCGCGGGCTTGAATAAACAAGCTGCGGTAGATCGTTTCGTGCGACACCCGCATCGTGTCCTGATTGGGAAATGCCCGTTTGAGCCATCCCGCGATTTGTTCAGGCGACCAATCGCACTGCAGTTTCCTGGCGACGATTCGCTGCAGCGCGGGGGACGTCGCGAGCCGGCAAGGTTTGGGACGCCGAGCACGCTCCCAGGCCCGCGCGTCGGCTGCGGCGGCGCGATACGCGCAGAGTCCACCATGGCGGGTGATTTCCCGACTGACCGTCGACGGCGCACGACCAAGCGAAATCGCGATCTGGCGAATGGAGAGTTGCTTCGCCATGCCCCGAGAAATCTCTTCTCGCTCCGCCAGCGTCAGTGACCAGCGTGACCGTCGCCGGACGGCAGGAATATATCCTCCGTTCGACGACACGACGCCGTGAATGGAGCCGGCGTGCTTGCCGAGCGCCCGGCCAATCTCGCTCAAGGACTGTCCCTGCTTCCATCGTTGCCAAAGATCCGCTTTCTGGGCTGCAGACAAACCCGGACGCCCCATTTGCCCCATACAGACCCTCCTCCACATCTATATGTAGACCAAATGGTGTTGCCGTGACTGGTTGAACCCACCCTGGACATTGTTTCGAATTTCGGGTTTTGAGTTTCGGGTTTTGATAT
This sequence comes from Nitrospira sp., assembly GCA_047150005.1. Classification (GTDB taxonomy): domain Bacteria; phylum Nitrospirota; class Nitrospiria; order Nitrospirales; family Nitrospiraceae; genus Nitrospira_C. The sequence goes on along the minus strand of AP038806.1, from coordinate 3,776,775 downwards.
TTGGTATTTGGTGTTTGGCTTTTCCATTGAATGATTGTATTTCGCCAGTTGCAGCGTAGCTTTTCCTCGTCGCGGATCGTTGACTTCGTACATGCCCAGGCCTACACTTCGCGTGTCTTGAGGCGGAGCGTATGGATCAGGAATCGCTGATACAAATTCAAGAGATCATCGGCGCGGCGACTGAGTCGCTGCGTGCTGATATTGCCGAGGCTCGACGTGACACAGGTGTTCTCAGGGAAGAACTCGGGCTCGTTGCCGACTCGCTACGGACCGACATCGCAGACACTCGACGACACGGCGAGATTCTATCGAATGAAATGCGACACGAATTAAAGGCCGATATTGCCGAGGCTCGGCGCGACACAGGTGTCCTTCGGGGAGATCTCCAACTGGTTGCCGACTCGCTGCGGGCTGATATCGCTGAAGCGAGACGCCACAGCGAGTTTCTTTCCAATGAACTTGGACAGGAATTGCGGGCTGATATTGCGGATGCGCGGCGCCACGCGGAGGCTCTCACTGGAGATCTCCGGGGAGAGCTTCAACAGGCGACTACATCGCTTCGAGATGATATCGCCGAGGTCCGAAGCCGCAGTGAGGTCCTGTCGAATGGACTTAAGCAGGAATTGAGCGCTGATATTGCCGAAGCCCGGCGTCACAGCGGTATCCTTAATGAAGAATTGAGGCATGAGCTTCAACTGGTCGCCGAAGGGTTTCAAATGCATCTGAGTCAGCGGCATGCGGAGGAACGTGCTCATATGGATGAACAGTTCAGAGAAACGCGCGCCGTCATCCAGCTATCTCACAGTCAACTGCAGGACCGAGTTGAACGCCTTGAACAACGCGTTCATCGTCTCGAGTAGCATCCTAGGGAAGGTCTGATTTATTCACATTTCCACTCAGAAATTTGTTCCTGGGCTGATCAGCAGGACGAATCCGGTAGGCATCCGCTGGTCCGGGAGCCTGTTCATGGGGCGCACCCACCGTCCGATGGCTCGTTGCCAGTCTCCGGACCCCCGTTCCCTACGTCTCCGCCAAAAGCCGTCGCCGCACCATGTACAGATTGGCCAAGCCGCAGCTGATCTGGAGCCAGTGGGTGTTCTTCGCCAACCCACGGTACCGGACTTTGGCCCAGCCGAAGATCCGCTTCATCACCAAGAACACATGTTCGACCTTCGCACGGACCTTCGACTTCGTCCGGTTCCTGGCCCGCTCCGGTTCACTCAGCGGCTGATGGCGATGGGCTTTCGTCTGCACGAAGCTCTTGGCCCTGGGGGCGTGGCGCTGCATCACGTCACGTTGCCCGCTATAAGCTGAGTCGCCCCACACCCGGGTCTCCTGCCCATGCAGCAGTTTGGGCAACACCTGACTGTCATGGATATTCGCCGCCGTGGCCGCGACCGAATGAATCAGCTTGGTGCGGCTGTCCACGCCAATATGGGCCTTCATGCCGAAGTACCACTGGTTTCCCTTCTTTGTCTGATGCATCTCCGGATCCCGCTCCTTCGTACGATTCTTCGTCGAACTGGGGGCACTGATAATGGTGGCATCCACGATGGTGCCCCGGCTCACGGTCAAGCCCTGCGCCGCCAGATACGTGCCGATCCGCGCAAAGAGCTGTTTCCCCAACTCGTGGGCCTCCAAGAGATGCCGAAACTTGCAGATGGTCGTCTCGTCGGGCACGGGCTCACGGCCCAGATCAATGCCCACGAACTGCCGCATGGCCCGCGAGTTGTACAACGCTTCCTCCACGGCGGGGTCCGACAGGTTGAACCATTGTTGCAGACAATGGAGGCGCAGCATGCGTTCGATCCCGATCGGTGGACGCCCCGGGCCCTCGGCCTTGGGATAGACCGGCTCGATCACGGCCACCAACTCCGCCCACGGCACCACGCGATCCATCTCGTCGAGGAACCGCTCGCGGCGGGTGGGTTTGCGATACTGTTCGAACGTGCCCTCGGCAAAGGTCTGTTGCGGCATGGGGGTGCCTCCTCAGAAGTGAGGCGCCATCCTTAGCATATCTCGGAAGAGGAATAAATCAGACCTTCCCTAGATCTCTTTTACAATAGCCTTCGATCAGTCCGCTCCGTTGTCCGCAAGATTCCACCGGTCATGAAGCGGAAGTGCTGAGGTCCGCGACGCGACGAATGAGGAGCGTTACGCTGGGAAGTGCTGAGTGTTGAGTGCTCGGTGCTGAGTTAGGGGGCAACACAGTGGGAAGTGCTGAATGCTAAGTCCTGAGTGCTGAATTGGCGGAGAGAAGAATCGGCGATGTTGACGAGGTCGCGAAGAATGGTGTCTTTGAATTCCCGCGTGATGGCGAGAGTGCTCCCCCTATTTCGTGATCGCTTTCCTCCGCCGAGTGCACAATGAGCCAGGTTAACCAGGGAGGAGAATGAATCGACCCAGCCGGGCAGGCCGATAGACTGCAAAATCCCGACGATCCAGGGTAAAAATCCGTCTCACCTTCTCACGCTCTGCTACGGCAACCAGTGCCGCATCGGCCAGATCCATCGGAAGGTCCTTATACTTCTTCATCAATTCCCTCATACGGGACACATCGTGGTGTTCGAGGGAGAGCAGCTTGACCACTTCCCGTTCGATCATCTCCCAGAGGGCCTCTTGAGCCTTCCAGGAAAAACTTAACAGGTACATGGCTTCCGTCAGAGCAGGCCAGACAGTTCCGAGTGGTTCAGAAAGGGATCGAAGAATGGCCACACACCGCTCATGATGCTCGTCGTCTCTGTGAATCAAGGCGATCAACGGACCTGCGTCGACCAGCACCATGGTCAGGACCGACGACGGCGTGCGGAGAGCATGTCGCGAAACGCCTCCCCTGCTCGTCCGGATAGATCAGACGGCCCGCCTTGCACACTGCCGATTAAATCCCGCAGTTTTTCATATGGCCGCTGTGTCGCTTCCTGTGTCTCTACTTGCTTGGCGAGTACGCCGATGGCATCCCGGATCACTTCCGATTTGGTCCGGCCCCGTTTCCGGGCCAGTCGTTGAAGGAGTCGCTCCGTCTTGGCATCAACACGGACCGTCAGTGGCATGCATTCACCTCCATATAAATACAGTGTACGACGGTACTGTACTACACACCTCAATTCTCCGCAAGATTCCACCTGTCATGAAGCGGAAGTGCTGAGGTCCGCGACGCGACGAATAAGGAGCGTTATGCCTGGAAGTGCTGGGTCCTGAGTGCTGGGTGCTGAGTTAGGGGGCAACACAGTGGGAAGTGCTGAGTGCTAAGTGCTGGGTGCTGAGTTTCGAGTTTCGAATTAAGAAAGGTCAGGAAGCGCAGTCCCTATGGGGATTTGTGTGATTTGAGTTTTGGTATTTGGGTTTTCCATCTTCTGGTTTCGGATTTCTGATTTCGAATTTCGGATTTGCTCGGGAAATGGATGCATTTAATGAACTCGGTATGATTCCGAGTCAGGCTCCTATATAATCACGCCTATCTACCTGCTCTGTGAGGCTGTCCATGGAATATCCTATCGTGCTTGAACAAGATCCAGAGGTCGGAGGATATGTAGTTTTCTGTCCGACGCTACAGGGCTGCGTCTCCCAAGGCGAAACGGAAGAGGAGGCGCTGGAAAATATCAAGGATGCAATCAAGACGTATCTTGAAAGCATCGAGGACTTGAAACGATTAAAAAAAATGAGGACCGTGGAAGTCAGTGTATGAGCACATTGCCTCAAGTCTCTCATGAGCGTATCGTGAGAGCCCTGAAGCGTGTCGGTTTTTATGTTCTCCGTGAGGGCAAACATATTTCGATGACAGACGATAAACATTTGGTGATCATTCCGCGCCATCATACGATCAAGCCCGGTACGCTCCGACATATCCTCGACGCCGCCGACATCTCGATTGAACAATTGAAGAGCCTTCTTTAATCCTCCTTCTCAATCCCGACGTCCTTTGTTCGGTTAGTAGTTCCCCGTCCGATTCTGATCATCTTCTGGCATTGACGGCGATGTGGGAAGTGGTATTTGGGTTTTCCATCTTAGGGTTTCGGATTTGTAGCTTCGAATTTCTGATTTTGGAATTTGACACAACATAAGGCGTGGCATAGCATCCGCACTCGTCAATTGATGGCTCGACACCGATGCCCATACAACACATCACTGGAGGTGGTGGACTCCGATTGGCTGTGCACGAATTCGGCCTGTCTAATGGCAAGCCGATCCTCCTGATTCCCGGCATCAACCAATGTTCGCTCGCCTGGCTCAAACAATACCAAAGCTCTCTGGCTGGAGAGTTTCGGCTCGTGTGCCTTGATCTTCGCGGTCATGGCATGTCGGACAAGCCGACGGCATCCGAACTGTACAACCAACCAACCCTTTGGGCCGACGATATCCACGCCGTCCTCACCACGCTTTTGCTGCGCAAGCCGCTTCTCGTGGGCTGGTCGTATGGTGGGTATATCATCAATGATTATCTCGCGAAGTATGGAGAGGGCGCGATCGGCGGCATCAATTACGTCTGTGCTGCTGTGGTCATGGGTGGAGAGAGCGCAAGAACTATGCTCGGTAGCGAGTTCATCAACGTCGTGCCTGGTATGTGTTCCGTCGATCTCGAAGACAACATCGAAGCGGTATGCAAGCTCGTACGAATCCTTTTTGCAAAACAACCGCCGCAGGAGGCTTTTGAAATCTTGATTGCCTGCAGTATGGTAGTGCCGCCGACGGCACGTCTGGGGATGATCTCGCGCACCATCGACCGCGATACGGTCATGAAGGGAATCAAGGTCCCCGTCCTGGTCACGGCAGGAGAGAAGGATGCCGTCATCACGCCCGCTCATACGAAGCATCTCTTGACCTGTATTCCCCATGCCGAATCATCGGTGTTTGAGGGAATTGGACATAGCCCGCAGCTGGAAGATTCGGAGCGATTCAATCAGGAACTCACGAGGTTCGCTCGGCAGTACGCAGGCTAGGCGCGGTTCGAAGATAGCGTGTTGATGCAGCCCCCTGTCCATCCTATGATTTCAGATTTGTGACTTGGCGGTTGTTACGGAAGGCGTCGGCCCAGCCAGGGCAGTAAGGTCTGGAGTTCGGGTGATCGGGTCATTCCCGCTTTCGCGGGAATGACGGAGAAGAACGGGACGTTCGAGTGAATTGACCAGGCTGTAGGAAAGATACAAGACACCGACTGCATCGAGGCCAGTCCCCCACCTTTGGTTTCAGCTTTGTGATTTGAGTTTTGGAATTTGGCTTTTTAGATTGCTGGGAGCCAGTCCCCTGCCGACTGAAATGATTGTATTTCGACTGTGACAGCGCAGCTTTTCGACGTTGCGGACGTTGACTTCGCAAGTGCCGAGGCCTACACTTCGTGCGTCTTGAGGCAGACCAGATGGACCAGGAATCGCTGACACAAATTCAAGGAATCATCGGCGCGGCGACCGAGGCGCTGCGGGCCGATATCGCTGATGCTCGGCAGCACAGTGAGGTTCTGTCCAATGAACTCCGGCAAGAGTTGAAGGCGGATATCGCCGAGGCTCGGCGCCATAGCGAGACTGTTTCAAACGAATTGAGGCAGGAGTTGCGAGCGGACATCGCCGAGGCTCGGCAGCACAGTGAGGTCCTGTCCAATGGGCTCAAGCAGGAATTGGGCGCTGACATCGCTGAGGCTCGGCGCCATAGCGAGACTCTTTCAAACGAATTGAGGCAGGAGTTGCGGGCCGATATCGCCGAGGCTCGGCAGCACAGTGAGGTCCTGTCCAATGAACTCCGGCAAGAGTTAAAGGCGGATATCGCCGAGGCTCGGCAGCACAGTGAGGTCCTGTCCAATGAACTCCGGCAAGAGTTAAAGGCGGATATCGCCGAGGCTTGGCGTCATAGCGAGACTCTATCAAACGAACTGAGGCTAGAACTGCGGGCCGATATTGCGGATGCCAGGCGAGGCACAGGTGTCCTCAGGGAAGAACTCCACGTGGTTGCCGACTCGCTGCGGGCCGATATTGCGGATGCGCGGCACCATGCGGAGGATCTCACTGGAGGCCTCCGGGGAGAGCTTCAACAGGCGACTGCATCGCTTCGAGATGATATCGCCGATGCGAGACGTCATACGGGCGTTCTCACGGAAGGGCTCAGGCATGAGCTTCAACTGGTCGCCGAAGGGTTTCAACTGCATCTGAGTCAGCGGCATGCTGAGGAACGTGCTCATATGGATGAGCAGTTCAGAGAAACACGTGCCGTCATCCAGCTATCTCACAGTCAACTGCAGGACCGAGTTGAACGCCTTGAACAACGCGTTCGCCGTCTCGAGTAGCATCCTGGATTTCTTCTACAATAGCCTCCGATCCGTCTGACCCTCCATTTCAACTTCCTTCTCATCTGCCAAGCGGCGCGAAGGGCGTGCTGGGATTGTAGTGGTTGGCTGGATTCAACGGGTTCTCCGGGTGATACCGGTTGGCCGGGTTGAGCGGGTTGTCCGGCGCGTAGATATTCGCCGGATGGCCAGCCTCATGATGGCCTCTGCTTGGTCTCGTCGCTTCGGCGGTAGAGGAAGGTGGCCTCGGACAAACTTTGAAACGTGTCTTCTACTTCACGCTTGCAGAAGGACACTCGACCGTCGTCCGGAATGCCGAGTGATTCCCCTGCCGCCCACACGTCGTGATCGGCGCCGAGGTACAGGAACTTCCAGCCGTCCTGCTCGAATAACTTGATCATGCCGAAGATCTGCAGGCGGGTATATTCCCGCGAGGCGTTCTCCAGCCCGTCCGTGAGAATGACGCAGAGTTTCTTCGCGTCGTTCGGCGCTTCCTGCTTGGCGATGGACAACGTCCGGCCGATCGCGTCGTAGAGCGGCGTGGTTTCGTCGGGACGATAGGTCTCCACGTCGAGGTCGCTCACCTGCCCCACCGGTACGGCGTTATAGCGGACTTCCGTCTTCTTCGAATTGAAGAGCGTGAGCGTGAACCGGGTTTCTGCCGGTTCCTTTTTGAGTGAGGCGAGGTATTGGTTGAAGCCCGCAATGGCTGAACCCTTGCACGACTGCATCGAGCCGGTCTCGTCCAGAATGAGCGTGACGTAGAGCGGCTGAGGTGTGCCGTTCGCTTGGCCGTTCTGTTGATGGTTCATGAGATCCTCCATGAATGTGGTTGGCCTATAGCGGTCAGCCTAATGGAGGACTGTGACAGGGAAGGTCACTCTCGGAAGTGCTGGGTCCTGAGTGCTGGGTGCTCCTGGGAAGTGCTGAGTGCTGAGTTTCGGATTGCGAGTTTCGAGTTAAGATGGGGACCGGATAGGGAAAATGCAAAAGCTTGGAAAACGGAAGGGCCCCACTGGGGGATGGGGCGCACGATGCGACGAAGAAGGAGCATCGCGTTTGTGCGCGCCGCCGAGGCGGTGAGGCGGCCGGGTCTTGTGAGCACGGTAGGGCTGTTCGACGCGACAGGACCCGCAAACGTATCCTGAGGCATTGAAGCGTGTGGGCATCCCATCGAGTTAACTTTTGCGCTCCGCCCGCCATCTCTGTAAGATGACGCTGAACCATCGAGGGCCACGGCATGAGCAATGACGAGCGCACACCTCCGCCGCAGACCGATACCGATCCGGAGGAAACCCGCGAGTGGCTGGATTCACTGGAGTACGTGCTGGAGCAGCACGGCCCGGAGCGCGCGACCTACCTCTTCGAACGGCTCCGCGACCGTCTCGGTGCCGGCGGCGCACGGGTCTCGGCCCCACTCAACACACCCTACATCAATACGATCCCGGCTGCCAACGAACCGCCCTATCCCGGTAATCTGGAAATCGAACGACGGATCCGGAGTTTCATCCGCTGGAACGCCATGGCTATGGTTGTGAAGGCCAACAAGCAGCACTCCGGCATCGGCGGGCATATCTCGACCTTTGCGTCGACGGCCACCCTCTACGAAGTAGCCTACAACCACTTTCTACACGGGAAGGACGCGCCGGGCGGAGGCGACCAGGTGTATTTTCAGGGCCATGCCGCGCCGGGCAACTACGCCCGCGCGTTTGTCGAGGGCCGCTTCCCGGAAGAGGCGCTGCATCGCTTCCGTCGCGAGCTGAGCGGCGGCGAACAGGGCCTGTCGTCCTATCCCCATCCGTGGCTCCTCCCCGATTATTGGGAATTTCCCACGGTCTCGATGGGACTGGGGCCCATCATGTCGATCTATCAGGCGCGCTTCAACCGGTATCTCCAGGACCGGAGTCTCAAGGACACGAGCCGACAACGTGTGTGGGCCTTCGTCGGCGACGGCGAAACCGATGAGCCGGAAAGTCTCGGCGCGCTGACGCTGGCCTCCCGGGAGCACCTGGACAATCTGACCTGGGTCGTCAACTGCAATCTTCAGCGTCTCGACGGGCCGGTGCGCGGCAACGGGAAAATCATTCAAGAGTTGGAAGCCACCTTCCGCGGCGCCGGCTGGAATGTCATCAAGGTGATCTGGGGTCGCCACTGGGATCCGCTGCTGGCGCAGGACGACGAAGGCCTGTTGGTGAAACGCATGGGCGAGGTCGTCGATGGCTGGTATCAGAAGTACACGGTCGAAGGGGGCGCGTTCGCGAGGACACACTTCTTCGGCGCCGATCCGCGCCTGCTCAAGATGGTGGAGACTTATTCGGACGAGCAGATTCACAAGATGCTGCGCGGGGGCCACGATCCGCAAAAAGTCTACGCCGCCTACAAAGCTGCGGTCGAGCACAAGGGGCAACCCACCGTGATCCTGGCCAAAACGATCAAAGGCTATGGACTGGGCGAAGCCGGCGAGGGGCGCAACGTCACCCATCAGCAGAAAAAGATGAACGAGCAGGAGTTGCGCGAGTTCCGCACGCGCTTCAGCGTCCCGGTGTCGGACGAGCAACTGGAGTCCACGCCCTTCTTCCGGCCTCCGGCTGGCAGTCCGGAGGCGGCCTATCTCGTCGAGCGGCGCAAGGCCATGGGCGGGCCGATCCCGGAACGGCGCGTCAAGGTCGAAGCCCTCCGGACCCCGTCGCTGGACCAGTTCAAGGAATTCGTCGAGGGATCGGGCGATCGTTCTGTCTCGACGACGATGGGATTTGCCCGCATGTTGGGCCGTCTGCTCGGTCTCAAAGATTTCGGGAAGCATCTGGTGCCGATCATTCCCGACGAAGCGCGCACGTTCGGCCTCGAAGCGCTGTTTCGGCAATACGGCATCTATTCCCACCTCGGCCAGCTCTATGACCCGGTCGACAAGAGTTCGCTGCTCTATTATTTCGAAGCGAAGAACGGACAGATTCTGGAAGAGGGCATCACTGAAGCCGGCGCGATGTGCTCCTACATTGCCGCGGGCACCGCCTACGCGACCCATGCGGTCAACACGATCCCGTTCTACATTTTCTACTCGATGTTCGGTTTTCAACGGGTCGGCGATCTGATCTGGGCCGCCTCCGACATGCGGACGCGCGGCTTCCTCCTGGGCGCGACGGCAGGCCGCACGACGTTGGAAGGCGAAGGGCTGCAGCACCAGGACGGGCAGAGTCATCTGCTGGCGAGCGCGTTTCCGACGATCGCGGCCTACGATCCGGCCTTCATGTTCGAGCTCGCGGTCATTCTGCAGGACGGCATGGCGCGCATGTACCAGCATCAGGAAGAGTTGTCCTATTACATCACGCTCTACAACGAGCCGTATCCGATGCCCCCGATGCCGCCCGGTGCGGAAGAAGGGATCCGCGAAGGGATGTATTGTTTCCGGCCGGCGCCGAACCGCGCCAAGCATCGGGCGCATCTGCTGGCGAGCGGCCCGCTGGTGAACGAAGCGTTGCGGGCGCAAGACCTGTTGCTGCAACGCTACGGCGTGGCGGCCGATGTGTGGAGCGTGACGAGTTACAAGACGTTGCGCGTCCGGACACTCGAGGCCGAGCGCTGGAACATGTTGCATCCGGAGGAACCACCGCGCGTCAGTTATCTTCAGAAGACGGTGCAGGGACTCGACGGCCCCTGTGTCGCCGTCAGCGACTACGTTCGTTTGGTCAGCCAGCAGATCGCGCCGTGGATTACCGGCGGCCTCCTTGCACTGGGCACCGATGGGTTCGGGCGGAGCGACCAGCGAAAGGCGCTGCGCCGGTTTTTCGAAATCGACGCCGAACATCTGGTGGTCGCGACGTTGTACGCCCTGCATCAACGGGACGGAACGGTCGCAGCTGAGACGGTCCGGCGGGCCGTGCAGGATCTGGGGCTGGGGACGGACGAGCAGGCGCCCTGGGAAAGATGAGTTCTGAGTGCTGAGAGAAGTGGGAAAGCATAGACTGAGAGCACTGTCATGAAAGTTGAGCTGCCATTTCTTGCGGAAGGCATCGAAGGCGGCGACATCGTCCAGGTGCTGGTCAAGGAAGGCGATCAGGTGACCGAGGGACAATCGCTGATCGAACTGGAAACCGAGAAGGCGACTGTTCCGGTGCCGGCGCCGGCCGCCGGGAAAGTCGCCCGCCTGCTCGTGCGTCCGGGCGATCACCTGAAAGTCGGGCAAGCGCTCGTCGAACTGGAAGGGGAAATTGATCCCCAACCCCAACCGGCGAAGGATGCGGCGCGCGCGACCTCCGCCGAGCCACGGGAGACGCAACAGGCTGCGCCATCCCCTGCTCCCTCATCTCCGACATCCAAGTCTCCTAAGAAGATGGAGGAACGACCGTCGACTGAAGCGGCGCATGCCGATCACGAGGCCGATCGCCCGACATCGCCCGGCGCCGCGATCGCGGCGCCTCCCTCCGTCCGCCGGCTGGCACGCGAGCTGGGCGTGGACCTCGCGCAGCTGAAAGGGTCGGAAGCCGGCGGGCGGATCACGGCCGAGGACGTGAAAACCTACGTGCGCGAACGGACGCGGCGAAGCGGCGCGCCGTCGGGCAAGGAAGGCCGCGACGCGGGCGGCAATGTCTTCACCACAATGTACGGCAATGAGCGCCGCGAAGCGATCCCGTCACTGCGGAGAAAAATCGCCGCGAACGTGACGCAGGCCTGGACGACGATTCCGCACGTCCATCAGTTCCAGGAGGCCGACATTACCGACCTGCAGACTCTGCACAAGCGCTATGCGCCGCAATTCAAACGGAAGGGTGCCACGCTCACGCTGACCAGCCTGTTCCTCAAGGCCGTGACGCACGCGCTCAAGCTCTACCCGATGTTCAATGCAACGCTCGATCTGACCAGCGGCGAGGTCGTGTATAAGGAGTACTACAATATCGGCGTGGCGGTGGAGACACCGGCCGGGCTGATCGTGCCGGTCGTGCATCATGTCGATCAGAAGGATCTCCTGCAAATTTCCCTGGAACTGGCCGATCTCGCCGAACGCACCCGCGCGCGAACCGTGAAACTCGAAGAGCTGCGCGGCGCCACCTTCACCGTCAGCAATATGGGCGGGCTCGGCGCGGGCCCGTTCATGCCCATTATCAACCCGCCGCAGGTCGGAATCTTAGGGGTCGGCAAGGGCAAGAGATCGCCGGTGTATCGTGACGGCCAGTTCGTGCCGCGCATGATGCTCCCGCTCTGCGTGGCCTATGACCATCGGCTGATCGATGGAGCCGACGGCGCGCGCTTCACCAACGAGATCGTGAAGGTGTTGGAGGATTTCCAAGCGATGTTTCTGGGACTCTAAGGGGAGAGAACGTGGCGCGTATCTCGTGAAGCGTGAAACGCTGGAGTCCCGCGAGATACGAGATACGAACGACGAGATACGTTACTCCTGGATCTGAGACCATATGAACCAGACAAACCACTATGACGTAGCGGTCGTCGGTGCCGGGCCGGGCGGCTATGCGGCCGCCTTCCAGGCGGCGGATCTCGGATTGCGCACGGCCCTGATCGATCAGGAGGCGCATCTTGGCGGTGTCTGTCTCTTGCGCGGCTGCATTCCATCGAAAGCCTTGCTGCATGTGGCCCGGCTGATCACCGACGCGGAAGAGGCGCAGGCCTGGGGGATTCAGTTCGAGAAGCCTCGCCTCGAGCTCGACGCCTTGCGCCGCCGGAAACAGGCGATCATCAGCAAACTGACCAAAGGTGTGCAGACCCTCGCGACCAGCCGCAAGGTGGACGTGATTCAGGCCAGGGCGACGTTCAAGAACGCGACGACCTTGATCTTGACCGGCTCCGACCAACGGCGGGAACTGTCGTTTGCGCATGCGATTCTTGCGACCGGTTCGCGCCCGGCGATTCCAGCTTCTCTCACGCTCGACGACCCGCGCGTGATGGATTCGACGGGAGCGCTGGACCTGCCGGACATTCCCGGGCGCCTGCTGGTCGTCGGCGGAGGCTACATCGGCCTGGAGTTGGGAACCGTGTATCAAGCGTTAGGCACCGAGGTCACGCTCGTGGAAGCGCTGCCGCGGCTCCTCAACGGCGCCGACCTTGATCTGGTCCGGCCCCTGCATCTGCGCATGCAGCGGCGATTTAAAGCGATCAGGCTCGATACGAAAGTCGAGAGATTCGATCCACGCAAAGACGGTATCGCCGCGACCTGCACCGGTCCGGAGGGTAGTAGCACCGAGGTCTTTGATCGAATCCTCGTCGCCGTCGGACGACGTCCCAATACGGAGCAGCTCGGACTCGAGCAAACGAAGGTTGCCGTATCTCCGCAGGGGTTCATTCAGGTCGATCGGCAGCTGCGAACCGCCGAGCCGACGATTTTCGCGATCGGCGATGTCATCGGCGAGCCGATGCTCGCGCATAAAGCGTCACATGAAGGACTGGTCGCCGCCCGCGTGATCGCCGGTCAGCAGGCCTCATTTGATGCGACGATTCCCGCCGTCATCTTCAGCGATCCGGAGATCGCCTGGTGCGGGCTCACGGAAGAGACGGCCAAGGCTTCCGGACAGGCGGTGACGATCACGAAGTTCCCCTGGGCGGCGTCCGGCCGTGCCACGACCTTGGGACGAAACGACGGCCTCACGAAGCTGGTGCTCGATACCGAATCCGGCCGCGTTCTCGGGATGGGACTCTGCGGGGTGGGCGCGGGCGAGCTGATCGCCGAAGGCGTGCTGGCGGTCGAAATGGGCGCAGTGGCCGAAGATATCGCCGCCTCGATCCATCCGCACCCGACCCTGAGCGAGACGGTCATGGAGGCGGCCGAATCGTTCCACGGACAGGCTACACACTTCTACCAGCCAAAGCGATAACGTCGTGCGCGGATGCCGCCTGCTCGATCTGACTCTGCCCTGTCCGGTGGAGAATCTCGCCCTGGCTGACGCCTTGCCCGGCGAACTCAAGAGCATGGGGCTTCTTCAGCTGTGACCTTCCGATAACTGCAACTCGAAGCTTACCCTGCTTGGGTGTAGAAGTCACGCCGGAGGGTCTCAGGCTCAGGGGCGCCACCCCCATCCTCGATCCGGCGGCTGAACCACGCGGCTGCGACACCTAACAAACACAGTACCAATCCGATCCCGATCACGCTCGTGGGCTCATTGACCTGCTCCGTCAGCCATCCGAAAAATGAGATGCCGGCCAGCGACGTCGCCGTCGCGATCGCCGTATAGATCGCCATGACGCGGCCGACCATGTCGGCCGGAACAAATTCTTGGATTATGCCCCAAGCAATCGGGGTCCAGGTGCCGAATCCCATGCCGATGATGGTGACGAGGACGGTCGCCATCATCAAGCTCTGTGTCCAGACGAGCCCGCAGAGGGCGACTCCGCCGAGCACACAGGAAACCGCGATGACTTGGACTCGCTTGTATGTCTCCCATTGAGACAACGGCACGAGCGCCAGCGAGACGAGAAACAGCCCGATTCCGAGCCAGGACCAGAGATAGCCGACCTCGACCGGGCCCAGGGCGAGCATCTTCTTGCCAAAGACCGGAAACAGGGTCGTATAGGCGCCGGCGGCGAACGTGTAGATGGACGCCAGGAGAATCAGCACGAGAATCGTCCGCTGAGAACACAAGGAATACCGGATCCCTTCGATCAGGTCTTGGAACGTCGCCGCGGCCGCCTCGACTTCCGGATGCGATGGCTTGGTCCAAGTCAGTGTGATCGGCACGAGACAGAGCGCCGAGGCAAAATAGATCGCCGCGTTCGCGCACAGCACTTCCTGCGAGCCGGCAAACGCAATGCCCAGCCCACTAAGCGCCGGTCCGATGATGATGCCGATGCTGGTGGTGCTCTGGAGCATGGCATTGGCGGCGACATACCGAGACCTATCGACCAGAAAGGGAACGGAAGACGAGAGCGTCGGCACGAACATCGCCGTCGCGATGCCATAGAGGAACACCAGGACGTACAGCATGTCGACCGTAAAGACATCGATCGAGAGCACACAGGGAACCAACCCGATCAGGATGCCGCGGGCCATGTCGGTCACGATCAGAATGGCCTTCTTGGGGAGGCGGTCGACCGTCACCCCAATGAGCGGCCCTAAGAGGATGGGCGAGAGCGTTTGGAGGAGACCGATGACGCTGGTTTTGAGGGCGGATCCTGTCACGGAATACACGAACCAGAGAAGGGCGAGCCGGCTGACCCCATCGGCCACCTGCGACAACACCTGACTCCACCAGATGAGGGCGAAGTCACGGGTCAATAGCCAGCGCCTGTGTACGAACATAGAGTGACCATAGCGGTTTTAGTCGGTGAAAGACAGATGCGTTGCATGGGGAGACTGGATGGAGATTGATATAAACGGAGGTGCCGAGGTGGGAAGGTCGCGTTCCTGCTAGGGCATCCTGGCCACCGGCTGCAGATTTGTGGCTTGGGTGCGGGGAGAGACATGTGCGGCCACGTAGGCTGTCAACAAGAGCACGAGACCCAGACCGACCAGACTCTGCGCTGGTCCGATCGCATCGGCGATCCAGCCGAATCCCGACATACCCACCATCGCGGCCGCCATCGACCCCGTGCTGAAGGTGGTCAACACGCGACCCATCAGGTGCGAGGGCGTCGCCTCCTGGAGCAGCGCCCACACGACCGGGTTCAGGACGGCTGCGCCCGCCCCGACGAGAATCACAAAGCCGGCCGCGAGCAGCGGAGACTCCAAGACGCTCAGTGTGCATGTGGCGAGCCCGCCCACCGTCGTCCCGCTCACGAGGATCTGCATGCGGCTGCGCACATCGTTCTTCCGGCTGAACGCCAGCCAGGACGACGCGGCCAGCATGCCGGCGCCGAGCGCCGACCAGAGCCACCCGAGCTGCACCGGTCCCACCTGCAGCAGTTCCTTGGCGTACACCGGCAGGACGAAAACAAAGGCGCTCGCGCCCAGATTGAAGAGGGCTGTGATGACGACCAGCAAAAACACAGTCGAGCGACTGCCGAAGACGAAGCGGAAGCCGACGGACAGCTCACTCAGCAACGATCCCGGCTGCGCCGCTCCTCTGGAATTCGCAGCGATGGTCTCGTGGCTCCTGATCGGCGTCAGGCAGAGCGCCGAGATCAAAAACGTGGCCGCATTCACGTAGAGGACGTGTTGCGCGCCGATCAGGGCAATGAGAATGCCGCTGGCGGCCGGTCCCAACAGGCTGCCGATATTATTGGTGCCTTGAATGAGGGCGTTAGCAGAGACGAGTTCGGTTCGCCGGACCAGCAACGGCACAGCCGAAACAAGCGCAGGTCCAAATACGGTGGAGACCATCGACTGGAGAAAGATCAAGACAAAGAGTCCTTCAAGGCTCAGATGACCGAGCGCGTAGAGAGCCGGGATCAAAAAGGTTAACCCGGTGCGAATGAGATCCACCGAGACCATGACGGGTTTCTTGCGCAGACGATCGAGGTAGACACCGATGAGTGGACCAAAGAGCAGTGGAGGCACCGTCTGGATCAGGCCGACCGTCGCAATCATCATCGCCGAGCCGGTGAGCTCATAGACGAACCACAGCAACGCCACTTTGTTGAGGCCTTCGCCGATTTGAGATGTGACTTGCCCCCACCAGAGCAATCCAAAATTCCGAGTGTGGATCAGCCGCCAGCCTCTGCTGTCATTGTCCATTGCGACCCAGCCTCCTGAGTGCGTGATGCCATGTTACTCAAGCAAAGGGCAGACCAGTCCGGACTCCCGGAGAGGCAAGTCAATCGGAAGCTGAGACATTCCGCGGAAATCTACAGACGGTGTCGGCGTCCGCTGACAAAGCTGGACCGGGAAGCGACGAACAACGGGGAAGTTTTGTGGCGCTTTTGTGCCCTGCTTAGCATGCGAATCGTAGGGACGGCCCACTAGTAAAGTGTCCAGTACAGGACCAGGGGGACACGCTACTTTCCTTCTAGTCGCGACCCTTTTCCGTACGGATTGTTCGGCGAGTCGTAGCGATACGGGCTGCCGGCGCCGAGCTGATTATTGATTGAATCCGGTGAAAGCGGCGATCCGTAGCGACCGAACGGGTTGCTGGTCGAATCGGCCTCATAGGGATTCGCGCTCAGCTTCCCGCGGTAGTTCCCTTCCTGGTCATAGAGCCTGGGCGCGTCGGTGGCGAAGGGATTTGTTGCCGACCAGTTGCTGAACGGGCTGCCGTAGGGCCCGAACGGATTATTGATGCTGTTCTGAGAAAAGGGACTGCCTTTGCCGAATGCGTTGCTGCTGGACTCAATGTCGTAGGGGTTGGCACTGAACAACCCAAGATCTTCAGCGCTCGCCATGGCCGCGGTCATGAAGATCGCTGCGAACAGACAGATCATCTTTCTCATGTTGCCCTCCCCTTTTGCTCGTCGCCCACCGGTGCCAGCATAGAGGAGGACTGTGACAGGGAAGGTCACTCCAGGAAGTGCTGAGTCCTGAGTGCTGGGTGCTGAGTTAGGGGGCAACACAGCGGGAAGTGCTGAGTCCTCAGTCCTGAGTCAGGACTGGAGGATTTTCCTCGCCTCGGAGGAGACCGCTTCGGCGAGCGACTGGGGTCGGATCACCCGGACGCCGCTGCCGAAGCTGAGTACCCAGCCGACCAGTTCCCGGCTGTCGGCGACGGTGAGCGTCATCGTCATTCCGCCGCTTTTCATCGGCGTGAGATGTTGGCTCGGGTGCCACAGCCGGTCTTTGGCCCAGGCGGTCGTCGCTTTGTCGAATCGCAGCGTGACGTCGATCGGCCGTCCCCGCATCACGGTCAGCGCACTCTGAACAAAGGCTTCGAGATCGAATCCGAGCGGCATCTGATACGGATGGTCCGTCAAGGTGACGACATGTATCCGCTCGACTGCGAACATGCGGGGCTCCTTGCGCAGGTGGCAATAGCCCACGAGATACAGCCCGCCTGATGCGTACCAGAGCCGGTAGGGGTCGATCTCGCGGCGTGTCATGCGGAGCCTGGAGGCCGAGTAATAGCGCATCTGCACGGTGCGCGTCTTCGAGATGGCTTGCGTGAGGCGGTCGATGGTCTCACGATGGTGCTTGTAGGTCTTGTGCGGGCCGAGACCGACGGCGAAGACGTTCTGGATCTGCTGGACATAGTCGAGCGATCCGGCCGGCAGCAGCCTGGAGGCCTTGGCCATGGCCGACTCCACCGCCGCCTGAATCTCGGTTCCGGCTAGCGGTCTCAGCAGCGAGCGGCTGATCACCAGCGCCATGAGCTCCGTCGGCGAAAAGGACAGGGCCGGTGCCTGGCGCACGCCGTCCATCAGTCGCCAGCGGACACGGCCCTCCACCCGTTCATTGACCAGAGGGAAGCCTCCTGCCTCCAGCGCTTCCAGATCACGTCTGATCGTCCGGATGTGCCTCGGATAGTCCGGAGGCAATCGTTGCGCGATGTCGTCGAGGGTGACGCCGCGCGGTGATTCCAGCAGCCTGAGCAGTTGCCATTGGCGGATGAGTTGATCGTTGCGCGGCATAGGAAATTTCTCCAAGCGAACTCGCGAATAGACCGGCGGGTGAGAGCCTGATCCAGTTCACGGTACAAATGCAATCATTCCAAAGATGGGGCTGGCGGAAACAACAGTCCTGAGTGCTCAATACTGGGTCCTGAGTGCTGAGTTCGACTCGGAAGTACTTCGAAGGCCGAGCGGCCTATGCTCGTCTCTCCACAGAGGGATGCCAGTGCGCTTCACGCTCATGACCGAAGGGGCGAGGATCCGCGTACTTCTCGCTCCTCTTCCCATAGCCCCGCTGCTAAGTCCCCCGGACTCCCAGGCAAATCGACTGCTGCCGGCTGACAACCGTGTCAAGAGATCCAGACGCTCGGATAAGACTCCCGCGATGTGAATCTCTATAGTCCGCGGCATGGTATCGCAGCGGTGGTACATCACCCATGCGGAGCGAGTTGACGCTCGATCCGCCATCAGAAGGAGGGTTGTCATGGTACGATCAAGATTCTTGTCGGCGGCTCTTGGGCTGGTTCTCACCGGCGCGTCCCTCGCCTCGGCCGAGCAGTATGCCCTCTTGAACTACGAGAGCAAGCCGGACCAGCCTGTGCGGCGGGAAGGCATTGCGATCATGGACATCGATCCCGAATCGTTGGACTTCGGGAAGATCCTCATGGAGATTCCGCTTCCGTCCGATCTCGTGGCCCATCACATTTTCTTCAACCGCGATAAGAGCAAAGCCTATATCACGGCCTTGGGGAAGAGCATCCTGCACGTCGTCGACCTCACCAAGTTTCCCTACCAGCTGCGGGCGATCGCCGTGCCCGACTGCCAGATGGGGGAAGACCTTGTGGTGTCGGAAGACAACAAGAAGTGGTTTCTCACCTGCATGGGCTCGAGTAACGTGATCATGGGGGATGCCGTGAAAGACCAGCCGATCAAGACGATCAGCGCGGCCCAGCCGGCGGATGCGTATATCCTTTATCCCCACGGGATCGCCATTCACAACGGCATCGATCGCATTCTGATCACCAGCACCGTCAAACCGGATCTGTCGGAGGCGGGCGACACGGTGACGGTCATCGAGGCCAGCACCGGCAACGTCTTGTCCACTCACCGGGTCACCTCGAAACCGGCTCCGGCGAAGACCGCCCCCGTGGAGATCATGTTCGCGCCGAGCGCGAATCCACCGGTCGTGCATATCACCAACATGCTGGAAGGGACGCTCTGGGCGGGCGTCTGGGATCCGAAGACCAAAACCTTCTCGTTCAATCAGATCGACGACTTCGGTCCGCGTGAGCAAGGGATGCCGTTGGAGATGATGTACAACAAAAAGGGGGACCGTCTGTACGTGACCACGGCCAAGCCGGGATTCGTCAATCTCTACGACAACAGCGATCCGCGCCGGCCGAAGTTTCTCAAGCCGATCGCGACCGCGGGCGGCGCCCATCATACGGTGCTGTCTCCGGATGAGCGCTATCTGTTCGTCCAGAACAGTTTCCTGAATCTGGAAGGGATGAGCGACGGGTCGATCACGGTGATCGATCTGAAGAACGACCAGGTGGTGGGCAGTATCGATACCTTGAAGTCAGCGGGGTTCAATCCCAATTGCATCATGCCGCTGCCGAATCATTTTCAGAAACCGACCATGCGGGCGATGATGCATTAAGGAGTTGAATGTTGCACACGTGCACGCCTGAACGATGCGTGCACGTGCCGCCTGCGAAAAGTTCCGTCAGACCGCTCACGATGTCCCAAGGGCAGGCGACGGGGAAGCTGGCGGTTCAATCCTCATGTAGCTGGAGCACTCGGCAATGGCTTGCCAGGCCGGATCGGACTGGTCGGTCGAACCGACAGTGCGGAATTCGACCAACGTGGACCTTGCGGATTGTCGAACGAAGGTGAACTCGAAGAGGGCGTCTTGGCCCCGTTTGGTGAGAAAGCCCTGACGGGTTCTGAGCATCGCGAGTCGATTGACACCCCTGTCCGGATTTTCCGACAGGGTGAGACTGGCTGATTTGTGTTGGTCGAACCGTTCTTTGGTGCATTTCGAGAGGCCGTCATAGGGACCAATGACCTCTTGCATGAGATCGGGCGCACTGGCACGGAGCGCGTCCAAATCATGATGGCCACACCCCGGTAGTACGGCTAGCAGCAGGAAGACGATCCACAGCATCATCATTCTCACGATAACAGTGCGGCTTGCGGATACAGCTAGGCAGACCGACGTGCGCGATCCTCGACCATGACGATCAGTTGTGACGCCCGGTTCTCGCAGTGTGCCCACGACCGTAAGGGATTGAGCGGGACGTCTCCGAACGGGGTTGCTTGAGATTCTGCAAATGATCGGCCTCCGTATCGAGAATGTACAGCTGCTCTCGAAGTGTCACCAAATCCACGTCCGACAGAACCTCGCCTTCGGAGCGAAGCTGATGAAATATGTCATTGCCTTGCGACACAAATTGGCTCACAGAGCGCCGAATATTCATAGTTGAGGGCCTCCCGTCCCTCAGCCTTTGCCGGTTGCGCAATCGCTAATACTGCACTGTCGGGGCTGCAGGCTGAACTAGTAAGCCCCCTAGCCGCCATATGCCATGTGATCCTGCGCAGGAAATTTCGCCAAGCCAATACACGAGCCAACCGGACGGTAAGAGCTTGATCTACTTGAGGGTAGAAATGCAATCCTGCCCGAAGCCTCGGGAGTGGGTCCGCATGTCGATTTGCAATGTGAGGTGTGGAGCGCTGGAAGAGGTCTAAAAGAATCTCGATATGGAGGAGACGGAGGGAGAGGGTCCGGTTGCGCAGGAAGCAGACGGTCGGTGAATCTTACGGGTACGGTGTGATCTTCGACAGCACCGATTGCACAGTGAGCGTTCCCTCCTTCCCGGGTGCCCAATCGAAACGAGCTTCCAGCGTGACGCGGTCGCGGTTTCGAAGCAAATCCAGCGCTCCGGCGCAGTTCGCTCCGTACACCGCTTGAATCGAATCGGCTCCGTCCGTCACGGTGAAGGTCTGAATGCATTTATCCACATTGGCCGCCCATTTTTTGACGTGTTTGAACTGATGGTTGGATACGATTCCCGTGATTTGGATCACGTTCGCTTGATACGACTCAGGGTGAGTGAGCAGCGAATGGAGTCTCAAAGCAACGCCGGCCGGTGACGGCGTTGCGAGCACGGTCATCGTCAGCATCGCGATGCTCAACCATGTGATGTGTCGCATGCGTACTCCTCTTCGTGTGTCGTTGCGGCGCCGTTGATGTTTGAAACTATAGCACTCGAACAGGATTCTGCTCTGGATGGGCGAGGGTGGAAATCTGCGCGAACTCGCTCACTGCGCACGCGCGTTAACGCACAGGACGCAGGCAGTGCCTCGCTTGGCTGATCCAGGTGTCAGTCAGAAAACACGCACAAGAGGACGGCCGGTCGGCGCAACGACGGTAGACTGGGAGGCGCTCGCACGATCAACGCTGCGATACAGGTTTGAAGCAGAATCGGTCCGCGCGATTCCGCGATTCGATGTGTGTGAGAGGCTCAAGCCCGGGGTGTGGGACAGTCGGTGCGAATCTGACGGGCCTTGCACAGGTGGTAACGGCCGTTTTCCGCCCAATAGCGCAGCGACTCATAGACGTCGGCCCACGAATTGAAGGATTGGGCTTCGAGCTTCTTCGTTCCGACCCGCCGATCGACCAAAGCCCGCAGCACCTCGCCTGTTTGAGCGTCCGTGACTTTGGCTTCGATCACGGCTTCGCCGGTGAAGGCCGGCTTGCCGGTCGCGATGGTCTTCAGGACCGATCCTGCCGCCAGCGCATTCATCGGAGCCGGCACGTTCGAAATCACGTCGAGCATCGGCCAAGACTCCTCGAGGTGGGTGACCGCGACCTGCACGCGCAACGTGCTCGCCCCGGGCTTCTCGACCATCTCGAAATCTTTGGAGACCTCCTGATAGATCAGCGCGTAGAACGTGTCGGCGAGCATTTGTGTCTCGGTCTGAGAGATGCCCGCCATCTTCGATTGCGGGCCGCGAAAGATCAGGACCGGATCCAGCAGGATTTTCGTGTAGGAGTTGGGCGGGATCGAGGGGACCCTGGGATTCTTGTAGATCAGCAGCGATTCCCCCGCGTCCTCATTGCCCTTCGTCATGATGGGATAGAGGTCCTTCAAGAATCCCAGCTTGTCCACAGTACGCGCCTGTTTCGTCGCGGGGCAGCCGCAGAGGACCACGATCATTCCGATGAGCAGGATGCGAGGGAGAGACAGCATGTCAGGTCTCCTGCGAGGTGTGAACGACCACGCGTCGTCGATGCCGGAAACGTGCAGATCAGGCCCGCATGGCGTCTCCGCAGTTTCGTCACGAAGCTTCATGAATCATGCGGCTAGGGAATCGAAAGCTCCTTGAGGAAGTCTTTTCCCTGCTGTTCGAGGTCCTTCGGCTTGATCGTGCCTTTCAGCAGGCCCTTGACCGTGTCTTCGGCTTTCTTCTTGGCCTGTTCTTGGACGCTGCCCGTGAGGGCCTTGAGATCGATGCCGTATGAGGGCGCGTGGGTCGTCCCCTTGATCGTCAGTGGCAGGCGCAGGCGGCCGTCTTTCATGGCCACCCTGGCGGTCGGTGAGGAGCCGGCGATCTTTCCGCTGAGATCCTGCGACAGGTTGAGATTCACGAGCAGATTCAACGCCTGATCGAAGCCGACCGTCCCGCCTCCGGTGGCCTGGAAGTCGTGACTGTCCATCAAGAGGTTCCGCAGTTGGACTGTGCCCTCCTCGACGGCCATGTCGGTCTGGATCGTGGAGAAGACAGTGGTCTTGGGATGATCGATCTGGATGCCGGCCACCTTTAAGATGGCCAGCGCTTCCTCCAGCAGACTCACCTGTTCGACCTTCCCCTCCTTGATGGAGAGATGTCCTGATCCCTTCAAGTGTTTTGTGAGGTCAGGCATGGCAAAGCCTTGACCTTGCAATGAAATATCCGCATCCGTGATGCCGCTCATCGATACCTGGGTCGTGGCCAATGCGTTGAGCGCCGGGCCGAGCTGGATGCCCTGCACCTTGAGCTTCCCGGCGAAGGGCGGGGTCTCGGAGCCGGAGGTGAGCGTTCCCTGCGCCGCCACCTGCCCGCCGAAGATTTGCAATGACGCGTTGCGGAGCAGGACTTCCTGCCCTTGCACCTCGGCGGCGATCTCGAGATTGCTCACCTCGACCGGCTTCTGCAACGGGAGAGCGATCGGCAGATCGGCCGTGTTGATCATCGGCGCACTGACGTTCACGTTGGCGTTCCGCCCGGACGTCTTGCCGACGATGATGGCGTCGATCTTGCCGAGCGCGAGTTTAAACCTGATCGCATCGAGGTCGGCGGATTCCTTCAACGGGCCGAAGGCGCCGTCCAGCCGGACCGGAAGGTTCAGCGGTTGGACCAGCGTGCGGAAATGAAGGGTGGGAGTCTCGCCGAGCTGAACAGATTGGAGCAGGATCTCCATATCCTGCAGGACATACTCGGTCTGCTTGGCGGCCGACAGATCCCGATAGGTAAGTTTCCCTCCTTCAATGGACACGTGGTCGACGGCCAGCATGGCCAGGATCTTGAGCGGACCTTCCGGGGAGGGGACCGGCGCCCGGGAGGGTTTCTGCGGCGCGGCCACGCCGGTGCGGCCGATGGTCGAGACGTTCAGCACGCCGTTCTTGTGCTTGATGACCGTAATGACCGGATCCCGGAGCGTGATCTCTTCGATCTCCACTTGTCCCCCGAGCAACGGCATGAGCTTGACTCCCACATCGAGCGACCCGAGAGAGGCAAAGGAGCCTCCACCGAAAGCCGGATCGTCCAGCACGGTGAAGCCTGACACTCTGGCGCCGATCCGCGGCCAGATCGTGAGCCGAATGTCTTGTAGCTGAACCTTGCGGTTGAGCGCCTCCTCAATGAGCGGTTTGTACTGGTCCTGATACTTGTTGAGGTCGATCAGAAAGGGCAGCGACAGGACGACGCCGACCAGCAGCACGAGACCGATCAGGAGACCTATGATGACTTTCATCTGCGTACCTGCTTCGTGGATGTTGTTGGGGATCGGCGGCGTGCCGCTCTTCTAAGAATACGCCGAAGGAACGGAGAAAGCACGTCCTCCGGTAAGAGAATGAGACCGGAGGATCCCGTGCGCAGCGATTCCGTCATGTCAGACATTGCTTGTACCTGCGGAGAGGAGTACGGTGCTTCTGCTCAGCCGCTCTCAACAAAGGAGGCTCCCATGAAACCGATCAGGCTCCTCTCCTTGACCCTCGGCCTGCTGCTGTCCTGCACGTCGCTCGCCGCGGCCGAGCTGCTCGCGCTGTTGAACTATGAAAGCAAGCCGGACCAAAAGGTGCGGCGCGAAGGCATCGCCATCATGGAGATCGATCCCGAGTCGCAGGACTTCGGGAAAATCCTGATGGAGATTCCACTGCCGTCCGATCTGGTCGCCCACCATATTTTCTTCAACCGCGATCGCACCAAGGCCTATATCACGGCTCTGGGGAAGAGCATCCTGCACGTCGTGGATCTCACGACGTTCCCCTACCGCCTGCGCGCGATCGACGTGCCGGACTGTCAGGTCGGCGAGGATCTGGTGGTGTCGGAGGACAACAAGACCTGGTACCTCACCTGCATGGGCTCGAGCAATGTGATCATGGGCGACGCCGTGAAGGACAAGCCGATCAAGACCTTGAGCTCGTCGGATCCGAAGGCCTTCGTGCTCTATCCGCACGGCATCGCGATTCACAACGGCATCGACCGGGTGCTCGTCACCAGCACGGTCAAGCCGGACATGTCGGAACAAGGTGAGACGGTCACGGTGTTGGAAGCCAGCACCGGCAAGGTACTGTCGACGCATAAGCTTACGGCGAAGCCGGAGGGGAAATCCGCGCCGGTCGAAATCATGTTCGCGCCGAATGCCGCTCCGCCGGTGGTGCATATCACCAACATGTTGGAAGCGACGCTCTGGGCCGGGGTCTGGGATCCGAAGACCAAGGAATTCTCCTTCCATCAGGTCGATGATTTCGCACCGCGCGGTCAAGGCATGCCGCTCGAGATGATGTACAACGCCAAGGGTGACCGCTTGTACGTCACGACGGCCAAGCCGGGATTCGTCAATCTGTACGACAACAGCGATCCCACGCATCCGAAGTTCCTTAAGACGATTCCTGCCGCCGCCGGCGCGCACCATACGGTGCTGTCTCCGGACGAGCGATACCTGTTCGTCCAGAACAGCCTGCTCAATCTGGAAGGCATGAGCGACGGATCGATCACCGTGATCGACCTCAAGAACGACAAGGTCATCGGCAGCATCGATACGTTGAAGGCCGCGGGGTTCAACCCCAACTGCATCATGCCGCTGCCGAATCATTTCCGGGACACCAAGATGCAGGTCGGGAGCCGTTGAGCATTGTCGTAATTGCGGCGACGATGGAGGAGGTCCCGATCACGGCTGCGCCGAGGTCTCGAGCAGTTTGCACAATAGGTCGAGCAGCATCATCTCCTCCAGTGAGCCGGGGATCGAGTCGGCAATGCGGGGATCCGCGACCACGACGGCCAGACATTGGGCGCGCGAGACCGCCACGTTGATGCGGTTGCGGTCCAGGATGAAGCCCAGACCGCGGGATCCATATTCGCCCGCACTCGAACAGAGGGAGAGGATACAGACCGGCGCCTCCCTGCCCTGAAACCGGTCCACGCTGCCGACCTTCGCACCCTGCGGCAGGGCCCCCTCCAGCGCCCGCACCTGGGCATTGTAGGGCGCGATGAAGAGAAAATCCGAAAGCGCGAGGGGCCTGGTCGTCCCGTCCTTATCCGTATATGGACGGCCCAGGAGTTCTCGGTAAATGGCCAGCACCCGCTCCGCTTCCTCGTCGCTTTGTTGGACGTTCCCGTCGTGTTCGACCGGACTCAAGACGAGGCCCGCCTCCTTGCGGATGAGCCGGCGCTTGGCGGGATTGACTTGGATTCGTTGTTTGGCGCAATCGGGATGAGAGGTCAGGCGCCCTTCATAGATGCTGTCGGAGATGAATCGGCAGACCGACGGATGCATGCGGCGCGATTCTCCGAGAAAGAGACCATAATCCTGCGGCACGACCGCGTGAAAGATGGGGACGTCCGGCAAGCTCGCGGACGCGTCTTTGAGGGCATATTGCAGAACCGACAGGCCTGCGTCTCCCGGATGAGAGCCTTGCACGGGCTGCTCCAGTTGCATCTGATCGCCCAGCAGCACGAGGTTCCCGGCACTCCTGGCCATCGCGACCGCATTCGCGAGCGGAACCTGCCCCGCTTCGTCGATGAACAGACAGTCGAGCATGCCGATCCATTCGCTCCGGCTGAAGAGCCATGCCGTGCCCCCGATCACGCCTCCGTTCCATAGACCGATCGCATCCTTGCTGTCCTGGACAGGGACCAGGTCCGGATTGTCGTGATGAAGTTCTTCGTCCCGCTCGCGACCGACCTTGATCCCCCGCAGCCTACCGCCGGCCTGCCGCAAGACCTTGCCGCAGGCCTCGAGCAGGTTGCCCACCGCCTTGTGGCTGTTGGAGGTGATGCCGATCTTCTTGCCCTCCGCTAAGAGAGCCGCGATGACCAGTGAGGCGGCGTAGGTCTTGCCCGTGCCAGGCGGACCCTGGATGACGAGACAGCCTCCTTCCATGGCGCGGGCGATGCGCAGCGCCGCGTCGATCGTGGATTCGCACTGTTGGTGCATCGGCGCGGCCGGTGCCTGTCTCGTCAAGAGTGCCGTCACCGGTCTGTACAGCGCATCCGATAGGTGGGACGCCGCCACCTCGACCAGCGCATCCGGGATGCCCGCCGGCGAAATGAATTCGTTTTGCAGCAGTGCCCCTTCAACGGGAAACTGCCCCGCGCATTTCTCTTGTAAGGTTTTTTGGCCGATTTTGAGCGTCAGACGTCCGGCCGTCGCGTCGAGGTCGGCGATCGTGAAGGTGGTCTCGAGGTTGTGGGCGAACCTCACCTGGTCGGCTTCGGCCAGTTTGCATTCCTGCGCTGGATCGAATCGATAGCTCTGCACGAGAGACCGCTTGTCCGTCGAGCAGGGGCCGTCTATCCGAACGCCTTCGAGACAGCCGGGATCGTCGCGTCGTTGATCCGGCGTGGCGGCCGCGCGATCGAACAGGCGCCACCATATGGGCTTCTGTTCACGCCGGTGGAATTCGACCAGATCGGCGAGCGTCAGGGCTGTCGCGTCCTGGCTCTGCCGAAGCCGCTTCACGGTTTCGATCCGGTCGGTCACGGCTTGCGGGATCTCGCGCTGTATTTCCCGCGCCGGCTCCGGCTGCGGCGGCGGTGGAACGACGCCCCGCGCCCCGGCCAACTGTCTCATCCAGGCGAGCAGTTCGACCGTAGAGCGGCAGTCGTCCTCGTTGTAGTCGCGGATTCCCTTGAGAGTGGCGCTCTGCCGCCAGTCGTTCGTCTCCCCGCTTTCGATCCACCGGCTGTAGGCGACGATCGAATCGGATCCGCTCGCGACGTCCGTTGCCCGCTTGGCCCGGTACAGGAGCTCGACGGACTTGATTGAATAGTTCTCCTCCCCAAGGCGCAAGCCCTGCCGGACGATCCGGAAGAGATCCACGAACACATCGTGCCGGAGGAGTGTGTCCACCTCGTCTTGCCGGCTGTCGTGGCGCGTGCTCAGCCGCCGGACGGCGCTCGGCTCGTAGGCCGCGTAGTGATAGAGATGCATGCCGGGATGTGTCTTCCAGCGGTCGAACACCCAATCGACGAAGCCCTCAAAGGCCCGTTTTTCACCATCCCTGTCGTGAGCCCACCAATCTCGATACCGGTAGCCTGGCGCATTCGGTTCCTTCGTACAGCAACCGAAGAGGTATTCGAGGCCGCCCGGAACCAGCGGATAGCCTTCCATGTCGAACCAGACGTCCCCCGGATCCTCCGGCGGCAGCGCCGCAAGCCCGACCGGCTCGGCATTCCGGCCCACGTGCGGCAGGACTTCGAAGCGGGGCGGAGCCGCCGGATCAACCAGGCGGTCGTCGTTCGTCTGCCGCTGGAGTCTGGCCTGCGCCGCGAGCTTCTCCAGCGAGGCCTGATCGAGCCTCGGGACCTTGACGTCGGACGCGTCGGCCAACTGCGCCGTAGTGGTGATGCCGGCTCTCACGAGCTTCTTGATCTGGCCGGTGGTGATGCCGGCGACCAACATGAGGTGGTCCCGATCTCGAAAGAAGCGGTCCGCATGGGAGGTCCAGCGGCCGTGGTCGGCGCGAGGCAGCGGGTTCGGACAGTCGTTCGGATCGCCCGTGAAGCCGGCCTGCAATTTGAAGAACCTCTTTCTGAGGTGGCGGTAATAGTGGATGAAGGATTCGATCCGAAAGGTGACCCGCTCCTTGTTGCCCAGGATCACGCCGAATGTGTCAGGCAACCGCCCCGTGATCGAGGCGAGCATCTCCGTGTAACAGCAGAGTTGAACGGCATAGTAGGGTTTGGGCTTACGGGCGAGCTTCGTATCCCAGACCTGATAACCCTCGTTCGGATCCAACACGAGGAAGTCCGCGAAGCCCGAGAAAGCCCCTTCCTCGAGCGCGGCCTGGTAGATCACAGGAGCCTTGGCCGCCACGGCTGATCTGGTATCGGCCAGGGCCTGGTCGAAGCCGCGGCTCGCGATCTCGACCAGGCCTTCTCCGGCTGTGCGGAATTCTTCGAGGACGGACCGTTCGTGCTCGGCACCGGTGCCGGCGATCAGGAGATCCTCGTCGGTCCGCTCGTCGGGAGCGACGGTGCCGGGACATTCCAGATGGTAGCGATCCATCCAAGATGCAAAGGGAGAGGCTAAAAAGGTGATCAGGTCGCTGGGAGCATAGCGGAGGCGGCCTGTGGACTTTCTCATCCGATGTTCCTTCGATGTTTTTGCCGCACGCCCTCAGGTCCGGTCTCAGATCAAGTGATCAGATCTTCGGAATCTTCAAGGTCTTGCTGATCATGAGACTGCCGGAGAGCACGAACAGCAATGACAAGGGGTGCAGATCGCCGGGTCCGATCGTCCAGACACCTCCATAGAGCCGCTCGCCCAGTCGATCCTGCCAGGCGCTGATCGCCAGGAGAATGGCCAACAGGACGGTGGTCGGAATCGGTGTCCCTTCGAAGTAAGCCACTTTGTCGCCGCCGGCTGAGAGCTCTTCGGCCGTAACGTTGTAGCGGGCCAGGCGGCTCACGCCGCAGCAGACGAAGAAGGTCAAGGCAAGCCAATCCCAGCCTCCGCGCAGGCCCGCGGCATAGCCGAGTGCGGCCGGGGCCATGCCGAACGAGATGACGTCGGCCAGAGAATCCAACTCGCGCCCGAGCGCCGTATGCTCGTGCCGCCAGCGGGCGACCCGGCCGTCGAGCCAGTCGAAGAGCAGCGCGCCGGGGACAAGCGACGCCGCCGCGAGAAAATCGGCCGTGGCGCCGCTGCCCATGTACCGCATGCAAAAGAGAACCGCGCCGACTCCGCAGGCCGCGTTGGCCAGCGTCAGAAAATCCGCGAGGTGGAACTCACGGATCATCGAGAATCTACGTGGCGTCATCATGTCGTCGCATCATGACCGGACCGGCTGGTCCGGAGTCGGCGCACGGACAGAACGGATGTGCGATAGCCCGGTCAACTCTTGACCGGCTGCAGACAATAGGGGCATTGCGCCGGGGCCTGTTCGGTCAGATAGCGCCGGGAGCAGGAGGGACATTGCCAGATGAACTGAGCTTTCGGTGGGTTGCTGCCGGTTGGAATGGGGGAATTGTGCGGCTCGGCCATGAAGGTGCTCCTTCCTCGTCGTGCTGAGTCCTGCTCAGTCCTCAATCGTATCCAACGCGAACAGGGCATCGAGCCGCAGCTTGCGTGCGGCGTTCGCGTCCGGATCCCGTCTCCACTCCCACTTCAACATGTCCCCGGCCTGTGCATGCTTGTCGCAGAGCGGAATATGGTGGGTCTCCCCGTCCGGCCTTAGATGGGAGTTCGTGACGGTGACCTCGCAGGCGACGGTCGCATGGTGCAGGCAGCCGTCCACGGTGCACCGGATATGATGGTGCGCAGCGGTCAACGGCGTCGTTTTGCCGGTGAAGACCGTGCTCGCTTTTTCTTCGAGTTCATCCATCGCAGCTCGCATCGCGACGTGGGCGATGGTCGGAATTGTCGTATCGGCTGTTCGGCGCCGCGTCGATCGAGTAATTCCATTAAGCTTAGCGGAGCGGGAGCCGTCGTTCAATGGGGGACCTCGAGGGACCCGTTGCTGAGAGACCTGGGAGAAACCTTTGCTAGGACTCTTGGTGACCCTGCAGGAAGAGCGACTGTTCGAGCGTGCGGAAGAACTCTTGATAGGGCTTCGGATCTTCCAGTGCGTGCATGTAGTACTGGACGCTGATGCGGACGAGGGATTGCGTTTCGCCGCGGGGGCGGATCGTGGCGGTGAAGCGCACGAGGTTGCTGCGATAATAGAACGGCCCCCACGACCGGTAGTTTCTGGCGAGGAACAGCATCGTATCGGGCCGGTACAGATAGTAATAGGCCGGGTCGGCCATGTAGCCGGTCTCCACTTCGACGAATTTCTTGCCTGAGACGATCCCCAGATCCTGATCGAGCACTTCGACCTTGAAATCCAAGTCCTGCATGGTCGAGACGATGGCCTGGAGGAGCTTCAAACGGTCCGTCGTGTCGAAGATCCTGGTTTGCGCGGCGCGGATCTTGAGCTGGCTCGTTTCCGACAGCCAGACCTGGTCCTGCGCGTTCGATTGATTTTCCTGGCGTAGCTCATAGCTGTTGCAGCCTGAGAGGCCGGCAAGGCAGGCCAGCGCAACGACGGTCCGGCACATCGATCCGGTCGGTTGACCGATCCGGGTCGAATGGTGTCCCGCTGAACCTGTCATGGCGCGGTTGGGCTATCCTTGGTGATGAACAGCGACCGTTCGAGGGTGAAGAAGAAGTTCTGATAGACTTTGGGATCTTCGATCGGCCGGTTGTTGTAGATCGCGTTGGCCCGGATCGTGAGCTGCGTCGCATTGAGCTGCCGCACGGTCACGGTGATCGTCACGACGTCGTAATAGTTGGGCTCGGCGAAGCGGGCCGCCGTCACGAGGCCGAGGGCGTCGTTGGCCCGTTCGATGATGAAGCCCAAGTCCTGGAGCGAACCGATGACGGACCGGATCGCAAAATTTCGGTCGGTCATGTCAAAGACACGCGTCTGAAAGTTGCGGATCTTCAGCTGTGCTTCCGTCGGAGCGAGCAGGGTCTGCGGTTGTTCCGGCGTCGAACATCCGTAGAAGAGCAGGCCCCAGAAGCCGATCACGACTCCCCATACCCATCCCTGGCCCCATGCCCGGCCCCATCGTCGATCGATCACAAAATTCCGCATAGCGTCCCGCATCGATTCCGTATCCTCGGGCTAGATGTCGTGGGCTTCCAGGAACACGGCCTTGGACAATTTGGCGAAGAACTGTTGATAGATTTCCGGATCGCGGATCATCTCCATATACTGCGCGCCCGGCGGGATGTATTGACGGTTGGACTGGCCGTCGCCCTTCCACACGATGCGGTAGAAGCTGATGCGCACCTGCTGCTTGGTTCCCTCCACGTTGAGCGGCTTGGTGACCAGATTCGCGACCAGCTGCTGATGGAGATCGACCGGCACGACCGCGCCACCCAGCGAGAGAAAGAAGAACATGATCCGCTGCAGGTCCTGGCCGTGCTCCCTGGCGCTCCGCTCCTTGACCGCGCGGAAATACCCGACCTCGTGCACGCTCTCTTCGACCTGATAGCCCAGATCCTGAAGGACGGCCGCCGAGGCCGACAGCAATTCGATCTCGTTCGCCGTATCGAACGTGCGGATGGACATCGCCCGGTTGCGCAGGCTTTCCGGTGTCAGCTGGAAGAGCTCGTCGGGCTTCGTCTCCTGCACGCACCCGGCCAGCAAGGCCAGGCCGGCGGCGCAGGCGACGCAGGCCGCCCAACCGGCGAGTCGGCCGGACCGGGCGGCGGTGCGATCAGAACTGCGTGTAGTTGTAGGCAAGATCGCGGACTTTCTTGTCTTCGTCGTACTTGATGATGATCGTGAGCGTACGTTGGCGCTGAGAGCTCGAGGCGTCCCGCGAGTTCTTGCCCAGAATGATCAGCGTTCCGTACGAAGCGGTGCTGGTGTCGACTCGGTCGGTCGAGACCTTGTCGTACATCCATACTTCCCGTCGCTTGTCATCGGTCGTGACGATATTGGGAGAGCCCAGAATCTCGACGACCTGGGAAGCCGGCATGCCGACCTTGATTTCGCTTTGCACCCTGCCGACCGTCAACCGGTCGTCCTTGATCTCGGCCGTACCACCGCCTCCGCAACCGGCAAGGCCGATCGAGAGACAGAGCCCCCACAATACCCATCTGTAGTTCATTGTAACCCCCCTCGCGTGAAATCCGGTGAGATCCCGGTATCCGATTGGACGTTCTTGCGTGACGGCGCCTCGCGCCGCAGTTCCATGGAAGCATCGGCGGCGGCATCGATACACCCTACCACGCCGCCCCGGTCGCCGCCCACTCTGAGGATACCTGTTTTCTCTAGGGGAAATCACCCCGACCGACGCGCTCGGCTCAAGCCGTCAGAGGCCGGACGATTGCCGCCTCCGCTCCGCCGCGTCGAGCAGAATCGCCACCAGCATATCGCTCATGACGTTCACCCCGGACCGGACTCGGGCCAAGATCCAATCGACCGTCATGATCAGCGGGATGGCGGCGGTGATGATCTGATCCGGAAGGCCGGCGGCCGACAGGACCAGCGGCAGCACGACCAGACCCGCTTCCGGAATGCCGGCGGCACCGACTCCGGCGACGATCGAGGCGGCGATGATCAGGAGCTGGTTGCCGAGGCCCAGCTCGAAGCCCAGCGCCTGCGCCAGAAAGAGCGCGGCCATCGCCTCGTAGAGCGTGATGCCGTCGTTGTTGAGGTTGGTCCCTACGCAGGCGGCCAGGCGCGAGGACTCCGGCGACACATGCATGCGCTCCAGACAGCGGAGTGTGACCGGCACGGTGGCCAGGCTGCTGTTGCAGGACAGGGCCGTCATGATCGCGTCGGCGCCTTTGCCGATGTAGATGCCGGGGGCTTTTTTGCCGATGAGCCAGGCGACGGTCGGATAGTAGAAGAGCGCATGAATGGCGAGCCCTGCGAGGATGGTGACGAGGAAAATCCACAAGAGCGAGAAGACCCCGGCCCCGGCCTTTCCCACCACCTGCGCGAGCACCCCGAACACGGCGAACGGCACGATCTCGATGATCCAGCCGAGGATGCGGACCAGCCAATGGTACACACGTTCCACGATCACGACGGTCCGCTCGATCATGCGGCGCGGTCGCCTCGTCCGCAGATGCCGCAGAGCCGCGCCGGCGATCACCGCAAGCAGGACCACCCCGATGACGTTGTTGGTCGTGAACGGCCGAAACATGGTGCTCGGAATATAGGAGGCCAGATGTTCGATTGCCTCGCCGGCCCGGGCGCCGCCTGAGGCGGATCCAGTACCGGTGGTTCGCGGATCCGCGGCGAGCAGTTGGTCGAGATGGCCGTGCCAGGCCGTGCCCGGATTCCAGACATTCATGATCACAAGGCCGATCGTCATGGCCACCGAGACGTTCACAAGGCAGATGGCGAGCAATCTGGTTCCCTGCCGCAGCGGGAGGCTCATCCGAAGGAAGGCGTCGAGGATGGCAAAGAAGATGAGCGGGATGGCGAGCGCCTTCAGCAGGGTAATGACCGCCAGACCGATCAAACCCAGGTGCTCGTTGCCGACCGGGCCGAGGTACGGGGCTCGTCCAAAGAGCAGTCCGAGCGCCGTGCCGCAGAGGGCTCCGATCAAGACCCTGGTGTAGAGAGGGACGGGCCGGCGGCGGCTCCGTGTCGGGCGGTCATCGATCTCTGCAGTCTGTGGGATGGCCGGTTCGGTCAAGGGTGACAGGTCATGGAGTTGAGCATTCGGACACGGAGTCCGTCGAGTGAGTCATCATAGATGAAGCGGCTGAAGAAATGCGACCTCGCCGGCACAGCTGTGTCAAGGAGGGGATGCCATGAGCGTGCACTGTAGGCTGTTAGGAGAAGACCGATCGCCAGAGCGAGACCAGCCAGTCTGTCATCGCCGCGAAGAAGCCTTCTTCAGCCGGCTCGACTCCCCGTTTGGTTACCGGCCTGGTCGCAGGTGCGGGAGGCGCGTCGCGTGATGCGGCCGGAGCCGAAGAAGACAGGGATGTCTGGGTCATGGTCGGTGCCTGTGGTGAGGCCGGGAGCGGAGGGGCAGCCGCGGAGGCAATGGGATCCTGAACGGACGGCGGAGGCGGCGGGAAGGCCGCGGCGGCACTGAGCCGGTCGGCTTCATCCAGTTGCGCCCGATACTTGTCCACGGCCGCCTGCAATTTGGGCTGTTCCGCTTTAGCCTGGCGCATCGCCTGGCGCAGGCTGTTCTGTTGGGCGGTCAGCTGGTCGATGAGACGCGCGAGCTTGGCCTGCCGCTCTTCTCCGATCTTGCGTTCGGTCTCTGCTGTGTCGATCGCGTCCCGGAGCGACGCATTGGCCTGCTCCGCTTGCTGACTGGCCCGTCGTGTGAGTGGTTCTATCGCCTTCGCCTGCTCGGCCAGACGGTTCTGTTCGACCGTGACGCTCTGCAGTTCCGCTTTGACGCCCTCCTTCTCGGCGACCGCCTCGTCGTAGGTGCTCTTCCAGGCGCAGCCGGCCGCCAGGAGCAGGAGACAAGCGCACGGTGCTGTGCACAACGCGGCAGCGGTCATCGGGCGACATATCAGGATGTGCATGCTGATCTCTCTCGAAGGTTCGATGCGCACTATCATAGTACACATCGGCTGGTTTCACGGCTCATCGTGGACGAAAGGAGGCCGTTCTTCAAGAAAAATCACGTAGTGCGGTGGACAGGACCGGACGGGAGCAGTCTATAGAATGGTGCGAGACATCAGCTCGTTCGTCTCCATCGGCCTACCTACGGGCCGACCCGTTGGATGGTGGAGGCGTAGCCATCGTCCGTGACAAAGGCCTTCACATAGTCACCCTTCGCGATCTGGTCCATCTTCGTTTGGCTGTCCACGCGCAGATGCCTGATGTGCCCGCCCGTCTGTGTGATGGACACGTGACTCGACCCCATCTCGCTGAGCTGACCGGTAACGGCGTCTTGCATGACTCGCTCGCCCTTGGTCGGAACCGTTGTGTGCTTCTCCGGTCCCGTCTTTGCGCACCCTGTCGCGGTGAGACCCAAAATAATTGCCGAAGCAAATACCCACCCTCCCCATCCTCCTGCCATGGTTCGCACCTCCTTCGTGCATGAACGCGTGAGATGACTATGTGACGAGACCCACTGTAGCCGGTACCGGGATCGGCCGGGCCTCGGCAGATCCCTGGGCGGTGGCAATTCGGGCCGGGGCGACACTCGTCGATTCGATGAATGCGGCAATCGATGGTTCGTCGCGGCGGTCAATTGTCCGTACGCACCCGAAACGAGCCCCTCCAAAGAGGCTGCACATTCGGACGTCGCTAGGGTTTTAACCAGGTATTCCGCATTGCTCCCCTACCAATGCCTAGTAGTTTCGGTCGTCCAATGTTGTGTAGCTTCCGAGTGCCAGGAGTTCGGCGCACCCTCTGAGCATCAGTTAGGGAGGATACGAGTGGGATTCGGCACGGCGCTCGGTTACATGGTGGTGTTGTGTTTCGGCGCGATGATCGCACCCGGAGTGGGTGTGAGCGGCCGGCTCATCACGCAGATGCCCCCGGCTCTTCTCGAATGGACCCATGCGCCTGGGTACGGATTCTTGGCTTGGTTATTGACTCGCGGCCTGCGCCGGCGAGGCTGGCCCATCTCCTATGCCGTGTTCGTTGCGTCGAGTGCCGCTTTCGTGTTCGGCCTGTGGACCGAAATATTCCAGGGTTGTGTACCGGGCCGCAGCACGTCGTCCGATGATCTTGCCGTCAATGCCGGCGGCATCGCCCTGATTGCGTGCGTCATGCTCGTGCAGAACCGGACCGGGGCCCGGGCGGAGGCGCCCGTCACGCTCTCATTCAAAAGGATTGGATCGTCATCCGTCTTGTTTTCCAGGAGGCTCCCATGATGTTCCATTCTGACAAGCGCAGGAGCCTGCGCGTGCCCATCACCTGTGCGGTGTACTATTCCGACGGTGCGTTTCACGCGAGCGGAGTGACCGCCAATCTCACCCGTAGCGGCGGCTGCTTGCAGGGATCGCACGGCGTAGAAGTCGGGATGGAACTGATGGTGTTGCTCATCCCCCCGACACAGTCGGCGCTTCTAATCAGGAAGGCCACGGTGCGGTGGGTGCGCGATCAGTTCTTCGGGGTGCAGCTCGACCACGACGACACGGCCACGTCGTGGGAGCTGGATCAGGTCGCGTTCGATCAGCGGACCCCGCTGTCGTTCATGACCCACTAGCCGGACAGGTTGAGGCTGGGGAGCCGTTGCATCAAGCCTTACCTTCCGCTAAGTTAGCGCGATGCATCAGTGGCCTGTCCGCTCAATCGTGCTCGCGGTGGCGAGCGGTCTTCTCCTCCCCTTCTGCTTTCCCAAGTTCGATATCGGACTCCTGGCCTGGGTGGCGCTGATCCCGCTTCATCTCGCGCTCGACAGTCCCAGCAAGTGGCGGGCCTTCCGTCTGGGCTGGCTCAGCGGCACCATCGGTTTTACGGGCATCATGGCCTGGGTCGTGACGGCCATGCATACGTACGGGAAAGTGCCCCTACTGGTCGCTTACGCCGTCCTGCTCTTGCTCACGGGCTACCTGGGCCTCTTCGTGGCGCTCTACAGCGCCGGCTACGTCTGGTTCCGATCGCTGGTCCCGCGCTACGGCCTGTTCGCCGCCCCTTGTTTGTGGGTGACGTTGGAGTTGGCGCGGACCTATCTGTTCAGCGGCCTGCCCTGGTCGCTGCTCGGCTATTCCCAGTACCGCCAACTGGACGTGATCCAGATCGCGGATCATCTGGGGGTCTACGGCGTCTCGTTCCTGCTCGTGCTGGCCAACGTGGCGATGGCCGAACTGATCGCCTGGCTCATGCCGCTCTTTCGGGGCTTCGTACCGGCGCGGCTCCCCTGGGAACTCGTGACGACGGCGGCGATTCTGGTGGGCCTCTCCTGGGCCTACAGCACATCGCTGATCGTGGGGGAAGGATTTCAGGCGCCGAAAACGTCGCTCCGGGTCGGCGTGGTCCAGCCGAACGTGGATCAATCGATCAAGTGGGATCCGGCGCATCGCGACGAAACTCTCGTCCGCTACGAGCGGCTGACCGAATCGCTCGGAGCCGGCGCGGACCTGGTCGTCTGGCCGGAAGCGGCGACGCCGTTTTTCTTCGAGCGTGAACCGGAATATCAATTGCGTGTGCTGGCGATCGCCAATCGAGCCTCGGCTCCCCTCCTGTTCGGGAGTCCGGCGGTACGATTCGACAACGAGCGGCGACCCTATCTGCTCAACAGCGCCTATCTGATCGCTCCCGGCGGGAACCTGCTCGGCCGCTACGACAAGCAGCATCTCGTGCCGTTCGGGGAATATATCCCGCTCAAGTCCTCGCTGCTCTTCTTCCTCGAAAAACTGGTGGAGGGCATCGGGGATTTTCAGGCTGGGCCGGGCCCGACCGTGTTTTCCTTCATGCCTCGTCAGGCTTCGGCCGGCGGAGAAGGCGGCGGAGGGCGCCCGGTCAAGTTCGGGGTGCTGATTTGCTACGAAGTCATCTTCCCGGATTTAGTCCGGCGATTTGCGCAGAACGGCGCCGAGTTCCTCGTGACGATCACCAACGACGCGTGGTTCGGCGAATCGTCGGCTCCGATGCAGCACTTCTCGATGGTGGTGTTCCGCTCCGTGGAAAATCATCTGGCCTTCACGCGCGCCGCCAATACCGGCGTGTCCGGGTTCATCGATCCGTTCGGCCGCATCTTACAGACCTCCTCGATCTTTACCGAGACGGTGCTGCAGGCCGCCGTCCCAGTGCTTCAGCCGCGCACGTTTTACAGCCGGCATGGGGATGTGTTTGCCTACGGCTGTGTGTTAATCTGCGCTGTCTTGTGCCTGTTCGGACTCTTCCGCACGGAAGGGCCCGAACCGGATGCGGTTGCCGCGACCCCCGTGTAACAAAGGAAAGGACCCCGCGATGTTGGACGAGATCCGTGTGCGCGTGCGTTCGATCGGTGAGCAGGTGTCTGAACTTCGGGGGCATCTTTGACTTCGCCCGCATGACGTCCGAGCTCGACGAGCTGGAACAACAAATCGCACAGCCGAATTTCTGGAACAACGCCCAGGCGGCGGCCAAGGTCAGCCGCAAGAAGGCGACGCTCGAGCACGACCTGCAGGAATGGCGCGAGATCGAGCAGACGCTCAAGGATATTGGCGCCTTGCTGGAGCTGGCGGAGGAAAGCGGCGACGCGGGATTGGAAGCCGAGCTGACAGGTGAAGTGGACCGGTTCGAGCCGCGCCTGGCGACCTTGCGCGTGGAGATGCTGCTGTCCGGCGAACTGGATCCGAACAATGCGATCGTGTCCATCCATCCGGGTGCGGGCGGAACGGAATCGCAGGATTGGGCGCAGATGCTCCTGCGCATGTACGTGCGCTGGGCGGAGCGGAAAAAATTCAAAGTGGAGACCCTTGATCTGCAGGCGGGCGACGAGGCCGGCATCAAGAGCGCCACGGTGTCGATCACGGGCCCGTATGCCTACGGCTATATGAAGGCCGAAGCAGGCGTGCATCGGCTGGTCCGCATCTCGCCCTTCGATTCGAACAAGCGGCGTCACACCTCGTTTGCCTCAGTCTTCGTGTATCCCGAGCTGAACGACGACATCGACGTCGTGATCGAGGACAAGGATCTGAGGATCGACACGTTCCGGGCCGGCGGCGCCGGCGGCCAGAACGTCAACAAGGTGGAAACGGCGATCCGCATCACCCACCTGCCGACGGGGATCGTCGTGCAGTGTCAGAACGAGCGGTCCCAGCTGCAGAACCGCAACGGCGCGATGAAAATTCTGAAGGCGCGCCTCTTCGAGGTGGAGCAGAAGAAGAAGGAAGCCGAGTTCAATGCGATCGTCGGCGAGAAGAAGGACATCGCCTGGGGCAGCCAGATCCGCTCCTACGTGTTCCAGCCCTATCAGATGGTGAAGGACCACCGGACCGGCCACGAGGTCGGCCAGGTCTCGGCGGTGATGGACGGGGACGTGGACGGATTCATCGAGGCCTATCTCAAGAAAAAGCTCACGGGAAGCCTGCTCGCCCCGGCGAAAGTCGCGGCGGACGAGGAGTAGACGACGGCCATGGACGAACCGAACGAGCAGCGACAGCAGCGGATCAAGAAACTCGAGCAACTGCGCGCGGCGGGGGTCGCGCCGTACGGCGGCCGGTTCGAGGCCAAGGACCGGGCGGGGCGCCTGATCGCGCTGCACGGCGAGAAGTCCAAGGACATCTTGGAACAGGAGAAGATCGCCTGCACGTTCGCGGGCCGCGTGGTGGCGCTCCGCCGGTTCGGCAAGGCCGCCTTCGCGGTGCTGCAGGACGGATCGGACCGGTTGCAGGTCTATCTCAAGAAAGATTTACTCTCCCCGCAGGCGTACGCCGTGACCGAACAGCTCGATCTGGGGGACTGGATCGGCGTCACCGGCACGCTGTTCCGCACCAAGACCAACGAATTCACGGTCGAGGTTCGTGATCTGACCTTCCTGAGCAAGGCGCTGAGGCCGCTTCCGGAGAAGTGGCACGGGTTGACGGACGTCGAAACCCGTTACCGTCAGCGATACGTGGACTTGATCGCCAACCCGGACGTGCACGGCATCTTCGCGGCGAGAAGCCGCATCATCGCCGGCATCCGCTCCTTCCTGATCGAACGCGGTTTTCTCGAAGTCGAAACGCCGATGATGCATCCCATCCCCGGCGGCGCCGCGGCCAAACCCTTCGTGACGCATCATAACGCGCTCGGCGTGGATCTTTATCTGCGGATCGCGCCCGAGCTGTACCTGAAGCGGCTGATCGTCGGGGGGTTCCCGCGCGTGTTCGAGATCAACCGGAATTTCCGGAACGAAGGCATCTCGACGATCCACAATCCCGAGTTCACGATGCTGGAGTTTTACGTCGCCTACGCGGACTACCGCGACCTGATCGCGCTGACGGAGGAGCTCGTGTCCACGCTGGCCTCTCAGCTCATGGGCAAGACGACGATCGACTACCAGGGGACGGCGATCGATCTGACCCCACCCTGGCGTCGCTGGTCCTACCATCACGCCATCCTGGAGGTGAACGGACTGGACGAATCCGTGCTGCGCGACAAGGAGAAGGCGCTGGCGGCGGCGAAGAAACTGAACGTGCCGGTTGATCCCAAATGGCCCCTCTTCAACGTGGTGAACGAGATTTTCGAGGAAACGGTCGAGCCGAATCTGCAGCAACCCACCTTCGTGACGGATTATCCGATCGAAATCTCGCCGCTCGCGCGACGGAAGGATTCGGATCCCGCGCTGACCGACCGGTTCGAGCTCTACATCGCCGGCCGCGAAATCGCCAACGCCTTCTCCGAGTTGAACGACCCGCTGGATCAGCGAGAGCGGTTCGAGGGCCAGGCCGCGCAGCGGGAAGCCGGCGACGAGGAGGCCCATGTGGTCGACGAGGACTTTTTGCGAGCGCTCGAATACGGCATGCCGCCTACGGCCGGCGAAGGCATCGGCATCGACCGCCTCGTCATGTTGTTCACGAATCAGGGCTCCATCCGCGACGTCGTGCTGTTCCCCCAGCTGAGGCCAGAGAAATAGACCGCGATGGCCGCCCTCCCCTATGAAATCTTCGTCGGTCTGCGCTATCTCCGCGCGAAGCGGCGCAACCGCACCATCTCCCTCAACACGTTCGTCTCGATCACCGGCGTGACGCTGGGCGTGGCGGCCTTGATCGGCACCGTCGGGATCATGACCGGCTTCAAAGAGGACATCCAGGCAAAGATCGTCGGGACGACGGCTCACGTCATCGTGCAGGACCGGATGAAGGACGCGATGAGCGACTACGGCCCGGTCGTCCAGAAGGCCGAGACGGTTCCGGACGTCGTGGCCGCCACGCCGTTCATCTTAAAGCAGGTCATGTTGACGACGCAGGCCGGTGCGCATGGAGTGGTGCTGCGCGGGATCGATCCGAAACGAGAAGGCAAGGTGACCGAGTTGGAGAAGAACCTGGCGGCCGGGGAGCTATCCATGCTCGGGCATCCGGTGTCGGTGAATCTGCCTCCGGCCGACAACCCCAACGGACCTCTGCAGCCCACGGAGAAACCCGGTATCATTCTGGGCAAGGAACTCGCCCTCCGGCTCGGCGCGTTTCCGGGAGACATCGTGAGCATCGTATCTCCGGTCGGCCCGATCAGCGCCATGGGCATGGTGCCGAAGATCCGCCCGTTCGTGGTGGTCGGGATCTTTCATTCAGGCATGTACGAGTACGACTCGTCGCTGGCCTACATCGACCTGGCCGAGGCGCAGAAATTTTTCGGCATGGGCGATACGGTGACCGGTATCGAGCTGAAAGTCAGCGACGTCTTCCGCGCAAACGAGGTCGCCCGGTCGGTGGAGCAGGCCTTGGGCTTTTCCTACGGCGCGCGGGACTGGATGCAGATGAACCGCAATCTGTTGTCGGCGCTCAAGCTGGAAAAGACGATGATGTTCCTGTTGCTGGTGCTGATCACGATCGTGGCTTCGTTCAACATCGTCAGCACCCTGACGATGATCGTCACCGAGAAGCAGAAAGAGATTGCCATCCTGAAGGCCATGGGAGCCACGAGGAAGAGCATCAGGCGGATCTTCATGCTGAACGGGCTGATCATCGGACTGTCCGGCACGGGGATCGGCATTCCGCTGGGCTACACGTTTCTGTGGCTGATCCAGACGTTTTGGACCTTCGATCCCACGGTCTATTACATCTCCAAGATCCCCGTGCACGTCTTGGGTGAAGATGTGCTGCTCGTGGCGGGTTCGGCGATTCTCATCAGCTTCGCGGCGACGGTATACCCCTCGCTGCAGGCGGCGAAGCTCGAACCGGTGGATGCGCTGCGCTATGAATAGTTCAACTTCCATCCTCGGTTCACGATGCTCTTTTCTCAGCACTCAGCACTCAAGGCTCAGCACTGAAATATGATCACCGTCACGGACCTCCATAAGTCGTTCCGGATGGGCGAGCGGACCTTGCCGGTGTTGCAAGGTATCGATCTGCGCATCGAACGGGGCGAACTCGTCGCCGTCATCGGCGCGTCCGGCGCGGGGAAAAGTACGTTGCTCCACATCCTGGGTCTGTTGGATCGCCCCACGAAGGGGTCCGTGTTGTTCGAGGATCAGGACGTCTTTCGATTGTCCGAAGCGGCCCAGGCAGAGTTTCGAAACCGGCGCATCGGATTCATCTTTCAGTTTCATCATCTGCTCCCGGAATTCACGGCGCTGGAGAATGCCTGTATGCCGGCCT
Source organism: Nitrospira sp. (assembly GCA_047150005.1). GTDB lineage: Bacteria > Nitrospirota > Nitrospiria > Nitrospirales > Nitrospiraceae > Nitrospira_C. The sequence goes on along the minus strand of AP038806.1, from coordinate 3,734,662 downwards.
TGATCCAACGCAAGCGGCTGGCGGAGGTCGAGGATCGAGCGATCGCGATTCTGAAGGACGTCGGTCTGGGAGAGCGCCTCCAGCACAAGCCGGGGGAACTGTCCGGCGGCGAGCAGCAGCGGGTGGCCGTGGCGCGCGCATTGCTCCAACAACCGGATCTCGTGCTCGCGGACGAGCCGACCGGCAATTTGGACACGCATACGGGCGACGCGCTCTTCGCGTTGATGCGGGAGCTGAACAAGACGTGCGGAACCACGTTCGTGATCGTGACCCACAACGACAAGCTCTCCGCGCAGGCGGATCGGATCATCCACATCCAGGACGGCCTGATCCTCTAGGGAAAGCCGGCTCGGCCACAGCGGTGCCTATCCCTCTACTGCCGCTGCCGCGGCGAATCCCGCCGTGCTTATTCAAGCGGAGTGTTTTCTTTGTCGTCCACGTGCATGGGGACAGTCGCCGATCGGAAGGGCGACAGTCCTCAAAATCTTGACGAGAGCCGATTCATCCAATAGACTCGGCGGCAGTTCTCCGATGCGAAGGAGTCCTCAGTCCATGGCCCACGCGCGAATCCTCCGGCTCTGGGCGGCTGCGGCGGTGCTGCTGCTATCCGGGCCGGCGGCGGCGACGGAGTTCGTGATCGTCGGACCGCGTGCGATGGGCATGGGCGGCGCCGGCGTGGCGATTACGACGGACGCGCTCGCCACGTATTGGAATCCGGCCGGGCTTGCGATGACGCAAACCGTGGACATCCGCATTCAGGCCGGCTGGCAAGGGATCGACCGGATGGGTATTGCGCAGTCGATCCACGATCTGGAATCCTTCAACGTCAACGATACCTCGGCCGGCAATCTTACAAACGCGCAGAACATCGCCAACAGCATCAACCAACCCGGGGCGACCGTATCCATGAACGGCTCGGCCGGCATCTACGTCAAAGGCCACTTCGGGGAGCATGCCTTCGGCATCAATGTCTCCGATGTCGCCACCGGCGGCAGTTTCGTCTCGACGCCGGTCCAGGCGACCCAGCCGGGTGGTCCCAACACGCCGATCAGCCTGACGGGACAGATGGCCCTCGTAGGCCTCGAAGCCAGGCAGATCGCCCTCTCCTATGCCTATGCATTCGCCGACAAGACCTTCGCCATCGGCGTGACCGGAAAGATCATCCAGGGCGCTGCCTACAACGGCTCAACCACGCTGACAGGCGGGACGGACGTGTCGCTCCGGGACAACTTCGGGAAGCCCACGCTGTCCACGGCGCTGAGTCTCGACGTGGGCGCGATCTACCGACCGTCCTCCTGGCTGCGCTTCGGCGTCGTGGCCAAGGACATCACGCAGCCGACCTTCGACAGCCCGTCGGGAGAATTGAAACTTGGGCCGCAGGTCAGGGGCGGCATGGCCGTCAATCCTTACTCCACACTGACCCTGTCCGCCGATGTGGACATCCTCTCCAACAATACGTTCGTGCCCGGCGTGAAGAGCCAACTGCTCAGCCTGGGCGCGGAGCAGACGATCCTCAACGAGTTCCTCTCCCTGCGGATCGGGGCGTTCAAGAATATGCAGGATGCCGGAGTTCCCTTTACGCCCACGGCCGGACTCGGCTTCAGGATGTACGCTTTCCGGTTGGACCTGGGCGGAGGATACGATTTTCAGGAACAGGGAGCGCTGGTTTCAGGATCGCTGTCGCTCACATTCTAGGACCCTCGTCTTTCTCTAATGGTATACTGAAACCCATGTTGAGGATCCCACAGAGATTTTTGCGCTCCGCACTCGCGATCGTCCTTCTGTCGTTCACCGGGTGCGGAGGGCTTCAGGAAGTATGGGAAGGGCCCGGCGCCAAGGTGTTCCGACCCCAGGCGATCGCGGTACTGCCGCCGATGGCGAGTCAGTACGACAGCGCGCGGGAAGATATTCAGGACGTACTCTCCGGTTCTCTCACGAAGGTGGCCAACGTCGAGCGCGTCGTGAGCCCGGAAAGCGTGACGGACATCTTCCAGGGATCGAAGGAGGCCTTCGATTCGCTGGTATTCTATTTTTCTCGGCTTGAAATGACGGGACAATCGGACAAGGAATCAGCGATCAAGCTGGGCAAGGCGCTCAGCGTGGATTCATTTCTCGTCGTGCGGGTCAATTCCTGGGAGTATGTCCGCAAGGAAGGCGACAACGTCGGCCGGGTCGGATTGAGCCTCCGGCTGGTGGATGCCACGACCGGCACCACGGTGTGGAAAGCCCGGCACGAACGGTCCAGCAGCTATATGTTCTACCGCCCGAACCTGAAGGACGTGGCCAAGGATTTGGCCGACGAGATGATCAAGTACATGCCGCCTACTCCCAAACGGTAAGAAGCTCCCTTTCCTTCAGGCTCCGTAGCATTCGTTCTTCCTCGTATAAACATCCAATCCATAGTTAGCCGCTCTCCCGCCTGGTCGGTGTTCCAATTCCTATAATAGATGAAGGCGAGACGGAGGCGTTTAGCGCCGGGACGCCTGGCGCGAGGTCATGGCGGTCTTCAGGGAATGGACAAAGTCAGCCACGTGCTTGACGAGGCCGGCATCCTGTCTGTGTGCCGCGACCTGCTTGACGATGGCACTGCCGACGATCACGCCGTCTGCGACTGCCGCGACCTTTTCGGCGTCTTCGGGTGTGGCGACCCCAAACCCGACGGCGACGGGGGTCGGAGAGACTTTGCGGATCTTCCCGACGTTGCGGCCAACTTCGTCCACATTACTCAGCTTGGCGCCGGTGATCCCGGTGAGCGACACGTAGTAGACGAACCCCTTGGACTGTCTGGCCACGTAGGCGCGCCGCTGATCCGTGCTGGTGGGCGCAAGGAGAAAAATCAGCTGGAGGCCTGAGGCGGCGGCCGGCTCCTTGAGCGGTCCCGATTCGTCCGGAGGCATGTCCGGCACGATGAGTCCGTCTATTCCAGCGGCGACCGCCTCCCGGCAAAACCGCTCCGTGCCGAACGCATGGACGCTGTTGTAATAGGCCATCAGCACGATGGGGATCTGCGTTTTCTGTCTCAGTCGGGACACCATCGGGAGGATTGCGCGAAGCGACGTTCCGCTCCGGAGCGCCCGTTCCGCTGCCTGTTGAATCACCGGCCCGTCCGCGATGGGATCCGAAAACGGCACGCCCAGCTCGATCACGTCTGCGCCGGCCTCTTCGAGCTTCGGCACCAGCTGTTCGGTGTCTTGCAGACTGGGATCACCGGCCATTACATAAGTGATCAGGGCCGCTTCTCTCCGGTCTCGTAGCCGTGAAAACGTCTGGTCCAGCCGGGAAGTCATAGCGCGATCCCCCGCATGCGGGCGACTTGCTGCACGTCTTTGTCTCCCCGGCCGGACAGATTGACGAGGAGGATTTGATTCCGTTTCATCGTGGGGGCGAGCTTGGCGGTGTGGGCGATCGCATGGGCGCTTTCGAGGGCCGGGACGATGCCCTCCTCCCTGGCCAGCAGGTCGAACGCCGCCAGGGCTTCTTCGTCGGTGGCCGACGTGTATGAAGCTCGGCCGGTTTCTCTGAGGTAGCTGTGTTCCGGCCCGACAGCCGCGTAGTCGAGGCCGGCCGAGACCGAATGGGTCAGGTTGATCTGTCCATCGTCGTCCTGCAGCAGATAGGTCATGGTGCCTTGAAGGACTCCCAGCCGGCCCCCGGCGAACCGCGCGGCATGCTTGCCGCTCGGGATGCCGAGCCCCGCCGCCTCCACGCCGATCATCTTCACCTTCTTATCGCCAAGGAACGCATGAAAGAGACCGATCGAGTTGCTGCCGCCTCCGACGCAGGCGATCAGACAGTCCGGCAACTGTCCTTCGGCGGCCAAGATTTGCTTGCGGGCTTCCTTGCCGATGATCGATTGGAAATCGCGGACCATCATGGGATAGGGATGGGCGCCGAGCGCGGAGCCGAGCACGTAATGCGTCGTGTCAATGTTGGTCGTCCAATCGCGCATCGCTTCGCTGATGGCGTCCTTCAACGTGCGGCTTCCGGCATCGACGGCCGTCACCGTCGAACCCAGCAGCCGCATGCGGAACACGTTCAAGGCCTGGCGCTGCATGTCTTCGGTGCCCATGTAGATTTCGCATTGCAGGCCGAACATCGCCGCCACGGTCGCGGTCGCGACGCCGTGCTGGCCGGCGCCCGTCTCTGCGATGATCCTGGGTTTCTTCATGCGCTTGGCGAGCAGGCCCTGGCCGATGGCATTGTTGATCTTATGGGCGCCCGTGTGGCACAGGTCTTCGCGCTTCAGATAGATCTTTGCGCCGCCGAGGCGTTTCGTGAGTCGTTCCGCATAGTAGAGCTGCGTGGGCCGGCCGACGTACTGTTTCAGATAATAGGCGAACTCAGCCTGAAAACGGGCGTCCTTCTTGGCTTTCGCATATTGCTGTTCCAATTCGAGGAGGGCCGGCATCAGCGTTTCCGGCACGTAGCGGCCTCCGTAGATGCCGAAGCGGCCTCTGGCGTCGGGAAGCGGGGTGGAGGTGTTCTTTCTGGTCATGGCGGCGACGATCCCGTTCAGATTGCGAATGCCTGTCTGGCCGATTGGATGAACCGGCGGACTTTCTCAAGATCCTTCTTGCCCGGAGAAAGCTCGACGCCGCTGCTCACGTCGACGCCGTAGGGCCGTACCGCCTGGATAGCCTCGGCGACGTTCTCGGGCGTCAGTCCGCCGGCCAGCAGCACGGAGGTGGTCCTCGCCGCTTCGGCGGCAAGGGACCGATCCACGGTGCGGCCGGTCCCTCCGTAGGCCTCGTCGGCGTAGGCATCGAGCAGGAAGCCTCGGATCCCGGCGCGCCCTTGAAATTCCGCCAGCGCGAGAAAGCTGCCGCGGTCCTTGATTCGGAGGGCTTTGACCGCCGGTCGCGCCAGTTCGAGGCAATAGGCGGCGGTTTCGTCCCCATGCAGCTGCGCCAGCGCCAGCCCGCAGCCGTCCATGAGATCACGGACTACCTTCACCTCCTCGTTGACGAACACACCGACCGCCGCCACGAACGGCGGCAAGGACGCGATGATGCGGGCCGCCACGGATGGCTCCACCCATCGAGGGCTCTTGCGATAGAACACGAACCCCAACGCGTCGGCTCCGGCCGATACGGCCGCCGCCGCGTCTTCCTCGTTCGTGATCCCGCAGATCTTGATCTTGCCGACTGTTCCGCCTTGCGTCAGGGACATGGCTTCGCACTCCGCCGCTCGATGTAGGAGTCCTTGTAGACCCACTGGCAGGCGGTCCCCTTCTCGTCGAAGCTGATCGTGACGGTTCCGCTGCTGTTCGGTCTCCGCATGACGGTCACTGTGTTTTCTTTCGGTCGGCGTCGAAACCCGTGGCCGTCCCGCGGAGCTCGGCGATCTTGGTCTCGACAGCCTCCGCTTTGATGAGGGATTCGCCTACCAGCATCGCATGAACGCCCGCCTCGAGCAACCGCTCGACGTCCGCCCGTTTGTGGATGCCGCTCTCGCTGACGATCAGCTTGTCGGCCGGCACACGCTTGGCCAGTCGCACGGTGACCCCCAGGTCCGTCGAGAAGGTCTTGAGGTCGCGGTTGTTGATGCCGATGAGGCGGGCGTCCGTGATCCGCTCCAGCACCAGATCCAATTCCCGCTCGTGATGGGTTTCGAAGAGCACGTCGAGGGACAGGTCGCGAGCCAGAGCGTGAAAATCTTCGAGCTGCCGGCGCTCGAGCGCGGCCACGATCAACAGCACGGCGTCCGCGCCATAGGCCCGCGCTTCGTAAAATTGGATCTCCTCGACCATGAATTCCTTGTTGAGCGCCGGCAGGGAGACCGCTTGTTTGACGGCCTGGAGATCGTCGAGGCTGCCGCGAAAGAAATCCCGATCGGTCAGAACGGAGAGCGCGGAAGCGCCATGCTCGGCATAGGACCGCGCGATGGCGACCGGGTCGAACCGTTCCTCGAACTCGGGACGCAGCAATCCGAGACTGGGAGAGGCCCGCTTGACCTCGGCGATCAGAGCCGGGCTGGAGGCGGTGCGGGTCGCGTCGAGCGAGACCGCGAACCCCAGACTTCCGGAGAGATCGCGAATCTTGCCCTTTAATTCCGAGAGGTAGCCGCGGCTTTGTTTATGCCGAAGTTCCGCTTTCTTATGTTCCAGGATGCGCGCGAGTATCATGGCGACCGGTGGTCAGCATTCGTGTAGGCGATCAATCGCGCCAGCTTCTCGGCAGCGGCGCCGGAATCGATGGTCTTCGCCGCCAGGGCGAATCCGTCTGCAAGGGTTTTGGCCTTGTGCCCGGCCACCAACGCCGGAGCCGCATTCAGGCAGACCATGTCCCGTTTCGGACCCTTGCGTCCCTGCAGGATTTCCTTCGTCATGAGCGCGTTGTCCTCGGGGCTGCCACCCGCCAGTTCCTTCGGGGACACCTTGGTCAACCCGAATTCAGACGGATTCAGCACATAGGTCGAAAGCACTCCTCCCCTGGCTTCAGAGATCAGGGTGCGGTCGGTCAAGGTGATCTCGTCCAGTCCGTCCATGCCGTGCACGACGAACGAGTGTTGCGAGCCCAGATGCATGAGGACCTTGCCGAGCAATTCGGTCAGGCGGGGCTCGTAGACGCCGATGACCTGGATGCCGGCTCCGGCAGGATTCGTCAGCGGACCCAAGACATTCAGCATCGTGCGGATGCCCAATTCTTGCCGGGGAACGGCACAATGTTTCATCGCTCCGTGGTACAGCGGGGCGAAGAGAAAGCCGATACCGATGTCGTTGATGCAGTCGGCAACTCGGCCGGTGGGCAGGTCGATCTTCACACCCAGCGCGGCGAGCACGTCGGCGCTGCCTGATTTGGAGGACACCGATCGGTTCCCGTGCTTGGCCACGGTCAACCCGGCCCCGGCCACCACGAACGCCGACGTCGTCGACACGTTGAAGGTGTGCCGCCCGTCGCCTCCCGTGCCGCAGGTGTCGACCACGAGCGGATCGCCGACGGCGATGCGGACCGCGCGACCTCGCATGGCCCTCACGGAACCGGCGATCTCCTCGACGCTCTCCCCCTTGAGGCGAAGCCCCATCAGATAGGCCGCGATCTGGGCCGGAGTCGCTGCTCCGTCCATGACCTCGTTCATGACCTCTTCGGCTTCTTTTTCGGTCAGCGACGTCCGATCCGCCAGCTTTCCGATGGCCTCTCTGATCATCATCGACAGCAATCCCGTTCAGCCGCCGGCGACGAATTCCGTCGCGCCGTCCGTTCCGGCTGAAGGCCGTGCGGCTACAGTTTCAGGAAATTGCGGAGTAAGTCTTTGCCGGCCGCCGTCAGAATCGATTCCGGATGGAACTGCACCCCTTCCGCACCCAGCGACTTGTGGCGCAATCCCATGATTTCACCTGCTGCGGTCTCGGCCGACACATCGAAGCAGACCGGCAACGTGGCCCGTTTGACGACCAGCGAATGGTAGCGCGTCGCCTCAAAGGGGTTGGGAAGGTCGCGGAAGAGCCTCTTTCCATCGTGCCGGACCATGGACGTCTTGCCGTGCATGAGGCGATCGGCCCTGACCACCTCGCCGCCGAAGGCGGCCGCAAGCGATTGGTGGCCCAGGCAGACTCCAAGGAGCGGCACCCGACCGGCGAAGTGTTTGATCGCTTCGACCGAGATTCCGGCCTCCTTCGGCGTGCAGGGGCCCGGCGAGATGACGATGCGGTCCGGACGCAATGCTTCGATCTGTCCGATGGTGAGCTGGTCGTTGCGATAGACCCGGACGTCTTCACCCAGCTCGCCGAAGTACTGCACGAGGTTATAGGTGAAGGAATCGTAGTTGTCGATCATCAGCAACATGATGGGAAACAGCGCCTATAGCGTATAGCGAATAGCACGAGATCCAAAATACCCTTGTTCGTGCCATACGCGATTCGCCATAGGCTCTTCCTATTCCAGTCCCTGCTCCGCCAGCTCGATGGCGTTCATCATGGCTCTTGCCTTGTTGCAGGTCTCCTCGTATTCGTGGTCGGGGTTCGAATCCGCGACGATCCCGGCGCCGGCCTGGACAAACGCCTGATGTTTCTTAATGACGACAGTTCGGATGTTGATGCACATGTCCATGTTGCCCGAGAAACTGAAATATCCCACCGCGCCGGCGTAGGGGCCCCGGCGGATCGGCTCCAGTTCATCGATGATCTCCATCGCGCGGATCTTCGGCGCGCCGGAGACCGTCCCGGCGGGGAAGCAGGCGCGCAGGACGTCGTAGGACGTCTTGGAGGGGTCGAGCCGGCCGGTCACGTTCGAGACGATGTGCATGACGTGGGAATAGCGTTCGACGTGCATGAGCGAGTCGACGGAAACGGAGCCGGGCCGGGAGACGCGCCCGACATCGTTGCGGCCCAGGTCCACGAGCATCACGTGCTCGGCCCGTTCTTTCTCATCGGCGAGAAGCTGCCGCTCCAATTGCTGATCCTCTTCCGCTGTATGCCCGCGACGGCGCGTGCCGGCGATCGGTCTGACGGAGATGACCCCGTCTTCGCACCGAACGAGCGTTTCCGGAGACGAGCCGACGAGTTCGACCCCTGCCACGCGCAGGTAATACATGTAGGGAGACGGGTTGACGACGCGCAGAGCGCGATAGAGCTGCAGTGGCGGGGCCTGGACATTGGTCTCCCACCGCTGGGACAACACGGCTTGCACCACATCCCCAGCTCGGATGTATTCCTTGGTCCGGTTGACCATCTTTTCGAAATCTGCGCGGCTCAGATTGGAGGCGAACGTGATCGGACGGCGGCGTCGATGCGGACGACCCCGGCGCAGAGGGCGCCGCAGCCTGGTGATCATGCGCTCGATCCGCTCTGTGGCCTCGCGATAGGCTCTGCTCACATCTCGGTCACGCGTCGAGGTCACGTGGGCGTTGGCGACCACTTTGATCTTTTGCGCGACGTTGTCGAAGATCAACAGCGTATCGGTCATGAGAAAGGCAAAGTCGGGCAGGTTCAGGTGGTCCTTCGGCCAGGATGCGAGATCCTCGAAGGTTCGCACCATGTCGTAACTGAGGTAGCCGACGGCCCCACCGACGAAGCGCGGCAGATTCGGGACCGTCACCGGACGGAACCCCTTCATGTGCTCCCGCAGCCGCTCGAGCGGATTCCCCCGGCTGGGGATGCGGGTCTTTTTCTTGCCCCGCACGACCATCAGGTCGCCGCGGTCTTCGTAAATGACGACCGGTGAGCCGCTGCCCAGAAACGAATACCGCGCCCACTTCTCCCCGCCTTCGATGCTCTCCAGCAGGTAAGCGGTGGGACCGTGGTCGATCTTGGCGAACGCGGAGACCGGCGTTTCGTAATCCGCCAGAATTTCGCGATAGAGGGGAATCAGATTTCCCTCATGAGCGTAGCGGCGGAACTCGTCGAGATTCAATGAATAGCCGGCGGTGGCCACGATCCGATCCCCGGTACTCCTGGTTACTCCTGATTACTCTTGGCCCACGATCAGCTTCTGTCCCACTTCGATGATGTCGTCCGGCAACTTGTTCCACTTCCGCAGCGTTTCGAGCTTGACTCCGTAGCGACGGCTGATGCGGTACAGAGTTTCGCCGGGCTTGACGACATGGATGGTGGGAGACCCGTGCCCGGTGGCGGCGACAGCCGTCTCCGTTTGGGCCGCCGCGGTCTCCTCCGGCAAGCCGGTCATGGAGGATGTGCTAAGGTCTCCCATGCCCGGGGTGGGCTCGATCGGCGAGGCCGCGTGGACTTTGGGCGCGGGCGGGGTCCGCTTCATGTCGGCTCGGGCTTTCCTCTCGAGCAGCGCAGCTTCCTTGATGGCTTCGGATTCTTCCTGCACGCGGCTCATCTGTTCCCGTACCGCCTGCACTTGAGCGGTCAATTCACGGTTTCTGGCTTCGTATTCCGCGAGCTCCTTCTTGGAGCGCTTGACTTCGTTGTCGAGTTCCGCCGTCCGCTTCTCTTCCTGCGACAGCAGGCGCTGAAAGTTCAGGCTGCGCGCCTTTTCCGCTTCATACTTTTCGGAAAGGACGCATCCGCTCAGCATGAACCCTCCGAAGATCAAGACCATAACCCTCACACCGGATGCTGCGATCACCGTATTCACTCGTTGGTCCTCCTTCATGGATCCTCCTCCGACCACGTGAAGCGCTTCCTCCGGCAGCCGTACTTCCTTGTCCGGGCTGCCGAACCCTTCTCAGTCAGCTTGACGGGGTTTCATACCATAGTAGCTAACGCGGCGAAAGTCAAAGGGTTATCGGCACCCACTTGTTTGACCGTCTCCCCGACCCTATGCTACGGTCCCCTCGGTGCTCGACTGCCTGGGACATCGTCACGTCCGAAGAAGCATCACAGATTCATCCCGGTCATTCCCTCGAACGCATGGCGACCGACGACATTCAAAAGCGACTGCATGCGCTGCGGGAAGAAATTCGCCGCCACGACCTGCTCTACTATGTCAAGGATCGACCCGAGATCTCCGACGGAGCCTATGACAGCCTGTTCCGCGAATTGACCGAGCTGGAGCAGGCTCACCCGGATCTCATCACCACTGATTCCCCCACCCAGCGCGTTGGAGGCACGCCCCTCGGCGAACTGGCAAAGGTGCGGCACGAGCAGTCCATGCTGAGTCTTGATTCGATCGTGGGCCGTGCGGATATCCTGGCCTTTGATCAGCGCATGAAGCGGGAGCTGCAGACGGAAGAGGTCCACTATACGGCGGAACCGAAATTCGACGGATTATCGGTCGAGTTGATCTACGAAGGAGGGGTCTTTACGCGCGGGGCCACGAGGGGGGACGGGACGATCGGCGAGGACGTGACGGCCAATTTGCGCACCATCCGCTCGCTACCGCTGCAGCTGGCGCGGCGATCCGGTGCGCCGGATCGCTTGGTCGTCCGAGGCGAGGTCTACATGCGTTTGTGCGATTTTCAGGCGTTGAACCGGCGAATGACGGAACGGGGGGAGGACGCCTTCGCGAACCCACGCAACGCGGCAGCCGGATCGCTCCGGCAGTTGGACTCCACAATCACGGCGTCTCGGCCGTTGGCGGTGACCTGTTATGAAATCATGGGGCAGTCGGGACCGCCGATCCTGACACACTGGGACGAACTCGACACCTTGGCGCAATGGGGGGTGCCGGTTCCCCAGCTACGGCGGCGTTGCCGGATGATCGACGAGGTGATCGCCTATCATCACGAGACGGAAGCGATCCGGGATTCCCTGCCCTACGAGATCGACGGGGTCGTTGTGAAGGTGGATGAACGGAGCAGCCAAGAACGGCTCGGCTTCAAGTCGAGAAGTCCGCGTTGGGCCGTGGCCTTCAAGTTTACACCCCGGAAGGAGATCACGGTGGTCGAAGACATCGCCGTTTCCGTCGGACGGACCGGGACGTTGACTCCGCTGGCGCTGCTCCGGCCGGTCGAGGTCGGCGGCGTGACGATCAGCCGCGCGACCCTGCACAACGCGGACGAAGTGGCCAGGAAGGACGTGCGGGTGGGCGACACGGTGAAGGTCGAGCGAGCCGGAGACGTCATTCCCGCCATTGCCGAGCGTGTGCCCGTTCCGGGAGAGCAGCGCTCCGAGCCTTTCCGTATGCCCGAACATTGTCCGATCTGTGGCTCGGCGGTTGCCCGCGAAGGGGCCTACTACTATTGCACCGGCCAGGCCGTCTGCGGGGCGCAGATCAAGGGAGCCATCGAACACTTCGCCTCCAAGGCTGCGTTGGACATCGACGGGCTGGGCCGGAAGACCGTCGCCCAATTAGTGGATCAAGGATTGGTGCGGTCATTGGCGGATCTCTTCGTCCTGACCAAGCCTCAATTGTTGTCGCTGGAAGGGTTTGCCGATCGATCGGCCACGCTGCTGCTGGAGGCGATCGAACGGAGCAAGACGGTCACTCTTGATCGGTTTGTGATGGGACTCGGCATCCGTCAAGTCGGCCAACATATCGCGAGAGTGCTGGCCAGAGAGTTCGGATCGCTCGACGGTGTGATGGTGGCGGATCAGGCCAGACTCCAGCAGGTGCTCGAAATCGGACCGGAGATTTCCGCGAGCCTCGCGTCCTACTTCTCCGAACCGCAAAACCGCGCCGTCATCCGAGACCTGCTTGATCGAGGACTCGTGATTGCCGAGGTCCGGAACGATCGCGCCGGCCGGACCAGCCTGGCGGGCAAGACATTCGTCTTCACCGGCGGACTCCAAGGCTTTACGCGGGAGAAGGCCACACGTGTGGTGGAAGAACAGGGAGCGCGCGTCGCTTTGAGCGTGAGCAAGAAGACCTCGTACCTTGTGGCCGGGGACGACCCAGGATCCAAGCTGGACCAGGCGAAGAAGTTCGGCGTGAAGGTCTTGAACGAGCAGGAGTTCGCCGAGCTGGTGAAGACGAAGGCCTAGCCGACGAGGTTGAGGTTGGGCGCCTCGACCGACACGGGAGATTTCTCCTCACGGAATATCTGCACGCTCTTGATCGATCGAGGCTCGGCTTCGTGGATCAGGATGCGGCAGTTGCCGATCCGCAGTTCCTCGCCGACTTTCGGGATGCGACCCAATTCCTGCTGGATGAGCCCGCCGATGGTGACCGCTTCATCACCCAGGTCGACCTTGAGGAAATCGTTCACTTTGCGCACTTCCGTCCTGCCGTGGACCAGGATGTGGTTCTTGCCGATACGCTTGATCAGCTCTTCCGTGATGTCCGTCTCGTCCATGATCTCGCCGACCACTTCTTCGATGAGGTCCTCGAGCGTGACGATTCCCATGACTCCGCCAAACTCGTTGACGACCACCGCCATGTGACGCTTGTCCTGCTGGAACTGTTTCATCAGGTCGTCGGCCGTTTTGCCGGCCGGCACGAAGAGCGGCGGATACGCGATGTCCTTGAGCTTGGAATCGAAATGCCCTTTGGCCAGCTCCGTCAGGGCCTTCGCCTTATAGAGAATACCCGTAATGTTGTCCAAGGTGCCGTCGTAGACCGGGATCCGCGAGTATTTAGAGCTATACAGCAGCTCCTGCGCCTCTTTGAGGTGGAGATTGCCGTCCAGGGAGAAGACATAGAGGCGCGGGGTCATGGCGTCTTCGGCTGTGATGTCCTTCAGTTGGAAGACGTTCTTGATCATCTTCACCTTTTCGACTTCGATCGCACCGGCTTTGCCGCCCTCGTCCAGCATGATCTTGAGCTCCTCTTCCGTCACCAGCGGCAGCGTCAGTCCCTTGCCACCCGTCAGCTTGTAGATGAGGGGGACCATGACGAACAACACCGGCCGGAGGAGGACCTGTACCCAATAGACGGGATAGGCCATATTGAGGGTGACCGGGACGGCAAACTTGGCGGCCAGAGTCTTGGGGATGACGTCCACGGAAACCAGGAGCACGAAGGTGAGTAACCCGACCACCACGGCGATCGTGTCGTCGAAAAAGGTCCTATCCCCATAGGCGTTCAAGGTCAGAAAGGTCGCGTACATGGGGATGGCGGTTCCAACCAACCGGTCCCCGACCAGGATGGTGGACAGCAGTTGTTGGGGATCACTCCGCAGCCGCAAGGCCATTTTGGCCCTGGCATTATGATTCTGGGCCAAGGCCCGCAGTTTGGTTTCGTTGACCGAGAAAAAGCCGATCTCGGCGGTTGAAATTACGGCTGAAAGAACAATGAGGCCCAAAAGGATCGCAATATCCATGAAGTTCCAGAAACTAAGGACGACCGACCGGCGTACTTGTCCGACAAAGCTGAAGGAGCACGATTGGCTCCTTTCCGTTCAAGCCGAGCGAGCCAGTATGGAGCGCGGGGAGGAGTTGCAAGACCTGGAATGGGGCTCTGAGGCCGAGACTGTTCATCGGTAGGTAGATGTATCATACCCCCCCGTGGGGGGCAAGCATATTGAAAAAACCATTCGCAAAATCAAATGGTTGTATCAAACGTCCGCAATATTTCAGAAGATTTGCCGATGCCGTTCCTCGCCTAGCTGTCATCTCGGAATACAAAGGGCTGAACAGAAAGGTCGGATTCCAGTCTGGAAGCGGCAGCCTCGGCCTGCGCCTCAGAGCGGAATTCACCCACCTGAACCCGGTACCGGCGACCTTCTGGAAGGTCCACCGTCTGGATCCGCCCGGTGGCATAGAGTCGCCTGGCCCGGTTGAGCAGATTCAGTGCATTCTGCTGGTCGGCAAAAGCTCCAACCTGGACCCTCAGCGCTCCCATGTCGGCCGTTCGTCCTTGGAAGCCGATGACCCGAAGTTCGATAGAAGCTGTGCCGTTACCGGTCATGTCCAGGGCCTGGGCCCCTGCCAGCGAGAGGTCGAGAATACGTCCCTTGGCAAAGGGTCCTCGATCATTGATCCGTACGGTCACTTCACGGCCTGAATTCAGCGATCGGACGACCGCGATCGATCCTAGGGGAAGAGTCCGGTGGGCGGCGGTCATCTGGTGCATGTCGTACCGCTCTCCGTTGGCGGTCTTATTACCGTGAAAACCCGGTCCGTACCAGGAGGCGACGCCCCGTTCTAGATAGCCGATCGGATAGCCGGGGAAATAGGTCGGCTTCGGAGCCGGAGTGCTACAACCGGAGGTCAGGCCAATGAAGACAAGCAACAGGGCCGTTGAGAGAAAAGAGACGCGGGCGCGTGGAAGGCCGTCCGGCATCCTAGCTAGAACTCGTCGAGCGATTGATCTCGCAGTACGGAAAGAGCCTTCTCTGTATTGGCCACGGTCAGGACGACAATGGCGCGTTTTCCCTCTCGGGACGGCGTGCAGTAACCGCACTTGATGTTGATGCGGGCCTGGGTCAGGAGATCAGCCACGTCGTTGAGGGCGCCCGGTTTGTTTTCCAGGCTCAATACGAGCGCTGTTTCCTCGGAAAATCGGATCTTTGCCGCCCTCAGAGCCGCCCTTGCGCCTTCCAGATCGGCAACCAGCAATCTGAGCTTGCCGGTTCCGGTCACTTCAGGGGCGGAAAACGCCTTGATGTTGACTCCGGCCGATGCCAGGACCGAAGCCACTTGAGCCATGACTCCCGGTCTGCTCTGTCCGTTGATGACCAGCTGTGTAGTGGTAGGCATGGGGCCTCTCTTTACAGTGAGTTAAAGCACGTAACAGATGTCGTGAATGAATGTGTACTCATAGACACAGCTAAACACGACCGATGTGTCTTGGGCAAGTTTGTGAGCCGTGTCCTTCATGCCGCGCGGGACCAGCAGGTAAAACGGAACCCCGCGTACGACGGTCCGCTTCCAATTCGTTGCCGTCCGGTTCTCGGCCAGCGAGGCCTCGGTCTCGACTTCGGCCATCCACTCTATTGTATGACCTCCTGGCGTCACGTGCCATCCCACAATGTCGCAAAACTGGCTGGGTGCAGCCCAGGGATTTTGCTCCAGGTTCGTATGGATGGTCACCTTGCAGTGAAAGGCCTTGGCCCACCGTTGGGCTACCTGACTGACGACCTGATCATGGACCGAGTCGATACCTTGTTCGCGCAGTGTGGTAGTCATGGACCTCCCTCCGCTTAGGCATGCCGTAGCTCAGTCTAGGAACATCCGCTGGTCGCACCGCAGTGATCGCACTTGAGACAGGTTCCGTTCCGCACCATCGTGAATTGCTTACATTCGCTGCAGGGATCGCCTTCGTATCCCTTCTGACGCGCGATTTGTATGGCTGTCAGGGTGAGTGTCTCGCGCTTCAGTTCAACCTTGTGGGACACGTTGCCGTTCCCTGCGTGGCGCGGTGTAATGCCGTGCCGCGCTGGAACCCGGTCGGTCATGATCGAAGACAGCGCCAGCGTTTCCGGATTGGCTTCCTCGTCCGAGCACTCCGGGTCCTGCTCGTCTTTCTTCACCGAGTCCATGCGGAGATCTTCTTCCTTGACCTGCGCCAAATCGTACCGGTCCAAGTAGGTTACGGCCAGCTCACGGAAAATGTAGTCGATGATGGACGTCGACATCTTGATCCGGTCGTTCAACTTGACCGGCCCGTTCGGTTCGAACCGGGTGAAGACGAAGGCTTCCACGAATTCCTCCAGCGGTACACCGTGCTGCAAGCCCAGCGAAATCGCGATGGCGAAACAGTTCATCAAGCTGCGGAAAGCAGCGCCCTCCTTGTGCATGTCTAGGAAGATCTCCCCGACCGTCCCGTCTTCATATTCGCCGGTACGGAGGTACAGCTTGTGTCCGCCGATGACGGCCTTTTGTGTATAGCCGTTGCGCCTTGCCGGCAAGGGACGTCGTTTGGCCAGGTAACGGACGAGCACCCGCTCGGTGATTTTTTCGGCGACCGCCACGACATCCGTCGCCACGTCCACGCTCTTGGTCGTGTCGATGGAAGCCGACAGCGGTTGGCTGAGTTTGGAGCCGTCGCGGTAGAGAGCGACCGCCTTGACCATGCTTTTCCACGCAAACAGATACGCGGACTTGACCTCGTCCAGCGTCGCATCGGCCGGCATGTTGATGGTCTTGCTGATCGCGCCGCTGATGAACGGCTGTGCGGCGGCCATCATCCGGATGTGCGCATCGACCGCAATGTACCGTTGCCCGATTCTGCCGCATCGGTTGGCGCAATCGAAGACCGGGAAGTGTTCCGTCTTGAGGTAGGGCGCGCCTTCGACCGTCATCGTGCCGCAGCAATAGTCGTTGGCGGCGGCGATCTCTTCCTGCGTGAAGCCCATGGCCTTCAGCATGTTGAAGTTGGCTTCCGTGAGCTGGACGTCGGTCAGCCCGAGCTTTTCCCGGCAGAAACTTTCGCCGAGGACATACTTGTTGAACGCAAACTGAATTTCAAAAGCCTGGGCCAAGCCACTTTCCAGACGGGCCAGCGCCGCATCGTCGAACCCCTTTTGCTTCAGCGTCTCGTGATTGATGAAGGGGGCGCCTTGCAGAGTCTGGCGGCCGACGCAATAGCTGACGATGTCCTGAATTTGGGACTCGGAATAGCCCAAGGTGGCCAGCGCCGGCGGCAGGCTTTGGTTGATGATCTTGAAATATCCTCCGCCCGCCAGTTTCTTGAACTTCACCAGCGCGAAGTCCGGCTCGATGCCCGTGGTGTCGCAATCCATGACGAGCCCGATCGTCCCGGTGGGAGCGATGACGGTGACTTGGGCGTTCCGATAGCCGTAGGCCGTCCCCAACTCCAGGGCACGGTCCCAGGCCCGCCGAGCCGCGATCAACAAGTCGGGAGGGCAGTGTTCCGCTTGAATGCCGACCGGCCGTATCGTCAGGCCCTCGTACTCTTCTTCCGGCGCGTGATAGGCCGCGCGACGGTGATTTCGGATGACGCGGAGCATCGATTCCCGATTCTTCGTGTAGCTGGGGAAAGGCCAGAGTTCCGCGGACATCTCCGCGGAGGCGCTGTAGGCTTCCCCGGTCATGATCGCGGTGAGGGCGCCGCAGATCGCCAGGGCTTTCGGAGAATCGTAGGGAATGCCCTGGCGCATCAGGACGGTGCCGAGGTTCGCGTAACCGAGGCCCAGCGTGCGGAACTGATAGCTCCTTTCCGCGATCGAACGGCTCGGAAACGAAGCCATCAACACGCTGATCTCCAGCACGATGGTCCAGAGCCGCACCGCATGGCGAAAATTCTCCAATTCGAACTGCCCGTCGCCGGTGAAAAACTGCGCCAAATTCAAAGAGGCCAGGTTGCAGGCTGTGTCGTCGAGGAACATGTATTCGGAACAGGGATTGGAGGCGTTGATGCGTCCGTCCTCCGGACAGGTATGCCACTCATTGATCGTCGTGTCGTATTGGGTTCCCGGATCGGCACAGATCCAGGCGGCCCAGGCGATGCGGTCCCAGAGTTCCCGCGCCTTGACGGTCTTGGAAACCTTTCCATCCACGCGGCGCTTCAGCTGCCAGTCGCCGTCATTTTCGAGGGCGGCGAAGAATTCGTTGGGAATGCGGACGCTGTTGTTGGAATTCTGCCCGGAGACGGTCTGGTAGGCCCTGCCGTCCCAGTTCGTGTCGTACTCGTGGAAGACGAAATGGGTGAAACCTTGTTGGGCGTAGGAAAACATCCGCTGGATGTAGGCTTCGGGCACCGCATCCCGGCGCGCCGCGATGACTGCTTCCCTCAGGATGCCGTTGCGCTTGGGATCGACCTCGACCTTCGGGGTGCCGTCGTTCTCGACGACGTGGCAGGCCTTGAGCACGGCATTGAGCCGTTGCGCGCAGATCTTCGAGCCGGTCACCATGGCAGCGACTTTCTGCTCTTCGATCACTTTCCAGTCGATGAATTCTTCGATGTCCGGATGGTCCAAATCCAGGCAGACCATCTTCGCTGCCCGCCTGGTCGTGCCGCCGGACTTGATGGCGCCGGCCGCCCGGTCTCCGATCCGCAGGAACGACATCAAACCGGAGGAGCGACCGCCGCCGGACAGTGATTCTCCGTCTCCGCGCAGCCCCGAAAAATTCGTTCCGGTTCCGGAGCCGTACTTGAACAGACGGGCTTCGCGTACCCAGAGGTCCATGATGCCGTTCTCATTGACGAGATCGTCCTCGATGGATTGGATGAAGCAGGCGTGCGGCTGCGGATGCTCGAAGGCATTGGTCGCCTTGACGACCTCACGGGTCTGCGGGTCCACATAATAGTGGCCTTGAGCCGGTCCGGAAAGACCGTAGGCATAGTGCAATCCCGTGTTGAACCATTGGGGGCTGTTGGGGGCCGCCATCTGGTGCGCCAACATGAAGCACAGCTCGTCGTGAAATGCCGCGCTGTCTTCGGCGGTCTTGAAGTATCCGTAGGACTTGCCCCAATGCGTCCAGCATCCGGCCAGACGATCAAAAACTTGGCGTGCGTCCCGCTCGCCGCCGAGCACCGGGTTGCCGTCCTGGCCGACGATCGAATTTCCCGATTCGTCCCGTTGGGGCACGCCGGCCTTGCGGAAGTACTTCTGCGCCAAAATATCGATGGCCAACTGCGACCATGACTCCGGGATGTCGATCTGCTCCAATTTAAAGACGGTCGATCCGTCAGGATTGCGAATCTCCGACGAACGCTTCACGAACTGTAAGCCTTCATAAGGACTTTGTCCGGAACGTGTGAATCGCCGTTCTATTCTCACGATCTCTCCTCCCAGGGTTAATGGCAGCGCAAGTCGTTTAACGGCCGTGGACGAGCAGTAAAACCGCCTTGGATGCTTCTGCCTCTGACGGGAGGAAACCGTCTCCCGGAGCAGAGTGAGGGACTACATATAGCCATTGCTGGAAATTGTCAATACTAAATATTGTGGTTTCACTGTGGATAGCGAGGACATTCTGTGGATAACTATCGGACCTCATCGGTGGCCGATTTCACGGAATTTCTATCGACTTATCCACAGGACGAGGGCTGCCGATGGGTAGTCGCTGATCGACAGCCGGGGAGACGAAGGTCGAAGGGGCGAGGCGTGAGGACTAAAATGCCAGGCGACCCAAACGGACGACGGCGTCGTCGACGCCTTTCAGCGGGATGAAGCGGCCGCCGATCGCGAGGACTTCGATATGAACTTCGAGCGCCGTCGTCTCGAAGAGGCTGAAGAGCCCCCAGTTGCGTTGGATGGTATGCGGGCGTACGACGCTCTCCACCAACTCGCGGCTATGCGCGCGAAAAATGGTGCGGACCATATCGCGTTCCCTATGCGGAACGGACGATTCGTGTCGGTCCAGGGCTTTCCCCAGCTCCGCTTCGACGAATGCCACATAGTCGTCCAGCGATGGGTTGGTCAAGACCAACGCGACGCTTGCGGCCAGGGCCGTCACGAGCAGCAACAATGGCCACAGCTTCATGCTGTTCCTCGCTGTGTATGCGTCATCGCACTCAATTCGCTCCCATCATTCGGTTCTCGCTGCAACGGGACGGTCCCTGCTGTTTTGACAAGCTCATTGCGCACGATTAGCCTTCTCTGCAGCAGCGGGTCAGTTGCCGGACATTTCATCTTCACGTTGGAGGGATCCATGTATGTTTGGAGCAAGCGCATCGTCGGACTGTTGCTGGGGCTGTTCATTGTGATTCTCGGGATATTTCTGTTCCAGACTTCTCCCGAGCGGGCCAGCGGACTCAAGACCCATACGATTCGGTGGATGGCCTTGAACTATGTGGGCCTTGTCGTATGGGTCTTCGTCTGGATGATCGATCAGGCGCGCGTACGGGCGAAGAACGTTTGGGTATGGCTCGTGCCCTTTCTCCTTGCTCCCTTACCGACACTCATGCTGTACGTGCTGTTCTTGCAACGCCGGGTCGTGCCCCTATGATACGGCGCAATCCCCGACGGACCCCGTCCCGGGCCGCTCCTGAAGCTTGGACCGTAGCGTCCAGGCAAGCCAGACCCCCGGCAATGCCAGGAAAAATGAAATGAAGAAAAACTGCGGCCATCCGACCGCACCCACCAAATCGGCCGAGGGACGTCCGGAAAAGACGCGCCCTACAGCTTCGAGGGACGAAAGCAGCGCAAATTGCGTGGCCGTGTACCGGTGGTCGCAGAGCGACATGATCAGCGCTACGAATGCGGCGGTTCCCATTCCCCCCGTCACGTTTTCGATCAGTACGGAAGCCGTCAGCGCCGCGTAACTTTTTCCCGCCCAGGCGAGTCCCGTAAAACAGAGATTCGAAAGCGCCTGAAAAAGTCCAAACAGCACGAGCGAGGGAACCAAACCCATTCTCGCCATCGCTATCCCGCCTGCCAAGGCACCGCCCAACGTCGCGAACAAGCCGATCCCTTTGACGTATCCCACATCGCTGGTCGAAAATCCCAGCCCTCCAATGAAGAATGCCGTCTGCAGCGATGCGGCGACGGCGTCGCCGATCTTGTACAGCAGGATCAACAGCAGCAACCTGACGATGTCGGGGCGGGAGAACAACTCCCATAACGGGTCGCCCACGGCCTCGATGAGACTCAAGGGCGGCGTTCCGGTGAACGTCGGTTCCGGAGCCGCCAGCACAGCGACGATTCCCATCGCCATGATCCCGGCAAGGACCAGGTACGTGGATTCCCAGCCGATAGAGTCGGCCAGAACCAATGCGCCGGAACTCGCAACCAATAAGGCAAATCGATAGCCGTTCACCCACACCGCTGCTCCAAAGCCGCGCTCGGCCGGCAGCAAGAGATCCGTGCGATACGCGTCGAACACGATGTCGAGCGACGCAGAAAGAAAGGCGACCAGGACCGCCGCCAAACCGAGCCATTCGGGACGCTCGCCCGCTCCGATCGTCGCCATGGCAACCAGCCCGAGGGACACCCCGATCTGAGTCAGAAGCATCCATCCGCGGCGCCGCCCGAGCCAGGGCGGCGTGATGCGGTCGAGAAGCGGAGCCCAGAGAAATTTCACCGTGTATGGAAGCCCGACGAGGGTGAAGATGCCGATGGTCTTCAGGTCCAGTCCGACCACGGTCAGCCAGGCCTGGAGGGTGCCGCCGGTGAGCGCCAAGGGAAGTCCGGAGGCGAAGCCCAGGGGAAGCATGAAGGCGATTCGTCGATTCGCGAGAACTTGTGCGACTGAAAAGGCGCTCATGGTACGTCGACCGTCATGGACCCGGATAAAATACCATCCAGCTGTTCGCCGCCAGCAGAGATTTCATGAAAACCGGCGCCGGATGATCCATGGGCAATCAAGAGAAAGCGGCAAGTCGGTCGGGGCGATCCTCAGCAAGGTTGGCCGTTGAACGTGCAAGGCTTGTAGCGGGAAATGTCGAACTCCACGTTTTCCTGATAGACTCGTTCGTTGCCGTTGACCCCGTCCTGTTCGGGATCGTTCCACATCGTATGGTTCCACCAATAGAACAACGGATAAGCTTCCGTCTGATACACCGGGTTGCCGTAGTTGCTCCGGGCATACTCCTGCACCATACGGCCGGTGACATAGTCCACTTGACCGTTTCCGCCCAGGGAATAGAGCATCAGGAAGAGCCTGGCTTCGTGATCGTACAGTTCGTCGATTCTGGTATTGAGGTCCGGCTCGTTCGGCAGGAGTTCCTTGGTGGACACGCCGGAGGCGGAAAACAGCAGCGTAAGGCAGAGGAGGATGAAGCATGCGCGCGGAGAAGTGATCATCAGAGACTCACTCCGAATCAGAGGCTTACGCAATGGGCTGCATGCTACCACGGCCGTTGATCGGCTTCAACCAACGCGACGCCGGCGAAGCCATCGGGATGTTCTTTGATCGGCTGCCTTGCCCGAGGGTCTACCAGTCATTATATAATGCGCGTCTGAATATGAAACGAGCGTCTTTGCATACGCTGGGGTGTCGACTGAATCAGGCGGAGACGTTCGTGCTCGAATCCCGATTGCGCAAAGAAGGCTACGAACTGGTGGCCTTCGGTCAACCGACCGATTTGCTGGTGGTGAACACCTGCTCGGTCACGAAAGAGGCGGAGCGTACCTGCCGGTATGTGGTGCGGAAGACATTGAAACATTCCCCTGGTGCGTTCGTCGCCGTGACCGGCTGCTATGCCCAGACCGGCGGGCAGGAGCTGCGGTCGATGACTGGCGTCGATTTGATCGTCGGCAATCAGTTTAAATGGGATCTGCCTTCGATGCTTCCCGCGCCTGAGCATCTGCGAAAATCTCCCAAGCCCGAAGTCGTTCACAGTAAAACGATCGACCGGGATGACTTTGTGCTTCCCGAATATGGAACGCCCGACTCGACGAGGGCGTCCGTGAAGATTCAGGACGGATGCAACGTGATGTGCAGTTTCTGTCTCATCCCTTTCGCTCGCGGACATGAGCGAAGCCGCGTGTTGGAAGACACGCTTCAGGAAGCGGCCATGCTGGCGGAGGCAGGATACCGGGAGATCGTGCTGACCGGGGTGAACATCGGCCGGTACAGACAAGACGGCCGCGGCTTGCCGGCACTCATCGACGCCCTTGAACGGATCGATGGCCTGGAACGGATCAGAATCTCCTCCATCGAGCCCACGACCATTGACGAGGGGCTGATCGAGCGGATGGCTGCCTCTTCGAAGCTCTGTCCGTATCTTCATGTGCCGCTGCAGAGCGGCGACGATGCGATCTTGTCGGCCATGAACCGGCCGTATCGCGTGCGGGACTTTGTGAAACTGATCGAACGAGTTGTTCGAACGGTGCCGTCGCTCGGATTGGGCACGGACGTGATGGTGGGATTCCCCGGAGAATCCGAGGAGGCGTTTCTCAACACGGTCCGTTTGGCGGAAACCCTCCCCTTCTCCTATCTCCATGTGTTCCCGTTCTCGCCGAGACCGGGCACGGCCGCCGTGCGACTGAACGGATGCGTTCCCGGGGGGGTGGTCCGGGAACGGGCGATGAGACTGGCGGCGCTGGACCGCGCCAAGCGGATGCTGTTTGCGGAGCGCCATATCGGGTCGACCGTTCCGATCCTTTTCGAGGCCGGAGAGACGTGCGACTTTGCCGTGGGCACGGCGCCGAATTTTCTGCGGGTCGCCGTGGCTTCCTCCGACTCGCTCACCAACACAGTCCGATCCGTCCGTATCTCGGCCGCGTCCGAGCGAGGGGCCGTGGGGCAGATTGTTCCGCTCCGGCCTGCGTCCAAGGCGCTGCCCACCATTTCCTTGGTGCCGATGTCATGAATCAGCAACGGCCTCCTCAGGTGCATCTTGAGACCTTCGGATGCCAGATGAATGAGTATGACTCCGAGCTCGTGCGCTCGCTGCTGACGCGCGACGGTTTCGTCTTCACCGACGATCGCGAGCGCGCCGATGTGATTTTGATGAATACCTGCGCAATCCGAGAGAATGCGCACAACAAGGTCTATACCCACCTATCGGATCTTCGGGCGCTCAAACGGCAGCGTCCCTTGGTGGTCGGTGTGTTGGGCTGCATGGCTCAGAATCTGAAGGAGGAGTTGACCGAAAAGGAACCGTTGGTGGATGTGTTGGCCGGGCCGGATTCCTATCGCCACCTGCCGGGGCTCATCACGAAGGCGATGGAGTCGCAGGAACAGGGGGAACTCCGGCGGCAAATGGCGGTCGATCTCTCGGAATACGAAACCTACGACGATGTGGCACCGGATCGTCGCGACGAGGTGAACGCCTGGATCGCGGTCATGCGAGGCTGCGACAACTTTTGCAGTTTCTGCGTGGTTCCCTATACGAGGGGACGAGAGCGATCCCGGGAGCCGGAAGGGATCGTGGCCGAGGCCCGTCTGGCGGCCGCGGGAGGGTTCAAGCAGATCACCTTATTGGGACAGAACGTCAATTCCTATCAGTCTGGCGACTGGGACTTTGCCAAGTTGCTGGTGGCGGTGGCGGACGTGCCCGGCATCGAGCGGGTACGTTTCACTTCGCCCCATCCGAAGGATTTTCCACCAGCCCTGCTGGAGGCGGTGGTGTCGCATCCGAAAATCTGCAAACACATTCACCTGCCGGTCCAGTCGGGAAACGACAGGATCCTCGGCTTGATGGGCCGGACCTACAGCCGGAGCGCCTATCTCAGCTTGGTGGATCAAATTCGTTCGTCGTGCCCGGCCATCGTGCTCACCACCGACGTGATTGCGGGCTTTTGCTCGGAGTCGGACGAGGAATTTTCGGACACATATCGCCTTCTGGAGGAGGTCAGATATCACGCGGCATTCATCTTCAAGTATTCCGAACGCAAGAATACGATCGCGGCCAGAAAATGGTCTGATGATGTCTCTGAAACGGTCAAGTCGGAACGGGTGACCGCGTTGGTCGATCTCCAGCGTAGAATTTCTCAGGAGCGCAATAGGGCTTATCTCGGTACTACCCTATCCGTCTTGGTCGAAGGCGACGCCAAGCGGTCCTCTCTTCAGGGCATGGGCAAGAGCGACGGAAACATCACCGTGGTGTGGTCCAAGGATTCCGTTCCCGCCGCTCCCGGCCAGATGATTCAACTCTCGGTTTATGATTGCTCTGTGTCGACTCTGTACGCTGCTCCGCCAGCCTGATCTCCGAGCACGAGCCTGGTCTGAATCGAACAGTTTTGTACCGGAAGTGCTCCTCTTTGTAGGAATCCGGCCACTAAGCTTACCTCGTAATCTCCCGGTTTCTCTCTCTTCCTGGGGAAATGTTGTGGATACTCTCTTCATTTGATGAGCAGAAGATTCTAGCGCGAGCAAAAATAGAGGTCCCACAATAACAATGACTTAAAAGGTGGAATTACTGCCCATTGAATAGTTTGAGGCGATAGGGCGACAGACAGAGTGTGCGGGTTCTAGACCAGGAGTTTCAAATTATGGCGAAGAGTGGCCCAAAGATGGCAAAGAGGCACAAAGTTTGCTTAATCCTCGAAGAGTCAATTTCAAGAATGTACATCTTCTAGCCGCTGGAGAACGCTATGGATTCCAAGGTCGCTTCCGCTCCAGACCAGAGGTCCGATTCTTCCGTCAGCCTGGAAACCGTCATTGCGGTGGGGCTCTTCGGATGGCTGGCATTGAGCGTGACTCTGATGGGCCTGGGAATCTGGTAGACCATCCCTCTTACAGATCGTTCGACACATCGTTCCGACCATAGGAGATCGTCCATGATATTCCAATCCATTCGTTCCCTCCACCGGAAACGACCGGCCTACGGGCTTTGGGCGATGGCCGTCGTGGCCCTGGTTGCGGCGGGTTGTTCGAGCACTTCCAAAATCGCACAGAGCTCAAAGGGCGGAGTGCATCTGGAAGAGGTGGCCGATTGGTCGTTTGACGCCAGTCATCCGGCCGTCATCGACCAGGCGACCATGATGAAGATTGTGAAGGGGCTCTATAGGGATGAGAGTGAGAACGGGTCTTCGAAAATGTCCGCTGGTGGCAGCAAGCCGATGAGAACGTTCAGCGATGAGGATGCAGAGTTTCTTACTCCCCTGCTCGTACAAGGCTTGTCCAAGGCGAAACCGGAACAGATCGTCGCCTTCCGCGTATCCTCATCGGCAGGGTCAGGCGTTGAACCCACCACGGGCAGCCTCTATGTCCAGAAAGGATCCGTTTACTTCACGATCGCCAAAGGTGTCAAAGCGACCGGATTTGCTCCTGAATCCCTCGCCCATGCGGAGAGCGCTCCTACCTATGCGGCGGGAGGCGCTGTGGGCATGATCGCCATGGTGATCGACTACCACGCACTGGCCAAGGCTCCGATGGCATCTCTGCCCGCCTCGAAGCCTCAGGCACGGTCCCAAGCCCCGGCTTCTGCCCCCATGACGAGCGCCGAGCAGGCCAAAGCGCAAATGACGACCGAACCAGGTCTCATGTCCGAAATGGATGAAATTCAGAAGGCGAAAGAGGCGCTCGCGAAAAAAGACCTGGAGATCAGCATGCTGCGCAAGGAATCGAGCTGGATGAAACGCGAGCTGCATGATCAGGCGGAAGAAATCAAAGCGCTCAGAGCCAGCAAGGTGTCCTCGAAACCGGCCCCGGTAAAGAAACGGGCCGAAGCGCATCAGGCCCGCTGAGAGGATTCACCTGACGTCGATGAGCTCCGGTTGAAGGAGCACGACTTCACGGGACAGGGGCTGGCGGAAATTCATCCGACAGTAACAGGCATAGGTCACAAAAGTGTCCTGCAGGCAGTAAAGAGCCAGTTCTCGCCCCTGTCCCTTCTCCCACATCTGCGCGACTTGGTCCCCGCTTCCTGATTTTGTTTCGACGTTCAAGGCTCTGGCCAGCACATCAAGCTTGACCCACCCCCTCTGGTCCCAATTGCTCCAGACCGCCATCGTATCGTAGACGGGATCGGTCCGAAATTTGGCCAGATTGATGTCCAGGCTCGGCTTCACCTGGTGGATGATTGATCGCTTCTTGATGAACGGCAAATCGAATCCTAAGCCGTTATGAGTGATGAACAAGGACGGTCGCGCCTGCGCCACGCGCGACCAGAATTGGCGAAGCAATTCCCGTTCGTTGCTCCCGTACCAAGCCACCGCTCCCCGTGGCTCCAACTGATCCGAAAACTCCAGCAGTCCGACGCAGACGATCGCGCTGAAAGTTCCGTCGAAGGCGGATTTGGCGTACTGTTCTTCCTCTACGCGCCGGCGCTCCGCTGCCGCGCCGGCAGAAAAGAGGTCCAGGGCGTCGGATTCCGAAGCCAGGTCCGTCTGACACGGCTGTCTGCCGAGCAGGCGCTCCCATTCCTCTCTGGGCGCCTGTATGGTTTCGATGTCCAGGACCACCTTCATAGGCTCCACCCCGCCCCCTGATATTGCAGCGCTTCAATGATCGGTCGGTCGGCTGGAGGGAACTCGAATTCGTCGAGTTCGGAGGGATGGACCCAGCGAAGCTCGGCGCAATCGACGGGCGAGGGCCGACCCGCCTCGATCGCGCATCGAAAGAAATGCAGCTCGACGGTCTTTTCCCGATAATCGTGTCTGATGATCCGGAAGGGAATGGGTATGTCGATGCGAATGCCCAACTCCTCGAGAAGTTCCCGCCTCAGACAGTCTTCCAGGGTTTCCCCCTCCTCCCGTTTGCCGCCGGGGAATTCCCACAGGCCGCCCAAATGGACCCCGGCCTTGCGCTTAGCGATCAAATATCGACCATCTTCGTAGATCAGGCCGGCCGCCACTTCGATGAGTTTCATGCGTTCCTTGTTTTGTGGGCGCTGAACGGATAGGTCTTACAGATCGACCTCATCGGACAGGGCCTGCAGGACGGATTTCTTGACGTACAACAAGTGGCGCCGAAGTCCATCAATGCCTGATTGAAGTCATAGCCCTTGCCTTTCGGGATCAATGCTTCCGACAAGGCCCAGAGTTTGGACTTACCGGTCTTGGGGTTCCCCTTGGCGATGAACACCCGATGAAGAACCCGCATGACATTGGTGTCGAGGATCGGTGCATCTTCGTTGAATGCAAACGATCTGATCGCTCCGGCCGTATAGCGTCCGATACCTTTGAAGGAGAGCAGATCCTCCTCCGCGCTGGGCAGTTTACCGCCATATCGAGCAACCGTTTCGCAGGCGATGCTGTGCAGCCGTTCCGGCCTGATATTGTATCCAAGGGGATACCAGGTCGTCTTGACCTCCCCTACCGGCGCTTCGGCGAGATGTTGGAAGCTGGGATAGCGATCGAGAAACTCGTAGTATTTCGGGATCACGCGATCGACTTGGGTCTGTTGCAGCATGACCTCCGACACGAGAATATGATAGGGATCCGCCGTGTTGCGCCAAGGCAGATCTCTCCCGTTCGCCTCATACCACTTTAAGAGCCTCAGCTGAAATCGCCGCTTGAGGCTGCGACTGACCCTGGAGGTTTGATTAGCGGATTGTCCTCGTGCGAGCGTCGTGCGGCGAGTCATGGATCGTATTCCGTGGCGGCATTGTATGAGGCCCTCTCCTGCAAAATCAAACGACGTCCTCTACTAGTTGGGTGATGAGAGCGGCGTCGCGGTGTGGCTGGGGACGCCGGCTCATGTTAAGGTATTAGGTGGATAGGGCGCGAAGGAGGAAGCGTGGATTGTAGGAACGTGATGGGCCGCCATTCCGATGTCCTGCGGCGAGGAGGACTATTCGGGTGGCTACTCGGCATGGTTCTTACTGCCGCTGCATCCTACGCGGCCGACACGTCGGTGCCGTGGGAATGCTCAAACTACAGCGAGCAGGCCCAAGCCCGTTGTATGAATGCGTTCATCGAACAGCAACGGGAGCAAATCCAAAAGTTGGAGGGGCAGCTGCAGGCTGAACGTGATGCGGTAGCGGGACTGAAGAGCCAAGTCGAGCGGCAAGCCGCCGCGACGTCCGACCTCCAGCGGCAGCTCTCACAGCGGCAGACGACCACGCTCGTGCCGACGCCCTACACATACACCTATGCCTTTCCGCCGGTCGGGCTCGGCCTCTACCTGGGCCGACCGTGGATCTATGGACCTCCCTACTACTACCATCCCTATTGGGGGCCGAGATTCTATGGCCGCTGGGGGCGGCGCTGGTAGTGGTCCGCGATAGGTATCCCAAGCCTGGTCGAACCGCGAAAAATTTTGACAATCCGGCCTGTCGCGTCTAGCCTTTGCTGAATGCCGATGAGGACTCAGCCCGGTCCCAAGAGGGGCTGCCACCAGGTGATTCGCCGACCAATTGTCCCAGGACGAGAGAATGCCTCATGGTGACGCGCAAGTTTAAACGATATCCGGTTTCGCTGAGCAGCACGCTCGTCCATAAAGATCAGTTTCGTCACAAGGGTGCGGTCCGCGACCTTTCGGCGAAGGGCTGTCGAGTCGACAGTCTGTTGAGTCCGTTCACCGGCATGCAGGTGACGCTGCTCCTGCACATGCCGGGAGAGGCGGCACCGATCACGATCGACAACGCTGCCATTCGATGGTGCGGGTCGCAAGGAATCGGCATGGAGTTTCTGGTCGTAGCCAAGCCGGACGAAGCTCGCTTGAGCCGTATCATTCAACAGCTCGAGGCCGGTGCCCCTCCCCGTTGACGCGCCTTCGCCGTTGCAATCCCGTGATGATCTTCGTATCCTCTCCCGCATGGACGTCGGTTCACTTTCGCCGCAACAACTGAAGGAATTGGTCTGCGGTATCGTCGACGATCGGCTACGGGAGTTGCTCGGCGATCCGGATCTCGGCCTGCAATTGGGTGAGACGTTGCGGACTCGGCTCAAGGCGTCGCTCGTCAATACCGAACGTTTGTCCGGCGAAGAGGTCGCGCGCAGGCTCGGCCTCCGCTGGTAGGCGCCCATGCCCTGGTATCGCCTGTCGTTCCAGCCTGCGGTCGTCGACGATCTTGCGGCGATCGAGATACCGGCGGCTCAACGGTTGTTCGAGAAGACCAAGTGGATTGCGTCGAATGTCGATAACCTGCGACATGAGCCTGCGGCCCCGGATTTTCCCGGTCTCTGCAAGTACGCGGTGGGCGAATGGCGGATTTTTTATGCACTCGACCGCGCCGGCCAACTGGTCGACATCCACGCGATCGTACGCCGATCCTCGTTGTCGCTATGAACGACCGTCTTCTTGCGTCGGCTTGACCAAAGCTCCGGGAATCGTCGCGACGTGTAGCCTCATTTCACCTTTTCCCAGGTCCTCGACGTAGCGCCGCAATGCTTCCTTAACGACCGTGAACGCGATGTAGTCCCAAGGAATCTCCGAGGGGTGAAACAGCCGCGATTCAAGACTTTCCGCTCCGGCTCCGAACTGCTCCGATCGCATTTTTCCGATGAATACCAGATACACCTGGCCGATGTGCGGCAGGCTGAGCACGGAGTGGAGCCCGGTGAGGGCCACCTCTGCTTGTGCTTCTTCGACCGTTTCACGGATGGCCGCCTGTTCCGTGCTTTCCCCGATCTCCATAAAACCGGCGGGAAAAGTCCAGAGACCGGACTTGGGCTCAATCGCCCGGCGGCAGAGCAAGATCCGGTCATTCCATTCGGGGATACAGCCTGCGACAACCTTGGGATTATGATAATGGATGACGGTGCAGGAGCTGCAGACGAACCGCAGCATGTTGTCTCCCGCAGGAATCTTTTGGGAGACAGGGTGGCCGCAGGCGCTGCAGAAGTTCATGGGATCGAGCCCTGTGGAGCACAAAGGCCGAGCAAGTGATGCGGGACGCAAGAGATGGATAGCACAAAACACCGGTTCTTTTCACCCTGCCCCCGTGGTCTTGAAGGGGTCTTGGAGCAGGAGATCGACGGTGTCGGGATCGACTCGGCCGAACCGACCGAGGGCGGAGTCGCGTTTACCGGGCCGTGGGACGCGCTTTATCACGTGAATCTGGAAAGCCGTGTCGCCAACCGCGTGCTGTGGGAAGTGGGACGCGCGCGCTATCGCACGGAAGCCGACGTCTATCGCAGCGCCCATGCACTCGCGTGGCCGGATTGGTTCGACCCCGGCCGAACGATCCGCGTGAAAGTCAGCGCGCGCCGCTGTCAGCTTGCCAGCTTGAATTTTCTCACGCTTCGAATCAAGGATGCCGTGTGCGACAAATTCATGGCCGTCCGTCGCCGACGGCCAAGCGTCGACACGCACCAACCGGATGTCCGGATCGACGCGTTTCTCGATGCCGAGTCGGTGACGTTCTACCTCGATACCTCGGGGGAACCATTGTTCAAACGAGGATATCGGCTTGCCCAGATCGAGGCGCCTATACGGGAGAATCTGGCGGCCGGCATGGTGCTCTTAAGCGGCTGGATGCCTGGACAGCCGTTCGTGGATCCGATGTGCGGCGGCGGGACGATTCCCTTGGAGGCCGCGCTGATGGCGAGACGAATCGCTCCCGGCATCAGACGTACCTTCGCGTTCGAACGGCTTCTGCCTCACGATCCAGCGCGATGGAGCAAAATCCGGGAGGCAGCCAGCGCACGGCAACTGGCGGCGGCGCCCCTGTCCATTTATGCTTCCGACAAGAACGAGCAGGCACTTCAGATTGCGCGGCGCCTCTTTCACGCCGCCGGGATGGCCACAGATATCGATATCAAGGTGAGGCAGCGGGACTTCCTGGCGCTCGAGCCGCCGGCTTCTCACGGGGTCATGCTCGTCAATCCTCCGTACGGAGTGCGGCTCGCTCATTCTGAAAGGTCGGATGCCCTGTATGCCGGGATCGGCGACCGGCTCAAGCAGCGATGGGCCGGCTGGCGAGTCCATGTCTTCACCGGCGATTCCCGACTGAAACAGTCGATCGGGTTGCGCCCTTCCCGGCGCATCCCTCTTTATAATGGCCCTCTCGAGTGCCGACTGTATGAGTTCAAGATCGTCGAAGGCTCGATGCGTAGGAATGCAGGGTCCGTTAACCTCCATGGCTAATGCTCCCATTCGTCGTCGAAGCAGGCGGTTTCGGACCCTCTTGGTTATTTGCCTGCTGCCGGTGCTCTCCGGCTGCGGTATGATCCAGGGGATGGTGTCCATGCTTTCCCCCGCGTCGGCTGCGAAACCGCGAAGCCCGTTGCGGGAGTCGGTGGTCGAGCGCCTCATGCCGTCCGTCCGTCCCGACGTGCAAGGATTGCCTGAACAGATGCAGCGCGACGGTGCCGCGCCGGCCGTATCGGGAGAGTCCGTGCCAGCTCGGTTCAAACGACGGTTGATCCTCGATGCGTTGAGACAACCGTGGGACGGCATTGCCAATCTCGAAGGTCATGGGCTGTTGGCGGCCGAGCTCGCCGAAGGCGGCGCCGTGAATCTCCCCGGCGTACTGGACGTGCTTGAGGCAGGAATGGATCGGACGTCGACGTTCCACAGAGCGATCGCGTTGCCGACCGGCTCCCAGGTAGGGGCCGCGATCGCCTTCATGGTGGAGAGTTTGGCCGAAGCTTCCCAGCATCGTGACAAGGCGTTGAACGAACTCACCGAGGATGAGCGCGCGTTTCTTTTCAACCACGCGTCACGGTTGGTCGAACGGTTCACCCCTCAGGTGTCCAATCCGACCGAGCAGGCCATGTCCTCCCTTAAGGATGACGCGCGCTTCGCGGAATTGATCGAGGAACGTGTCGATCACGCCAATCTCATCGCCGCCGCCCAGGTGCTGGCCCGTCTGGCGAATGAGCGTTGGCTCCATCAACTCGCCCGGACATTATCGCGTCCGCTGCCTCAGGAGAAGGTTCCGCACGGCGTGACGGGCGACGTGCTCTATGTCGAGAAGAGTTCCTACGGGCTTATTGTGATCGGAGGGTTCGGCGCGAACACCTATGAGTTGGATGCAAGGTTCGGTCTGGTCATCGATCTCGGTGGCGATGATCGCTACAGCGGCATGATCGCCGCCTCGACGGATCCGGACCATGGCAACGCCGTCGTGATCGACGTCGCGGGAAACGATCGATACGAGGGCCGTGCCTTCGGGTTGGCCGTCGGACGGCTCGGGGTGGGACTGCTGATCGACCTGGCCGGCGACGATGCCTATCAGCTCGAGCAGGGCTCCGGTGGAACCGGCTTCGCGGGAATCGGAATTCTGTTCGATGCCAAGGGCAACGACGGCTATGTCGGAACCAGAATGACCCAGGGAGCGGCCGTTCATGGGTTGGGGCTGTTGCTCGACATGGCGGGCAACGATCGGTATACGAGCCATGCGTTTGCAATCGGGTTCGGAGGGCCATCCGGAATCGGCGCGGTCATCGATGTGCAG
Organism: Nitrospira sp.; assembly: GCA_047150005.1. Classification (GTDB taxonomy): domain Bacteria; phylum Nitrospirota; class Nitrospiria; order Nitrospirales; family Nitrospiraceae; genus Nitrospira_C. Next base: position 3,701,798 of record AP038806.1, on the reverse strand, counting down.
GGAGACGACCGCTATCAATGTGGAGGGAAATACCCCAGCGCCTACAATGCAGAAGAGGCCCCTAACGGTAAACCGGGCGACCCGATGTTTCAATACGACTGCTTCGGACTCGGAACGGGATCCGGCGGCAGAGTATTGAGCCGGCGACCCGATCGACAAGCCTACAGTTCGGCGGGAGGCTGGGGCCTCCTGGTCGACGTCGCGGGATCGGACCACTATGAAAGCGCCAATTTCTCACAGGGGCACGGATATTTCTTCGGGGCCGGCGTTCTTTTGGATCTCGCCGGGAACGATGAGTATCACGCCGCGCGGTACGGGCACGGCTCGTCCGCGCATTACGGGGTCGGCCTTTTCAATGACCGACGGGGCGACGATCACTACGGATCGAGTGGACCGTTCTACAACGGAGGCGTGGCGTGGGACCATGCCGTCGGTCTGATGATCGACAGCGACAAAGGCAGAGACCAGTACCTGTTCGATCGATCGACCGGACTCGGGAGCGCAGACCATTCCGGATGGGGACTCTTCATCGATGAAGGCGGCAACGATCAATACGGCGTCAAAGGAGGCTTCGGTCGAGCCAATGATAAGAGCGTAAGCGCCTTTTACGATTTGGGAGGCATCGACACCTATCGGTTGCCATCCGAAGCAAGCCCCGCTCCGGACCAGCGACCGGACAACGCCAAGGTGGTGATCTATCCGCACAATGGCGGTCTCTTCGTCGATCGTTAGACAGTGTTAATGATCCACCCTGCTTCAGTACATCCCGCTTGTTGACTTTCCGTTGCCAGGCCCTATCTGCAGCCATGCAACCTTGTCTGCTCACTCGAAAGCGGAGGGCATTTCAATGACCACGACATTGACCCTGACGTTGCCGGTTCTCCCGATTAAGCGGACGGTATTGTTTCCCGGAATTCTCATGCCAGTGACCGTGGGGCGCGAGCGATCCGTCGCAGCGGTCAATGCCGCGCTGAAGACCGAAGAGAAGATGATTCTCGTAGTCGCCCAGCGCGATCCGTCGACCGAGAATCCCGGACTCGAGGATCTCTATACGATCGGGACCAAAGCCATTGTGAAGCAGATCGCCAATGCCGAGGACGGTACCATCCACGCCCTCGTCCAGGGCATCGAACGGGTGGCCTTGCTCAAGGCCGACCAGACCGTTCCCTTCCTGCGTGTCCAGGCACGCCGCCTGGAACTCTCGAGCGATCAGGATCGGGAGGTGCAGGCCATCCAACGCGCCGTTCAGGAATTGCTCACGGATCTGCCGCGCGTGATTCAAGCCCCCGGAATCGAGGAAGCAGCAGCGGCGTTCCGCAAAGAGGAGAATCCGGCGACGCTGGCCTATCGCGTGGCGTCGCTGCTCAACCTGACCGTCAAGGAAGAGCAAACCTTGTTGGAAAGTTCGTCCACGATCGAATTGCTCCGGTCGCTGTACGCCGCGCTTTCGAAGGAGATCCAAATTCTTCAACTGCGGGACAAGATCGCGAGCGACGCGCAGGCGAAGATCGGGAAGAATCAGCGGGAGTACATCCTTCGGGAGCAGCTGAAGGCCATCCAACAGGAACTCGGAGAGGGCGAGGGTGACGAGAGCGAGTTGAGTGATCTCAAGAAGCGGATCCAAGAAGCGGAGCTCCCCGAGCACGTGCGGAAGGAGGTCGACCGCGAAGTGGCCCGTCTGGCCAAGGTTCCCTCCTCGTCACCGGACCACCAGGTGCTCCGGACCTACCTGGATCTCGTGCTGGAATTGCCGTGGACCAAGGTCTCCGAAGAACGTCTCGAGCTGGCCAAGGTACGGCAAGTCCTGGAAGAGGACCATTACGGCATCAAAGAGGTCAAGGAGCGTATCGTCGAGCACTTGGCGGTGTTGAAGTTGAATCCCTCCGCCAAAGCTCCGATTCTCTGCCTCGTCGGTCCTCCCGGCGTAGGCAAGACGAGCTTGGGCCAATCGATCGCGCGCGCCATGGGAAGGACCTTCGAACGGTTCAGCCTCGGCGGCATTCACGACGAAGCGGAGTTGCGCGGCCATCGCCGGACTTACGTGGGGGCATTGCCCGGACGGATCATCCAGGCGATGCGGCGCGCCGGCGTCAAGAATCCGGTACTGATGCTGGACGAGGTGGACAAGATGGGGCGCGATTTCCGGGGTGACCCGGCGGCGGCGCTGTTGGAGATCCTGGATCCGGCTCAGAACCATACGTTTCGCGATCACTATCTGGACCTGCCGTTCGATCTGTCGCAGGTGTTCTTCATCACGACGGCGAACACGCTGGATACGATCAGCCAGCCGTTGCTCGATCGGATGGAGATCATCCGGGTCCAGGGCTACAGCGAACGGGAGAAGGCGGAAATCGCCCGCCGTTATCTGTGGCCGAGACGGCTTAAGGAAGCCGGACTCGACCAGCAACAAGTATTGCTGCCGGACGGCGTGCTCGATCACATCATAGCGCGCTATACGAGAGAAGCCGGAGTGCGTCAACTTGAGCAGATGCTCGGGCGGCTCACCCGCAAGGTAGCGCTGACCTTCGCCGACCTGCCCGCCGACGCGCCGCGTGAGCCGGTCACGGTGGAGACGGCGTTGCTTCCGGAATGGCTGGGTTCGGAACGGTTCATGCCTGAGGAAGCTCGGAAGAATATCCCGATAGGGGTGGCGACGGGCCTGGCCTGGACGCCGACGGGCGGCGATGTGCTGTACATCGAAACGACGTTGTTGCCCGGCAGTCATGAATTGACCCTGACCGGTCAGTTGGGCGACGTGATGCAGGAATCGGCTCGTGCCGCTCGCAGCTATCTCTGGTCGCATGCGGAAGGCATGGGACTCGACATCTCACGATTCAAGCGGAACGGAGTGCATGTGCACGTGCCGTCCGGAGCCATTCCGAAGGACGGTCCTTCGGCCGGCATCACGATGGCGACCGCACTGGCCTCGTCCTACGTGGGCAAGCCGGTGCGGAGTGACACGGCCATGACCGGGGAAATCAGCCTGAGCGGACTGGTATTGCCGGTCGGCGGCATCAAGGAAAAGGTATTGGCTGCGCATCGAGCCGGCATCCGGAGGATCATTCTTCCGAAGGCCAATGAAAAGGATCTCAAAGAGGTTCCCCAGGAGGTTCGCGACGATCTGACGTTCATTCCGGTCGAGCGGATCGAAGAAGTGCTGCCGGCAGCATTTGGTCACGAGTCGGCCGCCCAAGGCGATTCCTTGTCCGCTCCTTCCGTTCCGTCTTCGGCCAGGGCAAGGGAGTGAGTTGACCGGCTCACCCCTTGTTCCGGGCCGGGCGCTATGTAAGGATCTTGTCGCCCAGGCGACACTTCACTGGGAATACCGAATGACAAAGGAGATCGCTATGCCGACAAAGATCGAGATCGGGCCGATCGTCAAAGTCATCAAAACGGACGAAGAGTGGAAAAAACTCCTTCCGACGGAAGCCTATCGGGTTCTCCGGCATGAAGATACCGAGCGGCCCTTCGTCAATCCGTTGCATGAGAACCATCAAGCCGGTGTCTACTACTGCGCCGGTTGCGACCTCCCGCTGTTTTCTTCCGATCACAAATTCGACAGCGGAACCGGCTGGCCGAGTTTTTGGCAACCGATCGATCCGAAGGTGATCGAAACGACGACCGATTTCAAGCTGATCTTTCCTCGCACGGAAATCCATTGCGCACGGTGCGAGGGCCATCAGGGTCATGTATTCAAAGATGGTCCGAAACCGACCGGCTTGCGCTACTGTATCAACGGGGTTGCGCTCAAGTTCGTGGCGTCGTGACAAGGTCCTGACAAGGACGTCACGGGTACTCTGGATCTCCTTCGAACGGTCGACCTATCGCCGGCCGGCAGTTGGACACCGTTCTCGGAAGGTCAGTATGCAACCGCCTGCCAGATCTTCATGAGGCCCCATGCCACCAGGACGATGGCGAGTATCAGCAGCGCCGATGTGGCCGCGATGATGGAGGCCACGTAGAACCAGTCTCCTCCGGTCGCCCGTGACGGTTGAGTCGCCGCCTGCCGCAGCAAACGCGCATTTCTGGCGTGACTACGGAACCACACCGAAAAGAGATCCCCCACAAGCGGAATCGAGCCGATTGCTCCGTTGATCATCAGATTAAGGCTCATCCTCGCCAGTACGATGCGCGGTACTTGAAGACGCGCCGCGAGCCCTAGAATGGTGATGCCGATCAGATTGGCGAGCAGATCACCGATGCCGGGAATCAATCCGATGATCGGATCCAAGCCGAGATACCACGGCGTCCCGGGAATCTTCAGGGCTGAATCGAGCAAGGTCGCAAGAGCCTCGGCCGTGGCGACCATCGCTTTGCGTTGCGAGTCGGAGCTGCCTCTACCCAAAGAACCTCTCGATCTGCTCCGCCGGTACGCAACCGGCGAGCAGCCGATCGTCGGACGACACGAGAAGCGGGACACCGGCCTGTCCCGTCGCATGCCAGCGCTCCTCCCATTCGTGTACGATCGGCCGAGTGCTTTCTGCCGGGCTCCGGAGGATTTCCGCATCGGCGTATTGCCCAACCAGCGGATCCAAGACCTCTTGATCCGAAATATCCGCCCCATCGCGCCAGAATGCGGCATAGACACGGCGAACAAATTCCATTCCATGGGACACGTCGAGGGACAGCAGCGACGCGGCACGATCGATGGCCAGTTTGGTATTGGGCTTGCCGTTCGGCGGCTCAATAGGCAGCTCAGGGGCCAGCCGCTTCACGACTGCCACTTCATGCCGTAACTCGGCCCTCAAGACTCCCTCCCATCTCCGCAGGGGACTCGGCAGACAGGGAGCGTGCTGAACGCCCCGCCAAGCAACCAGGTCGATCAGCTTCATACCGTGGAGCCGCTCGTGCAAGGCATAACAGAACGGACAATTGAAATCGCTGTACAGCGTGTATGGTTTGAAATGGGGCGCGCCTCGCTTCTGCTCCATGGGGAGGCACCCTAGCCGACGCTCCACGATGCTGTCCACTGACAATCGACTATGAGTCCGATAAGCGGAGACGATCGGATGCTGTCGTGCACCATCGAATGGCAATGATGATCGAAACTGTGTTATGTCGGGCTTCATGGCGCCGATTGCCGTCTTCTTGGTCATCCCTCCGCTGACTCAGCTGAACACCCCCTACCCGTCGACCGCCTATCTGACCGGTTTTCTCCGATCGCGTGGTGTTCCCTGCCATCAGGCGGACCTCGGCATCGAGATGGTGCTGCGATTGTTCAGTCGTGACGGGGTCCGCGCGATCTTTGACGCAGTGCGCAACTACAAGGGCCCGTTGCCGGACGAGGCTTGCGCCATGCTCGAAGCGGCGCGGGCCTACACGAAGTGGATCGATCCGGTGATCGGATTCCTCCAAGGCCGTACCCCCGCGTTGGCCGCCGAGTTGGCCAGCCAGGGCGTCTTGCCGCGCGGCCCGCGATCTGCCGGACGAGCGAGATGGCCGCGATCGATGTCCGTGCAGGACCGGGCCAAGCTGCGGGCCACATGGTTTTTGGAGGACTTGGCCGACCTCGTGCAGGCGGTGGTTTCTCCTCATTTTGCGTTGAATCGGTATGCCGAGCACCTGGCGCGATCCGCCTCGTCGTTCGAGGCGTTGGCGGCCGGCTTGGCGGAGGCGCCGAGCTTGACCGATCGATTCATGTTGGACGCGCTCTCGGCGCATCTCGATCGGATCCAGCCCGGTCTTGTCGGACTGTCCGTACCCTTTCCCGGCAACGTCTACGGCGCCTTTCGAATTGCCCAGGCCGTGCGACGACAGTGCCCCGAGACCGTCATCGCGCTGGGCGGAGGCTACGTGAACACGGAGTTGCGGCGGATCAGCGATCCCCGCATCTTCGATTACGTCGACTTCGTCACATTGGACGACGGAGAACGTCCCCTCCTTTCGCTCGTCGAGCATCTCGCCGGGCGGCGATCGCGGAGCGCGCTGTGCCGGACCTTTCATCGTGACAAAGGTCGTGTCCGTTACAGTTCCGAGAGCATGGCGGTCGATTTTTCCATGAACGAGGTGGGTTGCCCCACCTACGATGGTCTGGCGCTCGATCGGTATGTGAGCATTCTCGACAGCACCAATCCGATGCATCGATTGTGGAGCGAAGGACACTGGAACAAACTCACGGTTGCGCACGGGTGCTACTGGAAGCAATGTACCTTTTGCGACGTCGGATTGGATTACATCGGCCGCTATGAAGCCACGCCGACTGAACGTATGATCAAACGGATCACACGTCTGATGGCCGAGACCGGCCGCAACACGTTTCATTTTGTCGACGAGGCCGCTCCGCCGGCTGGATTGAAATCACTGGCCTTGGCCTTGCTCGAACGACGCCTGACGATCCGCTGGTGGGGCAATATTCGATTCGAAGCGGCGTTTTCCCCAGACCTCTGTCGTCTCTTGGCGGCTTCCGGCTGCATCGCGGTGACCGCGGGACTTGAGGCAGCGTCGGATCGCCTGCTGGAACAAATGAAGAAAGGCATCACCGTCGACCAGACCGCGCTCGTGTGTTCCGCCTTCAACCAGGCCGGCATTCTGGTCCATGGCTACCTCATGTACGGGTTTCCGTCCGAGACGCTGCAGGAAACGGTCGATGCGCTCGAGCGTGTGCGCCAGTTGTTTGCGGCCGGTCTGATGCAATCGGCCTTCTGGCATCGCTTTACGGCGACGGCACACAGTCCCATTGGTCTTGATCCCGAATCCCACGGCATTCGCATTCTGGGTCCGCGGTTTCAGGGTTTTGCCGACAACGATCTGATCCATACGGATCCGACGAATCCGACCGGTGCGATGCCCGACTGGGTACGGGAAGGCTTGCGGCGGTCGATGCTCAATTTTCTTGAAGGGCGCGGGCTGCGTATGGATGTGCGCAACTGGTTCGACCGGAACATGCCGAGTCCGGCCGTACCCTCCACCTGGGCGCGCCGATTGGTCCGGCGCGAACCGAATCCCGATGACATCACCATCGAGCGCCGTCTCGTGTGGTTGGGCGGAATGCCGTCGGGACATACCGTCGGCAAAACGAGAACCCTGCGCTGGCCGAGCAGCACGGAGGAACCGTTGGACCTTTCCGCGGCGGAGGCACGGTGGATCGAGAACCTGATCGCACTTGCCGCGCCAAAGAGGCGCAAGGGCTTGGTGCAGACCTATCCGCTCCTCCGGGACGCCATCGGAAGTTTTCCCGGAGGCGGGAAGCGGGGCGAATCGTTCCTCTCGAGTGCGTCGTGGGACACGATCCGCAAGGCCGGCTTACTGTTGGTGTGACCGGAGGGGACGGCATCTGAATGCCGCCCCTCCGAGTAGCAGGCCGTGATTACTTGTTCGGCTGGGGCGTGTAGCGAAGGTAGGGCTTGATGGTCTTGAAGCCCTTCGGGAACAAGGTCTTGGCCTCGTCGTTGTTGACCGCAGGCGTGATAATGCAGTCCTCCCCGTCCTTCCAGTTCGCGGGGGTCGCGACCTTATACTTCGACGTCAACTGAAGTGAATCGACGACGCGGAGCAATTCATCGAAATTCCGACCACATGAGGCCGGATAGGTCAAGGTCAGCTTGATCTTTTTGTCCGGACCGATGATAAAGACGGAGCGGACCGTCATGTTGTCGATCGCGTTGGGATGAATCATATCGTACAGCGTGGAGACCTTCTTCTCGGGGTCGGCGATGATGGGATAATTCATCGTCGTGTGTTGCGTTTCGTTGATGTCGTTGATCCAACCCTTGTGCGAATCCAGAGGGTCGACGCTGATCGCGATGACCTTCACGCCGCGCTTCTTGAACTCCGGGGTGATCTTCGCGACGGTGCCCAATTCCGTCGTGCAGACGGGCGTGTAGTCCTTGGGGTGAGAAAATAAAATGCCCCACCCGTTCCCGAGCCATTCATGAAAGTTGATGGGTCCCTCGGTCGTTTCTGCCGTAAAGTTTGGAGCTTCATCTCCTAGTCGCAGAGCCATAACGTCCTCCGTCCATATTAATAAATATGATCGATCCGGTTGGCGACGATCACGCGGGTTTCTCTACGATACTGTGGAGGAGCGGGTCAGTTCAAGAGTCTCGTGAGGCGTTCGGTACGTCGCGACCTCCCGTGTCGGTCACGAAGCCGTGATACCGAGTTTGCTGCGAATGCGTTCATGTTCGGAGGCTGAGATATCCTCGTTCACTAGATAGACTCGCTCCCCCTCCAACTTTCCCTCTCCGGTCAGCTGGTTTCGGATCTCCTCCGCCCGTTGGTGAGCCAGCGCCCGTAGGTCCTCTTCCTCGAAGGGCATGGCTGCCGCCAGGCCTCGCCTCATCTCCTCTACGGTCGGCGGACTGGGGGGAGCAGCCGTGGTCCGCGCAGGCTCGGCCGCTCCGGCGGAAGCACGGCGCTGTTCATAGAGTTCCTTGAGCAGCCGCTGTTCGTCGTCGGCCGGCAGCGATTCACCGGCCGCCGACTTGCCGCGCTCGCGGGTCCATTTGGCCAGCAGTTCCGCGGAGAGCTTCTTGAATCCGAGAGCCTGCCGATCGCGAACCGGATCGGCGGTGCCGGTGATCTCCAGCCGTAATCCCGGTCTCTCGGCCAGCGCTTTGACCAGGGCATCGACCTTTTTCATATCTTCGTCCGAGGCGATCGCCGATCCAGGTGCGAATTCAACGTACTGCAGATCCTCACCGCTCCCGCCCCCCGGAATCAATTTGCCGACGAGAGCGAATGGGGACGCCGCCATCTTGGTCAGGAGATTGAGCAAGGTGGAAATGACGACCTTCCCATACTTGAAGTCGGGATCGTTCAGGTCACCTCGGATAGGCAGATCGATGTCGATGCGGCCGTTGCGATCCTTGAGCAGAGCCACGGCAAGCGGAACGGGAAGCGAAGTGGCGTCCGGGCTGTCGGTCTTCTCGCCGAATGTGAGCTGGTCGATCGCGACCTTGTTCTCCGCCTCCAGCTGCTTCTTGGAGACCTTGTACGCCAGATCCAAGAACAGTTTGCCTTTGCTGATCGGATAGCCCGCGTATTTCCCGCTGTACGGGGCGGCAGTCGTGAGGTCGACGTTCTCAAACTTGATCAGTAGATCCGTAAACGTATTCTCCGTCAATGGATTGATGGCACCGGAGATTTTCAACGGCGCCACCTTGTCCATTCTGCCGGTCAATTCGACGTCCGCTTTGGCCAATTGTTTCGAGGAAAGTCCTTTGATGGTTCCGGTCAGATCATGGATGCCGGTCCGCACGGTCGGCCGGATCGATTCGTCGACGAACGTGGCCGATCCTCTCAGGAGCTTGACCGTCTTGACGGAAACAGCGGGGGGCGGTCCTTTCTTCGCGGAAGAAGCCGGCTCGGGCGCCGGCTCCGCTGTCTGGGTTTGTGGGCGGATGCTGCTAAGGTTTGACTGCCCGTCCGGTTGTATCTTGAAATGAACGGCCGGTTGATCCAGCCCCACTTCTTCGATCGTCACCGTGGTGGGATCAACCGTGAGAGCCAGCTGTTTCAGCTGCAGCTGCTTCCATGAAACCAGAGAAGATACGCCGTCGCGATCGTTAACCGCCAGATTCCGGATGCCAAAATTTCCGTTGTACGTCAGCATGGGTGCGTTCGGATGTTCCACGGCCAAGTGAAGATCCCCGCTCATGTCGAGATTCCCCGAATCAATCGCCACGCGGGCGACTCCTTCAAGGTACGGCTCCAGCGGCTTGAGAGGAATTGCGGACAGACGCAGGCCGATACTGGCCTCGAATGGCTTGAGTCCGACGGTCCCGTTGGCGTGCACCGATCCGGTATCGTTGAGCTGGAATCCGAGATCTATATTCAGCGGTTCTTTGAACGGTACATGGAGGTCTTTCACCGTGGTGTTCATGGCCGCGATCCGATGGTGTGCCGGGGTCGGCGTGCTGCGGTCCTCGAAATCCAGGCCGTAGTTCTTCAGGGCGATCTCCTTCAGTGCAATCAACCATGGTCGCTGCTCGGTCGCCTCGGCAGACGCTTCCGTTGATACGGTTTGCTTCCGCGGTTCTTCCGCAGCTTCCGAGGGCTTCGGCGTAAAGAGCGTCTGAAAGTTCACGGTTTTGTCCTTCTCCATCCAACCCTTAAATTGTGCGTCTTTGGATTCGACCGATGATATGTCCAGGTTCCGTCGAGCGACGTCCACGTTGATGCCATGGACCAGAAAGGAGGGAATCGAAATCACCGCCTCGTCCTTGCCCGATTCGGTAAGCGCGAGGTTGGCCAGACCGATCTCACCGTCGTTCAACGTGAGATTGAACGGTTCTACGGTCGTATCGAAGCGATAGCGCGCGCTGATGTTCAAGAGGCCGTCCGGGATATCGAAATTGAATCGGTCCTTCACGTAGAGCCAGAGCACCGGTCCGCGCACGCCCGTCAGAGAGAACTTTCCTTCCGATTCGATCGGATCAAGGGACACGTACCCTTCCCAGTTGAGCAATTCCTCCTTGCGGACTTCCGCGCTGAAGGCATAGGTGCTCTCTCCGCCCCGGCGCGTGGTGAAATTTTGGAGCTGGATCTCGATCGGGACGATCGAAACTTCAAAGGGCTTTCGTTTCGATTCGTCGCGAAATTCGACGATCCCGCTGCTGATTTGCAGGAGTCCGATCTCGATAGGAGGAAGCGGCTTCTTGTCCTCTTGAGGTTGCGCGTCGGCGCTCTGTTCGGGAGAGGCGGTCGTACCGCCCGAGCTCTTGGCCAGATCAAGAAGGTTGAGTTGGCCGGTCGGAAGAACGCGGACCGATACGAAGGGCATGGCGAGAGTAATTTCATCGAAGCGAAACGCCCGTCGCACCAGCGAAGAGACCTCGAAATTGACGTAGAGCCGTTCGAATCCGAGCAACGCAGTTTGGTCGGTCTCTCGTATTTCGAACCCGGTCACGGTGATCGACAGCGCGAATGGGTTGATCTGTACGTCTTCAACCAGAACCGGCCGGCCGATCTGTTCGCCGACGGCCGGAAGGACTCGGGACTTGATGATGTAGGGAAGAAGGAAAAACCCGGCCAGTGTGTAGACGACGAGCAGGACGACTGCCGAAATCGCGAGAGGAATCGGTCGGAACAGCCTGCGCATGAGGTCTCAAGCCCCTGAAAGCTCAATACGAGGAGGAAACTATAGAAGAGGGCGGTTCGCCATGTCTACAGGAGTTTACCCATCGGCGAAATGTCATGAAGAGGGGCTACGGCTGGTAAGCCGCAGCTTACACGAAGCCATCAAAGATCACAGAGTATGTGAGGTACTTATCCGCGGGCAACCAATAAGGGAGAGGCTTCGCCTGAAGAACCCGCGGCACGAGCAGAACGACAGTTCGGACTACTGGAGGTGTTTATCCGCCGGCAATGATGCAGAGAAGCTTCGCTTGGTGAGCCGGCGGCACGAGCGAGCTCTGTTTGGTGCGCCCGGCTGGAATCGAACCAGCGACCCTCAGCTTAGAAGGCTGATGCTCTATCCAACTGAGCTACGGGCGCATTCTTCTGTTTCAGCTCATCGACCGAGCGCGTACCGTTTGCAGGCTGCGTTGTGAGGGGTAGTTGTGAACCTTTGGACGGCTTGCGTCAAGTCCGGACTTGATCGCCCATGCCGACGGTACCGCTCATTTATGATCCAGTAAGGCCAGGTTTGAATGATGCCAATCCTGATCAGGCTGAATGAGGCTTCCGTGTTTGAAGAGTCCGAGGTGGAAAGACCGGGTCAGATTGTGTTACACCGGAACGGCCGCATAAGTAGTGCACGATCGTGAGTTCTGATCCGCGAACAAATACCCCTCATTCGGGTGGGTAGGACGATCTAGGCAAACCGCGTATTCTGGTCTTGGGTTATGACACTGCTCGTTCTGTTCTTCACGTTGTTCTTGGTTGCCTGCTCCAGTGGGGGGGACAAGTCTCAACCTCAAACCACTACGGTGGTGGAGCCGCAGACCCCGACGCAGCCAGGTGTTCCGCCTCCGGGGAACCCCAACCCCAACGCACCGACAACCCCGCCGACTACGCCTCCGGTCATTCCTCCGGCCGGGGCCCGAACACCGCTTCCCCCGTGGTTGTCGTACTGTGATGATGCGGGATGTCGCAATCAAACTCCGGTCGTCCTCTCCACCTGCGGCGGAACGTGCCGAGCGACGACGATCATCCCGTCGGTCGATGGCATCCGAATCAGCGGCCTTGCGTTCCCCGTCCTCGGGGCATCTCCAGAATTGATCAGCGGGTTCGCGGATGTCTTTGCCACGCTTTACCCCCAAGGCCCCAGCGCGTTCGTGACCGTGCCCTATGCACCCTCCATCGTGTTGTCCACCGAGACCGATGTCACGGTGACCTGGTACGAACTGCCTCCCGTATGGGGCGGCATCACGCCTGTGGACTTCGTGACCGACCAACGGACCGATCCCACTACCGGCTTGCGGACCGTGTTTTATCGGCAGGCCTCGTTCCAAGCGGGAAATGCGGGAACGGAAATTTTTACGAACGCTCTTGCAATTCAATCCGCCGAACGGAGGCTGACAGGGGTCAGCTCGGGTCCGATCACGGCGCTGGTCATGCCGACCGAGTTGGCCACCTCGCAGCAGGGGGAAGGGAATTTCAGCTATGGCAACGGTGTGATCACGGCGAACTACGCCCATCCTCTATATTTCAACGCGTTCGGAGGGCTTGTTCAGAATGTCACTCCGCGCATCGCGCATGAGATCGCGCATCAACTCTTTAACGAAATCTCAGGATTCTTCGCCGGAGATTATTCCTGTTTCAACGAAGGTCAGGCCGATGCGCTGGCCTACAGTTCCGGCTTCCTGCCGCTGGATCAATTCGGTCCGAGAGGCCTTCGGGGCATCGAGTACACCAAGGGATGCGATCAGCTCAGCGAAAGTCATGACATCGGCAACTGCTATTTTTGGCCGCTGTTCGAGCGAGGACTCCTGACCCCGCAATTTTGGGAGCGGCTCTATCATCCCGCACGCTCCTACAACTTCGAGAGCTGTACTCCAACAAACCGGAGGACCGGCAACAACCTGTTCGTCATGTTCACGGACGCGACAGGCGGGGTTGATCTGCGAAGCGCGTTCGACGCCTATCATTTGCCCCATGCCGCAACCTATGCCGACGCCTTGTCGGAACTCTGACGCAGACGAGCGTCGCGGCGACGCAAATCTTAGGCACCCAACATCGGACATGACGCGGGGAACAATCACCGTGGAAGGAACGGAAGGCTTGGCATTGCGCAAACCGTTATCGGGACATGAAGCGGGTCAAGCAAGCAGGCTGCAATACAATACCGAAGGTTTTTATCCGCAGGTGGTAGGTACGATAAAGCGATGGTGAGTCTGCTGCTCACACGAAGTGCGGTTTGGTCGGGGCGAGAGGATTTGGCCTTCGGCCCGGCGTCTTCGCTGACGGTCGCACAAATTGCAAGCGACCTTTTCCTTCTCGACTGTCGGCGCTCAGCCGCTTCAAATCTCTCGACGGTCTATTGAAACTTGCACATTATGGTCGGGGCGAGAGGATTTGAACCTCCGACATCCTGCTCCCAAAGCAGGCGCGCTACCGGGCTGCGCTACGCCCCGACATTGGAATTACAATCACTTGCACTCTGCCCTGTTGGACTTATTTCATCAAGTGTTATTAGGGTGTTAACGGCGGAGTACTTGTGTAGCTTAGCAGCAGCTGCATGGAGGTCCGCCGGGTGGATGGTATTATACCGCCGATGCATCTGTTCGCTCTTGTGACCGATAATCTTCATAGCTGTCATAGTGTCAACACCAGCTCGCCTGAGATTCGTACTCGCAGTGTGACGAAAATCATGCACCCGCAGGTTCGTGATTCCCGCCCTCCGACAGGCCGCGGCAAAAGCCGTTCGGATGTTTTTCATCGGTTTCCCTTTATACAGGAACACTCCGGGGGTGTCTAGGCGGCGTTCCTTCCACAACTCCCGAAACACCTCATAGACCTCGGGAGTCATAGGCACCACCCTGGTCTCTCCATTCTTGGTCTTGCGCAAGGTAAATTCTTTCCGTCGAAGATCCACATCCGGCCATTCCAATTTCAACAGCTCGCCTCTTCGTGGGCCTACAAAATACGCAATGGTCATGAAACACCGGATATGTGGTGCTGCGGCCGCCTTCCACCGATGCCATTCATCCGCGCTAGCAACCCGATCGCGTTCGTTCTTTGGGTCAGGCTTCGGAACATGTGAAGCCGGATTCTCAACAATAAATTTGAATCGCGGACTCTTGGCAATGTTCAGCATGTGGGTCAGTGCCGTGTGATCGTGGTTAATGGTTTGCAGTGAGACAGGTGTTGGCTTATCGGTCCGTTCCCATCCACACTTTGCACACGTGGCACGCGTGACCATTTTGGTACAGCAAGGACATGGGATTCGTTTATATTGCCTCCGTTGCTCCCGGTATATCGCCACGTCTTCGGGAGTGATTTCAGCAAGTGGTTTGTCTCCAAAAAAGTCTACCAAATGCCGAACCTTTAGCTTCCTGTCCTCGTATGTTGCGATTTTCTGTACTTCTTCCAGATCAAGATAGATCTTAGCCCATCGCCTAAACGTCATGGCACGTGCACGTGCCATGCTGGGACTCGGCTCTTGCCCCGATAAAAGCCGGGTCTTGATAATGGCCTCCTGATTTTTGGCATGGGCCTTATTGCTTGAGCCAACCTTCCAGCGTTTGATTTTTCCTGTGCCGGGCGGAGCCAGAGAAAGGCCTTTCCCGGCATCTACAACGAAGAATTCCACGTAGTATCCGTCTCGTCTCTTGGTCAGGCCCACTGTCTACCTCCTTTCTTGAGTAGTTGTTCCCCGATCAATTCGGCAACGGATACTTCAAGCGCCTTTGCAAGCTTTCTTAAAGTGCTAAGACGCGGATCGTAACCGCTGCCCTCAATCCTGACTAACGTAGCCAAGGCAACACCCGACATGTTAGCCAGCATCCGTAAAGTCACCCCCTTTCTTTCGCGAATCGCTCGAAGCTTTGTCATGCGAGCGATGTTCTCATATATGAGTACACGAATCAAGATGCCTTGGGCATGACGGTATTCTTCTTGATCCAATCGTCCAGCAATCGAATATCGAATTTGGTCAGGCGGCCGATTTTCACAAATGGGATCCGACGCTGACTGACCATGGTGTAGACCGTATGAACGGAGAGGCCGATGTATTGGCTCGCCTCCTGAATGTTGACCAAATGCCGACTTGTCACCATGGAACTGCACAGTTCCTTTGCACTTGAAACATGGTTCTCCTTCCGCGCGGGCGTAAGCCGGCGCTTTGCTAGGGGGTCTGGGGGATGTCGTCAAGCGCATGGCGTGGCCCCATGCCTTGAAAGACTTCCCTCAGTCTTCACCGTTCCAACTCCGCTTGCCTCGCTAGTGAAACCTGGGCTATACGGCTAAGATCACGATCCAACTGTCGGTCATAGGTTTTCTCGACACCACTTTTTCCAACTGCCTCGATTGCGCTCTCCTGCGCTCGGCTTTCACCCACCGCTTCTCGTAAGCTTTTCACATCATCCGTAATGACCCGCAGGTCATTCCGTGGCCGCGACACGGCGACATACCAGGCCTCTTTGTTCGTCGCCAACTGCTGACTATCGGCGTGCACAATAGTGCGGTCGGCTGTTCGTCCTTGACTGCTGTGAATTGTGGATGCGTATCCGTGGTCCCAATGTCGATCGCGCTTGGGATCGAAGGCGGATTCGTTGCCCTCCCTGTCACGGATAGCGATGGCGCCTTTTTCGAAATCGATGACGACACGCGCCACATCGCCGTTCCGGCGATCTTGGCTGTAGTCATTCTTTGTCCACCTGATCAAATCACCGTCTCGCAGGCTTCGGTGTTCTCGCTGAAACACTTCGACACCCGCATACCGTTCAGGTTGCCAGTCTATAATCCGTCCAGCTGATTCCATTCTCAGGACCACTATGCCTTGCTCAGCATTTACGGCTTGGATGATGCCATAGTCTCCCTTGCTGATCTCTAATCCTGGGTAGGACTTGGCAAACCGCACCATCTCACCCACGTTGTACGATCCGCCCTCCCGCAATTGCGCCTTCGTGAAGGCTCTCTGAACGAGCACATCTGCTTCCATTTCGTGGGCTGATAGCACACCTTGTTGTTGAAGCCCAGTTCGAATCGTCTCATTCAGAGCACTGCGATCCTCCCGGGAACCGGTTAGCACCAACGTATCTGCTTGTTCAGACGGTGGACGTCCAAGGTACTCCGCCACCACCATGGCCAGGCGGTCATTGCGGTCCGAGACGGCAGTCAGCCGTCCAAGCTTTTCAAGATGGGAAATTGTCTCCAGTGTCCGACCCTCCGCGGCCTTTTCAACCACAAACCTCAAATCAGCATCGCGCTGTCTCAGGATTTGATCCATCCGCACGGTTTGCATGCCTTGATTGACAAGCACAGCGAACGGCTTGCCGGCTTCGATCGCCGACAATTGGCCCCGATCGCCTACAAACACCGCTCTCGCGTTTTCTTGCTGAATGCGTGCCATCAGCCCGTGTGCCATTCGCGCGCCGAGGAGCGATGATTCGTCAATGACGTAGAGCTTGCGTGTGTCATCGAAGACCCGACTGGCGGGCGTATGGAGAAACTGCGCTACCGTCTCCGAGCGAATGCCGGCTTCGTTTTCAAGGGTCCTCGCAGCCGATGCCGAGACGGCTAATCCATGCACTTGAATGCCGCTCTCCTTGATGGCGCTGTTGACGTGCCGGAGCATCGTCGTTTTTCCAGTACCAGCTAGCCCCTCTATTCCGATAAAGCGGTCGGATGATGTGAGAATGTGGAGCACAGCGCGCTCTTGCCCAGAAGTTAGGCTTTGTGCCTGTATTCCGCCTTCCGCTCCCTCCCGCGCCATGAGAGGAAGGACACGGCTTTGGCCGGCTTTCATTAGATCAATTGTCTGCTGCTCCACGCGCAACGCGTCGAGGGTGGTATACCGCTCATTTACTCGAATGAGGCTGCCGTTCTTTTCATATTCAGCGATCGCTTCACGGATGTCCTCAAAACTAGCTTTGCCAGTTGCTTTCTCCGCAGCATAGCGATGGAGCTCTACGCTGCTCACCAGTGTCTGCCGTTCCGACGTATGAGCAACGGCCCACTCAACCGCTTCCTTTGCATGAACCAAGCTCTCTTTACCAGGCGCTCCCAAAGTGGCTCGCTCCTGTGCCTGCATGACAATGCGTTTGAGGTCTATGCCGTGCTCCTCGGCTCGTTCACGCCATTCTTGCCGCAGATATTCTATGTTTACATCCCTTTTGGCCTCTCGCGTCAGGAGAGTCGCTCGCTCAGCACCTTTTGCACCGTCGAGTCCTCGGTCTTCCATGACGTTCCGTATATCTCGTGCACGTTGACTGAAGTGGTCCAGGTGCTCCTTATTGAGTCCTGTGACCTCGAAACGTCCGTCGTTATGGGTCACACTGATCTGATATCCCTGCTCCTGAAGCTCATGCGCCAGCGTGGCCCGGTAAACCGCGCCTGCCGTCATCTTCGCTTCATAGATCTTCTCTCCTGCTAAAGCGCGCCATTCACCATCAGCCCGCTGTGTGGCATTGATGATTACCGCATGCGAATGAAGTTGTGGATCGCCGGCACGGCTCGTGTGGTGCTCGAACGTCGCAATGAGAAGATTGCCGGTCTGTTTGAGACGCGTATTTCCATCTTCCGTCATACGCGCATAAGCTGCATGTTCTTGGAGATAATGGAGTCCAGCTTGGGTTGCGATACGGTGAGCATGGAACACACGAGTATCGTCACCAATTTCGGCGAGTAAACTGACAGATTTCGGTGCACTGAATGTCGCATCAAAGCCCGCTCGTCTTTCACTGCCGCCGTTCGCAGCCATGTCAATCCCGTCTGGAAGTTTTCCATCAAGCACCTCTCGAAATTGATCTCGCTCAATAGGTCCGGAGAGTCCTATTCTGTCAGCGGCTTTTCCAACCCAAGCCGAGGCCGCACGGGCCTCGGCTTGGGTTGTGTAGTAATCTTCGCGCGAATAATAGTGCTGTGCACTGACACTCGTTACTTTGGTAATGCTCATCATGACAGAGCCTCGAGCCCCCGAGGCCCTTTTGCCTGGGCAGCTGGTTCCGTCAGTTCGCGCGCCAAGGCCGCCAGTGACTCTTGCTGCAACAATGCCTCATCCGTGTCAGCTACCTCCGACACATCAGGGGAAAGAGAGAAGGGTATGAATGGGGGAACAATCGTCGGCCAGTGTCGATACCGGCATCGGATAAACGTAGCTGGAACGTCTTCAGGCAATCTGACATAGGCGGTTAGCCGTCGCATACTCAAGAACTGCTCCGGTGGAATGAGGCGTCGGCGAACTTCTCGGCGAGACAGAGTCATGCCGTCACGCATCGGATGTGGTCCCATCGACAGGGATTCGTCAGGCTCCATAGTAGTGACATCACCGAACAACCTGCTCGCCTGTTCTGCTGTTTCAGGATCCGTCAGGAGGAATACGACCCGCGTGTGACAATTTCCCAGGAGATTTGTCGCAGCTTCTGGGCCATACACGCCCCGAATGGCGGCGAAGGTTTGAATGCCAAGCAGCACGGCACAATTAAACTTCCGGCCCTTCATCAACAGACGTTCAAGGCTCGGCAGTCTCTGCAGGCTGCCTACTTCATCAAGGATGAGCCAGGTGCAAGGACCAGGTTGGTCGGGCAGACGATCGAACAACGAGAGGCAGAATTGATCGATCCAGAGGCTCAGCAGAGGTTTCAAGAGCGCATGCCACCGTTCCTGAACTGGGAAGAACAGCCAACCTTGCGGATTGAGCGCCCACCGCCGTATGGAAAATGGTCGGATTCCATGTGGCGCGTCCGGGAGGAACCTGAAGATCTCCGCACGACTCAGCAACTCAGCACGGATGCTTTCCCCCGTCCTATCTACGGCCATCTGTGATCCAGCGACCGTGTTTTCGAACCGCACGATCAGCTCATCTAGTTTCGCTTTCATCGTGTCGTAGATCGCTTTGTTCGAGTGCCGACCTTCGCTATACAATTTCCAGAGAATATCGGTCCCCCACACGCGCGCTGAATTGATCCAAATCGGATCAGACGTCCGTTCACTGATTGGGAATAAACTTTCCATGACGGCCCGACAGTCAGCCTCGCAGGTAATTTCTGCAAACGGCGTCCAAAAAGCGCTGCGAGCATCAAATGGGTTCAGGATGATGTCGCCGAGCCGGAAGTGCTGAGAAAGGAGAATGCCTCCGTCGTCATACACCACCCCATGTTCACCCCAATGTCGTGCGGTATCGATCCGCTGGTGCATCAGTTGGGTTTTTCCCACACCAGTGGCGCCAATGTAGACGCTGTGCAACGTTTCCGTGCCACGGATCATCGGCATGCCAGAAAACCACAGCGCGCCATGCCAACGTCCGCCGAGGACGTGTGGACTGACGTGCTGGAGCATCGTTAGCTTCCAGTACAGAACAAAGGCAGGAGCCAGACAAAGACCGGAGATTTGGATGGCCTTCTTCAACCGCCATCCTCTGAGGAGAAAATAGAAGAAGCTCGCTGCGGCTGTGAGACAGCCAGTCATCACACCTAGAACGGTCGCCTGTGTGAATTTGCTGCGCACTCCGGCCAGATATGCTTGAACTTCTGGTGTCTCCGCAAAAATGGCAAGGTTTGCCGCGGTCATATCAACCGCACGCTGGTCAGTCGGTATAGTGAGCACAACCTGGCAGGCGGGATCTTTATCGAAGGAACACGCCTGCTTCGCGAAGACCACCCGAACGAACCAATCCCATTCCGTTCGCTCCACCGTCTCGTGCACGAGCCAAAGAGTGGTGGTCATTGCCGTCGCCGCAAATACAAGAAAGCAATACAATGCACCTTTGATCAGAAGGCGCATATGAGTGGCGGCCGTGTCCGAACCTCGAGTAAAATTTCCTGAAAAGTCAGGCCGCAGGAGAGGCATGATGTGCTCCTTTCGCATAGCACAGATCTGCTTCGCGTTTTGCCTCGGCCTGAGCTCGACTCACGGTCTGCTGATCACGCACCGCCATGAGTGACCGGAGGAGATTTCGGGTTTCAAGTATTGACTCAAGAACTTGTTGCGCTATTGGCATGGATTGTCCCTGTGCAACGCGTGTCAATGTAATGACATCGACAAGCAGTCCCCGCTCTACCAAATGACGCACGTAATCATGCACATGGACGCGCCGCTGTCCGGCCTGCTGCCTCACCGCCGACGAAATTTGCTCGCTCAACCTCAATCGTATCTGCATACATGCTCCTGTGATATTAGATGTCAGGGGTCTGAGCTGTGGAAGCTAGAACTTAATCTGACAGTCAGCTAGAGTCCTCCCTCTTCACGAAAGGAGCGAGGACCATGACGACGGAACAAAAGATCATTAAGACGAAAGTCGGCGTGCTGGAACTGGCGAAGCAGCTCGGCAATGTCTCCAAAGCCTGCCAGCTGATGGGGTATAGCCGCGATAGTTTCTATCGATTCAAGGAACTCTACGAGACCGGCGGCGAGGCCGCGCTTCAAGAGATTTCGCGGCAGAAGCCGCTCCTCAAGAATCGGGTGGCACCCGAGGTGGAACAGGCCATCGTGCAGATCGCTATTGAGCAACCCGCGTGGGGACAAGCCCGCGTGGCGAATGAACTGCGCAAGCAGGCGCTGTCCATCTCCCCAGCGGGCGTGCGCTGTATCTGGCTCCGCCATGATCTCGCAACGATGCGGAAACGCTTAAAGGCACTGGAAGCGAAGGTAGCCCAAGCGGGACTGGTGCTTACCGAGGCCCAAGTCGTGGCGCTGGAGAAGGCGACGGCGGACAAAGAGGCCCACGGCGAATTTGAGAGCGAATGTCCCGGCTACTGCGGCGCGCAGGATACGTTCTACGTCGGCACCTTGAAGGGCGTCGGCCGCATCTACCAGCAAACCTTCATCGATACCTACAGCAAGGTGGGATTTGCGAAGCTGTACGACCGCAAGACGCCGGTGACGGCCGCGGAATTGCTCAATGATCGGGTCTTGCCGTTCTTCGAGCAGCATGCCATTCCGCTGAACCGTGTGCTCACGGATCGCGGCACGGAATACTGTGGAACTCCGGAGCGCCATGAGTACGAACTCTATCTGGCCGTGGAGAACATCGATCATACGCGCACCAAGACGCGGCATCCCCAGACCAACGGGATCTGTGAACGGTTCCACAAGACCATGTTGAACGAGTTTTACCGCGTGGCGCTCCGCAAGAAGATCTATCGAACGCTGGAGGACCTCCAGGCTGACTTGGATGCGTGGATCCAGGAGTACAACGAGCAGCGCCCCCACCAAGGGCGCTGGTGCTATGGCAAGACACCGATGCAGACGTTTCTCGATAGTGTGCCACTGGCCAAGGAGAAAATGTTAGCGGCCTAAACCCGGTGAGGACTCGCTGTCTGTCAGATGAAGTCGTGAGTTATACATCTGAGCCTCCGATTCCCTTGCTAGGCTATCGGTATACGTGAGCCTGTGATCCACCATTCGAGCCAACTGGTTTGCGGATGTGTGCCGGGCACAGGACGAGAGGATGTATGGTCCCAACTGATTGTTTGGCTTACGGTCTTAACTTGCATAGATTGCTCACATCCTGGCCGGCACACCCATGCAATGGGTTGCATGGGTGTGAATGAAAACAACGCTGGCATCTGGTTCTTATCGTCATCACAACGCACTTCTTTCACCCGATACTGTTGTTCGCTTGCGATCTTTTCCTCCGCAGGCGGGTCCCCATTTCGCGTTCCAATGCGAGCATTAAGATCCGTGCAGCAAATTGACCTTGGCTGACGGACTCCTCTTTGACAGTGGAGTGATAAGCCTCCAAAAACATCTCTGCTGATCGTCCGTCCAGGTTGAAAGCGAGCTTGATTCGCTTGCTCTGCTGCGTTTCTTCAATGCGACGGACAACCTCATCAAGGATCTTCATTTTGCGGTCTCCTTTTGTTGTTTACCGTGATGCCTTTTCCTTTTGTTGCATTCGACGAAGATGCCACTCGTTAAGCCGGCGTTCCACCTCTGCAATCCGCCCAGTCCTGAGCATCCACGCAAACGTGCGGAATGCGAGAAGGAAAAGAACCAGAACACTGATGACTGTGACGGCTATCTCACACATTAACTCCGTGTGTTCTTGCCAAAGCTGGAACCACCACTGCGGTGGCTCGAGCATGTCAATCAGCGGTTTAAGATCCACTCCATTGAATAGGTTTGATTCTCTTTTCATCGTTGTGTCCTTCGTAGTTTCTGGCCTGACCGTTCGGCATGAAGACGAGTCTTGATGTGTTCCCTCAAATTCGAAAGTGGCCACCTCACGAGACGGCCGATGCGAATGCATTCCGGACCTCCTGGACGACCACTCGCCCATCCTTCGACAGTACGAAGACTGACGCCATACGCGCTGGCGACAACTCCATTAGTAACCAACTTGATACTGATGAATTCTTCTTCGCTCAGGGAATTCGAATCCGTAGCTGTGCACATACAGACACCTCCGTTGGTAGATGTCTTACTCGCGGTCTTTGGACTTGCCTGAACTAAATGTCGCGATTAAGCGAGTTGAGGAGGTGCACGGAGTACATGGGTAGAGGCGAGGAGGAGACATTGAAATGCGGCGGAATGGTGAGTAGCTTTCTCACATGAAACAGAGGGTCGGCTAAAAAGATTTAGAGGAGCGGTGACCAGGCAGAGCAAACTGGCAATGTGAGCAGAAAGAAGACCAAGGAATTGCGTTAAATCACGATAGAGGTGCTTCGAAAAGTGTGGAAGGAACGATTGGTAATCTTCGAGCAATTCCGTCTTAAAGAACTGCTTGGAGGGACGAAGGATGGCAACGGAGAAAGCGAATAATCCGGCGGAAAGAATGCCACCTCCGTAGAACAAATGACCAGTTATGATCGCAATAGATGAAACCGCTCCAATGCCTACAAGAGATACCAGAACGTGCCAGACCACGTGGTAGCCTTGGCCAACTGACTTTTCCTTTGGAAGCAGATTCAAGAGTAATTGGACTAACATTTTCATGCTGTCCATGATGATGGCATTCTCCAAGATTCGTCAAGCAGTCAAATCAGCAAAGCGTAATGCTGCGTAGCCGGGTATTCATGAATGAAAAACCTATTTCTTTGGCTCAGTTGATTCAATGGCATCAGAAAGGCCAAGCTCCCGAAGTGCTACCCTAGTTTCCTCAACCTTTTGGTTCGGAATCCCACTTTCTGAACTAACCTCAACCCGTAGCGTCAATTTGAGCCCCATTCCGGCAGCGAATTTGGAAAGAACTTTGGTGTAAAAGTTCATCCACTTCTGTGGTGGGATGTCTCCGCTCCAAGAGATCTTCGAAAGAGTTGATCCTGAGGGAGCGGGGCCAGCTGGCGTAGGCCCAGAGATTGGTAACGGTCCTGTAGTAGGTCCTCCAAGTGTGGGTGCTGTCGGAGTAGGTTGGGGCGTTAGTGATGGTTTTCCCGCCTTATATGCCTCTGCTACATCCTGCTGAATAATATACATCTCGTCGGATATCTCGATATCCTGTGCACCGAGAGAGGCTTGCCAATGGAATGGGAAATAGGAGCCATCGGCTTTCTTTCCGACATATGCAAGCTGGCCATTTTCGACACCTCGGACGATCGTGTCCTTAATTACGTCGCCGTTGAGAAGCCTGGGGAACTGCGGAGAGGCAAAGAACGCATCGCGGACGGACCTTGTACTCCATTCTTTGAACGCCGGTGGCCAATTTCTTGTTAAGAAGTTGGGGCTGACGCCGACCTCTATGTCCCCATCCTGACGTAGCCGCTTAAGGATGAGCGTTATGAGCGAATCGGCTGCACTAGAGTGAACAAGGCCAAAGTCCACTGTCTTCCAAGCATTATCCTTATCAAGCAGCATCACATTCTTGTATGTACGCCAAACTGTTTCTTTGATATCTCGTTGCGCCTTTTTGAGACTCTCTGCAAGCTGCCTCTTCTGCCCTTCATCAAACCTATGTTGATCCTGCTCATCGTCCAAGTCTTCCCAGGCCAAAACTTTACGGGCTTCATCCCGAAGAGCATCTGGCCCTTCCGGTACAGCCCAAATGAGAGCACTCTTGTATGTCCGAGAGGAGGTGCCATGCTCGCGTGTTGCAGAGTCAACGAATGCACGAGTATCCGAATCTGAATGGGAACGATCGGGGGGAAGTACGACTAGTGTGACGGCGGGGCGATCAGCGATGAGGCTGCTCTTATCCGGGAAGAAAATCCTGTCCACTCCGTTTCCCTCCCGAAGAACTTTTTGCACTTCTGCTCGAACTCGATCATCAATTCTGGGCGGCTGAATACTAGCACGACGGTCCGCGAGGAGCTTGTTGAGGTTTTCTGACAGGCTAAAGCGATACCGATTCTTTTCGGCCGAGAGAAAATAACAGGTATCTGTCAGGGCTTCGAGCGCGGTTTCAATGTTGCCGATATCGAGGTCAGGCTCTGCAACTGCAAGGCGAATTTCTGGCAATGTAGCTTCAGTCTTTGTCTGGCCCCCGTTGGACTCGAAGAAGATTACGGTGGACACCTTTTGGTGCAATCGAGCCCTGCGAATCGTTTCGACAGCCTCCTTGTCTAGTCGAGCGGAATGTGAGCCTTTTGCTCCGCAGATATCCGTTGTCACAGCTCCTTCGAGCTGTGCGCTCCCCAGTTGTTCAAAGACCGCTGAACGAAACAGCGGGTCATCTAACGGGGCAGTCCCCATTCCAATTAATGGGTCTTTGTGTGCACCTTTGAAGCCAGCTTGGTAAGCGTGAGAGACCCAGAGAGCCAACAGGCGCAGAATGCCTCGCGTTTGCTGAAATCGTGGAAGCGCTTGCCACTTCCGTTCAAAGACAGAAAGCAACGTGGGATGAAACGGGTACGTGTCTGCAAAGATCTCCTTTGCTTTATCCACCGGAAACCATTGAGGCACTTGATTACGATGAGTCAGAACCCAATCGGCATATTCTCCGGCTGTTTTTCGTCCCTCATCTGGAAGTCCGCCCCACTCGAACAGACGACGGCGAATTATCTCCGACGTCTCAGATTCAGCTGACATAATCATTGCTTTGCCGAGCCGGTCCAACAGCTTTTGAAACCGGTCAAAATCGGCCTCATCATCAGGCGTCATTTCATCTAGCAGAGAGGGGAGAGACACAGCGAGCACCACTCGATCCTGCGCGCGTGCTTCTTCTGACAGGTTCTGAACAAAGGCATAGAGCTGTGCAGTCAATCCTGACTTTCGATTGCGACCCATGAAGTTGAGTAGCTCATCGAGCAGGATAAGCGTTGGGCGATCCTTCGGAAGGAATTCGCGAATGACCTCAGCAGACGGCGCCGTTCGTTGTTCGTCGTGTTTTGCCACAACCGCAAATCCCTCAGCCCCAGCCAGCTGGAAAGCAATCTCACCCCATGGCGTGTGCCTGAGCGGCTCTCCCTTCTTACCTCCACGGCCAGAAATGGCATCGAATTCAGTACCCACGAAAACAGCCACAGCTGCTTCAGGGGTGGTTTTGACGCCGGCCGTATCTAAAATGCTCGACACACCTTTCCATGACGACGCTGTACGCCCTCGTTTGGCCAGATGGTAGAGAAGAGTCAAAGCATGGGTCTTGCCTCCGCCGAACTGCGTGGTGAGATTGTAGACCGGGGATGTTTCCACTTTTATGCCGGAAAGACGACGAACGACTCCTGCGGCTAGGCTGGAGAGATTCTTTGTAAGGAATGTTCGTTCAAAGAATCGGAGAGGGTCTTGATAATCGCCGGGCGCTCGTCCTTCACGGACATGATCAAGGTGTACGGCAAACTCCGAGGCATCTAGTGGACGACCTTCTCGCAGATCTTCCCGCGGAGTCATGACTCGAAACCATGGTTTCAACGACATGATGTCACCTGTTTACGTTCGACTAAATCGTCCTGTATTGAGGTCGAGCAGCCATTCTTTGAAGAATCCATATGGAAAGGTCTCCGCTTCATTCCGGCATCCAGTCACGAGCAGGGTTTCAGCGCCCAGGCTCGTACGCTCAGCCATTGGCATCTCACTTAGGACCCTGCTTGAAAGATGGCGAACGAGCTTAACTCCTTGTTCTCGGTCGCGGCGATAACAGAACACCACTCGCAGCTTGCTTCGTACACAGAGGACTTTCCAAAGGCAATAGGCAACGCGGTCATCGTCTTGACTGTTTTCGAGTTCGAAAACCGCATGAGGGAGGCGCCAATGACGCTCTCCCACGAGGTCAAAAGCCACAACATCCAGGCCTAAGTACTCCTGCCTGGCAATAGGTAATAGCGTTGACCGATGCCCTCGTGCAGCCCCCTTCCATCCCTCTGTATGACATGTGGCGATAACGACCGCAGTCAGCGCCTCTGTCCATTTTTGGAGTCGTCCTTGTATTGCCGCATCTCGCAAGAGAGTCGCCGTCTCATGCCTTCTGACAGTTTCCATGAATGTGAGAAACCATCTATGGGCAATTGACGTCAAAATCCAAGACCCTTCTTGCGCGCTTGGACCCCTTCAACCCAACGGCGTTCGTCACTGCCAGTTGGATAGAGCGCAGACAAAGCCTGCGCAAGTCTCCAGAAACGCTCATCACGACCCACCCCTTCATCCACAAGAAAGCGCCTGAGTGCTTCCCCTCGTCCCGCTGCAAATAAAATCATTGATTGGTGAACCCGATCGAGCACGGTGCTCCCAACTCTTGGGATTCCCTTTTGCCCCCACCCACTGGACTCTTCGGCCTCTTGCAATTCAGCCTCAAAACCAAGCTTAAGTTGTGCTTCTTTCTTCCTCTTGGCGGTCGTCGGTGCTTGGGCGTCATCCTTTCCGAAAAGCGTTCGTGTACGCTCACTGACCGGTAAGAGTCTGGCAATATCACCCTTAATTTCGACAAGAAAAGTGAGGTCCTCCAAATGTGCTCCGAGTCCTTGGGCAATCTTTCGAGCTGCATCATATTCGAGCGCAAACCCGGCGACCTTCCCTTTCTTGCCACCCTCATCCTCTTGATCGTCTTCTTCCGCTTCTTCGTCAAAAACCTCCCCATTCCCATTGCTTTCACCTGTCCGCAATGTCCATAGCCACATGGCAGTGAGTCGAGCGTCTTCCTCAAATCCAGTGGCATCCGCCCCTTTAAAAACCATCGCCAATGCTTCCTTGGCAACGGCAGCCCACACTTGCTCCAGGTATTCATTAAGTGTGACAACCTCCCCACTAGCCTTTTCGACACGCGAATAGCGAGAGAAGATTTCCAGGGCCGGGCCGAGGCACGCAAAGATGGCGTCCGCACCCACGACGCCCTCCGCGGCCAGGCGCGGCATCCATTCGTGGATGCGGCGAGGCAATTCCTGTAACACATCTCGCCAATCCCCAACGTCATCGTTACGCACCGAGCCATCAGGATTCTCACGTGGGCGACATACAAGATGAACCGACGATTGCAGGGAGGCAGCGCGGTGTGCTTGCGTCCGATTCTCCATCTCAGTATCAATCGGCCATGAAGAGGTGATAGTCCAATGGGAGCCTATGATTGCTCCTAATATCGCTTCCCATCCTGCCGTCGTTCCTTCGGCATAGACAACGACGCCAATGCCGTCTGGCTGAACAACATCCCTCGCCGATGTTAGCGCCGTAACCATTCCTTCCCGAAAAAATGAATCGTCTTTTACTCTGTCCTCTTTTCCCTTCTGCGCGTTTGTAACGATTAGCTCACTAGCCTTATCTGTCAGAACGGTCGAGAAAAGGTCAGGATAGAGGTTCCTGATCCCGCGCCTGAACCAAACATAAAAGAAATCGGACAGGTCAGCATATGGAATTGCTGCAAAGTAAGGGGGATCTGTTACTAAAGCTGCCACGGAGTCGGATGGCAGAGGAATATTTGTCGCAGAAGCCTGGGCAACTGCTCCGGTTGCTCGAAAGCAATGGTTAGCCTCAATAAACTTTGCTACCCACTCGATTGCACCGTCCCAATCACCAGAACCTCCGGAGAATGGATTTGCTTCGGCGAAATCCCAAACTACCGCTAAAGCCTGCTTGGAGAAGGCGCCCTTGATCGTCAGACGGCTGGCATCCCAACGGGACAAAGAAGTATTTTGCGAGACCCCTCGATTGACAGCAAATGCCAATGCAGTTTGAACCGCCTTTAGAAATTCAGGTTCAAAGTTATGCCCGACTAGTCCGAGTCTACGCAGTGCTTCTAAAAAGCGATTAATAGAGAGCGCCTGACGAGCGTTATACAAGTCTCCAAACGATTGGCATCCAATTCGAGTGACTGCACTCAATCCTCGCGTGTTCTTGTAGGGACGAATCGGATTAATTCGTTCCGTCGGGAAGACGTTGGGATCAGTTTGACGCAATTTGTACGCGGCCTTAGTCGCCTTCTGGAAAGCAGCATAGTCATGGGCACGAGCTATGCGAAATTCGCGTCCAGTCTGGCGTTCAACGTAAACTCCATAAAGCCGTGAATGCTGAGCACCTCCTGACTGCTGTTTAAGCTGCTCCTTCACGCGCGCAGCTGAAGTTGTGTATCCAGTGATAGGACAAGTAGCGGAGCCGGCTTTGGCCGTTCCGGCTTCGACTTGATCTGCATTAGTCGGCACAAATATTTCCAACAGAGGCCTGCGGAGCTTGAGATCTCGTCCCTGCCAACTTACATCGACCACATCAGTTTTTATCTCTCCACTTTCATCTCGAAGCCACCTAAGGGCGCGAGGATATTCTTTTCGCTTTGATAGCCACAGTGAGCGAAGAAGTGGAACCTCTACTGGGAAGTCATCTCGCGTCGGCGCTTCCGAAAGCACCGTCCGTGCCCACAAGTATGCGATGGGTGTCGCGCCATCCGAATCCGCAGGGTAATACTCGGCCAACTCCTTCTTGGCCTCATTTTTTATCCAATTGCCGCATTTGCGGACTTCTTCCGCAAGGCGTTGGCCATACTTTGGGATATATTCAACGACGACCTTATTAAGTAGCACTGCTACGGGATTCACATCACTGGCAAAAGCGTCGGCGCCCACGCGTAAGACTTCGACCGGTATGGAACCTCCACCTGAAAAGGGATCAACCACGAGCGGTCTGCTGCCCGGCACACCGCCCAAGGCTTCATGTGCAGCCCGAGTAAGGGAATAACTGGTGTCGAGGTATTCCTTCACCAATGAATTGTCCCAATTAGCAAAGTCAGCGATGAAGTCGAGCAAAGCCCGACGAAGAACTTCATTATCTTTCAAGACATTCGGGTCTTTTTGAATGGCGATGAAGTGCCGTCCACTTTCTTCTCCACACAGCTTCAGGTGATCATTGGCCCATTTCTCCATCAATTGTTTTGCATGAGATCTAAAGCTCTCAGGACACAATGGATCCGCCGGATCAGGCCACAATGCCGCACAAATAACGGCTCGACAAGCAGCTAACGGCCGTCGTGCCCACCAAATATGAAGTGTGGAGATATGACCGTGTCGAACGA
Source organism: Nitrospira sp. (assembly GCA_047150005.1). GTDB lineage: Bacteria > Nitrospirota > Nitrospiria > Nitrospirales > Nitrospiraceae > Nitrospira_C. Next base: position 3,672,394 of record AP038806.1, on the reverse strand, counting down.
GTTTTTCTCGCCTAGCATGTGCGGAGATACGCTTAATAGGAAGATCGACCTCGATGAGACGCTTAGGATAAGTGATTTGACTCATGATGTCGCTGCTCGCACAATCTGGTCGGCGGATACGTGGTAATGCTCTATTTTCACCAGTGGCTCCCACCCTAGGCGCGCCGGGTCCTGAACAATATGAATTTGCGTCTCTGAGCCACAATTAAACACCGCGTAGAGCCAATAATCCTTCTTGAGCCGCTCCGCTGTCTTGTATTCGTTCGTCGTAAGTGCCACTCCGCCAACGACAGCCCGCCCTTTGACCTCAATGAACCGCACTTCGATGGCCGTTTTCGGGTCTTCAGGGTGTGACTTGCGAGAGATTAGATCGAACCCTCGATTGTCTTTCTCGACGCTTTCTACTTTCCAACCACGCGCCTCTTCATGCGCTATAACAGCTTGAACCGCAATTCGCTCGATTTCCTCGTCGCGAACCATCGGTGCGATGCGCGGCGATGCTCGCTCTGGATGCGGTAATGCCCATGCTCGTCCATGATGATGAATGTCGGTAATGGTACAGCGTCTCTCTTGCTGAAGTTCTTCACGTCTTCGCTCCAGCCGACCATTCAACTCATCGAGGCGGTCTTCGGTAGTCTTAATATTGGCCGAGAGCAGTGGACTGGTATCACCTGGTTTCTGAGCTTCGAGCAACTCGGCCATGCGGAGATTCTGCCGGTGGATTAACTCGTTGAGACTGATCTCCATGTGCTTGGAAATGGTTTCAATCTCTCTTGCCCGCTGAGCACTGATGGTCGAGAGAAAGGGCTGCAAGGCCTCCTCCACAAGTACTTGTTCGACCCTCTCACGGGTGGGCAGCCCACTGTCTTCAGGAACTTTCGTATCTGTAGGGGCCAAGGCGAGGTCGAGAAATATGGTGGGCTGCCGAATACTCATGATCCCTTGTACGTTGGTCTGGACAACGAACAAATGTCGATGAAGGACGTTCCCGCGTCCATCTCGAATCGCGGCAGAGAACACATCCAAACGGACTGGTTCCTTGCTATGGAGATCAAAGAAGACCGCTCCCTGACGTAGACTGGCTTGCACTCGACCCCACACATCATCACGTACAACCTCAAAAAGCACATGCCCAGGTGTTACCCATTCCAGAGTTGGGTCTTCGGTAAGCATTCGCTTATCGAAAACGACGTGCTTGTATTCCCGTCCGAGCTTCCCGAACCGTGGTTCGAGTTTTTCCCCTATTGGCCAGAGGGTGCGAGGGATACGCCCAATGCGGAACGACTGCTGACCTTTGGCGGTCTCCTTGGGGTGAATTCCTGCCAAGGGAGCCGCTTGGAGAAAGAAGTCTTGAATGACCTCAGGGACAAGCCGTCGCTCCTTCGCTTCTGCCGATTTCCCCACAATGGCCGACAAGTTCAATTCCCGTTTGGCCAGGCCTTCAAGCGTTGAATGGGTGATCTTCCTAAAGCGTTCAGTGTCCACCTGTTCGATAATTCTGCTCTTAATAACCTCTTCGGTCAGATTGTGAGCGTACATGTCTCGGACCATGCGTTCCAACTGATTAGCTGGGAAGACTTCTCCCAATACATTAAATATTTTGCCTGTACGCTTTGGATCCAGATCGTCCTCAATTTTGCCTATGCGCTCAAAGAGCTTATGGAGGACTCGGCCTTCGCGTGTATTGGTCGAGACGAAATTGAAGATCAGACAGTCCTTTTCCTGTCCATAGCGGTGAATACGTCCCATGCGCTGCTCTAGCCGAACAGGGTTCCATGGGATGTCGTAATTGACCAAGAGCCAACAGAATTGAAGATTAATTCCCTCCCCTGCCGCCTCTGTAGCCACTAGCACCTGGCAATCTTCACGAAACTCACGTTCAGCGTAGATACGGGTCCCCTCCGTGTCTCGGTCGCCGATCTTCATGCCACCGTGGATCTGAGTGACGGTAAGCTTCCACTCGCGAAGCTTGCCGACAAGGAAATCCAAGGTGTCCTTGTGCTCCGTGAAGATGAGCAGCTTCATCTTCTCGTCCTTGAAGATTCCACGTTCGGTGAGCAACTCCTTGAGCCGAACCAGCTTAGACTCGACCTCCCGTTGCTCCAACTGACGGGCCTGATCAATGAGTTTCGTAAGTTGAAGGATCTCTTCCTTGAGTGCGGCAGGATCAACAGACGCGACAACATTCTCTAGGTTGGTGAGAATCTCCTGCTGTTCTTCTTCTGGTAAGTCGTCGAATTCATCGGGAACGTTCTTCAGGATTTGCTCCTGTCGATACGCCTGAGGATCGACGAGGATCTTCTCTCGCTTCTCCCTCATACGCTCCAAGGTACGGCGGACGGCATAGATGCTGGATGCAAACCGCCGTTGGAGCAGCGCCATTGTGAAGCCGAGCGCTCGCCCTCTGGCAGAATCATCGGCTGAGGCCTTGATCGATTGATCTTCAACGTAACGAGTCAAGGCGTCATAAAAATCCCATTCCTCGTCGTCGATCTTGAACTCAGAAGTGCGGACATGGCGCTTCGTAAACAGCGCCTTCACCTTCCCCGTGTCAGGGTCAGGGAACGTAACCAGCGCTTCCTTGACCCGCCTGAGGTAGCATGGTGCTTCCTGCCTCCTCATTGCTTCTTCCAAGCTCTTCACGTCTCCGTACACATCACGATCGAGCAACTGGAGGAATAAGCAAAAGTTCTGAGGATCTCCCTTATGCGGCGTGGCAGTCATCAGCAGATAGTGATCAGTCATGTCTGCCAAGGCTTCTCCGAGCTGGTAGGCCAGCGTCTTCTTCTCGGCGCTGTAGGCGCTCATCTTGTGTGCTTCATCAACGATGATGAGATCCCAGTGGCTTCGCAACAGGCTTTCTTTTGCATCCTCAATCCGTGAAACCCATGACACAGAAGTAATGACTTGATTCTTCTCCTGCCATGGGTTGGTCCCATAGTTGGCTCGAAGAACGTCACTCCGCACGATTTCAAAGTTCTCCCGGAACTTGTCCTTCATTTCTCGTTGCCATTGGAAGGACAGATTCGCCGGGGCGACAATGAGGGTGCGCTTCACGAGGCCTCGGATCTTTAACTCTTTGACCAGAAGGCCGGCCATGATTGTCTTTCCGGCTCCTGGATCGTCTGCCAATAAGAAGCGGATACGCGGCAGCTTAATGAAGTAGTCGTAGACGGCCTCTAACTGATGCGGGAGCGGATCAACACGAGCGATGGAGAGGGAAAAGTACGGGTCGTACTCGTAGGCTAATTCCAAACGAAGCGCTTCGATGCCCAGCCGGAACTTGTGTGGGTCGCCATCGAATGGCTCTTTCTCAGGAGTGGCTTCCAGACTCGCAAGCTGCCCGGCATTCAGAATCGGCTCGTGTACCTTCCCGGAATTGAGTCCCTTCCCAATGAGCTTCACCGACTCGCCCATCGGAACAACGACAATCACCTGAACCGGCTCAGGAAAGATCGCCCCTCTGACGATGATGTTCGGTTTCAGCTGATCGAGGCGCACGAGAGTCCTTCCAGAGCAGCTCCGCTTCAGACATGGTGAGCCGATGCCTACCCGTCTGGCTAACCCGGTGAATTGAGGCGAAAGTTTAGCTAATTTCTGGCTGGAAAGCTAATGAGATGCGCGGCTGGCAAGATGTTGCATGGAAGAACTGACTCTCATTCTTCGTTATGCCCACCAACTCTTCGCTTTACGCCAAAGGCCCTCAGATGGTTTCTCCTCACCCTGTCCTTCGGCGGCTGCATTTGGATCAGGATCAGCAGACTGATCCTGCGTCACACCGAAGTATCTCTCCTTGGCCAACCGGTCGTGGAGCCTGCCAGCCTCAATCTGTTTTTGGGACCATTGTGGAGCCCATCTAACCCTATTGCGCTTTATCCAGTAATGGGACTGACACGGGAAACTCCAGTTCCCGATTGATGGATCGAGGGTTATGGATTCTCCATCAAAGATGAGCTTCCAGTCTGTCGGAGAAAGTGGAGTGATAACGGTATTCCCGCATCCACAGCAACACTTGTGTGCCGCCGTTGCAAAGGATAAGGAAACGTAAATGGTGCCTTCCTTTAAGTGGTCAGGTATGTATTCCACGAATTCATGCTTAAGATGTACTTCTCGCCTGATCATTGATCCTCGCTAAGGAGCATGTTGCCGTCTATGGTATAGGTGCTGTTGTGCTCCTTCTCGAAGTCCAGATAAAAGCCATAAAGCTTTTTCCATTTTACAACAGCCAGGGCGGCGTTAAAGGCATTGAGGTCAGCGATCTGAATGTTGCGGTCATAATCGGCGTAATCGCCCGCATCTGCCAACGAGACTCTTTGCCTAAAATGCTGGCGTCGCTCAGCGGTGCTGGTTGTGATTCGCAGGATTCCCCGCAACGAGTCTTCGACGAGTTCTACGCCCATACCCACGTCAATGAACGGTATACCAAACTTCTCCAGATTCTCGACGATCAACTTCTTTGCGGCGCCGGCGTCGATGCAAAGAAACACGAAGTCCATTCCTTGCAGCTCCTCCACATTCGAGGCGTCGATGTAGTAGCCGTGATCAACGATGCCTCGACGCATCTTGGAGTACATATCGTTAAAGTAGGCGACCTTCTTTGGCTTCGACCGCAGTTCTTCGACCGACGCAGCACTTGGGGATCTGAACGCGTTGTGTGACAATAACACGTCTCCGTCAAAGAGATGTATTTCCATCACTGGAGTCTTCGCGACCAGATCGAGGACGTAAGATCCTGTACCACCGAGGCCAACAATTGCGACCTTTGTTAATCCAAGCTTCTTGTTGGCCATGTTGATCCCGGCTCTACTCGAGGCCGTGTCGATGTACTTGAAGACCGACTCATCTTCCTCTGTCGGAATAACCGGAAAGGTCTGCGCTGTGACATTGGGGTCGATTGCGTGGGCGTGACTGAGGAATATGGCGACATAGGCTGTCATCTTCTCGTAGTAATCTTTGTAGCTGCGGCCACCGGCTGGCTTACTCGAAAACGAATACTGGACTGTGAGATTCTCGGCCAGTTGCTGGCCACCCCCATGCCTGATCTTTTCGAGTGGAGATCCCTCCTTGTCGCAAGGATACTCTCCCGCAAACATGGCGACATGGCTACTCGGCGTGGCGGTTACGTCACCAGCCAAAGTCAGTTCTGAAACGAGAATGCCGCGCTGGACCTCCTTCTTGGCGTTCACATACGGAACATCCTTGATCAGCAAATAGCCCGACCGAATCTCGACGTCGTAGCCTTCATCCCGCAGCTTCCTGAGATCGGAGCTACGACTTATCAGTTGCTGTGACATTGAAAATCATTCCATCCTTGATCTTGATTGTGTCTCCCGGCAGCAAAGTACCTTGCTTGTCGCCCTCGCCTTTTTTGAAGGTGACGGTGATGACGATGTTCGGCCCCGTCGGTGGGTTGTTGTCGTAGGCCAAATTGACGATGTCGGCGTATGACAACTCCTTTGTTGCTACTTCTTTCTTTCGTCCGTTCACAATAATTGTGAACGTTTTCTCGTGACCATGCTCTTCGTTCATGGGTTTCTCCTCTCGTAATCGGCTGCATTGACCGCACCAACAGTGTAGGGACGCCTTGTTGGATGCCTCGTCGCCATGCAGTCCATTCAAGTATGCACCAGCTCCTCTGTGAGCTGCCGTGCCGTACCCTCTAGATTGATTTGTCGGCGACTTGGCCTTTTCGCCATGAGGGAATGAAATTTTTTTGGCTCGCATATTTATGCGGACAATCAATAGGTTGCGCGGGCGGCTGTTGACCGCTTCACGAAACAGAGGTCTTTGAGAGGACGGAGGTGGCGAATTCTTGAGGAGCAGCGACAATATCTGATACAGAGGCGGCGAGATATTCGTGCGGGGTACTGATTGGAAACACCAAAGTCGCTTCCGGAGAAAGTCAGGAGGAAACTCGGGGAGATCGACTGGAAGAAAGTCATTCCCGAGCTGGTGGTCGTTTCAATAGGCCTAGCGAGGCGTCGATATTGGCGCTCGCCAGATCCTGACTTCCTCGCCAAGGGCTTGAGTGCTGAAGACGTGGTGCACGAGTGCCTCAAGAAGATCTTCGAGAATAACTGGACCTGGGATCCTGACACGCATCCGGATTTTGTGAAATTCATGAAAGAGTCGGTCTTGCCGAGCTTCTACGCCAAACTGGTCCGATCAAAGGACAACACGTTGGTTGAGCCGTTCAGGAACGATCCGCATACCCCTGGAGGCACTATTGAGCCAGTTCCAGCTTCGTCAGATTTGAAGCACGCAGCGCACATTTGTCGTGAGCAACGTAATCAGGAAGACCTCCTCATTGAAAATGAAGAAGCTTCGGATAGAGCACGGCAGGCTAAGGTCATTGTGGATCGACTCCTTGAGGCCGCGCAAGGTGACGCAGCCATGAATGCGATCCTGGAGTCCACGATGGACGGTCTCTCTAAACCGCGGGACATTTCGCAACATACCAAGATTCCCATTAAAGATATTTATAACGCCCAAAAGAAGCTGAGACGAATTCACAAGAAGATCTGCGATGAGATGGGGCTCTGATCCCCCTACCGGAGTAAGCCAATGAGCGAGGAGATGAAAAAAGGTCAAGCACGGACAGAACAAGACTGGCTGGTAAACATCTCTCACTTCCTTTGCGATGTCGAAAATATGAATGAGGATGATATCGAAGAAGCCCTTCGAGCTGAGGGTCTAGATCCCGACCAAGTAGTGCGCAGAGGTATGGAGTTGATCGAGAATCTTCGAAGACAAGCCACCTATAGAACCTTTGCAGAAGCAAAGGAACTTCAAAGTAGAGCTCTTGAGGCAGTAGCAGACATACAAGAGTCTCGCTCCCCTATCGAGGAGATAAAACGCAAGATAAGAAATATCCAAGAATCATGGAGCGCGCAAGGACAATTGGGTTTCGCGGTGAATTTCAGGAATTTGGAGGACCAATCAGAAGACGATCTTCGCACATTACTAGCTGACTTGGAACGGGTTGATCGACTGGGAAGAGATGAACGCAAATGAGTGCCGCCGATCCTGTAATGTGCGCTCGAAGTTTGATTAGAGAATACCAACTCCGGTCGCCCATCGAGATCGATGTTGAAGGGCTGGCTGCACTGCGAGGGGCCATTGTTCGGAGAGAACGGCTTGTGGGGTGTGAAGGCCGACTTGTAAAACGAGGGAATCATGGAATCATCTCTGTGAGGGCAGATATTGCTGAAATCGGAAGAGAACGTTTTACCATTGCGCACGAGCTCGGTCATTTCGAACTGAATCACTCCAGCGCGGAATTAATGATTTGCGCAGACAACGACCTCCAGCCTTGGAACAACAAGTCCAAAACCATCGAAACATTGGCTAACCTCTTTGCGGCGGAGTTGCTAATGCCAGAGGTCATGTTTAAGCCGTTTTGCTTGAAAGAGGAGCCGAGCCTAGCCTTGATAGACAATCTTGCGGACGAGTTTAGGACTAGTTTGCAAGCAACGGCCCTGCGCTATGTTGGTTTTTCTCCACATCGTGTGGCGATCGTTGTTTCCAGGGAGGACCGAATTGAGTGGTTCAAGGCGAGCGATGACTTTGGATTCTTCATCGAGCGAGGCAAGAAGCTTGATTTCAACTCGCTCGCGAGCGCTTTCTTCTCGGGAGGACAATTGTCAACCGATATGAGGGTAGTTCCAACGGGTGCGTGGATTGATGATCGTCGTGCGTCATCGCGCGTTCGAATCTTAGAGCAGTCAAAGGGGTTCAAGAATTATGGTTTTGTCCTCTCGCTCCTGTGGATTGACGAATCTCAAGACGACGAGCTTGATGAAGACGATGAATTCGGAGAAGAAGAACGGTGGTCTTGAACAGGTATCCGTCCAGGCTCATGAACCCCAGCTATAAGGCCCAGCCCTGGTCGGCAAAACTGTACTTGTTCTCGTTGGCTAGAATGAGATGGTCCAAAAGACTAATGCCTAACAGTTCACCGGCTTCCCGCAGGCGTTTGGTTAAAACACGATCCTCCAAACTCGGCGTTACATCACCGGACGGATGATTATGGGCGCACAGCCATGCACATGCATTCATCAGTATTAATGGTTTGAAAACCTCGCGCGGATGGACGATCGCTAGGGTCAATGAGCCAATTGAGACCACATTGACTCCAATAATTCCGTGTTTGGCATCCAGTCCACAGACCAGAAACTGCTCACGATCGAGGCCAGCAAAGTATGGATTCAGGATAGACGCAGCAGTAGCTGAATCCTGGATCAACATTGAAGGTTCTCGCTCAGCGTCTTCGCATATCAATGTGACACGGTATCGAGGTGCTCGATAATTGGTCTGTGGCCGAACTTCGGTGAACAGCCGATTTGACTTGACTGTCTGCTGCTTTGAGTCCTGATGCATCGTGCTTCTCCTTGATTGTTGTTGTCCCACCCCGCACAACAGCCGGGGGTGGGACACACAAGGAGAACGCGAGCACAGCGCTCTCGCAGCGGACAGGCCTGAACGGCTTTATCGCGGTAAGGCGTGTTCCGATGCTCCTCAGCGATGGCGCGCCACATTAACGTCCGCGCAGCGCCTCAAGTCATTCGATAACTGGTTCCGATGAGTTCGGTGAAATGATAACTCTTAAAAATCCGCAACTTGTGCATTGTTTAACATCCAAAACCACAATATTTGGTATTGACAAAATGTCCGTACGGCTATATGTAGAAGTCCAGGTTTGAGTAATAGGGTCTTTTCTCATGCAGGACCGTATCTATTCTTGTCCCTGCGGACAGGAGCTCGTCAGAGTAAAGTTTCGCAGTCGCGTGGTAATCATCACCCGATGCACTGTTTGGGGAGAAGACTTTTTGGAATGCCCTGCCTCTGGATGCAAGAAACACCTGCCTTATCCAAGCTGGTGGTCTGGCCGCCCAAGGGCGTTGTTTGATTCGTAAAAGGCGATTCAAGTAATCGGCGAGAAGCCCGTGCTGAGTCATTAGACTTAAGCGGAAGGGCGTGAGGCCGTGGAGGAGAGTCCTGATAGATTGCAGGGCTCTGTCCACGGCTTTTTTTATCGAGGAGGTGATGCTTATCCGGTCAGCACCACGTGCATAAGGGCCGCTGTTGCTGAACAAATCTAGCAATGTTGGCTATCGGTTATTCCTTGCAAAGTAACTCACAATGGAGGCGAGGCTGTTGGACACTCGCTCGACACCTCATAGATTACGGCTGGGATGAGTTGTTTGGTTTAGTCTAACGTTACGCCCGCGTTCTTGGCTCTCACCTTGACGCGGGCTCCTTATAATGAAAGGAGCCACCATGAGCGATCCACATAAGATTGTCTGCTATCCCGTAGGGAATGGCGACACCACCCAAATTGTTTTATCAAATGGGCGGCGCATACTGCTCGATTACTGTCACCGGCAAAACGGAGGAGACGGCGAAGCGCCAGAAATTGATCTGAATGCGCGACTTAAAGAAGAACTGAAGCAAGCCGAGCGGGACTATTTTGAGGTAGCGGCGTTCACGCATGCGGATCGAGACCATATTCAGGGCAGCACTGAGTTCTTCGAACTGCAACACGCAGAGAAATACCAGGGTGATGGCCGCATTAAAATTCGGTGCCTATGGGTTCCGGCCGCTATGTTGCTCGAAGAGGCCGAAAGGGACGAGCAGAGTGAGGAGTTTTGTATTCTTCGTCAGGAAGCGCGACATCGGCTACTTGAGGGCAAGGACATTCTCGTCTTCTCTAAGCCTGATGCACTCAAGGAGTGGCTGGAACCAAAACTTAAAGAACGAGGTGAAGCGGCCAACGCACGTGATCATCTATTTATTGATGCCGGAACCATCGTTCCTGTCTTTTCTCTAGGGCCCGATGGGGTAGAGTTCTTTTGTCATTCTCCATTCATTAAGCACTGTGATGGTGTTGACATCGTTAGAAACTCAGCAGCTCTGGTCTTCAATATCCGCTTTCTAATTGATGGAGCAAGCTATGACTATCTCCATGTTGGGGACGCTGAATGGACCGATATTGAGGATATCGTGAATACCACGCGCTACCACAAGAATGACGATCGACTCGCATGGGACCTTTATAACATCCCTCATCACTGCAGTTATCTTGCTTTGAGTGACGAGAAAGGCGACACCGAAACCGAACCCAAACCGCTTGTAAAAGATCTGCTACTGCAAGGTAAAAATGAAGCCTATATGGTTAGCTCCAGTAAACCCATCCCTGACCTGAAAGAATCCTATAAAGAAATTCAACCTCCACATATTCAAGCACGCAAGGCATATGAGAGACATCTGAAGGAAGTTGACGGCCGTAAGTTTCTCGTGACAATGGAAGAACCCAACGCCAAGAAGCCAGAACCTCTTCTCTTTGAGATAACAAGCGGGGGAATTATTTGGAGACGCTCAACCTCCATCGGAGCTGCAGCCATTTTGACGTCCCGCCCCCCCAGAGCCGGATCATGAAAGAAGAATATTACACCATTCCCAATCTCCGAGAGCTTGACGACGAGAGCCAGCTTAAAATTCCTCGTGCACGAGATCTCCTTGCTGCGGCAAGGAAGCAGCGAGATTATTCTGTCCTTCAACTATTTCAGATGGGCGATGGCGCCTTTGAATGTATCGTTGTAGATGTCGAGACCGATGGAGTGCCGAAGAACAATCCGCACGGTATCAGATACAAAGAACGATTGGCTCTATGCGTACCAGAAAACACAAAAGAATTGGCGATTGTCCTCGCTCTTAGGAAAGATTTTCCCGCACTCATTCATCAGAATCAGACCCCGCCGAATACACCGAGAAGCCTCTGCCTCTATTTCGAGCCACCTACTTCAGTTGCTCGAACGTGGACGCCACAGACTTTTCTCCGGCGAATTCAGTGGTGGCTTGAAAGTAGTGCTACGGACCGTCTTCATCCCGCAGACCAGCCCGTAGAACGTCTGTTTTTCGTTAGCAAGGACGAGTTGGTACTGCCTTGGAATCTGGAAAAGATCCGTATGGATAAAGATCTTCGCCTGGTAATCGCACGCGGACCTGAACGTCCCAACGGAGGTGTGACATTCTTTCTTGAACCCCTCTCTGCAAGTAACCAACTCCCAAAGGGTGCTATTCAACCTATCGAGTTTACCCTTCCTCCCATTGTACAAGGCCGTGTCGAAAGTGACCCTACAAACTTGGGCGAACTCGCAGATCTTCTTGAAAGCCGGAAGATCGACTTTCTCCAAATGCTAAAAGAAGCCTCATCGAAACTTGTTGGAGAAATGGGAGTGCTTGAATCTGCAGATGACGTTCTTTCGGTCATCATCGTTAATATTCCGGTGACGCGAGCGGAAGGGCAGGCAGCAGAAAGAATCACACACCGAGCTTTTATTGTAGGAGTTGGCGCGCTGAAACTTGGCGTTCTTATTGGAGCCCTTTTCTCGCACAACGCCCAAGAGGGCAAGAAGAGTATTAAAAAGTACTTCAATGCAGCCGGGCTCTTGGGTGGAAATTCGAGCACTGAGTGGCGCGACCAGGCTATCTTGCCTATGGAGGTACTTTATCGGAATGATACAGCTTCGTGCAGGAGACAGTCAGGCGTGGGAGATGAAGGTCCCTCTGGAGTATTAGTCGGTGCAGGTTCGCTTGGAAGTGCATTGCTGAATCTATGGGGTCGTTCAGGATGGGGACGGTGGACTGTGATCGATAAGGACCATATTAAACCGCATAACCTAATTAGACATTCAGCCTACGCTCAACATGTTGGTCATCCAAAGGCAATGGTCGTCGCAGCACTACATGAGGAAGCAATGCATGGTGCCAGCACCATTACTCCCCTGCATGCTGATGCTTCCGATTTTTCTCAGACTTCTGTGATGAATGCATTGACCACCGCCCACTTGATCGTTGATGCGTCTACGTCTCTCGAATATCCCCGCGGCGCCAGTCATATCGAAGGAATTGGCCGGCACCTATCGGTATTTGTTACTCCAAACGGCAACGCGGCTGTTTTGCTCGCTGAAGATGAAAAACGGAGTATTAGACTCCGAAGTATCGAGGCACAGTACTATCGTGCACTTATTCAGGAAGCTTGGGGCAAGGTGCATCTCGATGGAACCCATTCGTTTTGGAGCGGTGCTAGCTGCCGAGACATATCCATGGTGATGCCCTACTCCAGAATTATGGGCCATGCCGGCATATTGGCAGAACAGATTCCGTTGATATCGCTTTGTCCAGAAGCAGTGATTCGCATTTGGCAGCGCGATCCACAACTTGGGTCAGTAGTGGTGCATGATTATCCTCTGGCACAAGAACACCGCATAAAGTTTGGCGAAACAAATCTGTACATAGACGAGGCAATTGAGCAACAACTCCGAGCGTGGAGAACTGCCAACTTTCCAAATGAGACCGGCGGAGTTCTCTTGGGCTACTATGATTTCAACATTTCTGCAACAGTAGTGGTTGCAGCCCTACCGGCACCCCCTGACAGTAAGTGCAGTCCTCGTTCATTCGAACGTGGCGTTGAAGGTCTATTGGGCGCGGTACAAGAGGCGTCACGGCGAACAGCAGGCATTGTTGATTACATTGGCGAATGGCATAGTCATCCACCGAGACATTCGGCATCGCCGAGTACAGACGATTTCGTTCAACTCGTGGATCTCGCGCGCAGAATGTCTGAAAATGGGTTTCCTGCTGTACAACTTATAGTTGGTGAAAAAGACGTCCAGATCCTGCAGGGCACGATGAGAGAATGACTTCGCCTCCCAGCATTGCGCTTGCTCTATCCGGTGGCGGCATCCGAGCAATTGTTTTCCATCTTGGCGTGATGCGACTTCTCGCCGAGCGTCGCTTGCTCGAGCATGTCGAGCGAATCTCAACAGTCTCAGGTGGCAGCTTGCTTGTGGGGCTTATGCTTCAAACAAACCAGTACCAATGGCCATCCTCAGAATACTTCATTGAGGTGGTATATCCAAATCTGCGTAATACGTTGTGCAAAAGGAGCTTTCAGTGGGGGGCGTTAAGGCAGCTCCTAAACCCGATAAACCTGCCGTTCATCTTTTCTCGGGCAAACCTATTAGCTTTAGCTATCGAAAAAGAATGGAATATCCGGATCAAGCTGTCCGAATTGCCGAGTAAACCTGAATGGTCCATTAATGCTACGACGGCCGAGAATGGCAAACGTTTTCGGTTCAAGCAAAGCGACATTGGCGACTATCAGTTAGGATATGCTTCTCCCGGGGAGTTTCCTCTTGCCAGCGCGATGGCAGTTTCCGCAGCTTTTCCTGGAGGGTTCGGACCGCTAAAGTTAAACGCCACACTCTTCGACTGGCAAAAACGGGAATGGAATGCGCCTAAGGGTACCGAGCAGTCCGTTAATATCGGGTACAAAACTCTGCACCTGTACGACGGGGGCATCTATGACAATCTCGGGCTGGAACCATTCTTTGATGCAGGACGTAGCAAGGCCAAGCATCCAGGGAGCGTTATAATCGTCTCCGATGCCGGACGGCCCTTGCCATCCGGTTTCGATTTCTTTTCGCTGAATCCGTTTCGACTTAAGCGTGTCGCTGACATCATGTCAGACCAGTCCCATGCACTGCGTGTTCGGACCTTCTCGAAATATCTCCAGGAGAGCCCTAGACGTGGCGCGTTCATATACATTGGGACACCTGTAGAAGCTCAGTTGCCCTGTACATCGGCCACATTCGCTTCGAACTTCCCCACCACATTGCGCCGAATTGATTTGGCTGAGTTCGACTTACTTGCCAACCACGGATATCAGGTGGCTATACAAGTTGAGCAGGCCTATGGCTTATGTGGCACACCGGAAAGATGACGTACTTGTAACAGGTTCTTCCACCGTTTGCTCCCCGTCAAAGAGAGATGTCATCCACCACAGGTTAGCGGGATACTCTTGGATCTTAGGAAGCCCCGATCATGAACTTCAAAGTCACCGCAGGATTTGCAAGCAGTGCTCCAATGCAGTAAAAACCTATGACGCTCAACTACACTTTGGCAAAGATGGTTTCTTCAGTTTGTAGCCATTCTGGACACGCGCCCAATAACCACGCGGGGGGACTGGTACCATCAGCTTTCTACAAACCTTCCCTAGTCTGACACCAGAAATGCCATACGACTTGGCTACCTCGTGGACAGGTCGTAGCCAAACCTGTTCATAGAGCACCGCTCTATCATAATGCCTCATGAGTCTTTCCAGTTCGTCCCTGCGGCGGTCTTTCTCGCTGATAGGTTTCTTCCAGAGGCCAAGTGCCAGCAACCTAGCTTGTATACTCGGCGTCCGTATGAGCTCATGGTAAGTCTCAGGCGCACAGACATCCGGTCGCTTAAGACGTGTCATGATTGTTCTAAGATCGTAATCGCGCAGTTTTAGCAGGGACCGCCGAATGTCAGCGAGTCGTTGGGGATCGACTTCTTCCCATCGCACTTTGCAGGCAAGAAGAGCTTCGATCGTTCCCATTCCCCTTGGGCTACCGAATGGCAATGGATTCGCCACCCACCAGAGCTGAGAATTGAGGATTGAAGTAAAGTCCTTTGGCAACTGAACGCTTGAAAGGAAAGAAATGATTGATCCATACTTCGCATATCGGTACAGGTCATCAAAATTGTCACGGGAAGGATCAGGACCAAGTCGCTGGAGAAGGGACAGGTTGCCTTCGCTCGCTGCCTCTTCTATCGCCGACCACCCGCTTGGCTCCTCTCCATTATCTGTATCAGATTCATCTGAGGCATCAGAAGCCGGCGTATGCTGATCTGCTCCTGCCCAGAGGCAGAGAGCTACGCCCTTTTCACTCCCTTCGCGAACCTGATAGCGGATAGCGAGATTCAATTCCCTTTGAATCTTCGGATCCTCTGCACGATACCGTTTCGCAAATCCTAAGAGCGGGCGGTTGGATGTCCCGCGACCCAAGATCGATGCCATTTCATGGCGTTCCGTCAAGTCGTACCCTGCAGCCCTAAAACGTTCATAGAGTTCCGTGTTGTAGGTGCTTAGCACCGTATAAACAGCAACGCTTTTTAGGTCTGCTCCCCACTCAAGCAAAAGATCGAAAAGGTCCCAACGTCTCGCCTCCAGAGCCATATCAAGCGGACGGTACCTCTCAAGTGCTAGTTGATAGCCTTTGCTCAACAGCAGCCTAGTGAGAGAGTGTTGCCCTGTCTCGATAGCTATCTGTAACGCTGTTTTTGGTCGGGTACCCTTCGCGATTGCGGCAGGATCAATTTGAAGCGGACGGCCTTCGGAAATCCAACTCTCCACTTCATCGAGGCGCCCCTCGCGACAGAACTGATGTAGGGGCTTGAGTTCTTCAAGCGATCGAGCAAGAAGAGGCTGTCTGTTTGGAATCTGCTCTTCAGCCACGGTGACCGCACCTCGTGGTGGGTCTAGCAGGCTTCTGACATTTTCTATTTCATTCTTCAAGAAAATAGAAGACCATACTTAGGCGCAATGTAACGGACCATCTTAATTGCATGTCTAAAGCAATAATTTTCATAGGTTACTGTAATAACTACACATTAACGTCATCACATTGTCTTGACATAACATGATTGCTAGGATATCTTTAGGAACAACACAGGTGACCTATGCCAGCCCGCACTCTTCGGACTGAAAAATTGGATCTTCGGGTAAGCTCCTCAACCAAGCGAACACTGGAGGCTGCTGCCTCTGTCTCTAATCGTACAGTAAGCGCATTTGTCCTTGAAAGCGCACTGGCTCGAGCAGATGAAGCCTTGGCCGATCGCCGAACGTTTCCTTTGAGCAAGGCCAAGTGGACTGAGTTCTTAGCCGCACTGGATGCTCCGACTCGACCCCTCCCTCGGATGCAGCGTCTCCTAACGGAACCAGGCTTCTTTGACGCTACGCCGACACCAAGCGCTCAAGAAAAGCGTTGACGAGGCGCATCGAAAAGCTTCAACCGCATCACGCTGTTGAAGCATTCGACTGTGGACAGGAAGCTCTCAATCGCTTTCTCCAAAAGCATGCGCTGCAGAATCAACACAGCGGAGGGTCGCAGACCTATGTCGGGTTGACCGATGAAACGGTTATCGGCTACTACGCTCTCGCTGTAGGGTCAGTAGAGCAAGATCATGCCCCAGAGCGAGTAAAGAAGGGGCTGGCTAAGCATTCCATTCCCGTCATGCTGCTGGCCAGGTTAGCCGTCGATCGCCGCTGGCAGAAACAAGGGGTCGGTGCGGGATTATTGAAAGATGCGATGCTCCGGACTTTGCAGGCTGCCGACATTGCAGGAATTCGAGCCTTGGTGGTCCATGCCAAAGATGAGGCCGCGAGAAAATTCTACGAGCGGTTCGATTTCCTCCCATCACCGACCGATCCACTGCATCTCTTTATGCTCCTCAAAGATGTGCGAAAGATGGTCCCGTAACCCCGTCTCTTCGTTAAAAACCGCCAGCCCGATCAAGTGTTATTACAGTGTTAAAAATCCGGACAAATGGGTCGGATTTCCGACAAAAAGAGACAAAGAGAGATGAATGAAGGAAAATGCGAATCGCCAGAATTGACAAGGGGATTGGCCATGTCATCAATGACTTGGCCAATCCCTTCCTCGTTGCTCCCAAAGCAGGCGCGCTACCAGGCTGCGCTACGCCCCGACTTTTCTAGATGCTGAAAACGCCCTTCAACGTCGTTCTCGGTCGCTCATTCGCCTCAACGTACCACCCCACAGTACGCTTCGGCGATCTCGCTCCCTGCGGCCTTGTTGGAGGCCGTGTTGAGCATCTAAGGAGATCGGACAGCTTGTGACAATTCAAACTTGCTCAGCAACATCGCGCGTATCTCAGCAAAGGCCTTCGCGCGATGACTGATACGATTCTTCTGCTCCGCCGAAAGCTCGGCCAACGTCTTGCCGAGTTCCGGGACGTGAAATACCGGATCATAGCCGAACCCGCCGGTCCCGGCCGGCTCGTCCGTGATTACCCCCTCCAGGGTTCCTTGCGCCACCTCTATGCCGCCGCCCGGCAGAGCCAGGGCCGCAACCGTGAGAAAACGCGCTTGCCGTCGTTTCCTCGGAACCCCGGCAAGTTCGTTCAATAACTTGCGCCAATTGTCCTCGTAGGACACGTGCTCGCCCGCATAGCGAGCTGCAAAAACTCCGGGCCGTCCGCCCAGTGCATCGACTTCCAGGCCGGTATCGTCGGCCACGGCGGGGAGTCCGGTGACGTCCGCGATGGTTCGGGCCTTTTTCACCGCGTTCGCTTCGCAGGTGTCGCCGTCTTCCGTGACCTCCGGTGCATTGGGAAATTCGGCCAATGTCCGGACGCGGATCCCGAGGTTGCTCAAGAGGGCGGTGAGTTCCTCCCCTTTGTGGCGGTTCCGAGTGGCGAGCACAAGCTCGGTGATCATGCCGGCCATGGTCAATCCAGGGCTCCCACGAGATCCTTTTGCAGATTCGTGAGCGTCTGAATCGCCGACCATCCCTGAGCCAGAAATCCGTCCATGTCCTGCTTGGCGAAGGGAGTCCGCTCCGCCGTCCCCTGAATTTCGACGAACTGGCCCTTTGAGGTCATGACAAGATTCATGTCGACCTCCGCAACCGAATCCTCGACGTAAGCGAGATCGACGAGAATCTCTCCTCTGACCTTTCCCACGCTAACGGCGGCCAGGTAATCGGTCAACGGCCGCTTCTTGATCAAGCCCTTCGTCTTCAGCGTGGTGAACGCATCGGCCAACGCGATGAACGCTCCCGTAATGGACGCGGTTCTTGTCCCGCCGTCTGCCTGGATGACATCGCAGTCGATCCAGATCGACCGTTCGCCCATTTGATCCATGCCGGTGACGGCGCGCAGGGCACGTCCCACGAGGCGCTGGATCTCCAATGTTCGACCGCCTTGCTTGCCTTTGACGGCTTCGCGAGGCGACCGTTCGTGCGTGGAGCGCGGGAGCATGCTGTATTCCGCCGTCACCCATCCCGTCCCCTTTCCCTTGAGAAAAGGAGGGACCTTTTCCTCGACTGACGCGGTGCAGACGACTTTCGTGTCGCCCATTTCGATCAAGACGGACCCTTCGGCATGCTTGATGAAATTTCGTGTGATTTTGATCGGACGAAGCTGGTCTTTTCTGCGTCCATCGGCACGTAGAACTCCTCCGGAACCGTTCATGGCAATGAGCTTCTCCTCTGGTGTACGATTGAGCGCATTATAGTGAAGGACCGTCCAAAGCGCAATGAAACGCCGCGCGGATCGACGCCTCGCGCGCGACGGACCAGGCGTGGCGAGCGTTACGGCCGTACAAGAGTGCAAGCTTCGCGCAGCCGTCCGTTCCGGTCTCTTACGATCACTCGGCTCGCACCGCCTGAAGACGTTTACGCAGAGCGTCTTTGGACGGGGAAGGACGCCTAAGTGCGGATCCTACGGACTCGTTTTGCGGCTCAAACAGCGAGCCTCGATGCTTAAAACACAAAAAGAGTGGCACAAAAGGTGCGCTCGTCTTAGAGTTTCCGAGCAACATGATAATGCCGCAACATCCATGTAAAACCGCTTCGATGCGGGCTGCGGACGGCCCGCGCCGCCCACACGAGTTATGACGTTCCTTCAGGATGCAGCAAGCCGACAGTCCACCCTCGACCTGAAGCGCCTGCTGATCGTCGACGACGAAGAGCCGATCAGACGCCTGTTGGGCTACATGCTGCAGTCACACGGATACGAAGCGGTTCTCGCCGCCGATGCGAAGGATGCCCGTCAACATCTGGAGGAGCATCCGTTCGCGCTGGTGCTCTGCGACGTGAACATGCCCGGCGAATCGGGCATGGATCTCGTCAGGAGTATTCTGGCCGAGTATCCTCACACCGCCGCGATCATGGTCACCGGTCTCGACAGCGCCGTGCTGGCCAATGCGGCGCTGGACATGGGCGCATTCGGCTACGTCGTCAAGCCGTTCGAGTCCAATGAAGTGCTGATCAACGTCACGAACGCGCTTCGCCGGCGTCGGCTGGAAATCGAGAACAAGCTTCACCGGGACAATCTGGAGGACATCGTCAGAACCAGGACGATGGCGCTTCAACAGGCGCTGGAATGGCTCGAGCGGAGCGAAAAGGAACTCCGACTTTCGCGGGAAGAAACCATTCAACGGCTGGCCATCGCGGCGGAATACCGGGATGGGTCGACGGCCCAGCACATTCACCGAATGAGCCGGTACTCCGAGCTGCTCGCCCGGCGCTATGGACTCCCCAATGAGCGGTGCGAGCTGATCCGGACGGCCAGTCCCATGCACGACATCGGGAAGATCGGCACTCCGGACCATGTTCTCCTGAAGCCCGGGAAATTCACGCAGGATGAGTTGTACGTCATGGCCCAGCACGCCGAAATCGGATACCGGATACTCGCCGGCTCAGAGGCCGAGATCCTCAACGTGGCCGCGACCATTGCCCTGACGCATCATGAACGATGGGACGGCACCGGCTACCCGCGAGGGTTGAAGGGAGAAGAGATTCCCATCGAGGGTCGCATCGTCGCCATCGCGGATGCATTCGACGCTCTCACGACGGCGCGCGTCTACAAACCCGCGTTCGAGTTCGACCATGCGGTGGAACTCATGGTCAAGAAGCGCGGCCTGCATTTCGATCCGGAACTCCTCGACGTGTTTCTGGCTTCCCTCGGCGACATCAGGCGCATCTACGAACAGTATGCCGACAAGGCGCCGCTCGGTTCCATCCGCGAATCCTGACCGCATCGCGTCGTTTTCGCCAATTCGTTGACCGTATTTTCCCTCGTCGATATACTCCATTTCATTGCGCTCGAAACGCTCGCTGCCGCATCGCCGAGTCGGCGTGCATTCCGACGGCTCCGGTCAATCTGGAAAGGATCGGCTTCCATGCCAAAAAAGTCTGCACCGACGAAGAAACCGGGAATCACCAGAAACTGGATCGCGTACCTCTGTGAAGCGCTCGTCACGTCCGGCTCCCTGCCGACCTGGGAAGCCGCGACATACCTGACCGAGCATCTCTTCGGCGAAAAGCCGAATCCACGTCTCCTGGGTACCGGCAACGCCTTCGAGGTGACCGTGGAATTCCTGCGTCGCATGTATCACCCTCTGGTCGAAGCCGCTTCGCGCGATGTGGCGCTTCCCCACGGTGGGCAGCTGCATGTGTTCACCGACGTCAGCCTGACCGGCAAGTCCGCCGTGCTTGTTGTGTATTTTCCGACCGACCATCATTCTCATCAGCTGCTGATGGTCGATGCGGTCAAGGCGTGGGATCTCGTCTTCGCTGATTCGGAGGAGTTCAACCGGTGGGCTGAGGAACGCTACCGAGCGGTGAAGGCCGCGTTGACCTCCGCTGCGGGAAAGCCACTCCGGCATTCCCTCCTGGCGGAAGTCTCCTGACCGATTCTAGGTTGGTTCGTAGTTCAGGTTCGGCGCCAGCCAGCGCTCCGCCACGGCAAGCGACATCCCCTTCCGGCGGGCATAATCCTCGATTTGATCCTTTCCCAGCTTCCCGACCGCGAAATATTTCGCCTGCGGATGGGCGAAGTACAAGCCGCTGACCGACGCAGCCGGCAACATCGCAAAGCTTTCCGTCAGGCGGATGCCCGTACGGCGTTCAACGTCCAGCAGCTGGAACAGCGACTCCTTTTCCGTGTGGTCCGGACAGGCGGGATACCCGGGGGCCGGGCGGATTCCTCGATAACGCTCTTTAATGAGTTCCTCGTTCGTCAGCCGCTCCCCCAGCCCGTACCCCCATTCTCCCCGCACCCGTTGATGGAGATATTCGGCAAAGGCTTCGGCCAGCCGGTCCGCCAGCGCTTTGGCCATGATGGAATTGTAGTCGTCGTGGTCGTTCTCGAACCGGCGACAGAGCTCGTCGGTGCCGATACCGGCCGTGACCGCAAAGGCGCCGATAAAATCGGCCCTGCCGGAGCTCTGAGGCGCGACGAAATCGGCCAGAGCCAGATTGGCCTGACCCGGTGGTTTCTCGGATTGCTGGCGCAACGTGTGGAATGTCGTCAACGTCTGCGCGCCGGACCGATCGGTGAAGAGCACGATGTCATCGCCCACCGACGCGGAGGCGAAGAAGCCGTAGACGGCGTTGGCGGTCAATAAACGGCGCCGGATGATTTCTTCCAACAGCCTTCGCGCGTCGTCGAAGAGTTCCTTGGCTTTGTTACCCACGGTGGGGTCGTCGAAGATCGCCGGATAGCGGCCCCTGAGCTCCCATGTATGGAAAAAGGGCGTCCAGTCGATGTACGGGACCAGTTCTCCGAGGCCCAGTTCCCGGATCTCTCTGGTGCCGAGAAAGGATGGTTCCGGCACATCGAGGGATGTCCACTCCGAGTCCAGTCGGTTCTTCCGCGCCGCATCCAGGGAGACCAGCGGCCGGGCTCCACGTTCCTGATGGGCTTGGCGGACCCGCTCGTAGTCGTCCCGGACCTGCTGGACGAACGCGGGACGCTGGTTTCCCATGAGATTGCCCATCACGCCCACGGCTCTGGAGGCGTCCAGCACGTGCACGACCGATGGGGTATAGGAAGGGGCGATCTTGACCGCCGTGTGGGCCTTGCTGGTCGTGGCTCCTCCGATGAGCAACGGCAGATCAAAACCTTCGCGGGTCATTTCCTTGGCGACGTGAACCATCTCGTCGAGGGACGGCGTGATCAAGCCGCTCAATCCGATGACATCGACTTTGCGGTCCTTGGCCGTGGCCAGAATCTTTTCGCATGGTACCATCACCCCGAGATCGATGACCTCGTAGTTGTTGCACCCGAGCACGACCCCGACGATGTTCTTGCCGATATCGTGCACGTCTCCCTTGACGGTGGCGAGCAGAACTTTCCCCTGCGACCGATAGTCGCCCAGCCGTTTCTTCTCCTCCTCCATGAAGGGCATCAGGTAGGCGACCGCCTTTTTCATCACGCGGGCGCTTTTCACGACCTGCGGAAGGAACATCTTGCCGGATCCGAACAGATCGCCGACCACGTTCATTCCGTCCATCAGAGGACCTTCGATCACGGACAACGGCTTGGCGTATTTCTGTCTCGCCTCCTCCGTGTCTTGTTCAATGTAGTCCGTGATGCCCTTCACGAGCGCATGGGAAAGCCGCTCCTCCACCGTGCCCTTGCGCCAGGCGTCGTCCTGAACGACAGTCTTGCCCTTCTGTTTGACCGTCTCGGCAAAGCTCACCAGCCGTTCGGTGGCGTCAGGCCGCCGGTTCAGCAGCACGTCCTCCACCAGTTCGAGCAGGTCTTTGGGGATTTCTTCATACACGGCAAGCTGGCCGGCATTGACGATGCCCATATCGAGTCCGGCTTTGACGGCGTGGTAGAGAAAGGCCGCGTGCATGGCTTCTCGCACGACGTTGTTCCCGCGAAATGAAAACGAGATGTTGCTGATGCCTCCGCTGACTTTTGCTCCCGGAAGATGTTGCTTGATCCAGCGCGTCGCTTCGATAAAGTTGACGGCATAATTGTTGTGTTCGTCGATCCCCGTCGCGACGGTCAGGATGTTGGGGTCGAAGATGACGTCCTGAGGGGGGAACCCCACCCGCTCGGTCAGGATCTTGTAGGAGCGCGCGCAGATTTCCTGTTTGCGCTCGAGCGTGTCGGCCTGACCGCGTTCGTCGAACGCCATGACCACGACGGCGGCCCCGTAACGACGAACCAAGGTCGCCTGGTCCACGAACTTCTGCTCGCCCTCCTTCAGGCTGATGCTGTTGACCACCGCCTTGCCCTGGATATTCCGCAAGCCTGTCTCGAGCACCTCCCATTTGGAGCTGTCGACCATGATCGGGATGCGCGCGATGTCGGGCTCGGACGCGATCAGCCGAAGAAACTTTTCCATGGCGGCGACGGAATCGAGCATGCCCTCGTCCATGTTGATGTCGATGATCTGGGCACCGCCGTCCACTTGCTGGCGCGCCACGGACAGGGCGGTTTCGTAGTCGCCCGCGAGGATCAGCTTGGCGAACGCCGGCGAGCCCGTGACGTTCGTGCGCTCGCCGATGTTCGTAAAATTGGAATCGGGACGGAGCGTGAGTGCTTCCAGCCCGCTCAGTCTGGTATAGGGCTCCACTTCCGGAACCACTCTGGACGGAATTCCGCGAACGGCTTCCGCGATGAGCTTGATGTGAGCCGGCGTCGTTCCGCAACAGCCGCCGACGATATTCAGCCAGCCGTTCTTGGCCCATTCCCGCAATTGGGGGGCCAAGGAATCGGGCGTCTCCGGAAAACCGGTGGGCAGCAGCGGGTTGGGCAAGCCCGCGTTCGGATGAGCGCTGACATAGACCGGAGCGATTCGGGACAGTTCCTCGATGAGCGGCCGCATCTCCTTCGGTCCGAGCGCGCAGTTGATGCCGACGCTCAGAAGCGGCACATGGGAGATGGAGTTCCAGAAAGCCTCCACGGTTTGACCGGTCACACCGCGGTTGCTGCCGGCTTGAATGAATGTGACGGACGCCATGATCGGCACACTCCGTCCACCCGAAGCGAACACCTCCTGGATGGCAAAGAAGGCCGCCTTGGCATTAAGCGTGTCGAAGATGGTCTCGACGAGCAGGAGGTCCGTTCCTCCGTCCAACAGACCGCGAACCTGTTCGCCGTAGGCGCGAACGAGTTCCTCATAGGTCGTGCCGCGCGCGGCCGGATTGTTGACATCCGTGGAGATGGACGACGTCTTCGTGGTCGGCCCGATCGCGCCCGCGACGAAACACTGCCGTTTCGGATCGGCCGATTGAACAGTTTTCACGGCGCGCTTGGCACAGACGGCACCGGCCCGAGAGAGCTCGTATCCCAAGCTGTCCATACGGTAATCGGACAGCGAAATCGCCTGGGAGTTGAAGGTGTTGGTTTCGATGATGTCCGCTCCGGCCTCGAGGTATTGCCGATGGATGTCTTCGACGAGGGCCGGCTGTGTGAGATTCAGCAGGTCATTGTGACCTTTCAGGTCCTTTTCCCAATCTTTGAAGCGCTCGCCGCGAAACGCGGCTTCGTCCAGCTTGCGTTGCTGGATCATGGTCCCCATGGCACCGTCAAGAATGAGAATGCGCCCGCGAAGAAGCGTTTCGATGTCGCTCATCTGTGCCTGCCCTCTGTCAGAGAAAGTACGAGAATGGCGTCATCATACTGAGAACATGGGAAACCGGCAACCAAAACACAAGCTTGACATCACAGGATACCGCCGATACGATGAACAAAAGCCGGAGATGAACTTTGCTCCTGCATCGGACTCATCCCTGCCTACCGTATGTTCTCCTCGTGTTTGTGCTGGTTCTGGGTGTGTGCGCACCGACACACGCGTCGGCAGCGGCCTATTTCGAAGACGGGTTTCTCGGTCTGACGCAGGCGGAATTGCACGAAAAACTCGGGATGCCGCAGGCGGTGCGAGACCGAAAATCAGCCTTGCGGGTGTTCACCTATTACGCCATTTCCGATTGGGAGAAATACTTCCGCAAGCTGGTCTCTCCGGAAAACGGGGAAGATGTCTACATCTTCAAGCGAGACGGGATTGAAGTGCGGTATTCCTTCAGCTACGCAGTGGATCCCAACGACCAGAGTGAGAATCGTGCCCTGTACGTGAGACTGGTCGACATCGAGTTCACCCCGTCCGTTTCCATTGCTCAGATGCCGGCTCTGGTCCCGGAGTTTCATCCCTCTGATGATCCGGCCGCGCCGTCCTTTCGTTCAAACATCTGGCTCTTGTTGTTCAAGGGAGCTCCTTCGCCCCAGGCGCGGTTCATCGTCAAAGAGGCGGCCAAGGACCAGTTGGATTGGACACTCGCCTACCAGTTGTTTTCCCTCCAAGGATTGCCGGATCCGCTGACCACCAAGGCGTCGGTGGATCGGTTGGAGATCGGCACGCAAAGCATCGAGCTCGTGAAGCGGAGGCAACGCCATACTCACGATCCGATCATGAACCCCTATTCCAAGGAATTCTTCCAGCAGCCGGTCCCGCCGCGGCAGACTCAGGTCAAGAAGATCCCGGTCCCCCAGTACGCCGACTGACGCGAAGATCTGCGTGCTTCGAGCGGGAGACCATCCCCGAGCCTTCGCTCCCTCCCGATCCCATGTCCGCGTCCCTTGACGCCTCCTGCGGGTGATTGCTAGGATTCCCGCGCGCGTTGTGCATGCTGTCGATCATCCATGGCGCTAGAGCACCTTGTGATTGAAGATATGTCGTCCGCGGATCTCAATGTTTCCGAACCGGTTTCCTTTATCCGACAGCGCCCGGTGCGCATCACGATCTATGCCGGCCTCATCCTGTTCGTCGCGCTGATGGTTGTTTGGCCGCTCATCGTCCAGATGAGAGATCCGGATTTTCAGAGACATATCTCCGAGCACCGCGTCATGGTCGGAATGTCGAAGGAGCAGGTCCTGCAATCCTGGGGTGGACCCCAGACGATCAATACGACCTTTACCAAGGACGGAATCCGGCAGGAAGAATGGATCTTCGAGGACTGGGAGAGCACGGCGGTCGTGAAGCACCGCTATCTTTATTTCGAAGAAGGCATGTTGATCGGCGGATGGTTCCAAGGATCGGGAGAGCGTCTTCCTTCGCAGAGCCCATCGAATCCCCACACACCCAAACCGTCTGGTTAGCCGTTGTCCGGCGTCGTCTGAGGCACCTCGCGCAGCTCCGATCTGAGGCGACTCAGCAAATGCTCCGCACGGGGGACGTCCCGCTCGTCGACGAACACCTGGGATGTCAGCGCAGGGATGCCCGGGTACAGACTGCCGACGTTCGCATGACGGAGGACATACTCGATACCGCTTCCGTCCAACAAACTCTGCAGCACCACCAACTCGCCGAGTGTGAAGGGTTCCGCGATCCGCACGAGGTTCATTCGTCGATCTCCGCCGGGCCGGCTGCGACCGGTAAGACTTCTCCGATTCGTTGCTTTTTCAATCGCCTCACCGTAGACTCAGCTCGATCCCTCTATGGAGTTTCCGTTATCTGGACGCGACGCGCTTTGCCCGGTCCGCCTGAAACGGTCAGGACCCGTTTCCACTCGCGCACTTGATAGACGGCCCACGCCGGCGCTTGACCCTTGAAATAGGCTTCCGGGTCCTCCCCGCTTGCGTTGAAGTAAATCGGTTCCGTAAAACCTTCGTCCAAGACGTAATCCAGGAGACATTCGGTGACAAATCCGGTTCCCCGAAGCGCCACGTCGGCAAGCAACGTCAGAATTTCCTCGGGGTTCTGAACGGTGACCGGTTTCATTTCGTCCCCACTCTGTTACGAATTGTAATGAGTCGGCGGTCAGGAAGGCAACCAGCATGTCGAAGCGTATGACCAAAGCCCGCTTCCAAGAAGAAATCCTCCGCATCATGGATCGCAAGGACCACTGGGCCTGGCCCTTTTTTGCCAAGGGGACAATTCCCGTCGACCGTCTTATGCGGCACTTTCAGCAGGAGTATGAAGTGTACGTCCGGGATTTTCCCGTGTTCCTCGCGCGCATCCATGGACACAATCCCCCGCCGGCCGTCAGACGGATGTTGGCGGAGAATATCTACGAAGAGGATACCGGCGGCCTCTCATTGGGTAAATCGCACCCCGATCTGTTTCTCAGCATGATGAACGGCCTCGGCTATGCGGGACGGGAATTCGAACGGATTCAACTCCTTCCGGCGGCCAGACGCTACCGGGCCTGGCTGGAACAGGCGTCGGACCACCGCGATTGGGTGGTCGGGGCGGCGGCCATGACGGTATTTGTGGAAGGAAGCGTCAAGGACCGCAAGGAACTCGCGGAGCCGTCGAAACCCAAGACCGCGGAGGAAGTCGAAGCCGTTATCGGCGAGCATCCTCTGGTCAAGCACTATGGTCTCTCGCCCGATTGCATGGACCTGATTCGCGCCCATCAGATGGTGGAAGCGGGGCATCGGCACGATGCCTATGATATGGTGGTCAATTACGCGATGACAGGCATTCAGCAGCGGACGATTCTTTCCTGCCTCCAGAAATGTTTGGCGCTCTGGCAGGCCTATCGCGACGCGGTGGCCCGTGCGTGCGGCCTGACCAAGACGGGCGCGTGACTCTTTCTCGTCGCATGGCTCCCCTCCTCTTGGTCGCACTTCTGTCTTGTCCGTCTTTCGTCTTCTCCGCTCCGCCGTCGATGGTCTTGATTCCTGCCGGAGAATTCCTGATGGGCTCCCCGACCGGCGGCGGCTTGCCGGACGAGCAGCCGCAGCGGCTGATATACGTCGGCGGCTTCTACATCGATGTCTATGAGGTCACGAATGAGGCCTACGACCGGTTCGTCGCCTCAACGGGACATCCGATGCCGGAGAATTCCAACCCGCGCGTCACTCTCTGGGACAATCGTCACCCCTTGCCGGGCACCGAGCGCCATCCGGTCATCAATGTCAGCTGGCTCGATGCGTCGGCATTCTGTCGATGGGAGGGAAAGCGGTTGCCGACCGAAGCCGAATGGGAAAAGGCCGCGCGCGGTCCGGACGGCCGTCTCTATCCCTGGGGCAATGTGTGGAACCCATTCTGGGCGAACAGTGCCAGCTATTGGGCCGGCCGGAGGATCGATTTCGCCAACTCGACGGAATGGGAAGCATTCTGGATCCAGGGAGAAGGAGCCCAGATCGCGAAGGCCAAGGGACTCAAGGGCGAAGTGCTGACCTTGCCGGTCGGCAGTTTTCCTGAGGGAATGAGTGCCTACGGCCTCCACGACATGGCGGGCAATGTAGCCGAATGGGTCCAGGATTGGTACGACCCCAATTACTACCGGTCCGCCACGCTCACCGACCCTGTCGGTCCGGAACGCGGCGCCATCAAATCCATGCGAGGAGGATCGTGGTTGAAGCCGGCCATCAGCCTTCGAACGAGCGACCGTGACTGGGGAACGATGGACAGTCGTCCGAGCGGAACGGGATTTCGCTGTGCGAAGGATGCGTTTTGACGGTGGCGATCTCCGGCCCCATACGGGTCCGAACGAGGTGCGGAAGGTCCCGGAGCCGACTCCCAGAGGCGGGCGTTCGGAACTCGGCGACGGGCAAACGCGTAGGTGAAAGCGAGGTTGTAGCTACCGCATCAGCACATAGTGAATGTGCTCCACGCGGACGAACGGCATCACGAGTCCTAATCCTTCTTGGTCGTGCGAAAAATCGTAGACCAGGGATTCGGCAGGCAGCAACCGACCGGTCATGAGGACATCGATGTTTCGCGGCAAGGGCCGTTGGGATTTTGCGTCAAGAATCTCGGCGGAGGCCTCGTCGGCGATCACCACGAGATTCCCCGGCGGTTCCTCGGCTTTGAAGCGCACCATCCCCCATCGTGTGGCTATGAATTTCGGGCCAAGGGCGACGGGAAATCCGCCCACCTGCGGATCGAACGGCGAGAGTTCGCCGATCCACGCGAACGTGACCACCCATGACAGTGCTGGATTTCCCTCTCGCTGCGCATCACGCTCGCGATTGAGCAAAAACAGTCGGTCGTCATGCCCGGGGTCGTGATGACCCTGTCCATAGACGGTCTGCCAGTCCGGAGGCCGTCCATCGAGCTGGTCCAAAAGCCGTTCGATCGACACAGGCTCGAGCATCAGGTGCGTGGAGAGGGGCAGAAACGCGCTGAGCTGTGCGGGGTCGGATACGATATGCAACGGACCGCGCCCGCTCACATCTTGGGCGGCGGCATTCAGCGCAGAGAGGAGCACGCCGAGACAAAGAGTTGCGAGCCACGTACGCCGTACGGTGGAGTTAGTCATTCGCCCGCGCGAGGGCCTGTTCAAAATTCGCCACAAGGGCTGTGACGGACGGATGAGCGGAGGTCACGATACCTAACTCGATCAAGAGAGCCAGGCGCGGCTCCGGATCGATCCGCCTGAGAGCCTGCTTGGTCAGTCCCTCCGCCGCAACGGCCTTCCGGTAAGTCGCCAGCCATGATTCCGTCACAGCTGCCAGTCCGGGATCCGTGGATTTCATACGACCCATCTTGACCTGCTGAAGAAGCTTGACCAAGGGGTCGGATTGCGCGATCGCGGCGATGGCCTGTTGCAAGACCTTCTCTGCAGACTCCATAGTCAATTCATGGAGCAGGCCCCGGGACCTCGCGGATCACCGCAACTCCCGCACGCACCTGCTCCCGAAGACGTCGCCCAGGATTCAGTCGCACCGACACCGAACGCGGAGAACTGCTTCTCCGGATTGCCAGAGCGGCATTGGGGGCAGGTGGCCTGCATCGAGCCCTGAATCAGCAGCTCGAATCGATGATTGCAATCGCGACAGACATATTCGAAGATAGGCATGGTAAGGCTCCTTTGTCGGAGCGTCATTATAGAATCGTCTATCCGGCCTTGCAATCCGCGAGGAGACCGATGCACCGGGAAGAAAAGACCTTTCGCCTCCGTTTCAGTTTGGAGGTGTCTTTTCCTGAGGATTATGAAGGTGAGGAAGACGAATTCGCCTGGGTCCGCGATTGGGAAGCACGGATCAAACCGCAACTGCTGAAGAGTGTGTTCGACTCGCTCCGGCAACATCCGGCCTGGAGCGCGCACATCCGCAATCGCGGGATCTCGCCGGTCGACGAGATCGAGGTCGTGGTGTCACGGGATTATTCCAATCCGCAGCCGTTCCGCATTCGATCATGAGCCAGCCACTCGGCCTCTATGTCCACATCCCGTTCTGTCGGCGTCGGTGCGACTTCTGCTCGTTCTATCTGGAAGTCCATCACCGGGCGGCGGCCGACAGGTTTCTGGCTGCACTGCACACCGAGATGGCGCTCCATGCGCGGCAGGACGATGTGCGGGGACGGCCGCTGAGTTCCGTGTATTTCGGCGGTGGAACCCCTACGGCCTTGGAGACATCGGATCTGATCGGTATTCTCGACGGCATCCGAGGTCATTTTGAATGGTCGGTCGATTGCGAGGTGACGATCGAAGCGCATCCCGCCACTGTTGTCTTGAAGGATCTCTCGGCGCTTGCGGACGCCGGATTCACCCGTATGAGTTTCGGGGCCGAATCGATGGAGGACAGCGAACTCGCCGGCATCGGGCGCGCTGCGCTTGCCGGTGAAACGGTCGCCGCCGTGCGGCAGGCTCGCAAGGCCGGTTTCGCGGATATCAATCTTGACGTGATGTACGGGCTCCCAGGCCAATCGATAGCCAGTTGGAACTCGACGCTGGAGCGATGTCTCGACCTGACTCCCGCACACCTGTCGTGCTACGCCCTGACCGTCGAACCGGGGACGGCGCTGGCCGGGGATATCGAAGCCCGCCGTTGTTTGCCTCCGGATGAAGCGCTACAGGTCGCCATGGATGAGACGGCCCACGTCATGTTGAGCGCGGCTGGATACGAGCGATACGAGATATCGAACTACGCCAAACCGGGACACATGTGTCGCCACAATCTTCTGTATTGGACGCATGGCGATTACTTGGGCCTCGGCCCGAGCGCGCAATCTTTTCTGAACGGCGCTCGGTTCGGCAAGACGGCAAGCTTGAATGCCTATCAGGCGGATTTGGCCGCTCAGCGGCTGCCTCTGTCCGATCATGCCGTCTTGTCCGACCAGGAGCGCCTCAGGGATTCCGTCATCTTCGGGCTCAGGCTGAGCCGGGGGGTCCCGACGGCCAGCCTCTCCGCTCACGGCGTGAATTACGGCCATGGCCGCACGATCAGCCGCTTGCGGGACGGACACTTGATCGAAGAAGTGGATCGGTATACCAGATTGACGGCCAGGGGGCGTCTCTATGCGGACCACGTTGCGGAACAGCTATACTGATGTGTCAACCGCGAGATTGACTTTTCCTTTCCGGGAGGGGGAAACTGCATGAAAGGCCTGAGGAGGAACCGCACGTGCCGGTGAACATGGATCCAGCCAAGAAGCGTCGACAGACACCTTCTTCGGCGGCGAAGCCGCCTAGTCAGCCAGATCCTGCCGCCAAGCCGGCTTCGCCTGGCCAGTATGGCGAGGAGACGGAAGAGGATCGGGTGAAGGCCCTGGCGGATGCCGAGAGCAAGAATCTCTGGGATGCCACGGAAGTCATCGACATGGATCGGTTCTAACCCGTCGTCACGCGCTAGGCAGGCAGGAAAAAAAACGCCACCGCCAGCATCGCGTAGACTCCCACCAGCATGACTCCCTCCATCCAGTGTGATTCGCCGTCCATGGCGACGAAACCGACGATCAATACGGACATGGTGACGGCGGCTACCTCGAAGGGCGTGAAGATCAAGTCGAGCGGTTTGCCGAAGCAGTAGCTGGCGAACACGAGGACCGGCGCGACCAAGAGCGCGATCTGAAGGCTGGATCCCACGGCGATGCCGAGTGCCAGATCCATCTTGTTCTTCACCGCCACCATGACGGCGGTCGAATGTTCGGCGGCGTTGCCCACCAAGGCGACGAGCACGACGCCGACGAAGAGTTGCGTCATGCCGAGGCGGCGGGCCGCCGGCTCCAAGGCTCCCACGAGCATCTCGCTCATGACGGCAATAAGGACGGTGGTTGCACTCAGGACCACGGTTGATTTGGTCTGGGTCCATTGGATTTCACCGAGGTCGGCAGGGCCATGTCCCTCGCCGACATAGACATGACGATGCGTCTTCAAGGAAAACACGAGACTCAACACGTAAATGGCGAATAATACAATCGCGATCTCGAGACTCAGTTCTCGTTCGACCGCTGCGCCTTGCGAGGCCGCCGTCAGATGAAAGACTGCGGGAATGGTCAAGCCGACGGCGGCGAGAAGCAACAAGCTCGATCCCATACCGGCCGCCGTTTGGTTGAACTTCTGCCGTTCGTATTTGATGCCGCCGGCGATCATGGCGGCGCCGAGAACGAGAAGGATATTGCCCAGAATCGATCCGGTGAGCGACGCCTTGACGACATCGTGCAGGCCGTTTCGTAATGCCGCCAGCGCGATAATCAACTCCGCGGCGTTGCCGAGAGAGGCGTTGAGCAGCCCCCCGATTCCTTCTCCGACATGGGAGGACAGGTGTTCGGTCGCGCGCCCAAGGACACCGGCGAGCGGAATGATGGCCAGAGCGGAACAGACAAATACCGCGAGCGGGTCGGCATGGAACAGCTCCAGGGCCACCGAGACCGGGACAAAAATGAGCAAGACATCGAGCCAAGATCTGAAGAGATCCTTCATTGTCGGCACCCTAGCATGGGCCCCCGGCTTTGTCGATGAATGGTGCGAGACGGTTCTGATTGTGGCGATGTGTGAGAATCGTTCGATGAACGAAGGGGGCGGACACGCCGAGGCGGTCCCTCGACCTGGATGTTAATCGTAGCGCGCAACTCTGCTAGAATTCCGGAGCCTATGGCCGAATCCCCCACACCAGTCGCGACTCCCTTGGCTACGGAAACGCCTTCGACCGGCGCCGGCGACGGTCTCGAGGCCCGCGTCGTCGTCTACAACTGCGACTGTCACACCTATCAACAGGTCATCGGGCTGTTTTGCGAATGTATTCCCGGGATGACCGCATCTAGAGCCTTCGAGTTGGCCTGGAAGATCGATCATCATGGAGAAGCCGTCGTGTTCACCGGCGACTGGAAACAGGCGGAGGAGATTGCCGGAAAGCTGGGCAAGGGCGGGTTGCGCGTGGCGGTTCAATAGCCGCGCCGGATCACTTCTTGTGTTTCGCAGCCCGATCCTTCGTCGAGTGAGGAACGGACTTCTTCAACGGTGCGGTTTTTCCCCGTTGATGCTGGCCTTTCATCTGGGCATGCTTCGCGGCCGCGGCTCCCTTCGACTGTTTTGCAGCAGCCCCTTTGCCCTGCAGCTTGTGTGTGCCGGCCGCGCGGTTCAGCTTGTTCACCATTTCGCTGTTGTAGACGCGAACTTGATACAGCTCAAAGAGTTTCGCCACGGCCTTCTGGTCGCCCTTCTTCGCGGCATTCAGAAGACGACGCCGCTGGTTCATCTCTTCTTCTTCGGTATGCGACGCTGCCCTTCGTTCCATCTCGCTTCCCCCGATTCTTCATCGCTGCAGCTCCCCCGTTGGGAGGGAGATCCGGAAAAATTATCGAACTATAACAGAGTCGAAAGACATTTGAAAATGCTCCCCCATTGAGCGCCCTTCCGGAAGACGAGTATAATCAGTCGTGAGAGGATCCCTTATAGACCTTCACTCTTTTGGAGAACCCCATGGATGAACAGACACCAGAGCGACCGACCGTAGCCGACGATCCCCGCGCGCGTGAAGCCTTGAGAAAAGCGTTTGAAAAAACAGCCCGATGGCAGAAAGACTTCAAAGGGTTCACGGCCGATCTGACCGTCAACGTCGACGGGGCGGAGATCACCGGCCCGATCATGGTCAAAGGTCCGCGCGAGGTGTCGGTGCAACTGCCAGACGGCGACATTCAGAAATGGGCGCAGGAGCAGCTGGGCATGATTGCCGTTCATCGCGGACCGCGCAGCTTCGAGGAGTCCGACGGGAAGTATTCGCTGACCATGGAGGAGGACGGTCATCCGCTCGGCGTCAAGCTCCACATTCACGGCTCCAACTCGTTTTATCGGTTGAAGAACGACCGGATCACCCAGATCAATCGGACGATGGCCCACCCCGGCATGGCTCCGTTCGCGTTCACGATCAACGTCGAGGACAGTGCCGTCACCCAAGACGGCAAAAATCTCACGACCCGATATACGGTCTACTACTACTCCCCCAAGGACGGCAAGCTGAACAACGTGGAGAGCTTCAGCGATAGCCACGTACGGGTCGGCGACTCCGACCTGCCCGGCACGAGACGGATCATCAGCTATGAGAACGGCCGCGTGGTGGTCAAGAGCCTCACGTTTTCCAATCACCGGCTGCTGTGAACGGATGGATCTCCGGAACTCGTTCCCGAGGAGCATGAGGGTGAAGCTCGCCGGGTACGTACACTTGGGGCGCATGATCGACAAATGCCGCGCGGTGCTGGCCGGAACCGAAGGCGAATACATTTATCCCTGTCCCATGGACGAGCGGTTGATGGAGTTTGCCGAAATTACGGCCGAGCAGTTTACCAGGACGGTGAGCATTTCGCCGTCCGACGAAGGGGTGATCGCCTGGTTTCAGCGGACGGCGAGACCTCGGTCGCCGGTTGAGTTGGACCAGTGGAATACGGCTCTGCTGCTCAGGGGGCCGAGTTCCGCAGAGAGTCTGAAACGGTTCAACGCCTATCGGGATGCCGTCGATCCTTTGCGAACCGACTTGACCAGTTGGGCCGATCTTCAGGATTTGGAAGAGGGACGCGTCGTCCCGCGCCGCCGAGCGGCGGCTTTAATCAGACTGGAGGATGAATTGACGCCATGAAAAGAGCTTACGGGATATTCGCGGGTGCGCAGGTCTGCGCACTGGTTGCTCTGGGACTCCTCTCCGCCGCATGTGAAACGCTCACTTCGAAGACCCTCGTCAAGAATGCGTTAAGCGAGGAACTAAGAAAAGAGACGACTCTTGATCCCGTACTCCCTTCCGACTGTCCGACCTTGACGGTGTCGCTTCCTGAGGGAAAGCAGAAGATCATCGTGTCCTATCGCGAACCGACTCAGGATCAGAATGGGATCGCACTGACCACCCTGGCCTTCACGACAATTTATCTCACCGGGCCGGAATCGAAGCCGAAGGCGTTCCGCATCTGGACCAATGACGCCCGCGGCGGAGCGCAGGTGACGATCCGCGACATTCCGGTTTCGGACCGTGAAGCCGGCGTCTGTGTCACCGCCACCAATTGGGGCGGCAAACAGTCAGGCCTCGGGGCTGCGGCGCCTGAAGCAGGCGCCGCAGCGTCTCACTGATCAGTCTGCCCACGGCTCAGTTCAACGGCGGTACCACGCCGGCAAACCGGAGCAGGTCCGTGACTTTGAAGTCGCCGGCCGTCGCAGACGGCAAGGTCGGCTTCCAGTTCCGATCCGCCGTCAGATATGAACTCCGGTCCGCCTTAAGCAGGCCGATGAACACTTCTCCCACGATCCGTCCTCCCACCGGTCCCATCCGAACTCCGTCTTCCAGTACTTGGGCCTCCTTGAGCACGTAGTACCAGAGCGGCGTGCTTCGATCCATGCTATACGGCTGCAATTCGATCAATTGGGCGGGTGTAAGCACCTGCACCCCCATGAGTCGGGCGATGGCCTGCCCGGACGGGAGCCCGAAGTTGACGTGTCTCATCAGATTGCGGGATGCCAGCGATTGCACCCCGTCCTGCGGCATGCCTGGAGCCGGGCCGCGTGAGCCCAGCAGGTGCATCAGCGGCGTGGACAATTTGGCGTCGATGCGCTTGTTCGAGCGGAAGTTGCTGTCCCCGAAATTGAAAAAGGTCTGCCAGTCGATGAAGCGACGCGCGGCTCGCTTGCCTCCGCGCATGTCGGCCGGGTCCGGATCGTTTGGATCGTTGCTGTCGTCGAAGATGAAGACGAACACCGGATTCCCGCCGTCCGGCCCGAAGTTCAGGCGGTAGCTCGGACGAACTTGGGAATGGCCGAATCGATAGGCGGACACCGAGAATTCCACCGGGATCTGCGGGTTGCCGCGCAGATTTCTGAACCGCGCATCGTCCCCGTTATAGAACTTCGTGCCGCCGCGCAGGATATCGTCCACGCGATCCTGTCCGATGGTCATCGGAAGAAATTCATGGAGCACGATCCACTGGTAGTGCCACTGGACCATGCGCTGCGCCATTTGAAAAATGCGGTCCGGGGCGGCCTTTGCCAGCTCCGGTTTCGCACGCAGATTGTCGATCACGGCGTTGTGAAAGCGCAGCATCGCCAGGTGAAATTGGCTGATGACGACGTTTTCGTCGTTTCGACTGTCGCCGATGATGGCGTTGTTGCTGGCATCGCGCGGCACATCGTAACGGACCGCTCCTTTGCGCGATACCGCTTCCGATCCGGGCAACGCTTCGATGCGCATCTTGATGTCCCCGGAACTGCGGTCGTAGAGTTCCGGCGAATCCTTCGGACCGTCGCCGTATACGCTGTCGAGATCAAATGCCGCGGTACGGAAGTTAGTGGTGCGTCGGGGATCGGCGTCCTGCAGCAACGGTGACTTGGGATCGAGCGTCAGGTCATGGTCAATGAACTGACCAAGAAAAGTCATGCCAGCGGTCATGTTGGGATTGTCGGGATTGTTCGGGCTGAACACGGCCGGGTTCGTGATTGATTGGATCGGATCGGTCAACAGATCCTTCGCGTCCAGAATGCCGCCGGCTTCGCCGACCTTCTTCGCTTTGTCCCGCATCTCGTCGGTCGCGGGGGCGAAGGGAGGAAGTCCGGGAAACATGCGAATGAACGAGTCATCGGAGCGTGACGGCTGTCTCGGCGACTTGAGAAAAAGCGTGTCCGCCGAAGCCATGAACGGGGACACGGCTGCGAAAGTCGAGCATCCAACTATCGTGGCCAGCGCGGCGGATCTGATATGGGATCGGTTTGCGGGCGGCATGAGTCCTCCTTTGTGTACTCGGATCGTTCTCGAGTCTGAATCAGGATGCGGTTCCGGCGAGGCCCGAGGAGGGAGAGCCGAGCAACACGTGTGCCAGAGCGGTTAAGCTCCGGGTGTGAGAACTTCCGTGATAAATCTCGGGGTGATGAGTCGCTTGAGGTGCGGGTGAGTGGTCGAACGTCTCACAGAGAGGTCATGTAGAAACGTAGGAAATACCGTACGGAGGAATTGTGCTCGAAGGGCAAGCACGTAGTGCCATGATCGTCTAGGGAAGGTCTGATTTATTCCTCTTCCGAGATATGCTAAGGATGGCGCCTCACTTCTGAGGAGGCACCCCCATGCCGCAACAGACCTTTGCCGAGGGCACGTTCGAACAGTATCGCAAACCCACCCGCCGCGAGCGGTTCCTCGACGAGATGGATCGCGTGGTGCCGTGGGCGGAGTTGGTGGCCGTGATCGAGCCGGTCTATCCCAAGGCCGAGGGCCCGGGGCGTCCACCGATCGGGATCGAACGCATGCTGCGCCTCCATTGTCTGCAACAATGGTTCAACCTGTCGGACCCCGCCGTGGAGGAAGCGTTGTACGACTCGCGGGCCATGCGGCAGTTCGTGGGCATTGATCTGGGCCGTGAGCCCGTGCCCGACGAGACGACCATCTGCAAGTTTCGGCATCTCTTGGAGGCCCACGAGTTGGGGAAACAGCTCTTTGCGCGGATCGGCACGTATCTGGCGGCGCAGGGCTTGACCGTGAGCCGGGGCACCATCGTGGATGCCACCATTATCAGTGCCCCCAGTTCGACGAAGAATCGTACGAAGGAGCGGGATCCGGAGATGCATCAGACAAAGAAGGGAAACCAGTGGTACTTCGGCATGAAGGCCCATATTGGCGTGGACAGCCGCACCAAGCTGATTCATTCGGTCGCGGCCACGGCGGCGAATATCCATGACAGTCAGGTGTTGCCCAAACTGCTGCATGGGCAGGAGACCCGGGTGTGGGGCGACTCAGCTTATAGCGGGCAACGTGACGTGATGCAGCGCCACGCCCCCAGGGCCAAGAGCTTCGTGCAGACGAAAGCCCATCGCCATCAGCCGCTGAGTGAACCGGAGCGGGCCAGGAACCGGACGAAGTCGAAGGTCCGTGCGAAGGTCGAACATGTGTTCTTGGTGATGAAGCGGATCTTCGGCTGGGCCAAAGTCCGGTACCGTGGGTTGGCGAAGAACACCCACTGGCTCCAGATCAGCTGCGGCTTGGCCAATCTGTACATGGTGCGGCGACGGCTTTTGGCGGAGACGTAGGGAACGGGGGTCCGGAGACTGGCAACGAGCCATCGGACGGTGGGTGCGCCCCATGAACAGGCTCCCGGACCAGCGGATGCCTACCGGATTCGTCCTGCTGATCAGCCCAGGAACAAATTTCTGAGTGGAAATGTGAATAAATCAGACCTTCCCTAGGTCTGCATGGAGGCAAATGGGGTCATGCTACGGTGTGGCGCGAGTTTCGCTCGTGGTCGCTACGTATACCCCTCTCCGCTCGTGCCTCCTCCGAACCCGCCCCAGTTGCCGCCGAATCCGCCCTGTCCTGTTCCCCAATATTCTGCTTTTCTGATCCGTCGGTAAGGATGCCGAAGATCCGGCCGGCTGATCCACCAGAGAAACAGCAACGCCCCGAGACTGGTCAAGACGGTGATCCAGATACCCAGTTTTCGGTAGTGCGTCTTGGAGAGGGTTCCGGTTCTGACCTCTTGGGATGCGGAGGCCAGGGCGACTACGGTTCGATAGAGTCCTTCGTCGAAATGTCCCCGTTCCACGGCCGGATGGAGATACTCGTTGCCGACTTGATTCATCACGGCCGGCGTAATGACCGGCAACATCTGCCTTCCGAGTGTCATGGCCGCCTGCCGCTCGTCGACGGCAAGGAGCACGAGAATGCCATGTTCTTGCTGCGTCGAGCCGATGCCCCATTTCTCATACAGCGCGTCGGCGAAGTCGTTGGCCGAGCCGAAGGGCTTGATCGTCGGTACGGTCACCACGACCATCTCCACACCGGTCTTTCGCTCGAGGTCCTGACAGACCGATCTGATTCTCGCTTTCCAATCTGTATCCAGAATCTGGGCGTGATCGCTGACGTAGCCCATCGGATCCGGCAGCTTGACCGTCGGCCGGTCATAGGGGCGGGCCGAGGCTGTTACCGAGGCCGTTCCAATGAACAGCACGAATCCGGATACGATCAGGAGAAGTTTGCGTCTCATCGCAGCGTGAGCGCGGTGGAGGACAGGATCGAGACGGCCTGCAGGTAGCGATCGAACAGGCGTGGAACTTCACTCCGGCCGGGAGTCATCTGCCCGCGCTTGAGCGCCAGCGCGTCGCGCAGGCCTTGCAAATCGATCTTGAAGTGTCCGGCCATGTCCGAGATGACGGCATCAGATTGAGTCGAGACCGGCCGGTTCAGCAACCGTTGGAGTCCCCTGAGCAGCGGAACGACGGAGGTCACGGACAGCGGGAGCAGAATGGTCACCGCATCGTCGGCGCCGCCTGCCTCGGCAAAACGTTGCCGCAGGCGAAGCACATGGCCGGCAAGTCCTTGGAGAACCTGATCGCCGAGGCGGTCCCTATTGATATGATAGCCGACGAACGGATCGCGTCCCCCCAGCACTCGATGGCAGTCCTGAATTTCCAGAAACTCCAGGGGAAAGAGCGCCGAGGAGTCGGTCAGTTCCTGGTCCGTGAGGAACAGCGGCACGACGATTTGTTCTTTGCTCCAGCGTTTGTGCAGCGGTGCATAGGCGCGAAGCGTCTCCGCGTTGTAGGAGGCCATCAGGAGCAGCATATTGAGATTCGAACGGCCCGGTAGGAATTCGCCGCGGACGGCGCTTCCATAGATGAGCAGGCCTTCTACCCGCTCGCCGAATGCCTGCTTGACGTCCTTGGCGTAGCTCTGCACGATCCGTTGCGTGTCGTCCGGCAGTCCCTCGATGATGCGTTCGCTCATGGTCCTCCGTCGTGGGGGATGGCCGGGTAATGACCCGCGCGAAAATCAGGAAGAAAACCCGCGGCGATGATGCGATCGAGGAGCGTGAAGGGTTCCGTCGTCCGCAGGCCGGCGGTCGTCGAAAGAACTTGATACCGCAGTCGCGCATTTCTGTCCAACGTCCGGAACACGCGGTCCCGCAGAAAGGCGATGCCGAGGTTGCCGGTGTTCCAGTAGAAGACTTGCTGGTCGGCCAGCCGCTGCAGCATGGTGACCTGAGGTCGGCGCGCGATCTCATAGGCGCGCAGACGTTTCGACGAACAGTCGCCGTCGCGGAGACAATCCGGAAGGAGGTCGGCCAGGGTTATGGCGTCGACCATGGCCTGCATCCGTCCCTGCGAGGCATGCGGGTTCATGGCATGAGCCGCATCGCCGATGAGGACGGCTCCGTTTCGGACCCAGGTCGGCGTTTTCACCCGTCCCGTCGGCATGTAGGCGGTTTGATTCCAGTCGGTCAGCCCGTTAAACAATGGAGCAAAATTCGGGGCGATGGCGCTCCACGTCTGCTGCAACGCCGGAATCCCGCGCTGTTTCACGGCGTCGGTCGACCCGCTTGGAATCATGTAAAACAGGTAGACCTTCTTGCCTGTGGCGGGAAATATGCCCAGAATTTGCCGGTGTCCCACATAGTAGAACGAATCCGTGAGTTCCTGCTCGGTCTCGATGATGGCGATCAGATAACCTTCGCGGTAGAGATGCACCGAAGCGGGGATCGCCAGCGCTTCGCGCACTTTCGAAAACGCCCCGTCGGCGCCGACGACGACCTTCGCGCGGATGGTCCGCGCTCCGTCGGGGCCTTCGCATCTCAGGCCGGTGACACGGGCGTCCTCCGACAGGATGCCTGCGAAGGACGTCCGGTATCGGAGACTGACGCTGGGCTGTCGTTCGACGGCCGCGACGATGGCATGGTGCGCCACGTTCGGCAGCGTGACGATGGCGCGGTTGAAGGGCATCGGCAAATCGCCGTAGTCGATCGTGCAGAGTCGTCGGCCGCCTGCGCGGCAAAAATGAAAATGCCGTACGGACCTGGTGGCCTCGGCCGGTAACGATTGCAGGACGCCGAGCCGGTCCAACACCGCCTGCCCGTTCGGCTGCAGGATCTCGCCCCGCAGTCCCTGCGGCGGTCCCGGCGCCTGATCCAAGACGACGGTGCGGATCCCCTTCTGCGCCAGGGCCAGGGCGAGGACCGCCCCTCCCCCGCCCGCTCCCACTACCACCACATCGGTGTCTTCAACCAGCTCGGCCATGGCCCGTCATTCCTCAACCCAGGGTTCGAACCGTTCCCGATCGTTCCACATCGCCAGGAATTTTTCACGAGCCTTGACCGTCGTCGCGTGGTCTGTGACGACGTCGAGGCGTTCGTCGTTGTATCGGTTCCCGCTCGTCGTATGATTCATGGAGCCGGACGTGTTGACGGCGTCGTCGATCACGATCTGTTTCAAATGCATCAACCCGTCGTGCCGATTGACGCGGATGGGAATGCCCGCAAGGCGGAGGGTATGGAGCGCGCTCCGCTGCTTGACGTCGAGCGTGCGCTCCTGGTCCGTAATCAGCCGCACGTCGAGTCCCCGTTTCCTGGCCGCCACCAGCGCCTCCACCGCGCGGGCCGAGGTGAATCCATAGACCGACACATAGATATAGCGTCTGGCCTGGTCATAGAGCGCCACGACCCGGTCGAGCGGAGTTTCTTCCGGAGCATAGTAGATCTCGATGGTGGCGCCGGCGGTCTGACCTCCGGATAGGCCCTGCAGAACCCACAGCAGACAGGCCGCAAAGATACATCTGTTCCGGTTGAGACTGGAAGCCGGGCGGCCGCTCATTCGTGTTCGAACAGCAGCTTGAAGTGGTCGTCGGTCGAGGCCCACGCATGGGGAGCGTTGCTCGAGAGCCATTCCCGTAGGAATTGCTTCTGGCCCGGCGTCAACAATTGCTTGATCTGATGCGTGCGTCCCTGGAGCGGCTGCAAAAACCCGACGCGACGCTGGAAATCCAGCGTCGCAGTCCTGACATACATGTTGGTGTACGCCGACGGGCTGTCGTCTTCGCCGTCGCCTTGAATCCAAACCGACAAAAACTTCTCTAACTGCAGACCGGCGCTGTCCATGGCCGGGTCGGTCTCATGGAACAGTTCATTCTCGGATTCCTTGAGCGGCGTCGCGTCGCTCGCCCGGAACATGAAATTGCGTTTCCACATGCCGCACTCCTCTCGAGAAGTCGTGCATAGTGGCGGTGGATCCGCCGCAATGTCAAGCAACGACCTTATGGGCTCCGTTCCGTTGACTTTCGTGCGGGCAGTTTGTTAGTCTGTCTAAATTCTTTAATCCCTGGGCCAAGTTAGGAGATTTCATGCAAGTCAAGATCAACGGCAAGGTCGAAGAGATATTCGGGGAAACGATCTTGGACCTGCTGCAAGCCAGGAAGATCGAGCCGCAGATGGTGGCCGTAGAAGTCAACGATGCCATGATCGAGCGGGCGCAACTGGCCACGACGACGCTGAAGGAAGGCGACCGACTCGAGTTCCTGTTCTATATGGGGGGCGGTTGTTGATCATGCCCCTGCACAAAGAGATCACCGAGGCGATCGGGCACACGCCGCTCGTGCGCCTGAACCGTCTGAGCAAACCCGGCAGCGCGACCATCTACGGCAAGGTCGAGTTTTTCAACCCGGGCGGCAGTGTCAAGGATCGAATCTGCCTCAATATGATCAACGAGGCGGAACGGCAAGGCAAGCTCAAGCCCGGCGGCACGATCGTCGAGCCGACGAGCGGCAACACGGGCATCGGGTTGGCTCTCATCTCCGCAGTCCGGGGGTATAAGCTCATTCTCGTCATGCCGGAGAGCATGAGCATGGAGCGCGCAAGCTTGTTGTCGTCGTACGGAGCCCAGCTCGTGCTGACTCCGGCCTGGGAAGGCATGAAGGGGTCGATTCGCGAGGCGGAAAGTTTGCTCGCACAGAATCCGTCGTATTTCATGCCCGATCAATTTTCGAATCCTGCGAATCCGGCCATGCACCGCATGACGACAGCTCTGGAGATTCTCGAGGCGATGGACGGAAAGATCGACGCCTTTGTCGCGGCCGTGGGGACGGGGGGCACGATCACCGGGTGTGGAGAAGTCTTCAAAGAGCGTAATCCGAACGTCCAAGTCGTCGCCGTCGAGCCAGCCGGCTCCCCTGTCCTGTCCGGGGGGGAACCGGGTCCCCATAAGATCCAAGGGATCGGAGCGGGGTTCATTCCCAAGGTGCTGAACAGGAAGGTGATCGACCGCGTGATGACGGTGACGGACGACGAGGCCTATCAGACGGCCAAGCGGATCTCCAAGCAGGAAGGGATCCTGGTCGGGATTTCGGCCGGCGCCAATGTCTTCGCCGCACAGAAGATTGCGGAAGAGCTGGGGCCGGGGAAAAACGTGGTGACGATTCTGTGCGACACGGGCGAGCGCTACATCAGCATCGAAAAATACTTTAATATCTGACGCGTGAAGCGGATGTCGTGAAGCGTATCTCGTCCGAATTCCGACGCGTCACGAACGACGAGCGATACAATGGAATTCACCGAAGAACAAATCAACCGATACAGCCGCCACATTCTTCTGCCGGAGGTCGGTGGGAAGGGCCAGAAGAAGCTCGCGAAGGCGCGGATCCTCCTGGTCGGCGCCGGCGGTCTCGGATCGCCAGCGGCCCTCTATCTGGCGGCGGCGGGAGTCGGCAGGCTGGGTCTGGTCGACAGCGATGTGGTGGACATCACGAACCTCCAGCGCCAGATTCTCCACCATACGCCCGATGTCGGACGCCCCAAGGTCCTGTCGGGAAAGGAAAAGATCCAAGGCCTCAATCCCGACGTGGCCGTGACGATGTACGAAGAGCGGTTGACGGCGGGTAATGCCATCAAGATCTTCCAGGACTACGACGTGGTGATCGACGGCGTGGACAACTTCACGGCGAAGTTCCTGATCAACGACGCCTGTTTCTTTGCCGACAAGCCGCTGGTGCACGGCGGGATCCTGCGTT
Source organism: Nitrospira sp. (assembly GCA_047150005.1). Lineage (GTDB taxonomy): Bacteria > Nitrospirota > Nitrospiria > Nitrospirales > Nitrospiraceae > Nitrospira_C. Next base: position 3,629,083 of record AP038806.1, on the reverse strand, counting down.
TCGACGGGCGCGTCACGACCATCCTGCCGCGAAAATCCGCCTGCTACCGTTGTGTGTTCAAGAATCCCCCGCCGGCGGGGTTGGTCGCCTCCTGTCAGGAGGCTGGCGTCATCGGCGTGCTGGCCGGCGTGATCGGAACGATTCAGGCGACGGAGGCGCTGAAACTCGTGTTGGGCATCGGTCGCCCGTTGACCGATCGCCTGCTCGATTACGATGCGCGCAAGACGCAGTTCAGGGAGATCAAGGTGAAGCGCAATCCCGCGTGCGCCTTGTGCGGCGAACATCCGACGATCACGGAGTTGTTCGACGACGGAGATCCATTCGCGGGCTGTTCGGTTAGACCGTAACCACAGAATGTCGAAGGTGGTGTCACGATGGCCAAGATGAAAGCGTTGACGTGCCGTGAGTGCGGCAAGGAGTATCCGACCAAGGCGATCCACGTCTGCGAGATGTGCTTCGGGCCGCTCGAAGTGAAATACAACTACGACGAGATCAAGAAGACCGTGTCGCGGCAGAAGATCGAGGCGGGACCGCGCAGCATGTGGCGCTATGCCGATCTGCTCCCGGTGGAAGGCCCCGCCTTCCTCGGGCCTCATGCGGGCTTCACGCCGTTGGTGCGGGCCAAGAATCTCGGGGCCTATCTCGGGCTGGACGAGCTGTACATCAAGAACGATACGGTGAATCACCCCACCCTGTCATTCAAGGATCGTGTCGTCGCGGTCGCGCTGACGCGGGCGCGCGAGTTGGGCTTCGAAACCGTGGCCTGCGCCTCGACCGGCAATCTTGCCAATTCGGTGGCGGCCCACGCGGCCGCGGCGGGCATGCGCTGCTACGTCTTCATCCCCGGCGATTTGGAAGCGGCCAAGGTGCTCGGCAACCTGATCTACAAGCCCAATGTGGTCGAGATCGAGGGCAATTACGACGACGTCAACCGTCTGTGCAGCGAAATCGCCGGTGAGCACGGCTGGGCCTTCGTCAACATCAACATCCGTCCGTATTATGCGGAAGGGTCGAAAACGCTGGCGTTCGAAACGGTCGAACAGCTCGGCTGGCGCACGCCGGACCAGGTCGTGATTCCCATGGCCTCGGGCTCGCTCCTGACCAAGATTTGGAAGGGTCTCCATGAGATGAAGGCTCTCGGGCTCATCGACGAGGTCCGGACCAGGATCAACGGGGCTCAAGCGGAAGGCTGCTCGCCGATTTCGACGGCGTTCAAGGCCGGACGGGACTTTTTCAAGCCGGTGAAACCCAAGACGATCGCCAAGTCGCTGGCAATCGGCAACCCGGCCGACGGCTACTACGCCTTGAAAGCCACGGCGGAAAGCAAGGGCGCCATGGACATGGTATCCGACGAGGAAGTGGTGGACGGCATCAAGCTGCTGGCCCAGACCGAAGGCATTTTCGCCGAAACGGCGGGCGGCGTCACGATCGGGGTTCTGCGGAAGCTCGTCAAACAGGGCACGATCAAGAAATCCGACGTCACGGTGGCCTATATTACCGGTAACGGTCTCAAGACTCAGGAAGCCGTGATTGACGCCGTGGGCCGCCCGGTTCGGATTTCTCCGAGCTTGGTGGCCTTTGAAAAGACGTTCAAGATGGGGAAAAATGGTGGTGACGCATGATTAAGGTTCGCATTCCGACTCCGCTCCGCCCGTTAACAAAAGGCAAAAGTGAGGTCGAGGCGCAGGCCGGCAACATCGCGGCCATGATCGACACGCTGAATCAGGCCCATCCGGGACTAAAAGACAGGCTTTGCGATGAAACCGGCGAGCTGCGGCGGTTCGTCAATATCTATGTCAACGAAGAGGATATCCGGTTTCTCAAGGGGAAAGAAACGTCGCTGAACGACGGCGACGAAGTGTCCATCGTGCCCGCCATCGCGGGAGGTTGACCATGTCCAACATGCGCTTTCACATCCGTTTTCCGGAAGAGAAGATCAAGGAACCCGTCATCTATGAGATCGGCCGGGAGTTCAAAGTGGTTACGAACGTCCGGCGCGCCGATGTCCGTGAAACGACCGGGTGGATGGATCTCGAGCTGACCGGCGAGACCGCCGAGATCGAACGCGCGGTCGACGGGCTTCGCAAAAAGGGCGTCGTCGTCGATCCGATCGAGTTGAACGTCGTGGAATAGTTTTACGGCGTCACGATTCACCAGGCAGGTGTGATCAATCATGGAACTGACCGACCAGCAAGTCCAACGGTATAGCCGGCATATCATCCTTCAAGACGTCGGAGGGAAAGGGCAGCTCAAGCTCAACAGCGCCAGGGTACTGCTGATCGGCGCCGGAGGCCTCGGCTCACCGGCCGCCCTCTATCTGGCCGCAGCGGGAATCGGCACGATCGGGCTGGTGGACGGCGACGTGGTCGATCTCTCCAATCTCCAGCGGCAGATCCTTCATTCCACTGCCAGCCTCGGGCAGCCCAAGGTCGAGTCCGGCCGGAACACCTTGGCGGCGATCAACCCGGAGATCTCGATCAAGACATATCATCAGCTCGTCGACGCCGACAACATCCTGCCGCTGATCAAGGAATACGATATCGTGCTGGACGGGTCGGATAACTTTGCGACGCGATTTTTGGTAAACGACGCCTGCTTCTTCGCCAAGAAAACGTTGATCTCCGCCAGCATGTTCCGCTTCGAGGGGCAGCTGACGACGATCAAGCCGCATGCCGGCTATCCCTGCTACCGATGTCTGTATCCGGAGCCGCCGCCCGCCGGCTTGGTCCCGAATTGTCAGGAAGCCGGGGTACTCGGCGTCTTGGCCGGTACCATGGGCGTGCTGCAAGCTTCCGAAGCGATCAAGGAGATCCTCGACATCGGCGAGACCATCGCCGACCGCCTGCTGATCTACGACGCCCTTGAAATGAAGTTTCGCAAGGTCGGACGCCCCAAGGATCCCGCCTGCCGCCTCTGCGGTCCCAACCCGTCCATTACCGATCTGAGCACCGACTACACGGTCACGTGCACGATTTAACCGATCAACCGAGACGGACGAGAGGCGATTGGTCATCGTGTCCGATCTGATCGTTCCGCAGCCGATCCTCGATGAACTCGTGGAGCACGCGCGGGCGCTGGACCCCTATGAGTGCTGCGGGTTCCTGGCCGGCACGGGGCAGACCGTCAGCCGCGTGTACCGCATCAAGAATGTCGTCGGCCTCGAGGGCGCCGCCGATGCCGCGGCCTTCGACGAAGCCAAGGTCCAACACTTATCCCGGCTTTCTCCCGAAGAACGCGCCGAGATCGCCTTCATCATGGATGCGAGAGAGATGTTCCAGGCCGTCAAGGACATCAGAAGCAACGGCCTGACGCTACAAGTGGTCTATCATTCTCATCCCCATGATCCCGCCCGTCCGTCCATCACGGATATCAAGATCGCCGAGGACTGGGAAGAGAACTGGGCGCGCTTGAACCTCACGCTGCCCCTGTATCTGCTGATTTCACTGCAAGATAAGGCTCATCCGGACATCCGCGCCTATTGGATCAAGCAAGGCCGCGTCACTCCGGCCACGCTCTCGCCCGGCCCCTGACGACCGCCTCAACAGACCGACGGCACGCACCGGGAGAGTTCCGGTACCCTATCGTCTCGAACCGCTGAATTTCCGGTTTCCTTCTCAAGACCCAGGTGCGATAATGCCCTTTCATCATGTCTTTTCATTGGAAGGAGCGATCGTGATGCCGTTCATGCGTACGATTCTTCTCGCCGGGTTTCTGGTTCTCATCCTGCAAAGCACCGGGCTGGCCGAGGACAAGAGCTTCTACAGCCCCGTCATCAACCTTGAGCCTGAAAACCATCGCATCCTCATTTCGACACTGGGGTCGGTGTTCTGGATCGAGGTGCCCGAAGCGGGATGGCCTCACATGGAGAAGCTGCCGATCTCGGGACTCGTTGATTTCGTCGTAGAGATGCGCGGTGACGGAAAGCCGCCGCTGATCAAGACGTGGAAAGTGAAATCCGGGGAGTCAACCTGTATGTATTTCGACGGAAAGAGCTGCAAATAGTGGGCGAGCCGGCGAGAGAGTCGACTATTCTTATTCCGAGCTTCCCAGCATGTCGTCGATCAACGGACGATTGATGTCCGTGCAGCCCATGCAGATCGTATCGAACAGGGCTTCGTGGTCCGCGACGAAGTTCTTGTGATCCACCAGCTTCTCAAGCAGAACCTGACTGTGACAACTGTCGCAGAGCATCATCAGTCCCCGCGCCACCGAGATCGTTTTCCGCCCTGCACTCCCGCTCATCGCCATTAAACCGATCCCTTCTGCATGGCCACGAAGAAATCCTCCGCTTCCAGATCGATGCCGCAGGCGGGACATTCGTGTGGGTGGTCGACCGGTGGAATTGAAAGTTCCGTGCGGTCCACGCGCCCTCGACAGACGTGATAAAACCGCCCTCGGGCATGCTCATTATCCAGCGGATCATTTTCGTAGATCAAGACCATATTCTTCCTGTTGCGTCGGCTCGACGCCTGAGGGGGCGGTCCGGGCTATGTCTGGAACTGCGCTTCGTACAGCCCGGCGTAGACTCCGCCCTGCGCCATGAGCCTGGCGTGAGTTCCCTGCTCTACGAGGCGCCCCCTCTCGATCACCAAGATCCGATCCACGTCATGGAGCGTCGTCAGCCGATGCGCGATGATGAAGGTGGTGCGTCCCTTGGTCAATTCGTTCAAGGCTTCGCGGATCTTCACTTCTGTTTCAGTATCGATATTCGAGGTGGCCTCGTCGAAGATCACGATCGGCGGATTCTTGAGCAGGACCCGGGCGATCGACACCCGCTGTTTTTGACCGACCGAGAGCTTCACGCCTCGCTCTCCGATTCTGGTTTCGTACCCCTCGGGAAGGTCGAGGATGAAGTCATGGGCCCGCGCCGCCCGTGCCGCCGCTTCCATGCGCTCATCGGTCGCCGTCAAATCGCCGTAGAGGATATTCTCTCGTACCGTCCCGTTGAAGAGAAAGGGCTCCTGCTGAACGTAGCCGATCTGGCGGCGTAGATAATCGAGCGGCATGTCCCTGACGTCCTGGTCGTCGATCAACACCGCACCGCCCGTGACGTCGTAGAACCGCATCAGCAACTTGAGCAAGGTGCTCTTGCCGGCGCCGCTGGGCCCGACCAACGCGATGCGTTCCCCGGCCGAGACCGAGACGGACAACCCGTCCAGAACCGACACATCCGGCCGGTACCGAAACTCGACGCGGTCGAACCGCACCTCGCCGCGCGCCTTGTGCGCCGGAGCCGACGCACCCGGCGCATCGGCCACTTCGGGCTTCGTATCCAGCACCTCGAAGACCCGATCGCTGGCCGCCAAAGCATGTTGCAGCAGGTGGTTCACGGAATGAATCTGATTGATGGGGACATAGAACAAGCTTAAGTATGAGAGGAAGAGCACCAGCTCGCCGAGGGTCAATCGTCCGGCCGAGACCTCCCCCGTTCCGTACCAGAGAATGAGCACGGCGCCGAGGCTTCCCACGAGAATCATGCCGGGTGAATAGAGAGACCACAGGTACATCGCCTTAAGATTGGCGGCGCTATAGGCTTGGCTCAGACGGTCGAACCGCTCCTGCTCGTGCGCCTGTCTGCCGAATCCCATGGTCTCCCGGATACCCGAGAGGGCGTCCTGAAGGTATCCGCTGATCTCGGCCGCGCCTTGGCGGATGTCATGGTAAAACCCGTGCACCTTCGTAGTGAATCGGCCGGCCGACCACATGAGGAAGGGAATCGGCACCAGGGACAGCACCGCCAGTTTCCAGTTCAGCGCGAAGAGCATGACCGTGATGCCGATCAGCGTCAGAGAGGCCGTGAGCGCCGCTTCCACTCCATCGATGAAGATGCGCTCCACATGCTCGGTGTCGTTCGTCAAGCGCGACATGATTTCGCCGGTCGAGCGATTCTCGAAGTATGTGACCGAGAGCCGTTGGACCGCCGCGAAGAGGTGACTGCGGAGTTCGTGCACGACGGTCTGTTCCAGGGTGTTGTTCAATCGGATCCGCAGGGAGGCAAACACGTTCTTGCCGATATAGGCGGCCACGAGCCCGGCGAGCGCCCAGGGAAGCAGCGCTTCCTGCTTGGCTTGAATCACGTCGTCGATGACGATCTTGACGATCCAAGGCGGCACCAATTCCATGGCGGTGGCGCACAAGGCGCACAGCAACGTGGCGGCCGCCAGGCCGCGATGAGGCCGCAGATACTGTAGGACACGCAAGAGGGATTTCACAACGATTTGCCAGGGTCAAGGCCAAGGCCGGGGATGGACCGTTCAGATGACCGGAGTCGGTTCCTTCCGCCAGTACTTGTCGAATTCCGTCAGTTGCGTGAGCGTGGACAGGTCCGTCATCCGATCCAGGAACAGTTTGCCGATGAGATGGTCGCTTTCATGTTGGATGCAAACGGCGTACAGCCCGTCCGCTTCGATGTCGACGGTCTTGCCGTCGCGGTCCAGGGCTTGAACTCGGATGACCGAGGGCCTGATTACCTTGCCGCGCAGACCGTCGACGCTCAGGCAGCCTTCCCAATTTTCGGCTTGTTGCGGGCCGTAATAGACGATTTTGGGATTGATCAAGGTCGTCTCAGGAAATCCCCCCTCCCCTTCGCATCCCATCACGACCAATTGGATCGAACGGGAGACTTGGGGAGCAGCCAAACCGATGCCGGGCTCCTCCAGCATGGTTTCGAACAGGTCGTCGATCAGCTGCTGGAATTCCTTGGTGTGGATCTCGCGGACATCTACCGGAACCGCGACCTTGCGCAGGATCGGATTGCCGAGTTTTGCGATGGGAAGCACTGCCATAAGTCGACGGACATCCTTTCGTCACCGTGCACGGAACACCACGCGTCGGATCTTCACATATAACATAGCGATTTTCGCTGCCGCAAGGCGCGCCTCATCCTGGTTGGGGTGCGGAACGACGCCTCGGCTCGGGAAGCTGGAACGAGTCTTTTTCGATGTTCCACCATTCGATCCATTCCCTGGTCCACTGCGTTCGGTCCTCTTTGGTCGAGGTCTCCCAATCGTGAAATTCGGTTTCGTGGCGCGTCAGAATCCAGAGAGACTGCACGGCCGACAGCCCCACGAAGCGCTCATCGTCGGCGATCATGTCGATCAGGATCGGGATGACCGCCTTGTCCCTCACATACCGAGCTTCGAATGCGGCGGTCTTCCGAATCGATGAATTGGGGTCCTTCGACATGACCTGAATCGCTTCGGGCGTCTTGGACGGGTCCAGTCGAATCGACACTCGGAGCGCATGCTCGCGCACGCGGGGAATCTCGTTCGGATCTTTGGCGGTCGTAATCAACGCCGGGACGGCGGCCGGCGCCTTCAGCATGGACAGGGTTTCGATCGCGTTGTAGCGGATTCTGGGACCCGGCATCGTGAGCGCCTTCACGAGCACCGGCACCGCCGGCTCGCCCAGATGCACGAACTCGCCCATAGCCCAGAATTCCTGCTTTCCCTCCAGCAGCGGCAGCAGGGCTTCCGCCCGCTGCAATTCCTCCGGGCTCAACGGTTTGGTATTCTGCGGAACGGTCTCGGCCGGCGAGTGCTGGGTGGCCGGAGGCATCTCATAGGGCATCTGCACCGGGAGCGGCGCGGGCCGTTCGACGGCGAATGCCGCCAGCGGTGCGACAAGACAAGCCGCCGCAGTCGCCCGGGTGATGGCGTTACATATTCTGGTGCGCACTGGTTCCCCTTTCGTCAGAGATCATTCGTCTGTGTCGTTCCATCGTCGATGGACCAACTCATATAATACCGGTAATACGACCAAAATCAAAAACGCCGCGGTCAGCATCCCGCCGACCACCACGCGGGCCAGCGGTTTCTGGGCCTGGGAGCCGATCCCTGTCGCCATGGCCGCCGGCAGCAATCCGATGGCCGCCCCCAACGTGGCCATGAGGATCGGCCGCATTTGCACGTCGGCCCCTTTGATGACCGCTTCCCGAAGACTTGCGCCGGTCATGCGAAATTCTTCGATCCGTGAAATCAACAAGACGCCGCCGAGGATCGCCACACCCAGGGTGGAGATCACTCCGACGGCCGCCGAAATACTGAAGTGTGTCTGCGTCAACACCAGTGAGAGCACGCCGCCGACGAGGGCGAACGGCACCGTCGCCAGCACCAACAACGCATTTCTCAGCGAGTCGAACGTCGTATACAGCAGGAACAGAATGATCACCAGACTGACCGGCACGATGGTCACCAGCCGTTTCTGCTCGTCCTTCAGCTGATCGTATTGCCCTGCCCATTCCATGCGATACCGTTCCGGCAGTGTCACCTCTTTCGCCAATCTGGCCTGGGCTTCTTCCACCGTGCTCTGCAGATCACGCTCGCGCACGCTGAATTTGATGGGAATGTAACGCTCGTTGTTTTCCCGATAAATGATGAAGGCCCCCGTTTGAGACGTGATCGTGGCCAGCTGCTTTAACGGAATGCGCGCGCCGTCCGGCGTGCTTACGAGGATGTTGCTGATGGACTCGACGTCTTGGCGGAACTCCGGCATGAACCGCACCACTAGATCGATCAGGCGTTCGCCTTCAAAGACCTGCGTGACCGCCTGGCCGCCGACCGCCGCCTGTACCACGGCATTGACGTCCGCCACCTGGAGCCCGTATCGCGCGCTGGTTTCGCGGTCCACTTGGATCAAGAGGTTTGGCTGGCCGACGAGTCGGAAAATGCCGAGATCCTTCACCCCTTTGATATCCTTCATGACGCTCTCGATTTCCACGGCCTTGGATTCCAAGGTTTTGAGGTCGCGGCCGAACAGCTTGATCGAGTTTTCTCCCTTGACCCCCGACATGGCTTCCTCGACGTTGTCCTGGATGACCTGGGAAAAGTTGAAAATGACCCCTGGGATCTTGTGCAGCCGGCCTTCGATTTCCGCGATCAATCCGTCCTTGTCCAGGCCGGAGCGCCATTCCTTTTGCGGCTTCAAGTTGGCGAGAAACTCCGCGTTGAAGAAACTGGTCGGGTCCGTCCCGTCATCGGGCCGGCCCAACTGCGAGACGACGGTTGTCACCTCCGGTGAGTCACGAAACATTCCCCGGATGTCGCCGGCCAGGCGGGCGGCCTGCTGAAAGGAGATGTCCACCGGCATCGTCGCGCGCACCCAGAGGTTGCCTTCCTCCAGAGCCGGCATGAACTCCCCGCCAAGGGATTGCAGCGCCACAAAGGTCAGGAACAGCAGGCTTGCCGCCACGCCCAGGACCAGGAGGCGGTGGTCGAGCGAGAAGCCGAGAATGCGGTGATACAGGCGTCGGACCACCCGGACGACCGCCGTATCCTCTTCGCTGAGCGGTCCCCGCAGCAGAAACGAACAGAGGACGGGCGCGAGGGTAAAGGCCATGATCAAGGCCCCGACCAAGGCGAATCCATATGTCACGGACATCGGCGCGAAAATCTTGCCGGGTACTCCCGTCATCGTGAACAGCGGAATGAAGGCCACGACGATGATCGCCGTCGAAAAGAAGATGGGCCGCCCGACCTGACGTGCGGCACGTACGATGTGCTGGTTGACCGTGAGGTTCTGAGTCTTCGCATGCGCCAGGTGAAAGAAGATGCTTTCCACCATGATGAGGGTGGCGTCCACGATGATGCCGAAGTCGATCGAGCCGAGCGAGATGAGATTGGCCGATTGGCCGACCAGGACCATCATGCTGAACGTGAACAGCAGCGAGAGGGGGATGGTCAGGGCGACGATCAGGGCAGCGCGGAAATGTCCCAGGAACACGAAGAGAATCAGGAACACCAGCACCATGCCGCCGATGAGAATATCCGTCACGGTCTCAACGGTCGTATGGATCAGCGCCGTCCGGTCATAAAACGTCGTGACCTTCACCCCTGCCGGCAGTTTCCAGGAATTCAGGTCCTGCACCTTGGCTCGGACGCTGTCGAGGACTGGCAGGGCCTTGTAGCCGCGTTGGAGCAGCACCACGCCTTCCACGACGTCGTCCCGATCGTCGATGCCGACCTTCCCAAGACGCACACGATGGCCGATGGAGACGGTGCCGAGCGATTTCACGAACACCGGCGTGCCGTCCTTGGCCGTCACCATGACGTTTTCGATGTCCTTGAGGTCGTCGATGAGTCCGAGACCTCGAATATTGTAGTTTTGTGAACCGACTGTCAGATAGTTGCCTCCGACGTTGGCGTTGCTGTTGGCGAGGGCCTGCATGACCTGGGACAGGCTCACGCCGTAGGAGATCAGTTTTCCTGGATCGATGTCGATGTGGTATTCCTTCGTCGTCCCGCCGAAGGCCGTCACGTCGATCACGCCGGGGACGCGCCGGAACTCGCGTCGCACCTGCCAGTCCTGAATCGTCTTGAGATCGGTCAACGACGTCGTGCCCGAGCCGGTCAGCTCGTATCGATAGATTTCCGCGATGGCCCACCAGGGCGACAGGCTCGGTTGCACCCCGTTCGGCAGTTGCACCGACATCAGCCGGTTCAGCACCTCCTGCCGGTCGCGGAAAATATCCGTCCCGAAGTCGAAGTAGACCTTGATGTCGCTCAAGCCGAAGATTGAGAGGGACCGGACGTCCTTGAGACCAGGCATGCCGGTCAGCGCAACCTCGATCGGAATCGTGATCTGGCGTTCCATTTCCTCGGACGACCAGCCAGGATTCTGAGTGATCAGCTCGACCATGGGGGGAGACGGGTCCGGATAGGCTACGATGTCGAGAAGATGAAAGGCGTAGAGGCCGCCGAAGAGCAGGGCCAAGCCCAACGTGCACAGCAGGAACCGTTGGACCAGGGAGATTTCGACAATGCGGGCGATCATATGGAGGGGTGGCTGTCCGATGAAGAACGAGGGGCTGTCGGCAAGATCGACTATCCTTTGGCTTCCTGTCCTTTGATGAGGACCGCGCCCTTGATGACGATCCGCTGCCCGGAGGCCAAACCCTCTACGACGCGAACCTGGTCGGGCGAGATCGGCGTGACGGTCACTTCCCGTTTCACGTACCGGTTGTCCCCCTCGACGAGGTAGACGAACTGTTTGCCCTCGACCTCGAGTACCGCCTCTCTGGGGATCGTCAGAAGCGGGGTTGTGCCGCCCACGCGCAGGACCAGACGGGCGAACATTTCCGGCTTGAGTTTGTTCTCCTGATTGTTCACCCAGGCGCGCAGCTTGATGGTTCTGGTGGTCGGATCGACGACGTCGCCGATGGCTGCGACCGTGGCCGGGAAGGCGATGCCCGGATAGGCTTCGACCATCACTTTGGCGTACTGTCCCTCCTTGACCAGGGCCAGGTCACGCTCGTAGACATCCGCCACTACCTGCAGCATGGCAAGATCGGCCACCGTGAAGAGGACTTGGCCCGGATCGCCGCCGACGGACTGACCCGGCGTGACGGCACGTTCGACGACGATGCCGGCCAACGGGCTCTTCATTTCGAACCGCGATGTGATCTTCTGTTTGTCCAACGGCTTGTTCAGCTCTTCCGGGGGAACCTTGAGGGATAACAGGCGCTCTTTGGCTCGACGGAACTCGGCACGGGCCTTGACCAGCTCGTTCTCGGTCAGCTTGAGATCCTTCAGCGGCAAGGCCTTGTTCTCGTAGAGGTCTTTCGCCAGTTCATGCGCCCGGATCGCGTACTGGAGGTCGGAATCCTCCTTGACGTACTCCGAGTAGGCCTGGGCAATGTCCGGGCTGTCCACCACCAGAACGACGTCTCCGGCCTTGACCCGATCGCCCAGGTGGGCGCGGACCTCGACCACCCGTCCCTGCAGGGGCGAGGAAATGCGGGAATACCGATCCTCTCCGTAGGCAACCTTCCCCGACAGGCTCAGGTCGTGCTCGCCGGACCCCATTTCGACGGTGCCGATTTCGACCCGTGGTCCTGAATCGACTGGCTGCGTGACGGCCTTCGGAGGAATGGCGGCGTTGGAATGAGGCGGCTGATCCGCACGGCCGCAGGCGGACAAGAGGACGCAGGCTGAGGTTACGGCTAAGGTGAAGGTTGAGAAAACCTTTCCTGAGTTCACGAGCGAATCTCCTGACCCACCGCGCTTTCCAATTGAAACAGATTGTGCTGATAGGTGAAGAGGGCCTCGATGTAATTCTGTTGAATGGTGCGGGAGGTGCGCGCTGCATCGAGTAGGTCGAGAATAGTGGCCCCTCCCCGTTCATACGCACGTTCGACGATCGTCAAGGTCGATCGGGCGTCGTCGAGAATGCCGCCGACAAACGCTTCGACCAACCGGCGGCTTTGAATCAAGTTTCGATAGGCGACTTCGACCTCATTTTCTACCTGATTTACCGTCTTATTCAAGTCCGCTTCCGCGGTTTGGACCGCGACCTCGGCTTGTCGAATACCGCCCTGATTCCGGTTGAACAGGGGGATGGGGATCCCGAAATTCAGCACCCATTGCTGAGGATTGTCCGGACCCCGTGACCCTTGAATCTCGTAGCCGGCGCCGACGGTGACATCGGGAACCCGATAGGCCTTGGCCAGCCGGAGGTCGGACTCCCGTTGCGACTGGGCGAACCGTTTGGCCTTGACGTCGGGCCGCAGGTCGATCGCGGTCACCCGGAGTTTGTTGATGTCCGGATCGATACGCCGGAAGTCCATGTCGGTGGTCAGCTCCATGGTCGTCTTCGGGGACAGCCTCAAGAGTTGCCGCAGGTCGCCGCGCGCCACTTCGGCCTCCTGCAGGGACTGGATGACCTGGGATTGAAAATCGACCATCTGGAGCCGGATCCGGATCAAGTCCACTTCCGCGATGTAACCCTTCTTAAAACGGATGGTATTGATGTCGAGAATGCGGGCGAATCGGTCGCGGTTCTCCTCGGCCAGATTGAGCCGGCGTTGCGCCAATTGGATGCGGTAGTACGTGTCCTTGACGGTGAAGCCCAGCTGGCGCAGGGCATCCTCGAACGCGGCTTCCGCGGATTGGGTTCCGAACGCGGCGCTCTCGATGCGATAGCCGCGTTTACCGGCCAGCTCGAACAACTGCTGCATGATCATGGCGAGCTGGCCGCTGTTGTTCAGGTTGAACCCCTGCGTGTAGGAGCTCAGCGTGCCGATGAAGGCCACGGGATTGGGGAAGAGCGCCGCCGTAATCTCCTGGCCTTTGTTGTAGTCGATGCCGTACCTGGTGATCAGAACGGACAAGTTCTGCTTGATGAACAGTGCGAGCGCTTCGTTGAGACTCAGCTGGATGACTGAGGGTGGCTCCGACGGCGAGGGCGGCCCAGGGAGAGGTGGCTGGGTAGGCTGTGCCGCACTGGCCATGGAGTAACTGATGGTCAGGATGCTGCAACCGAGAAGAATCCAGGATAGAAACCGTCGTCGAAGAGGTGCAACGGACACGAACCGTCTCCTCGCAAGGTCCCGTCAATGCGGACTATGGCGCTCCTGGGTGCGGCTCATCCCTTGAAAAATGAGGCATTATACCGTGTCTATCGCACGATGCAAAGAACCTCTGAAGAAACCGACGGTTAGACTTGGCAGAGACAGGCTGTTCGGCCGCCCTGAAGAGAAGAGACCTCTGTCAGGTGGAGTGAGTACCGCCCCGGAACGGGGTCGGCTGTCATTCGTCAAAGCCGGCCTTGGCATTGGCCGATCGGAGGTGTTTTCTGACTCTGACCTGCTCGTGATGTTTTCTCAGCAATTGGCGGCGGATCGTATTGCGGTCTTCGGCCACGATTCGGACGAGCCGGTCGACGTCTTCCGCGTGATCACGCACCAGTTCCGAGAGTTTCTGCATCTGGGCTTCCAGCCGTTCCAGCCGCCAGAGCGTGTTCTGCAAGGAAGTGGCCTCCGATTGTTTGGCGCCGGCCGCCGCGGCCCGCTTCCCGAGAGATGAAATCACAACATCCTGCTTCATGTCAGCTCCTTTGCACGGTCCGCTCACACAGTCACGAGCCGTAGTATCAACCGCCCGTGGCCGGATGTCAACGAATTCGGTTTCAACTTGGTCGAGCGTCCTGCTACAATCGGCCCATGAACAGCATCTTCACGATGGTGCTTGCCGGAGGAAAAGGAGAACGGCTGAAGCCCTTGACGGAACATCGGGCCAAGCCGGCCGTCCCGTTCGGCGGGAAATATCGCATCATCGACTTCACCCTGAGCAATTGTTTGAATTCCGGCTTGCGCCGCGTCGCCGTGCTGATTCAGTACAAGTCCCATTCGCTCGACCGGCACATCCGGATCGGATGGGATGTCCTGAACGCCGAATTGGGCGAGTATATCGCATCGATCCCCCCGCAGCAGCGCATCAGCGAAGAGTGGTACCGGGGCACCGCCGACGCGGTGCACCAGAATCTCTTTCTCCTGGACGGTGAACAGGCCGAATATGTGCTCATCTTGGCCGGCGACCACATCTATAAGATGAACTACATGGAGATGGTTCACTGGTTGGTCGCGAAGGATGCGGACGTGGTGGTCGGAGCCATCGACATTCCCATTCAGGACGCCGGCCGGTTCGGCGTGATGGCGGTGGACGAAGATTATCGGGTCACACGCTTCGATGAAAAACCCACCAACCCGATTCCCATTCCGAACGATCCGAACGTGGCATTCGGCTCGATGGGGATCTACCTGTTCCGCACCAAGAGTCTGCGCGAGGAGTTAATCGCCGACGCCAAGGAAGGCGGCGCCCACGATTTCGGAAAGAACATCATTCCCAGCATGCTCGCAAATCGGAAGGTCTATGCCTTTAAGTTTCAGGACGCCAACCGGAAGGCGGTCAAGTACTGGCGCGATATCGGAACGCTCGACGCCTATTGGGAAGCCAACCTCGACCTGGTCGCCGTAGACCCGCTCTTCAATCTGTACGACCAGGAATGGCCGATTCGCACCTATCAGGGCCAGTTTCCTCCGGCGAAATTCGTCTTCGCCCAGAACTACCAGGGCGGCCGCATGGGCGTGGCGTTGGACTCGATCGTCTGCGGCGGCTGTATCATCTCGGGAGGACGCGTTCAGAACAGCGTGCTGTCTCCCAACGTCCGGATCCAGGACCATTCCGACGTCCGCGACTCCGTGATCATGGAAAACGTCGAAATCGGAGAGCACAGCCGGATTCGTCGCGCCATCATCGACAAGGACGTCGTCATTCCGGCGAAAACGGAGATCGGTTATGACCGCGAAGCGGACGCTCAGCGATTCACCGTCACGGAATCCGGGCTTGTCGTGATCTCCAAGGGAATGAAGCTGCATGCCTCCCTCGATTCATCCGGTTGACCTAATCGCGGCCCTTAGACAAAAACACCTGACGCCCGCCATCGTGTTTTTGACGTCCCGCCGCGCCTGCGACGAGGCGATGCAGGCCTTCGACCATACCGAGGCGCTCTTGCCTCCCGCCCGCCAGGAAGCCATCGCCAAGGTGCTGGAACAGGTCATCACCCAATATCCGAGCATCGCGGAACACCCGCTGATCCCCACGGTGCAGCGCATCGGCGTCGCGGCCCATCATGCGGGCCATCTGCCTTCGTGGAAGATCGCCGTGGAGGAACTGATGCGGCATGGTTGCCTGGACGCCGTGTTCGCCACGACGACCCTGGCGGCCGGCGTGGACTTTCCCGCCCGCACGGTGATCATCACGCAATCCAGCATCCGCAAGGCGCGCGACTTCACCGACCTGACGATCGGAGAAGTTCAGCAGATCGCCGGACGGGCCGGCCGCCGCGGCAAGGACCTGGTCGGGTTCGCCATCGTGACGCCGTCGCCTTACATCGACTTGGGGGTGCTCACCAAAGGGTTCAGCGGTCATCCGGAAGCGATCAACAGCCAGTTCGTCATCACCTATCCGATGGTCCTCAATCTGCTGAAGGCCCACCCGCTTGATCAGATGCAGTCCATCCTCGCCAAGAGCTTCGCGCAATTTCAGTTGAACCAACGAGCCGAGGCGATCGAGCAGAAGCTGGACGACGTGCACCGACAGATGGAACCCTACGGCCCGCGTGTGTGCACCGATTGGATCTCCCAATGGCACATGTTCGATCAGGTTCGTCGGCAGCGACATCATCGCCCCGCGGTTCAACGGCACGAGCCGCCGGAGGTGACGGCACGGTTCCATTTTCTGAGCCCCGGCCGCGTGGTGGGATTGTCCAAGACTCGCGGAGTCGTCCTGCGGCAGTATCGGAGCAAGGGTCAGAAGAGCGCCATGGTCACGGTGCTCCGTCCGGACGGCGCCATCACGGAATGCCCCGCCGCCGTCGTCACGGATGTCTTCGACCGGGTGTTGGAATGCCGGGAGTCTCCGTCTTATCCCTGGTGCACACCCGAGAGTTTCGATTCCTTGCTGGACACGATGAAGGACCTCCCCGGCCGGCTGCCGATCCTGCCGATTCTCGTCTCGAAGGATGATGAACCGATCCCCGACTCGATCGTGCAGACGCTCGGGGACTTTTCCTGTCCGACCTGTCCGTCGCGGTCCGCCTGCCAAAAGGACTACGCGAACGCCTCCAAGTTGCGGCAGGAACAGCAACGGCACATGAAGTCGATTCAAGCGTTGCGCACGAGCCTGTGGCACCGGTTTCAGGAACGGATCGAAGCGCTGCAGAAGTTCGGCTATCTCACGGCCACGGCGCAGTTGACGGACGCGGGCGAATGGGCTCGCCTCATCCGCATCGACCATTCGCTCCTCATCACCGAGCTGATTCGCGCGGAGGCCTTCACCGGCGGGGACCCGTCGCTGTTGGCGGCGGTCATGTCGAGCATCGCGCACGACGACGACCGGCCCGGCCTGTTTCCAAGGATCAGTCCGGGATTGGGCTCGTTATTAGGACAAGTCCGGAAACTGGCCGAATCCCTCGCCCCCTATGAAGAGCCGCCGCTCCTGCGCGCGGACATCGCGGCGGTGACTGAACGATGGATCGGCGATCCGAACCTCACATGGATCGGTCTCTGCAAGATGACGACGATGGCCGAGGGAGACATCTACCGGCTGCTCGCCAGAACGTTGGAGTTTCTCTCGCAGCTGCACGGGCTCAAGAACACGCATCCCGAGCTGGCAGACTGTGCGTCCAAGGCCATCGCCGTGCTGCGGCGCGGCGTGCTGGAGGAATTACCGTGACGACTGACGAACTGGAAACACTCCTCGCGCAGCAACCGATGGCTCTGTTGCATCGCCTGGCCCGAGGCCGGGTTCACCGGCACTTCCGCCTCGGCAAGCGCCGGCTGATCGAGATGCTGCTTCGCCATTCGGCGGAGAACCGCGCCGGCTTCGAGTCGGACGTCATGGCGCTGATCGGCGAGCGAACCGCGAAACCGGCAGCTCCGCTCTCACATTCTCCGCGCCATGCTGCACCAGGGAAGACGCACCATCCGGCGCGCCACACGACTCCTCACCACGAGCCTGAGTCGCACGAGCCGTCTGTGTCGCTGGGAGAGTGGCTTTCCGGTATCGGCGTGCCGGCGCCGCAGCCGTTTGTACCGGACGCCTGGCAAGTGGAAGCCGTGGAACGGTTGCAGCAGACGGATGTGGTCGTGAGCGTGCCGACCGGGAGCGGCAAAACCTATGTGGCGGTGGAAGCGGCCAGACGCGCCATGGAGGACAACCGCACCGTCATTTACACATCGCCGCTCAAGGCCCTGTCCAATACCAAATTTACGGAATTCTCCCGTATCTTCGGAGCGGATCGGGTTGGGATTCTCACCGGAGACCGGCGCGACAACGGCCAGGCGCCCCTGCTGATCATGACGACCGAGATCCTGCGCAACCTCCTGTACGATGCGGCAGGAGGTGAGATCGACCTGCGGCTCGACACGCTCGGGCTTGTGATCATGGACGAATCCCAATACATCGCCGACCCGGAGCGAGGGGTCGTGTGGGAGGAGACCATCATCTTTTGTCCGTCGCAGGCGCGCCTGTTGCTTCTTTCGGCGTCGATCGGCAATCCACAAGACATCGCCGACTGGCTCACGTCGATCCGTCCGGTTCCCTGCCACCTGATCAAACACAGTAAGCGAACCGTGCCGCTCCGAGCCGGCTATCTTCATCCCGACGGCAAGCTCGTCCCATTGTTCCGCACGCTCGGCATCCCCCACGGCCACGCCGGCCATTGGCACCCCGAAGCCAAACGTCTCTTTGCCAGATACGAAGAAGAAACCATGCCGTCCGGCCGCCGACGCTGAGGGGGACTGCCACCCTTCCGTTTGGTGGCTGTCCCCGTTACAACAGCAGGTCTGATGGGGAACGCATGGAAAACTACGCCGAGCCACTCCTCCACAAGGATCGCAATCCCATTAAAAAGAGCAGCGTAAGTCCGGCAACTCACGATACCTGAAAACGGGAGGCTGTTAGAAAACTGGTCCTTGATGAGATTTAACGAACTACTGCACACGGAGCGGTAAAGCGTCAGCATGAATCCTCGCAAGGAAGGCGCTTCCAAAAGGCCGCGATAGAGACACGATAGTTTATCTACCGCGACTGTTGCACATGGTCCAGTCAGATCATAGAATCGTCGCTGTTTTCAGTCCACTGTATGACTCTGAAAACCGGGGCTAATCAGCTAGTCGATTGGCTTGCAACGCCGTTATTTTTATTGCGGCGTCTATAGAAACGCGTTCCCAGAAGAAAAACAGTGCTCGTTATGTCCTCCTCATCGTTGATGATGATATTGCGTTTGTCGCTATTGTCATTTCTCCTCGTTCCTGGTTGTAGCCATTCTTTCCATCCGATCGCGAACGGAACCCATAGTTCACAGCTACCATCCGACTATCGAACTGCCATCCGTATCATTTGGACAAACAATGAACATATGACGCAATATCTCACCTCGTTTTATCTGAAAAATAAGCTGCGCGTTGTCGAACATAGCAAGGCACAACGCCTCTTTGACGAGCAACAAATCATTCTCCATCACAGTACCGATGATCTGCAGGATATGGTCAAGGTTGGCCGGATTGCGGAGGCCGGCTATGTTGTGCTCGGCGATGCCACGATCGCTGCGCCCCGGTCCGCCTATATCAATCGCAGCTATGACGTGAGGGTTTCAGTCCGTGAAGTCTCTGTCGAAACTTCGCAAATCATCTGGACTGGACTGGCCACGTTTCCAGAAGCGGTCCCCGAACCGGAACAAGCCGTCCTGAATGGAACGTACTGGGCCATTCAGGCGGCACTCTGTTCAGTAGAGAAGGAGGCAACATGGGAACAACCACCGGTCGGATGCAAGAAATTAGACTGACAGTTCACCCCGGGTCTCGCCTAATGTCCCCATACTGGATAAAGACGCCGCTATCGAGAATGTACCGTGGTTCAGATCCACCCGAAAGGCGCCCGTACGAAGAATTAATCCCTATCGGATCACGTGTGGTGTTTATCCGCTGCCAACAATAGGGGATGGCTGGCGCCGATGAGGCAGCGGCCCACGTGCCATCCTAGAGAGAAGATCACAGGAGGCGTCTATCCGGCGGCGCAATGAAGAGAGGCTGCGCCTGGTGAGCCGCCGGAACGAGCAAGCTCGGTTTGGTGCGCCCGACAGGATGTAGTGCTCCCCTGAAATCAAGCCACCTGGGTTGACTGTTGCGCGCGGAATTGGACGGGACTCCGATACGCCAAGGCGCTGTGCGGTCGTCCCTCGTTGTACCAGTGGAGCCAGTCCCGAATGATCCGTCGCGCCTCCTCAAACGTCTGGAACGTGTGTTGCCAGACGCACTCCTCCTTCAGACTCCGGAAGAACCGCTCGATGATCCCGTTCTGTTCCGGCGTATAGGGCGTAATGAATTCCTGTTGGAGCCGATAGTCCCGACAGGCTTGTCGAAACCGGCGACTCTGGAAGATCAGGCCGTTGTCACTGCGGAGGACCGGTGCGCCCGTAGGCCGCAACGTCCCGAACCGCTGCAGGCACGCCGCTTCGACGGCCCGCTCCGCCTCCTTGGCCCGACTGCGCAACGCGAACTCGTAGCCGATGACTTCCCGATCGTGACAGTCGATCACGGCCGCGAGATGGGCCCAGCCGTCCTGGCCACAGGGAATATGCGTCACGTCCATCGCCCACCGTTCATTGCTCTGCCCAGCCCGACTGCGCCAGCCTCGCACCCGAGGGCGCGGGGTCGCCACGCGTTGGTGGACGAACCAGCCCTGCTGCTTCAGCACGCGATACACGGCTTTGCGATTCACCAGGATCCCATCCTGATACCGCAACATCACCCAGAGTCGGCGATACCCAAACGTGGGATGCTGCTGAATCCAATACCGCATCCGCTCCAGCCACGGGGGTGCCGTGGGGCCTCGGCGTCGTCCCTCCGTTGCTCTCGTCCGATGCAGACCGGCTCGGTTCACGCGGAGCACCTGGCAACTCCGTCGCTCGGAGACACCCGACACGCGGGCTCTCACGCGTCGGATGTCTTCCGGTCCAAAGGGAAGGGTTTCAAGGCCTCCCGTAAGATGTCGTTGTCCACGACCAGATCCCCGATCTTCTGTTTCAGCTTCTTGATCTGCTCGTCCTTCACGGCCTCCTCGTCCTTGGGCCGAGTCCGGAGCGCGTTCTCGGCGCCGAGGAGAAACTTCTCACGCCACGCCTCCACCTCCGCCACGGTCAGGCCGTGCTGCCGGGCCGCCTCGGCCACCGAGGTCTCACCCTTCAGATTACTCACGACCAATGCCACGCGTCGCTTGGCCGTCCACCGTTCAATGGGTTCTGCTGCTTCTGCTGCCATCGCCACCTCCTCGGTCCGTCGTAGGACCATGTCGTAGAGGTGGTCTCAATTTCAAGGGGAGCAGGATAAGGACTGAATCTAATATGCCCAGATCCGTAGATGTCTCAGACGATTCTGGACCCAAGGAATCGAGTGACACCGAGGGGGACAGGCACCGATCGGAATCGGAGCCAGTCCCCGTTAGAATATCAGCGTGAGGCCGGCGGTCAATCCGTGTCGGAGCGACTGAAACTCGGTGAGAGGAAAAGACTGGGTTGAGTCGTTCACCGGGTAGACGGTGAGATTCCCGGTGATGAGCTGATTCCAGTAGACGCGGTAGCCCACGTCGGCGGCAAAATTCTTCATGAACTGGAAGCGAAGCCCGATGTCGCCATCCGCCCCGATGCCGTAGCCGGTCATGGCGAAGCTCGGGTTTTGCTGCAAGTCGAGCCGCAGATGATGCTGGTCCTTGTTGTCGAGGTAGCTGGCGGGAATGAGAGCTGCGGTGCCGTGGATGCTGATCCGGCGGGTGAACTTATACTCGGAGGTCATGCCTATTCGAAATGAATGCCAGGAGGTCGTATTCGTGATGACGGTCTGCCCCTGATTTGTGCTCGTACCGGGCGGTAAGCAGGTCAGGCCTGGAATCGCGGCCGGATTACAGGAGATCTGCGCCACCCCGACGGCCTGATATTCCGTACGCCAGTATTGGTAGCCGCCGAAGACATCGAGATAGCCGCGATGGTGCGCGAACTCAGTCACGCGCCCGCCCAAATCCGCGTTCACATACCACATGTTGTTGCCGTTGATGTTACTCTGTGTGCTCGAGAAGAGTTGCTGTCCCGCTCCATAGTCATCGTCGGTCAAGCGGCCGCCCCCGATATTGGCGAATCCGACGTTGAGCTTGGTAAAGACTTTCGGAGAGAACCAGAATTTCCCGGCCACGTCGATCACGTTCGTGCCGACGTCCTTGTAATCCAATTTGGAGGTGGGATTGCCAAGGCCTGGCACTGAAGACGCATTGTGCGCCCACTTCGTCTCGCCGACGCTGATCCAGGTGCCGATGTTGATTTCAGTCGCAGGCCGCCGTGGCTCATCCGGCTCCTGGGCCAGGGCGAGCCAGGTTGAAGAGGTCCAGACAACGATGCCGGCCAGCAGGGTCCTGCCGACCAGGAGGCCCCACGTCATCGCCTCGCTCCGCCCCGCTGGATGATGACGGTATCCACACATCGTTCGACCGTGTCCGGCATGACCCGTTGACAGGCCGAACGGATCTCTTCAAGGACGAAATGACGTTGCAGGTAGGCGGTCAGCCAGACCAGCCAACTCCCGAGCGCAAAGGCCACCACAATGCCGACTGTCCATCGAATGACCGTCGCGATAGTCCCGGTAGCTCCGGAACGAGGCTGTGGCGATTCTATGGCCGGCCGATCTTTCTGACCCGGCTGCTGAAGCGTTTGCTCAACCGCCTGTTCAATCACCTGCTCCACGACCTGGAGATTGGGCATAGCCAGTCCTCACGAATGAGTCCCCTGAGCGCCAGAGCATCATCCTACTGGAGTGGCCGGATTCTGGATAGAGTTTTTTCTGAATGGATCGGCGGCCCCTGCTCCCTTGACCCATTGGGGCAGGGCCCTGTATAACCGCTGTTCTGCGGCAGCCGCTCAGCACTTCTTCGGTCGCGCCCGTAGCTCAATGGATAGAGCACCAGACTACGGATCTGGGGGTTACAGGTTCAAGTCCTGTCGGGCGCACCAAACCAAGCTTGCTCGTTCCGGCGGCTCACCAGGCGCAGCCTCTCTTCATTGCGCCGCCGGATATGTCAGCTCCCCGTAATCTGAGACACGAAGATCGGAGAACTTTCTGGCAGAATATTCGCCAGGTGTTCGAAATCCACGGAGTCTCCCACGTGTATGGCCCCTGGTCCTACATGCTGCCGCTAGGAGTCTGTCCGAGTAATGCCTTTCTACTGCGGCAAACGATCCGCGAGCATCTACGTCGTTCTCGGCTCAAAAACTTCCTCAACGTATTCCAGAGAATACGCCTCCGGATTTTTCGAGCCTGCGGCCTTGCATCTGCCAGCAGCTCCTTCTGCCTCGCAACGAAGGATTACTCGGACAGACTCCTAGCCGAGCAGTACGAGGAGATGGGAGGCTTCACGGCGCCCTTCACGGTGTTGCGTCTGCTCACCCCGTTGAAGATGGCGTATGATGCTGCCTAGAAACGAGCGGAGTCCTCAACGAGGATTGTGGAAAAACTGCTGGGGATGCGGCTGGAGACGGTGGAACTCTTAATTGCCCCCGTTCTCTTGGAGGCGCTTCATCCTGTGTCGGAGGCATTATGCGGTCTATCGTTACGCTACTGATTCTCATTTCAACTCTATTGGACTGCAGTGATCTCTACGCAGCCTCCAAGACAGAACGCAGTTCATTGATTGGGCTACCTGGGGTGTCAGTCGTGATCGACAATGTTGCTCTGGATATGAAGGCTCAAGGTTTATCACAAGAGGGCATTCGAACAGCAGTTGAACAAGTGCTGCGGTCCAGTGGCATTAGAATTCTCACTGACGAGGAATCTTTAGAGGTCCCTTCTTCACCGTCACTTCATGTCATCGTCGCGTCATTGAAAAACCCAACGCTTCCTCAATATTCGTATTGTCTGACTGTTGAACTCAAACAGTATGTGTCATTGTCTACTACCAAGAATCTGGTCGCTACCACTTGGTCGACCGGTTATCTCGGCTTCGTTGGCACGAATAGACTAAGCGAAATCACTCGTCACAGCGAAGAGCTGGTTCAGCAATTCGCCAACGACTTTTTGGCCGTTCACCCCCGATAGGCCCGATGAAGGCTGCTTCGTAACTCCTCGGATTCAGCCGGTTCTCAGCCGTGGGGCAAGAGGTTGACACCGCTACTAGATAATCCGACGATAGGCTGGTCTACGGAACTATCCTGCTCCTCTTGAAATTGAGACCACCTCTACGACATGGTCCTACGACGGACCGAGGAGGTGGCGATGGCAGCAGAAGCAGCAGAACCCATTGAACGGTGGACGGCCAAGCGACGCGTGGCATTGGTCGTGAGTAATCTGAAGGGTGAGACCTCGGTGGCCGAGGCGGCCCGGCAGCACGGCCTGACCGTGGCGGAGGTGGAGGCGTGGCGTGAGAAGTTTCTCCTCGGCGCCGAGAACGCGCTCCGGACTCGGCCCAAGGACGAGGAGGCCGTGAAGGACGAGCAGATCAAGAAGCTGAAACAGAAGATCGGGGATCTGGTCGTGGACAACGACATCTTACGGGAGGCCTTGAAACCCTTCCCTTTGGACCGGAAGACATCCGACGCGTGAGAGCCCGCGTGTCGGGTGTCTCCGAGCGACGGAGTTGCCAGGTGCTCCGCGTGAACCGAGCCGGTCTGCATCGGACGAGAGCAACGGAGGGACGACGCCGAGGCCCCACGGCACCCCCGTGGCTGGAGCGGATGCGGTATTGGATTCAGCAGCATCCCACGTTTGGGTATCGCCGACTCTGGGTGATGTTGCGGTATCAGGATGGGATCCTGGTGAATCGCAAAGCCGTGTATCGCGTGCTGAAGCAGCAGGGCTGGTTCGTCCACCAACGCGTGGCGACCCCGCGCCCTCGGGTGCGAGGCTGGCGCAGTCGGGCTGGGCAGAGCAATGAACGGTGGGCGATGGACGTGACGCATATTCCCTGTGGCCAGGACGGCTGGGCCCATCTCGCGGCCGTGATCGACTGTCACGATCGGGAAGTCATCGGCTACGAGTTCGCGTTGCGCAGTCGGGCCAAGGAGGCGGAGCGGGCCGTCGAAGCGGCGTGCCTGCAGCGGTTCGGGACGTTGCGGCCTACGGGCGCACCGGTCCTCCGCAGTGACAACGGCCTGATCTTCCAGAGTCGCCGGTTTCGACAAGCCTGTCGGGACTATCGGCTCCAACAGGAATTCATTACGCCCTATACGCCGGAACAGAACGGCATCATCGAGCGGTTCTTCCGGAGTCTGAAGGAGGAGTGCGTCTGGCAACACACGTTCCAGACGTTTGAGGAGGCGCGACGGATCATTCGGGACTGGCTCCACTGGTACAACGAGGGACGACCGCACAGCGCCTTGGCGTATCGGAGTCCCGTCCAATTCCGCGCGCAACAGTCAACCCAGGTGGCTTGATTTCAGGGGAGCACTACAGAACCTCATACCACCGCTTTGGGAGGTACGCTATGGAAGCTGGTGCCAAGCGAACGATCATAGCCCGAGTTCTGGCAGGGTTAGGCACTCTGTGTGGAATTTTCGGTGGGCTGGCGGCAACCACGAAAGACCTTTGGTGGTTTACTCCGCACGGCTGGGGGATCGGTGGGATCCTCCTGCTCCTCCTCGCCATCTTCTTGTTACTTGACGGAGTCGTCTCATTCGAAAAATCTGACTCTAGTCAGACTCCCAGACGTGCACCAGTCCACTTAGGATGAACACCTGTCCCATCGTTGGCGAGGAGAGTCAGTTCTGGATATCCTGCAGGTCACATGGAGATTGCGTCTGTTTTGTGCACTCGGTTGATGTACGATAATCCTGTAACGTGTGGCTGTGCCAGGGAGGGAAATTACGAAGGGTCATGATCCACATCTACGCCACTCGTAGGATCAAGGCTGCCCTCCTTGTTCGGCTACTATGGCCTTCGTCACTTCATGTTCGGCTGTCTTCAATCTCATCGTGAGGTTATGCATCGAGACTCGTGTCGCTTTGATCTCTTCTTTTTTGAAGATCAAATCTTTTCCCCTGATCGTACCAATTGGTTGTTTGTGATCATACGTTTTCCTCAGTTCGCGCATGATTCCTTCAGTCAAATCAGGTCGTGCATCAGTAAAATCTGCGCCTTCAGGAACTTTCTGCAGTTGAACATCACTGACCCCGAGACTCTTCAAAAATTCCTTGTGTTTATGCTTATTCAACATTTCGATCCTCCTAACCAATCAGCCCCAAGCCGGTTAGATAATGACTTGTGTAATTCCGTTCTTGTTCTACCTTCTCAAGAAGGGTGACCGAAATGGCTCCGTCAGTCCAATCATCAATAAATCGCTTATATGAGTAAAGCTTCACGTGTAAAGCTGCCACCGCATCCCGAATTCGTTGCGCATCATTTGACATGGGTTCGGGTGAAACCACACTGTAAAAAAACTGGATCATGGTATAGCGAGGATCATCGTCTAGCTCATCAATAAATGCTCTGGCCAGAAAGCGCTTTTTCAAGTACAGACTGAGGCTTTGCTCAACAGAAAGATTGTATTCATTGCTAATCGCGTACCACAACTTCTCAAGTTCCGTCCATAAGAGGATTGGACAGTACCATAGGGCCGCACCTGGACATTTGTAAGCAACCACCGCAGCATGCTTTGCAAAAGCTCCCTCATAACTGATCTCAATATTTGCGGCAATATCCTCGTCTGTCGTTGCACTGCACAGAGCCTCTACGATCGGCTGTGTGGCAGGCATATATCGCCTACTCAGTTCGCCAACTGCTTTGGCGAGAGCGTCTAATACCTGAGAATACTGCATCTCACTCTGCCTGCGATTGATTAACACCTCTCGCTGAGCAACTAGAGCATAAATGTTGTCAAATAGGCCAAACGTCGATAACTTCGTCAGTTCATCGTTTGTCATATATTAAGACGGTAAAATCCCGCCGAATGTAACAGTTGTCGCTCCATCATTTATGATAATGCTTTCAATGCCTTAGCATCTCTTGCGATCATTCTCCGCAGTGCGGATAGGGCGCGAGATCGTCTCATTCGCACGGCCTCGGCGCTGACAACACCTAGACGGCTTGCAATTTCTTGGTCCGAGAGTCCGAGAAAAAAACTTGACTCGACGATAAGTCGATCATCCTTGCCTAGTCTGGGCAAATATCCTACTAACACCAGTTGGTCCATGAATTGTCGGTCTATGGTCTGGGCGAGGGAACCTTTGGAGATGGATTGTGAGACATGTTTCGCCTCCTTCCGCAAGAGATCGTAAGCTGTGCTCACAATGATGCTTCGGAAAAATCCAGGAAAGGCTTTGGGTTCCTTAAGCAAGTCTATCTTGAGAAACAATCGGAGAAAGGATTCTTGGAATATGTCATCCGCGAGCTCAGGACGAGAAGTCAGACTCCTTGTAATTTTCTGAATCAGGCCCGAGTAGCGTCGAATAATTTCCCGGCAAGATACCTCTCGAATATCAGAAACAGAGCTCTTCAGCCCCTCAACCAAGTCCTCAATCGATATCAACTTGGTCAAAATTGTGACTCACACACAAGATCGTCGGTGCAATTCGCAGGAAACCATCGTCGACCTTTGTTCTTCAGCAGTATAAAACACCGCATAGCTTAATACCGTCTCGGCAGCGAATTCCTTCCAGGCCTGACGCTCGAAGAATAGAGGCCTGTGGATTTTTCGCCAAGTTCCAGTATTGACGTAGGCCTTAGACACCTTGTCTTTATCTGGGAATAAGGGACTCAATGCAGCCTTATGTGTGTGTCCCATCACGAAGTACTTGAGAGACTGAAAGTTTGTTAATAGATTGTCGAGTGCACGATGTTCATACTGACCTGGATCGTTGATCCGAAGAATCCGTTCTCGTTGCCAACTTAAGAGACTTAGAACGTCTGTAACCCTCCTGAGCGGTCGGCTTACTCGCAGTAACTGACGAAGGCGCTTTAGGCCTACCCGCTTTTCATACGCATCCATGCGGTCGTTAAAATATGGAATGTTCATGAAACTGTTTACGGCTGTTTCCCACGCCCCGCGAATAATTGATTGTTGGCGTTTGCTTACGCCCTCATCCTGTAACCGAGCGTGTATATACAAGGGGACACCCATATCTGGCCGAACATAAAATAGATCCTCGAGGCTACGGATGAGTGTCCTATCACTTTGCTCTGTCAATTGTGCTTTCACTTGATTAAAGAATCCTTGAAGGAGTTCTACAACCACGGCATCACCTAATGGCCACAAATTATCATCGGCTGCGTTAGAAGGATCGAATTCGTGCCCATGCGTCGCATATACACCATAAGCCTTGAAGGACTTACCTTCGGCGAGAGGTGATCCTTCACGTCTTGGTGCCAAGCAGAATGCCTTGTCAACTCTCACGCGAGCGCTTCTAGCAACGGATGAATTCAGTAACCAATCATGATTTCCAATGATGTAGTGGAAGAAAGTTGGAACCTCGTCGGCCTTCTTCTCACTGAGCAAGAGCATGGTACTGAAGAATCTCGCGTAGCGGGCACATGTCGCAACCACAATGTTCTCAATCAAGCTTCCGAGTTCGGGACTTGGCGAATCCCAAGGACGAAGGGACCTCTGAGCCCACTGAGGTGAAACCAGCAGATCGATGATGTCACCCAACCAAAGAATATCGATTTTCTTGCTACCAATTGATTTAGCTTTTGCCGGAAGACTGGTTAGAGTTTCCACCAGCAGGCGTTCAACAAGTTCATCATCAGATTGAAGGTCACTCAAATGTAGGTCACTCAGACAAACTAGCAAGGCGACTACCTCTCACCATCCTGACGGTTCAATTCCAAATTTTGGTAAGACGGCACGCGCCTCCTGA
Source organism: Nitrospira sp. (assembly GCA_047150005.1). Taxonomy (GTDB): domain Bacteria; phylum Nitrospirota; class Nitrospiria; order Nitrospirales; family Nitrospiraceae; genus Nitrospira_C. Next base: position 3,600,919 of record AP038806.1, on the reverse strand, counting down.
GGCATGGCGCAGTGTAGCAAGAAGCCCAACACCGGTAAACCTGCGTCAAGACGGGCATCCGCCTCCCACTCCATAACCACTACAAAAATCTGAGAAGGCCCCCATCGTCTTGCATTGCGGATTCTAAATTTGCTCAGTCCTGCTTTACCGATCATCTGCACCACCTGAATGAGGTTCCCGCATGTATCATCGAAGACAGCCATCCGCTTCCGCGGGAATGACACACCTCAGTGTTTCTGGCGGCAAACTGACTCGCTACCGTTCGATCAGATCTGTATGCGGAGAGGAGTTGGTCGCTTCTGTGGTTAACACATTCGTACTTCGGCCGCACTTCTTGGGGAGGTACGGACTGAATCACTTGAGATTCGACCGGTATCAGAAGAGATACAGGTGACTTCACAAGAACCGCTCATTCAAACTGGAGAATCGTGACGTTGTACCGTCCGATATCATATTCAGATCCTGGCGTATTTATTGCACAAATACGGTTGAACCTTCGCAAGGAGGGCAATCATGAACGATCGAAGACTTTCCCTGCCATGCGTTCTTGGTTTTGCGTTGTTCCTCCAAGCCTGTTGCACACCGAACCCGACAATTGGCTCTGTCTCGGTTGCACTTCGAGCGCAAGAAACCAACAACTGGTGTTGGGCTGCCACAACTCAGATGGTAACGGAAACGTTAGGACACGGTCGTGTTCAATGCGACCTTGCTAACGAGCGTTTCGGACGCAATGACTGCTGCACAGGCGGGTGTCCGAAGAATCAAGCGTGCAACATGCCGGGCTGGACCATGTATAACGAATCCGGCTTTGACTACAAAGGCTCCTCAACCCCCCTCACATGGGAAAAAATGCAATGCCAAGTGTTCTGCCATGACAAGCCGATGTCCTATGCCTACGGACCGAAGACCGGCGGGGTTGGCCATGTGTTGGTCGTCAGCGGCTATGTTGATATCGGTGGTATCCGATACCTCGCCTTAAATGATCCCTGGTCCCCATGCAATGGGACGAACCGATTCATCACATATGAAGAATATAGCAATTCTGCGACGGTGAACCATTGGGAAACGGCCTATGATATTACCTGGAGGAATTAGTGAAGGTAGGAGGAGGGATCATGAAATCCAAAAGCATGGTTTGCATCCTCGCGTTCGTGATAAGTGACCTCGTAGGGTGTCATTCGACACCGGCCACGGTGGATACTCCAACGCATCCATCACCTGCAAATACGATGAAGACACCGGAAGAAGCAGCCCAAAAAGCCTTGATGTCCTTACCGCAGTTGGTTCAATCCGGTAACTACCGGGGGATGGGATTTGCATCGGTTGATGAGGCGCGAGCCGTCAAACTGGGAGCCGCTGTTCCGCGTAGGATCGTGTCCTATGACGAATTGCTGAAGTATCAACCAAGCGTTTCTCTCGCCCAACTGTTTACCACCGATGAAGAATTGGTGTACCCATTTCAGACGGGAGACACCGTCAAATCCACCGCTACAGTGAACAAGAAAGCAGGAAACTGGCATATCGGCACGGTTGGTGATGCGTATCTGGCGAAGATTATTTCGGCCGCACCGGACAAACAGTCCAAACTCCAGATCATCTCAATTCCCGGATTGAGTCTGGACTTCGCCGGCGTCCCTCAGGGCGACGATTGGGATCTCGTTGCGGCCCAAGACTACCCTGACCTCGATTTGGCTAAAGGGCGTTCGGTTCGAGCTGCAGAACTATTGCCGAGACTGAGCACCTATGCCAAAGCTTTTGACAAGCAATATGGTGAACAGCTTCGCAATAGGAGACTAGTCAGATAATCCTGGGATGTGGAGCCTCGTCGGCGTTGGCATTCCCCTAGCTGCGGCGGCGGATAAACACCAGCAGTGATCCGAGGTAGTCAGGCTTCTTGTCGTGACCCTTCGCGTAGTCGGCCGGCAACCATGAAATAACTGATCGTGCAGAACAACTCATGGGCGTCGTGCAATCCATGGATGTCGTCCTCCCACCGCTTCAGTTCCTGTGCGGTGATGACTTGGCTCTGGGCCGCGGCGCGGCCGATCTCCAGAAAGTACGCGCCAAAACCCTCCGGTTCGAAGACGACGACACTGGCTTCGACGGCGATATCGAGTAGTCCGCAAGACTTGAATAGTCCCGGCAGTTCCCGACCGATCCAGCCGTTCTTGGTATGGTGGTCGCAGTCGTAGTGAAGGACCTTCCGAACCAGACTTCGATCGGTCAGATTGATCGTCACTGTCTCGAAATCCGGCTCGATCAGGTAGATATATCCATCCGGCTTCGTCACACGGATCAATTCGGTCAGAGCCTGCCGCGGATCGCTGAGATACGGAAAGAGGCGTTCACTCCTCGAGACGTCGAACGTGCCGTTGGAGAACGGCAGTTGCTGCGCGTCTCCTTGCCGGTACGTGATCGGAAGATTGAGGCCGGCCGCCCGTCGCTGCGCTTCATCCAGAAACTTGCGACTGTAATCGAGGCCGGTGACCTGACCTGAAGGGGCCACGAGTCTGGCAAGCTTGATCGTCTCCAGGCCGACGCCGCAGCCGTTGTCCAGTACCGACAGCCCTGGCCGGATGCGACCTCGTTCGATCGCGGCTTTCTTGAGCCGTTGGATTCCGTCGAGGCTGTCGAAGACGTCGAGGATGTGGACATAGTCCTGGACGTTCGCGGTTGCGTCGATTTGCTCGAAGGCTTTGACGTTGATGCGGCCGGGATTAGTGGAAGGATCATCGGGATTGGTTTTTGCCATCACGCAGAATATACACGGAAACGAATGCGGACTGGAGATGAATGGTAAAGGTGCCAGTTCGAGTATAGCTGTTATCGTATAATCGATATTATGCAAGATATACATAAACTATAACATCATATGTAGATTCCTCTTTGAAGGCTACCGTAACAGCCGTGATTCACGCTCAAGACCTCTCAATCAGGACGCGCTTTGAGGTAGTGGTAGAATCGGAAACCTTCGATGCTCGTCGTGCATGGTTCGAACACCACACCGATAAGTACCCTGTCATTGTCGCCATTGATGCCCGTGGAACCGTTGTAGGTTGGGGATCGCTCAGCCGTTTTCATCCCCGTGCCGCCTATGCACGCACGGTGGAACACTCAGTCTATGTTCACCACGACCACCAGCGCAAAGGCATCGGCCGTGCCTTGTTGGCCGACCTGATCATCCGCGCGCACGCGGTCGGCCATCACACGATGATTGCGGGCATCGACTCCGAGCAGCCGGCCGGCATTGCGCTTCATGCCGCCGCCGGCTTCACACAAATTGGTCGACTCCATGAGGTCGGTCACAAGTTCGATCGATGGCTGCATGTGATCTACATGCAGAAAATGCTCTGATGTGGCTTTCGAGAATTGACGGCTATCTTCCTGTTGCGGTCGATGGCGTCGATGCTTCATAATTCCTCCTGAGTGCGTGACCTTCAAATCCTTCCAACAGGAGGGCGTCATGGCTTCAAAGCCCTACAAACAACTCGGTTGTCTGGATGTCGATCCGAAGGGTGGATGCGCGTTTCAGGTGCGGGCTGAAACGGAGGATGAAGTCTTACGGCTGACCGGCGAGCATGCCAAGATGTGTCACAAGCTCACGGCTATTCCACCTGAAATGGCGGCGAAAGTAAAAGCGGCCATTAAGACGGTGAGCGTCGAGGCCTAACGACAGGCTTCACACATTCTCAGTGGAAAGTCTTGCTGTCTCCAGGACCCGTGACATGCTGGGGAGATCGAGGCTCTGACCGTCTCGAGCGAGAAGCCAGCGGAGTCGTTCTTGTTGTTCGGTCTGTAGGCTGAGAAAGCGCACTCCCACCTGACCCTCTTTTACCCATCGAACCACGGCAAGATCGATACTGATGGGCAGGTCTTCGGTGGACGCAGTCAGGATCAATTGCAGATAGCTGGGCGGCTGGATTCTGGCCCTGGTTTCAATACGACAGCCTCCGGCGGCCAGATCGACAACAATCCCTTCGACCCAACCGCCCGATCCAAATGCAAAACAGCCCGAGACTCGGACTGGAATCCTTGTGTGGCTGCGAGGATCGGCCATTCCGTAGTACCTACCGATAGATTACTTCCCATTAGAGGGATGCGCACCTGGCGCATCAGCCAGGTGAGGACCCCGAAGGTCCTGGCTGTCGGTTGCCTGCCGTTCGGCCAACGAGTTGAAATATCGAAATAGATAAATGATAACAATCTGTTATGATTTGGAACCGTCGAGCAGCTTGGTCTGGCCACCGGAGGACACTCTCCTTTATATGGGCATATGTAAGGAGCAAAAGAGGGATTCAGGAGCGTGACGAGGGCTCGCGGTAGCTGTGAGGAGGCCAGTTGGATTCCGCTTTGCGGTACGGCAGCGGACGTCGCCTGCGTGTCACCAGACGTTTGAAGAGAACGACAAAGGTGGTTAGAGACAAGGCTGCAATCAGACGGCCGAGCATATCACACCTCAGCAAACCCAAACATATCGCTCTGTGAGACAACCTGTCAAACCGGCCTGTAGCGGGTCAGTTTGCCATCAGAAGGTCTGAAGTTTGTCATTCCCGCGGAAGCGGGCAGGTGGAGTCACATTTGAAGTGCAACAGATCACGAGTAAACACCTCGGCCGGTGTCTCATAGTCGAGACACTTGCGCGGGGTGTGATTATACGCCCGCACCAGCGCCAGCAAGCGGCGGGTGGAGAGCGTGGCCAAGTCAGTTTTCCGGGGGAGGGCACGGCGCATCCGGCCGATACCGTTTTCGATACCCCCTTTTTGCCACGGGGCATGCGGGTCACAAAAGTAGGTGCGCATGCCGAGCGGGTGCAGCTGATCGTGATACGCGAACTCCGTGCCGTTATCGAACGTGATGGTCCGGCGCAGGGCCGGAGGCAGGGCGGCAAACAGCGCCGTGAGTCGGGCGGCCACCGGCTGGGCCCCCTTCGTGGGTTGCCGGCTGGCCACCAACACGCGCGAGCGGCGTTCCTGCGTCACCAGGACCGCCTGGCCATATTTCGCAAACAGCATCAGATCGGCCTCCCAATGGCCAGGGTCCTGCCGCTGCTGGATCGCCGCCGGTCGCTCGCTAATGGGGACGCGGCTGCGGATGTGGTCCACGGCACTGCCGCCTTTGCGCCCCCGCCACCCGCGTTTGCTTTTGCCCCGCGGCAAATAATGCCGCCAGCGATAGTCTTTCGTCCGGCGGATCTGGCTGGCGATGAAGCGGTAGATCGACTCGGAGCTGATGCGCAGCGCGCAGCCGTCGCGCTTGAGCCGGCCGGCGACTTGAGCGGGCGACCAGCCCTGCCCCAACCAGCGCAGGACGTGGGCCTGCAGCGCCGGTTGCCGGAGCAGACGACTCCCGCGCCAGCGGCGGCTGCGGGTCTGCTCCTGGGCATAGGCAGGCGCATAGCCCACCTGGGCGCCGCGATTGCGCCTCAGTTCCCGCAGAATGGTCGATGGCGCGCGATCCAGAGCTGCTGCAATTTGGCGGATGGTTTGCCCGGCTTCGCGAGCCCGGGCAATCGTACACCGGTCTTCCAAGGAGAGCTGCGCATAGTGTCGTCCCATTGCAACACCTTACCCCACAGGTGTTGCACTTCGTTTGTGAATCTAGGGAATCCAGTCAAGGCTTTCTCATCAGCGATGAGGCTTGATCGAGGAGTGGATGCGCGCCTTCGCGGGCATGACGCAAGAGGAAACGGGTCATCGAGGTCGCCCGCAGCTCTCTGTCGCCGGCACGTCTTGCAAGCCCGCCCCCACCTCGGTACCATCGACTTACCAGTGAGAACCTATGCGCACCTGGTGGGAGAAGGTCTTGGTACTCTGCCTGCTGTTGATCGCCCCGACAGTCGGTAGAGCGCAGGATCGTCCCGGAGTATTTACGGATCCCACCAACGCCGGGCCGGATCTCGAAATCCAAGGCGAATACCTCGGAATGTCTCATAGTGAACTCGGCGAAGGCCGCTGGGGCGCACAGGTCACCGCTTTGGGACAGAAGCGGTTTCATCTCGTCCTCTTCTCGGGTGGCTTGCCGGGACAGGGCGGGCAACCAGGTGATCGAAGCATGACAGCCGATGGAATCTCCGGTGAGGATGGCACGACCTTTCATCTCGATTCCTGGCACGCGACCATCAAACAGGGAGTCCTGACCCTCTACGGTCAGGATCAGTCGCAAATGGGAGCCTTGACACGCATTGAACGGAAGAGTCCCACGCTGGGAAGCGCGCCGCCTCCGGGCGCGGTCGTCCTGTTCGACGGAAACACTGCCGAAGCCTTCACGAACGGCAAGATCGTTATGAAGAATCTCCTGGCCGCGGATGCCGCAAGCCGACAGACGTTCGGCGACCATCTGTTGCATCTAGAGTTCCGCGTTCCATTCAAACCGGAGGCGAGAGGACAAGGCCGCGGCAACAGCGGCGTCTATCTGCAAAACCGGTACGAACTGCAGATTCTGGATTCCTTTGGGTTCGAGACCGGACACGACGAATGCGGCGGCATCTACAGTATTGCCGCGCCGTCGGTCAATATGAGCTTTCCACCGCTCACGTGGCAAACCTACGATGTCGACTTCACGGCTGCACGCTTTGATCAAGAGGGGAAGAAGCAGCGGAACGCCCGCGTGACCGTCCGCCACAATGGTGTGGTGATTCACGACGATTTAGAATTGTCTCACGGTACTCCGGGCCGCGCGCCGGAAGGACCGCTGCCGGACGTGCTCTATCTTCAAGGTCACGGCGACCCCGTCGTGTTTCGTCACATCTGGGTCGTTTCGAAAGGGGATCACGTCCCGCAATAACCGAAGTCACAAACCGGCAGGACGGGGCGTCACGTCCACCTCTCTTGATGCATTCACGGCACTGAAGCAGCGCCTAGCCCGCATTATTCATGACCGCTTCTACTGCAACCGCCCATACGCCGCTGCGACGAGCCTGGCCGCGAGCTTCGCGCGGCCAGCGGGCAGGCTCGCCCCACGCGGCCTCAACGTACTGCACGAGTACGTCTCGGCCGCGCGGGACTCCGCGTGCCCGTCTCGCTTGGCGTCTCGGCGGTTTCGTCACGAACCGTCATGAATAATGCGGGCTAGTAATTCCCACAAGTGCCGCCTGGTATTTTTTCGAGTCACGACCTAGGGTGACCCCTAGGGCCGGTGGAAAAAAAGTTCATTTTTTTTCTCGCCGATCTTTTCAAGGATGATCGGCAACTGTTAAAGTAGGACATTCGCGATTGGATGAAACTCAGTCATGACACACGCCACTCAGCCTGAAAGAATGGAAAACCAGACGAAGGAGAAGTCGTTGCTCCCCGTCTGCTGCATATGCGGACTGATCCGCGTGGAGTCCGAGGGACCCTCGGCCCCAGAGCGGTGGGTCACGTCGCGTCTCTATGAAGAGACACAGCAGATTGATCCGCGGGAATGCCTCTTCACGCACACGTACTGCCCCACGTGCTACCACAAGTTCATGAGTAAGATCCGGGCTGCCTAGCCTGTACCCCTACTCTCTCTCTCCCACCGTTGTCCGCTCCATTTTGTTCATTCGCCGTATCCTTACCGTCAGATGGCCCCCACCTTTCGTATAGGGCGGCCCCTCTTCATTGACTTCCCGCAGGGGGTATCCCTAGACTAGCCCCCGCTTGAACCGATCAGAGCCTGCAATCGACCAAGGGAGACAAGGCTTGTCGGGGAAGAGCGCTCGACGTCATTTCGTCGATGGCCGTTTCTGCAGTGTGCTGGGCCGAGGAGAGCGCCGTGAGCGGACGGGGCAACATCCGCATCATGTGCCGATATTTCTTCGCCGGGCTGCTCATCTCTGGGCTCGTGGGTTTTCCTCTCGTTTCGCGGGCTCTCGAACAGGCGACCCGCCTACTGAACGGACACAGCAACGAAGTGCTCGCTGTCGCGTTCTCACCTGACGGCCGACTCGTCGCCTCGGCCGGAACCGATCAAACCATTCGTCTCTGGGAACCGGACACGGGCAGGGATTTACGTGTCCTGCGCGGGCATTTGGGCGCAGTGCATGCCCTGGCCTTCTCGCCGGACGGTACCCTGCTGGTCTCGGGCAGCGCCGACACTTCAATCCGCGTCTGGGACGTGGCATCCGGACGCGAGTTGCGCGCCATGACGTCGACGTTCGGCGCGGTCCGCGCGGTGGCGTTCGCGGCGGATGGAAAAACGATCGCCTCCGGCGGGAACGACGGAAGTTTCCGCCTGTGGGACACCGCGAACGGCAAAGAACTGAAATCGGTCCGCGGGCAATTCGGCGTCGTCTTCGCATTGCGGTTCTCACCGGACGGCAAGACACTCGCGACCGGCAGCAGCGACATGCAGGTGCATCTCTGGGATCTGGCGACCGGCCGGCAACGGCAGGCCCTGTCCGGACATGCCGGTGCCGTGCACGGCCTCGCGTTTCACCCTAACAGTCAATGGTTGGCCAGCGCCTCTGCGGACGGCTCGATCCGCCTGTGGGACCTCGAGAGCGGCCAGGAACACCTGACGCTCACCGGACACAAAGGAGAGGTCCATACGATCGTGTTTTCCTCAGACGGCCGTGCCTTGGTGTCGGCCGGCGCCGACGGGACCGTGCGGGTCTGGGACGTCGCTTCCGGCAACGAACGCCATACCCTCGGCGGCCACAAGGGACCGGTTTGGTCGCTGGCGATGTCGCCCGATGGTGCCCTGGTCGCCTCCGGCGGTCGAGACCGCATTGTCCGGTTGCAACCGCCCACGCCGCCGACGCTCAGCGCGCAGCTGTCCGAAAAGATGCAGCGGCGGGGCAACGAGATTGGTACTCCGCCGTCTCCTCCCCCGCTGGCCCAAGCAGACCTGGCGATCAGACCGATGGAAGCAAAGGCCGGAAGCGAAGTGACCTTGACTCTGGCGGTGCGAAACGCAGGCAAAGGGCCGCTCTACCGGTTTCAAGCCCGTATCAAGAGCGACGATCCGGCCCTCGACGGGCATCTCTTTTATTTGGGCAAGATCGACGGGGGGCAGAGCGCAGAGGATGTCGTGACGATCAAGGTCCCGGCCGACCGCCCGGACGGCAGCATTCCTGTTCGCGTGGAATTCGAGGAATATAACGGCTTCGTGCCGGAGAACCTGAATGCGGTGTTGGCACTCAAAGGCTTGCCCCGTCCCCGGTTCGCCTACACTCTGCAAATCATCGACGACGGAAGCGGCAGCTCGGTGGGAAACGGCGACGGGCGGCTGCAGCGGGGCGAAGCGGTAGACCTCCTTGTCACCGTCAAAAACGTCGGAGCGGTCCAAGCCCAGAACACCACCGTGGATGTCTCAATCCCGCCCAACCCAAGTTTGAAACTCAGCAAGAGCCAGGTAGACCTCGGACTGCTCAAGCCCGACGAAGCCAAGCATGCCACGGTCAACCTGTTCGTCGGCCGCGATATCCGAGACGAGCAGATTCCGATTCGCCTCTTCATCAAGGAGCGCGGCCTTCACACGACCCTGGATGACACCATGAAGGTCGCCGTCGATCACAAGACCGCCCCGCAGATCGTCGTCACCAACAAAGTGGTCGCGGTGAGCGCCCAGTCCGCGACAATTCACAGCGGTGCCGGCGCCGAGGCGTCCGTCATCGCCTCCGCCCCGAAAGATCAGGGTCTGGCCGTGACCGGTGAACTGGGCGAGTGGTATCGCGTGCAGATTTCTCCCAAAGAAGTCGGCTGGGTTGCGAAGGCGGACGTTCGAGAATCACAAGAACCGGTGAAGGGAGACATGCCGGTCCCGACGATCTCCGGGACGCCGGTCGTCAAGCTTTATCAGAACGCGCCTCCGGTCATCGCCCTGGCCAGCCCGTCGGACGGCACGGAAGTCGGCGTCGAGCGGATCCATCTGGCCGGCGCGGCGGCGAGCGAGAAGGGGGTTGCGCGGGTCGAGATCCGCCTCAACGGACAGCTCGTGACCCAGAAGGACAGCCGGGGCGTCACGGTGAAATCGGAAGGGTCGGATATTCAAACCAACATCGAGTTCTCCGAACGTTTAGCGTTGCGAGAAGGCAAGAATCAGATCGTCGTGACCGCCGTCGATCGCGACAATCTCTCGGCCACCCGCACGCTCAACGTCACGCGGGTCGCCGATCGCGGGAAAATCTGGGCGGTCGTGATCGGCATTTCCCATTATAAGGGGGTACAGCCGCTCCGCTATGCGGACAAGGACGCCCTGGCCTTCCATGATTATCTCGCCAACCATATCGGCATTCCCAAGGAGCAGACGACCCTGTTGCTCAACGATCAGGCCACCTTGATGAACCTCAAAAGAACCCTGGGGACCGATCTCAGACGAAAGGCCGGAGAGAAAGATACGGTCATTGTCTACTACGCCGGTCACGGCGCGCCGGAGGCCGATTCATCGGCAGGCGACGACGATGGGTTGGAAAAATACATCGTCCCTTTCGACGCGGACCCGCGGGACCTGTATACGACCGGCTTGCCGATGAGGGAAATCGAAACGATCTTCCAGCGCCTGACCCCGGAACGCATCATCTTCATCAGCGATTCCTGCTACAGCGGCGCGACGGCCGGCCGGACGTTCGCCACCGCCTCCCGACGGGCGGTCGTCTCCGAGAATTTTCTGTCCCGGCTGTCCAAAGGCAAGGGGCGGATCGTGCTCAGCGCGAGTAAGGCCAGCGAGGTCAGCGAGGAGCGGGAAGATCTCGGACACGGCGTGTTCACCTACTATCTCCTGGAAGGGTTGCGCGGCAAGGCCGACGCCGACAAGGACGGTATCGTGACGGTCGACGAAGTCTACGGCTATGTGTCGAAGAAAGTTCCGGAGGTGACCGGCCAGAATCAGCATCCGGTCAAGAAAGGTGAGGTCGAGGGACAGTTGATACTGGGCCAGGTGCGCTGATTGCCCGTTCCACATCATCCATCGTCATCATGGAGGCATCATCATGCGTATAGATCGGTTCGCTCTTTTTGTGTGCCTCGCGCCGGGGATCGCCGGTTGTGCCGGCGCCTTCGAACCCACCAAGATAGGGTCGTATGACATGCCCACGGCCTCCGTGCCGTCATCGACGTCGGCGCTCGCTCCAGTCCCCTCCCGCATCTATGTCGCCAACGAGAGCAGCAACGACGTCAGCGTGATCGACGCCACGAATTTTCAATCGGTCGGCACGATTGCTGCGCTCAACCATTCGACACACGACTTGGCCGTGAGCCGAGACGGCCGCCGCCTGTACGCCAGTAACTTGGCATCCGGGCGAGTCTCCGTCATCGACACGGCGAAACGAGAAACGATCGCATCGATCTACACTGGCGAACGGTGCCATGTCGTCGCGCTCAGCAACGACGATAGCCAGCTCTGGGTCGCCAACATCGGCGACAATACGATCTCGATCATCGACACCACCACCTTCAGAATCCTCGGGACGATCCCGGTGAGCAAGGGTCCGACCGGTCTGACCTTTTCACACGACGGGCGGTATGCGTTCGTCAGCTCTCAAGGAGAGAAAACGGTCGGTGTCATCGATATCACGTCCCATCAGGTCGTCAAGACGATTCCAGTCGGAGCCAATCCGCATTTCCTGGTCGTGAGCCGGGACGGACATATCTGGGGCGTCAATACCGGCCAAAACGACGTATACGTCCTGGACCCGGAGAGTCATGAGAAGGTCGGCACCTTCGCCGTGGGCGACAAGCCTCAACAGATCGCCTTCGCGTACAAAGGCACGACCGGTCCCCTGGCCTACGTGACGGTCGGCAGCCAGAACAAGGTGGTGGGACTCGGCGGCGATCTCAAGGAACTCAAAATCATGGACGAAATCGCCGTCGGTGAAAGCCCGAACGGTATTTGGTCTAATCCGGAAGGCACGCGTCTCTTCGTCGCGCACGACAAGGGAAATGAAATCCGCGTGATCGACACGGGAACCGGCCAAACGCTCGCGACGGTGCCGGTCGGCCGCAAGCCGATCCGAGTCGTCGTTTCCAGATAGCCACCGGTGCTCACACTGGACAGGGACATCGACCAAGACCTGAAGGAGTTAACACCATGACGATTCTACGAGATGCGATGATCGCGGTTCTCCTGCTCGGAGTGCTCAACCTCGCCACGCTTCCGACGGCTTACGCCGACAATACTCCCATGGGAACGGCCACCAACGCCATCGGCACGCTGGTCATCGTCCGAACCGACGGCGTACAGCAACGGTTGCAGGGCAAAGGGAATGTCCCCCTCTATGAAGGCGATGTCCTCAAGACCGACGCCGGCAGCCAAGCCCTCATCACATTCACGGAAGGCATCGAGGTGGCGCTCAACGAGAACACGTCGTTCAAACTGTTATCTCGATGGGAGAAGGACAAGCCGACGGTGCGGATCCTCCGTTTGAAAGAGGGGGAAGTCTGGGCGAAGACCGCCGGCGGACCGAAACGGTTCGAGGTGGAGACGCCGGTGGCCACAGCAGCGGTGAAGGAAACGGAGTTCAACCTGAAAGTCCAGGAAGACGGGCAAAGCATTCTCACGGTGATCGAGGGCGTCGTCCAGTTCGGTACGCCCTTCGGCACCTGCCCGATTCGGACCGAAACCATCAGTTACGGCGTGCGCGGCAAGAAATGCACGAAGCCCGCCGCGACCGACGCGAAGGCCGCGAAGGCCTGGACGGATGCGCTGAAGGGAACGGGAAAGTGACGGGTGACTTGAACCTTCAGGGAGATGCATCGACAAAGGAGAACGAACCCCCGGTCCGTCCCAACCGAGAGGAGGACGTATGCATCGAAGACGAACGCGTGCCGTTCTGTCTCCGGTAGTTCTTGTCCCCATTATGGCGGGATGCCTCTGGCTGAGCCTTCCGCCTAATGGATCGCCTTTGAAATGGCTCTCCCCTCCGGACACCTTGGCCGTGGGTCGGTCCGGACCGATCGGGCCTGCTGACGAGTCCCTGCCGGAAACGCTGACGCCGCGAGAGAACCGTTCCCTCCAAGGCAGCTCAATTTTTCTCATCGGCGTCACGATGTCCGGCAACAATAAGGTGATGATGACGAGCCCCACCATCGTCAATTCGCTCGACAACGGGCCGGCGCGCGTCCTGATCATGGTCAAAGCTCCGAAAGATGGATGGTACATCGTGAACTGCGTGATCAGCGGGCCGGGCGCCCGAGCCAGCTTAACGTCTGCCGCGCCGACGCCGGTGAATGTAGCCAGTTGGGATTACAGGAACCGGCCGCAGGGAATGCACCTGTATCCGGCGCTGGTAGAGCTCAGGGCTGGTGTTCATTTCTTTTACTGGACCCTGGAGAGCGGCTCTGTTGAATTCCTGGAAACCCATATTCTCAAAGCCAAGATCGAAGGGTGAGAGTCATGGACACCGGCCGTTTGAATTAGGATGAGCAACAGGCCCAATGCGGGGGGGGACACCATGAGGCGCTCACTTCTGATGCTGACCATCGCTCTTGGCGGGGCGACGACGATATGGCTCACGGTTTCGCACGAGGTCAAGGCCGGCCCAAACGACAGACTGATCCAGCCGGTGGTGCAAGCAGGGAAACCTTCCCCGACGAGCCCTGTTGCCTCTCCAGTCGCTCCTCGTGCGCTTCTCCTGCCGAAATTTCCGGCCGAAACGGCGTTGCCACCGGAATTGATACAGACGCAACGATTGAACGCCACGCCCTCCCCCCTTCAGACGTTTCCCAATACGTTCGAAGGACGAATGGGCAAATTGAATTTGTTCAGCCGGACGAATGCCCTGCCGCCTGCACAGGCTGCTCCACCGGAAATGCAACTGCCCGGAAGAGCGATGATGCCTCCAAATATGCCGCCACGCCCCACACCTACGATTCAGCAATTGCGAGGTTTTCTGCTTGCCGAGCCGGGCGGCCGCGAGATGATTGAGGAAGCCAAGCGGCGGGGACTACACCTCTCGCAACTCCCCTCAGACGGACAGTCGGCGTTCTCCCTGGCCAGCCTCTTCCGGCCAGGTGAGGCACAAGCTGCGGAACCCTTCAAAGCGGTCTTCACTGCCAAAGACCCCAAGAATTCCGGTCTCACCTTTAGGGGCATTTGGCAGTTTGATCCTTTCAGGCCGGTGCTGGATGCGGGAATTCATATTGAAAGTCCGCAGGGCAAATCATGGTTGGTGTTCAATGTCACGGTACCTCGGGAAGGCATGTACTACGTGAATGTTGTGGGCTTCATGAGCAATGCGAAGGCTTCTCTTGTAAAAGGCGGCATCGTCGTCAAGCAGTTCGATTATGGATCGGGCGCCAATGTCTACAACCACTGGAGTTACGTTCACCTTGCACCAGGCTCGCACAACTTCTATTGGTACCTGGAACGAGGGACGGCGGAGTTTATGGAAGTCAGTGTGCAGGAGGATGCCTAACTGGGAGCAAGATGAACAAGGACTCGTACACAAGCCCTGTCCTTTCGTTATCAGGCAGCTTCGCAGTTGCTCCGCGATCGTTTCGCCGTCAACAGGCCCTCGAATGTCCCTTCACGAGAATTGTGTCCTCCTTGTTGTCCGCGGGGCTCTTGATCTGCTCGTTGCCCAGTCCGGACGTCGGTTGGCTCGGCTGGGTGGCGTTGGTTCCCCTCATGGTGGCGTGCCACGACCTTGCGCCGCTCAGAGCCGCAGGCCTTGGCCTCCTGTTTGGGATTGTGTCGAGTTTCGGTATTTATGGCTGGCTATTTGAAGTTCCCGCTTTCGATTTGCGCCATGCGATCGTGCTGGCGCTCTACGTGGCGATCTACCCCACTCTATGGTGCGCAGCCGTGGCGTGGGTAGCCCGCCGCCATGCGCCTCTCATTCTCACCGGTCCGATCCTCTGGGTCGTCGCCGATTATCTGCGTGCGCATGCCGGCTTTCTGGCCCTTCCCTGGGGGACCCTCGCGCAAACCCAACACAGCAACCTCGCCGTCCTTCAGATCGCAAGTCTCGGCGGTGAACATGCCGTGACCTTCTTTGTCGCGCTGGGCAATGTTGCACTTGCCGGGTTGATCCTCGGCATCGATCGACGATCGGCGGTAATAGCCATCATCGCCCTCGTGCTGACGCATCTGTGGGGCGCCACGGTATTGTTCAACCAGCCTCAAGGAGCGAACGTCTCAGTCGTCGCCATCCAACCGAACATTCAACTTGCAGACCGAACAACAGAAGACGGGCGGGAAGCCAGCTTAGGACGCCTGGAAGAACTCACACGGCGGGTCGCGGCTGATCGTCCGTCCCTCATTGTCTGGCCGGAAAGCGCAATCCCAGGCGAGCTACGATCAGACTCAATCCTGACCGCTCGATTGCAGCGCCTGGTCGACGAGATCGAGACGTCGTTGATCGTCGGCGCAGCCCAAGTAGAGAAGTTCGCGACGGGAGACTCGGAAATCACGATCGGTCGCCGCATATTTAATAGCGCTCATCTACTCAAGCCCGGTCAACCATCGGGTCAGCCCTATCGCAAACGAGTTCTTGTTCCTTTCGCCGAGTACTTGCCTCAGTCGAAGATCATCCCATGGCCTGAATGGCTCGCGCCGCGTGTGACAGAAATGACACCCGGCGATCACTCGCAACTCTTCAACGTGACGACCGACCTCTCTGCCGGTGCACTGATCTGCTGGGAAAATCTTTTTGCTTCCCTTGCGCGAGAATCGGTTCGCGAGGGGGCCAATGTACTGGTGCAGCTGACGAACGACGTCTGGTTCGGCCGAAGCGCGGCCCCGCTCCAGCACAACCTCATGTCGGTCATGCGCGCCGTAGAGAATCGAGTGCCGATTGTGATCGCGTCGAACACGGGTCCGTCACAGATTATCGACTCCTATGGAAAGGTGGTCACGGGTGTGCCAGGGCTGTTCCACGAGGGGGTGGTCACAGGTGAGGTCACGGTTGGCGCCGGGCCCACCCTTTACACGATCACCGGCGATAGCGCCATGCTCGTCGGTCTATTGAGCTTGGCAGGGGGAATGATCTGTCATGCTCGGTCCGTAGGGCGTAGGAGGACCATTCCGCCGAAACCGTCGGCCCCTCCAGATCGTCGATTCGGCGACGTCTCGGCAGCAACGATGAAACATACCCGCTCAAAGGAGTGTATCTCATGAATGTGTTCTGGTCCGTACTGCTCGTGGTTCTATTGTGGCCTGAGGAGGAGACACGAGCCATAGAATATACGAAAGAAGACGACTTTGTTAACGCTTGTCTGTTGGTGTCCATCGTCGACGACATCAGCGCGACCCGTTCGAGCTACAAACTTTCCGGTACTTGCCGAGTGAGGAACTTCGTTTCATATCGCTGGACCGCGGAAGGTGCCTACCGTTCAAAAGACGGTCGCGTGCAGGAGCGTATTGTATTGATCGACGAAGTGCACAATCCTGCCAGCGGCGAAATCCAGAGCGTGATGACGTGTAGGAGTGATCCCTGGCTGAGCAGCACCACCTGTGGTGGGGTGCAAACCTCCTCACAAGGCCAGATGGTGTTTTTCTACAATGAAATCCTCACAACCATTGTGAGTCAGCGCCAAAGTCCCCTGACCCCGGGACTTCAGTATGATCGCCGGCCGCTCCTTGCAAAACGTGAGGCGGCCCTGAAGGCTGAAGCGGCGGCGGCTCTCCAGCGACGGAATCAGCGAATCACGCAAGGGGTGCAACCAAGGCCGGCTCGCATTGCACCGATCATCCTGTCACCGACGCCCAACGCGCTATTCATCAATGGAACCCACGTCCCCATCAAGCTTGCGCCACCGAAGGGATGGGTGGACACTCAAGTCGGACTCGATGGTAGGCCTGTGAATACCAATCGTATGTACACGGTGCGGCTCGAACGGAAGGATCCCTCCGGCAACTGGGTAGCTCATACCACGCTGCCTGTGGGCGCCGTCCCGGCAGAATCGCCGACAGGCTATACAGGCTTTGGCTCTGGCACGCCTCCCGGCGGTGCAACGAGTCCGGGCGCCTGGCGATTAAGCGCTCAGATGTCTTCGCCGACGGCGACCGGGTGGAGCGACTGGGTGGAGTTCGTGGTTACTGCTCCGAAGAAAGCGATCCAGAAGGCGCCGAAGATGTTCGGACCATAAGGAGCGGTCTCAGGGCGAGGGAACGAGAAGCGATCGGCGTGACAACGCCGCGTGTATTTAGTGGAAGCAGTCATGACCTCATGGGAGGACAGGGGAATCAGGAGACCGCCATGAATCACAGACGGTTCGTGACACCAGTAGTCACTCAAGCCAAGCAGTATCGTGAACCACGGATTGCCTGGCTGGTTGTCGTGGCACTCTTGTTCGGTCTCTCTGCAACCCCTGCCACTGTGGAAGCCATGGGGTCGGTCCTCTTCTGCCGTGATTGTACGGACGACAAGGTCTTCCTCTGGTGCCCTGGGCCGGTGATGAAAAAACCGGCGAGGTTTGCCTCCAACCCTCCCGGCTTCGCCTCCTATCCTTTTGAAGAGCAATGTCCTGTGGGATTGCAAGAAGGTCAGTACCACGACGGTGTCATCCACCTCTTCTTCGAAGGACGATGGAACCCGACAGAGACACGCCAAGACCGTCCAAATGCAGTGGAAACGCTTTTCATTGAGAACTACGAGCAATTCTTCCCAAACCGACAAATGAAAGGATCGGGAGAGAGAAGAATTGTCGTCTATTGGACGGCACGTTGCACCAAAGACCCCTGGCTTCAAGGCGGGACTTGTCAACGCCTTGGCGAGTATGTCCCGAGCGATGTACGCGAAGCGTTTCCTCGCGTCATCGAAGACAAGCCTTTCCCAATAACAAAGGACTCCCTGTCGGCAAAGCTGAAGCAGCAACTCATCAAACAATACCAGGCGGCAAACCAGCCGGGATCGGCACGGATGAGCAACCAGCAGCGCATCCAAAGCATGACCACTCAGCCGCAACAGTCTCCGATCGTCAAGCAATCCCCGCCGACGCAGGCCATGACGGTCCAACCGCAACAGCCCCAGGTCGCTACTCAATCCCGGGCTGTTCAGGCTCAGGCCGCGCAAGCCCAGGCTGCACAAGGTATGGAGACCCAACCGTCGGCGGAATTTCCGAAGCCCGGCGCCTCGATGGGCGCGCTCGCCCAATCAGGGCTTTTTGCGCGAGGCGTGGAGGAAAAGGACGGGCAGACTTCCGAAACGTCTGATCCTGCCGTCATCGAGGAAGGAACGCCTGAAATTGCCGAATCGGTTGCGCTTAAGCTCGACCAGCCGTTTCACGCCACGGATGCGAAGGGAGAGGCTGTGGAACTCAAAGTCGGCGCTTATGAAATCGGGACCATCCTGGATCTCCAACTCGGAGTCGCGCAAGAAGGGCAGCGGACCGTGCTCTTCAATGCGAACCGGGACACCCACCAGATTCCGATCTCCCGCACCATTGCGGTGGTCATACCAGGTCCGTCGGACGATCTGCACCTGCTCTTCCTGACGGCGGACGGGAGGCGATTTGAGACGATCGGTGTTCCGTCCGGAGTAACGCCTCGCAGCATCAACAAGATATCTGCACTCCCCGACAAGACCATTGAAGCGGCGGTCCTTGCTGCGTCAGTCGGTGCGAGAGCCGCTTCCTCTCCACCCTGTCGGCCTAATCCCAGCGACACTGGGCCGCGGTGGGTGCCGGTGCCCTGCACCGTCACTTCGCCATAGAAGAATGTGGAGCCCTTTTCCAATGATTTATTCCGCTTCTCTCCGCTCAAGCAGCATGGTGGCGATGGCCAGGA
Source organism: Nitrospira sp. (assembly GCA_047150005.1). Classification (GTDB taxonomy): domain Bacteria; phylum Nitrospirota; class Nitrospiria; order Nitrospirales; family Nitrospiraceae; genus Nitrospira_C. The sequence continues at coordinate 3,582,292 of AP038806.1, read as the reverse complement.
CGACGAGGGAGACCAGCATAACAGCGATGATCCACATGGGGAGATCCTCCTTATGAGCGACGTTGAACGGTTCTCGTCCGGTGTGTCGAGAGCAGGGGGGCAGAGGTTCACCTGTACGTGGAAAATCAGTCTTTTGGTGGGTTTGAACCAAGTTACGCCGAATGACGACTCACGAGAAGCGAGAAGGACCCTGCATCAGCAGGAGGTGTAGTCATGACACGACATCGTCAGCCACCCTTGAGATCCCCATATCGTTGCCTGATTGTGTTGGCCGGAGCGTTGGTCTGGTTCCCGACCGGAGCTTTCGCAACCGATACACCGGCTCAAGGAGCTCAAGGAGGGGTCAATTTTAGGGCTGAGTGCCCTGCCGGTTCCTTCTTGGTCGGCTTCTCCGGGCGAACCGGCGCCTGGATCGATCAGCTTGCAACTCTGTGCGCACCGTTGTCGGCGGATAGAAAAACGCTCGGTGCTCCCATGGTTGGGCAGGTACATGGAACAAGTAGGGGAGGAAATCCGATCCCGGGAAGGCTGTGCGGGACAAATGCGGTCATCGTCGTATTGTTGCACTGGATGATTATCGGAGATAACGGAGAACAGAAATTTGTGAAAGGCATTAACGGGGAATGTTTTACCGCATCGGGACAAGAAGGGATTATGGCTGCGTTCGGCACCTATGATCCCGCTCCGCTCATCGACCTTACGAAGGAACGGCCGACCCACCGTGCTCAATGTCCCAGCCCTGAATTCGCCCGGGGGGTCCATGGCCGAAAAGGTCAATTCATTAATGCACTGGGTCTGATCTGCGGCCCGCTTGTGCCACTCCAGCCAGGGATGGCTCCACCGTCGCAAGCGAAGAACGCTCCGTCAGCATTTCCCAACGCCCCGACCATCGACTTACCGAAAGGCTTTGTCGTAAAGGGCAAGGGCGTCTTCAAAATCACACCCTCGAAATACCTCACAGGATCCCGTGTCCAAGTCCAGTTGACGTGGCTGAATCCGCCCGCGAGTCTCAAAGGACAAGCCTTCTATAACTACGACGTTCCGATCGCGCTCATCGGCGGTTCCGGCGGAATGGCTGCTCCCGACAGTTATTTAGGCCCCGGCAGCTGGGAGATGCGGGTCCGGATCAATCAGCCAAAAGTGAGCGATTGGAGCGAGTCGGTGCAATTCGAGTACTACATGCAGAATCCGGCTGCCGCTCCGAAAGCCGAAACGTCATTTGGTGTAGAAGGGAAAAAGAAAAGCTCGACCATGAATAGCAGTACAAGCATTTTCCGGCCACAGACGACACCATCGCAAGGCCTCGGGAACACCACCGTGATCTTGCCTCGCGGAGTCGACGAGAAAGGCGGAACGGAGAGCAACCAGACCGTGGATCAGTCGACCGGGACGGAAAGGAAGCCATGATCCGATAGTGACGGAACCGAATGACATCAGTCGGAGATAGAAAGGAAGCCGGCCATGCGACAATCATCAGGATCCGTTCCAGGAATTGCTGGGCTCGCAGGCTTGGCATTTCTGGTTGTGACGTTTGGTATGCCCCACACCTCCTACTCCTATGGATCTTTTGGAATATCCGCCCCAGAACCCACGGTGGTTCCCACAACATGTACGTCTCCGAAGCTTCTGGGAGCGCCCCAGTTTCTCAGCAGCCCGAAAGGGACTGTGAAGTATCCCTTTATCGGGGTCTGCACCAGTCCCGATCTGCCCGGCATGGAGATGAGCTACCGCATGGAGGGATCGTGGTCCCCTTCGGAAACTGATCCAAACAAACCCAATGCGTCCGAGTCGATCGAGCTCACGGGATTTGAACCGTTTCTGACAGCTCGGGAGCCAGGAGGACGCATTTTCATGTATTGGACTGCTCGCTGTAATCGTGAGCCTTGGCTGCATCCGCAAGGAGCAAGTTGTCAACGCCTCGGCGCATTTATCCCGGACGATCTTCGCGAAGCCGTGCCGGACCTGCAGGCAACGCTCTTTCCGAAGACCAGGGATATGATCTCTGCAAACGAGCGACAACGGTTCTACGCGCAATACCTCCGACTTACTCAGCCGGCGACGACCAAGAAGGTGACCCCCGGGATGATCTCGTCCGTAACCGACGACATGTTTCTCATCATCAAACCTGCCCACGGCGATCGTGTCCAGCAGGGTCAGCTCTTAGTCGCGGCAAGGCAGCCGAAAGTGGGAATGACGCCGGTGACGGAGCTGCAATTCAGATGGCTCGACTCGCCGCCCAATCAGCCCTACATCAACACTTTTCTGGTCGACACCCCGAAGGTGCTTGCTGGCTACCCAGTCGCACAAGCAGTGACACGAGGATACGCTGGTCGTTGGGAAGTGCGCGCTCGATCCAGCGGGAAGGCAGTGCCAGGCCCCTGGAGCCCCCCCGTGCAGTTCCAACTGTTCCTGACGCAGCCGACACAGTCTCAGAAACAGACCTCTCCGGTGCAGCAGGCATCTCCATTGCCTTCATCGGCAGTTACGCAGCCATCCCCGATCCAGCAGACAGCTCCCCTACCACCACCATCGGTGACTCAGGCCCCTGCACCAAGCAGCGCCACCACTCAGATGAAACGCTCATCGTCCATGATCATGCCCCGTGGAATCGACAAGAAAGAAGGCACGGAAGGTAATAAAACCGTGGATCAACCGGTCGAGCCGGAGAAGAAACCGTGACGCATCACTGTACTACCCGGTCGGTACTTTGCTTGGCGCTTGCTCTCGCCCTCCTCTGCCCAGACATCATCATCGCGACCGATCTCCCCATCTATGGCAGCTTGGGAGGACAAGAGTTCAGGGCCGTCTGTCCCACGGGGTCCTACCTCGTCGGCTTGGCCGGCAGGGCCGGCGGGTGGGTGGACCGCATCGCGCCGATCTGTGCTCCATGGCTGAAGGGCTCGCGGATATTCGGCTCGCCGACTGTCGGTCAATTCTTCGGATTCAGCGGAGGCGGGCAAGAACGTCAAACGGCTTGTGGGGGAGGATCACCCGACAATCACGCCATCCAGTCGTGGTCGATCCGCCTGCGATCGGACAATCACTTTGTCGAGTTCATCACGATGTTCTGCACCTCACTGACTGTACCTGTTGCGAGCAACTCCGGGAGAAACCTCGATTTCGGCGCAAAGCCCGTCGATGCTGAGGAGGTGGTCACAAGCGGTCCCTTTTCTAATGTGCACCCAAGCCTCCAGGCCTGCCCTGCCGGTGAGGTTGGCATTGGCATTCGTGGACCCGCAGGGAAATATGTCGACGCGATCGGACTGATCTGTGGGCCGCTCCCCGTGAAGGTCGGCGCACCTGTGACGAAACTGCCAGGTCCTCTGGTCCAAGCACCCTCCCCTGCGGTGACAATGTCTCCTCAAGCCAAAAATATGAGGATCCCCGAGGATATGTTCGTCATCACGAAGCCGGCTGTCGGCGATCGGGTACCACAAGGTCAGCTCGTGGTCACGGCAACGCTGCCGAAAATCGGCATGACCAACGTCACCGAGTTGGAGCTCAGATTTCTTGACGCGCCACCGAACCAGCGGGACTCCTACCCCTACCTTACCGTGTTCTCCGTCGACACCCCGAAGCTGCTTCAGGGCTATCCTGTGGCAGAACGAGTGACGGGATACCTCGGTCGCTGGCAAGTGCGCGCGCGATCAAGTATGAAAGCAGCATCCGGACCCTGGAGTTTCCCCGTGCAGTTCGAGTTGGTGAAAGCGCAGGCGCCGCCACCGATGGTGCAGTTGCCGAAGCTGAACGCTCCGATCACCCAAGCGCCTGCTCCGAATACTGGAACCGCTCCTATGATGGTCCGTCCACCCACAACGTCGTCGCAAGGAACCGGCTCGAGCAGCCTGATGATTCGCCCACGCGGCGTCGATGAACTGGAGAAGAAGGAGATAGAAGAGAAGAAACCATGAGGTTGGATGGAAACTTGGGGTCAGGGCCAGGAACTTATCGCGTCAGCGCCCAAGTCGCGTGGCCCCGACTCACCGAATGGAGTCAGCCAGTGGAGTTCGTGGTCGCTGTTCCAAACAAAGCGATTCAGAAGGCACCGAAAATAGTTGGGCAATGGCTATTACGGAGGCCCTTTCATGTTGAACACATCGTGTCGAACGTTCGGGACGGCGGTAGTCAGCGGCTACCTGATGCTGACGATGGGCTCGCGTGTCGAGGCGGCGCCAGCCGCTGTCGATCCCTGCAATGTCGTAACCACAGCAGAGGTGGAACAGGTCATCGGCAAGCTGAAAGGCAGCCCTAAAGCCGATAAGGAAGGGGGGGCCGCCTGGTGCAACTACGAATTTGCGAACGGCAAGGACGCTTTTGAAGTCTGGGTGTTTCCCGCCGACGGCATCGACCGGGCACGGAAGCAGGCCAAGAAGCCTGTGCCGGTCAAGGGACTCGGCGACGAGGCCTTTATGAATCGAGGGATGCACGGTCTCGACTACGTAGATCTGTTTATCAAGAAAGGCGCCGTAACGGTCAAGTTGTCGGTCCATGAAACGGTCGAGGATGAAGGGAAGCTGAAGGCGCTCGGACAGAAGGCGGCGGGACGATTCTAGCGAGGCTAGCGACCAAAATTCCGTATTTCAGACTTTTCCTACCCTGAGTGCTACGCAATGGTTTATGCGGATTCCTTGTTGACCCCGCGCCTCTTTCCCCAGTATTCTCCCCTTCCCTGCAGCCTGACATATCGGTGGGTCGCACTGCTCAGCGGCACGGAGGGTTGCCTTGAGTATCGGATCGTCCATCGAGCCATCCGTCCTCCTCCACGTATCATTCTCGAACTCATTGAACCTTGCGCGTCGTCCAGACGACCTACGCAATATGAACAACCATCCGGAATAGGCCGGTTCGAGGAGTGATGAGATACCTTCTGTCATCGAGTGTAGCCGTCATGTGCGTCCTGTGGATCGCGTCCACGTCCTGGGCCGGAGCCGATTCACGTGAACTCTTCTCAATAGGACAAGAGAGCGGGCAGGCGGATTCAGAACGTGCGATCGGTCCTACCGACGGAGCAGAGTCGGTACGCAGCGCAGAATCCGATACCAGAACCGAGCCTGAATGCGATGAGCCGGCCTTAGCAAGAATTTCCCTGACACCTGTGCTCAGCCGATTCGTTCGCCAATCCGCGGCCGTGCGTGACGCGCAATGTCCGATACCGCAAATGTCTGGTCAGTCATCAATGGAGGAGCCGCATCAATGAGACAACCGAGTACCGTCCTGCTTCGATGGACATTCTGCCTGTTGGCAGTCGCAGGGATGATGAGTCAGGCGAGCTGTTCATCTGTGGACAACACGTCCATGGCCCGTCACTCGAACGGGAACCTGGACACTGCCATCGAACAGTACATCCGTTCCCACCCGGAAGTCATCGAGCAGTCGCTGCAGGCTCTGGAGGCCAAACGGGAAGCTGAGGAAAAAGCGCGTCAGAAGGTCGCCATCCGGAAGCGCCAGAACGACTTACTCCATGATCCTTCCTCTCCGGTCAGCGGCAATCTTGACGGCGACGTGACGCTGGTCGAATTTTTTGATTACCAATGCGGCTACTGTAAGCGGGCTGCCGCTGCCGTGACGCAATTGCAGAAAGAAGATACGCGCGTGCGCGTCGTGTACAAAGATTTTCCAATCCTGGGGGAGCCGTCTGAACTGGCCGCAAAGGCTGCGCTGGCATCGCGGGTCCAAGGCAAACACCAGATCTTTCACGAAGCGTTGCTCGCTTCCAAAGCGGAGATGAACAAGGACACGATTCTTGCCATTGCCGGCGACGTCGGCCTCGATCAGAAACGTCTTGAAGCCGATATGGCCAACCCGGAGTGGCAGACCGTGATCGATCGCAATCGCGTGTTGGCTCGGGAACTCGGCATCTCCGGAACGCCTGGCTTCATCGTCGGCACGGAACTCGTCCCTGGGGCGCTGGATGTGAAGGGATTGAAAGAATTGATCGCCCGGGCAGGTGCGCGGCCATGACTGAAGCACGAAGAAATACACAAGAATAGGAGAGCGACATCATCCTATCCCGCAGGAGGTGCCCATGGAACGCATCACGCTACGGCTTGCTATGCTGTTGACCACGGCCATCGTCCTGACCACCGCACCAGTGCACGATACCTTCGCCGACGAACCGGCACCCCGGCCAATTATTCCCGACTCCGCCTTACCCGAACCACCAACTCCTGCCCCCGCGCAAGAGGAGCAGCATCAGCCATCTGATATGCTGCAACCTGCAGACGCCGGGGATGTGCAGGAACGTGGTGTCTTCCGTCAATTTCAATTGCCTCAAGGGACGTTCCCGGCTCCATCAGGCACGACGCCGGCGCCGGCCACGAAAATTCCTGTTCCTGGGATTACCGCGCCAACGCCCGGTACGGTCCTGCCACCCGATCGGTATCAAGCCTCGACTCCCAATCTCACTCTGATTGCGAACGCGCTACGACTGAATCACAAGAGTCTGACGACGTTAGTGACACTCCCGCCAAACCTATCCGTCACCCGACCGGTTGATATCGGGATCATTTACACGTCCCCGACAGGCATTGGGCAAACGAAGCAATCGTATGCTGGCGGCACGGGAAACCGTTTTCTCTACAATGACAGGGAAGGGGACGGCAAACCTCGTGCGATGGACATCGCCATTACGCTCACGGAACCGAGCGCCGGGGAAGTTGGGATTTATCGCATGAAATGGCAGGCCAATCTCGATCCGCTCTATGACGTAGCCATGGGCCGTTTCGAGTTCACGCTACTCAATTTTTGCGACACGGCAGGTCAGACCGAGATCCGGTTAGTGTGGGCGCTGCCGGATGCTAGATCTTACTCCCATAGGGGGTGGTCCACAGCAATTGTTCCGGACACGACGCAGGTCCCAGAATTTACCTGGGTGCGATCCGAAGTAAGCTGGTCACAGCCGCTGCACCAGGAGAGTTTCACATTTGTTGATGACGATCCTGGGTGGGTAGAAGCATTGTCCACCATCAAACGTAATTTGGATATTTTCTGGGATCCACCAGGTTTTTCGCAGCCCCTGGCTATAGGTGACCTCCTGGCCACCCCAACCGGGGGCCAGTGGGTAACAGGAGTCAGAAAGGCGGAGAATGACTCCTGCAAGGGGAGGTTCAAGTATTGGCGAGCTAAGAATTTGCTACTGTATCCCACTCTCCAGACGCGCTAGAGAGCACCAGTGCGTCGCTCTATTTCTGGATGCATCTTGGAGAGCAATACGGTGTCAGACACCAAGGCGTGGTCCCGGGCTTCATCGTCGGCACAGAACTCGTACCGGGTGCCCTGGATGTGAACGGATTAAAGGAACTGATTGCGCGAGCGGTAAACGGGAAGTGAGAGGAAACGAACGGAGGACAATCATGATGTTCCCCAGGCGACAGGAGAAGGGGCAGGTTTCCAGAATCCTTCTGGCGTTGATCGTCGGACTCACGTTGACCATCGTTGCACCGGACGACAGTCTCGCCAGGGCCAAAAAGGACACGATCTACAATGTGTGTGGATGTGCCTGTCAGGATCCTGTAACGGGCTTTGGTGAATTGCTCCTCGACATTCAGAATACGGCGGGGGTTCCATGCGGAGCCTATAACAATAGAGCCTGTACGCTCACAGCTCCTGATGGAGCTACAAGAGCTGGGACGACAAAGTTTTGTACCGGTGATGTGGCTGGTGGGACCAGGGCGATGCTGAGCACCATTCCGAACGCGAAGCTTTCTGTCATAGGACGCGGAGTCGAAGGAGAGCCCTCTAAGCAGGATAACGAGTCAGCCGCGCTGACCTCAGAGCCGGGCAATGTGATGATGAATTGCTCATGTGAAAGCGGCAACGGAAGCTGCTCGGTCACATCCAAGGATGGAAAGACCTCCACCTGTCACAAAGGAGACGTCGATACCTGCACCGGAACTTGCGCATATCCGAAAGGAACCATTTCCGGAGAGTAGTGAAACCATTTCTGTTGGCAAACGATCCGGTGGAGGAAGAGCCATGAGACAGATATCTCTCAACCATGCATGGCTCCTCATGGTGGTGGGAGCCGTTACCGGAATTGGCGTGGGTCCATTGACGCTTGAGACAGGAGCCGAGTTACTCGAATCTTCCATCGCGATTACCGAGGAGAAGGCACGCCCGGCTGAGGGTGGAATCCAAGAGCGAGGGCTGGCCAACGCGGAACCACCCGAAGCCTTGACCGAGCGAACCCAGACTGACCAGGCGGCTCGGGCCATCCAACAGGGACGGCAGACGCCGGCTCAACTGCGACAGATGCTCATCGCCCATCCGGATCCAGGAATCCGGAACAAGGCAGCGCAAGCCGTATCCGGCCAACCTCGATCCGGCCAACCTGCCGGCGGGGAACCTCCCGAGAGTCAGATCGAGCGCCAAGAAGCGCAAATCCTACTAAGCCGGATTCAACAAGGCCGCCTCGACTCCGCGCAACTGCGTCAACTCCTCCTGACCCATCCCGATCCGGGCATCCGATCGAAGGCCCTCAAGGCGCAGGGAGCCCAACCCCAGCGAGGGGGTGCAGTGCCCTTGAGAGAGCCGACATCACTTCTCTCGGTCTTGTGGGACCTGATGAATCCCTTTGCCGCCACAATCGCCAATGCGGTAGTGCCTGTATCCATCAGACTGACCCCACAGAATCTCTATGTCCCGCCTCCGACCGGTACGAACTATGCCGGGGCTTACATGAACTTGTATAGCGCCTCGGTCACCACAACGTTCTCAGGGACGACAAGCTATCAACTCACTCCTCCTCCGCTTCTCGTAAAGATCCCGTCTGCCCCCACCCCTTCCAACCCTACTTCCACCGTGCCAAGCCATCAGATCAAGGTGGCACTCAACTATCCGGGGCCACCCGGTTACTACATCATCGACGTCTATGGGGTTGGCGGAGCGAATGCGAAGCTCTATCGATACAACTTCTATGGAGGCAATTATCACTTTGTCCAAGCCTGGGCCGGCGGCTCCGGAACTCAGCACTACATCACCGTGGAATATTTCCCGCAGGGGCTCCTTGAATCGTACTTCTTTTCCATCGGCCAGAGTGCTTTCACTCCTGCCGAAATGCTGATCCAGCAATTCTAACAGGAGGCGACGCAATCCATTCAGGGGAAACCGGGAAGATGGACATACTGATTTCCTTGAAAAGAGGTTCATGAGGAGATCTGCGATGGAAAGCCTATCTGTTCGTTCTGCAAGAGATATCGTCATACGTGTTTCAGTCGCCTGGTGCATCTTCATCGGACTCTCCTCGCCGGCTGAAGCAGCGCCCACAGTGCTACTGAAGCAACCAGTTCACTTCATCGGATCAGACGCCGATGTCGTTGCCGATGCCGGGACATATCAGGTTGAGGCGGCGGATTCCCGACTGACCCTCACCGCGGAAGGTCGAGAGTCGCTGTTGGTCGAGGCACAAACGACAACCCACAGCGAGACTATCGACGCGCCGTTTGCCGTGACGTTACCCGGCGAGGATCAGGATGTTGTACACCTCGTGCTGTTGCAGCCGAACGGCCAAGCCCTGGATGCCGCCGGCTCACTCTCCGGCACCCGCCCGCGGGGGGCGAAGATGGCGCTGGCCACCGCCTCGCAGATTCATGCGGCGGTCTTGCAGGTTCCCATCGTCGGAGGCTATCGACCGCCCAGTGATTTCGATTTGGCCTTCCACCACGCACCGATCCATTATCAAGACACGGACAGTTCGAACTACCGCGCTGATTACATCACCAATTTCGATTATGACCGGAACATGATTGCGACGGACAACTGGGAGCACCTCGCCGCATTTCCATTGGCCGCTCATGCCTACTATTCCGTGGTCGAAACCTGCACTCATTGGTACATCGTCTATGGGTTCTTTCACCCGCGGGACTGGACCGACAGCGCGGCGGATCAGGAACATGAGAACGACATGGAAGGTCTGCTGTTGATCGTGCGCAAAGACCGCACGCCCTACGGCAAACTGGAGGGCATGATCACCGTCTATCATTTGGATTTCTTTTCATTTACCCCTCCCGGCAGCCCGCTGCAGAACGGACACGAGAACATCGACGGCACGATTACGATGCAGCAGTACGAGGGCGTGTGGCGGCCGCTGACCGTTCAACAGGCGAAGGGGCATGGGTTGAAGGCCTTTCCTTACACCTCTGATTTTCACGGGAAGGCGAACGAAGACGGCATTATTTATTTTCCTTCCCGGACGAGGGCTGAAATTCCCACGTCGGGCAATGACCGGCATGTCGATTATATGTTGCTCGAGTTTTTTGGACCTGGAGGGTTGTGGCCGCGTCAACTCGACGAGGCTCCTCTGTCACGCAGCCAGGCTGCGACTTTCGCCAAATGGGGCGCCATCAAGGGCGATGGCGGAGGCGGCTGCGGCTCGGGCATCACCGTCACCTGCTCCACCGACTCCCCTCATCCTCCATGGGGCTGGGATGATCAGAACGACGGGGCTTCCTATGTCGGTGAGATGGCCCTCGATCCAGCTCACCTGACGGCGCACTACTTCAGCGGCCTGGGTGCCTTCAGCATGACGTATCTCAGGAACCGATATGCTTCCGACCTGAAAGCCCGTGGATATCGGCACGGCAGTGTTCCAAGAGGTTGGTCCAAAGAAATGAAGAATAACTTGGGTCAAACGATCGTACTTGATGACCGAACCGAGCGGGTCAACTTAGACGAACTCTACAGCAGATTGACATCGACGTGTCCATAGACACAGGCAACAGGGTGTCCTCTCCGCCGGTCTGCTGTGATTTGGCTCCCGTCAAGGACAGAGGTGACATCTCATAATTGTCATCAGTAACTGAAGTGCGCGTGAAATTGGAGCAGAACATGAATAGCCAGAGATGGACGATTTGCACGCTCGCAGCGGTACTGTGTTTCCTCGAACCCGCTGGTATGGATTCCGCTTTTGCCGACGAGCAAGACTCTTCCGGAGAAGCATCTGATGTGCAGGAGCGAGGTCTACAAAGGGGGGTCGTGACGGCCCCTCCCTACTCATGCGGATCAGGAGTCTGTCTGTGCGTCGGCCAGGACAACTGCAATCAGATGGCGCAGCCGCAACCCTGCAAACGGGAGAAGTTTTGTCTCGGACAGACGGCCTCTCCGCCGCCTCCCCTGCCCCCTCAGGAGCCGGCACTGTCGAAGCAAGTAATGCCGAGTACGGCTCGCACGACAAGCCTCAATCTTCTTATCTGCTCCTGTCGGTCTGGACAATGAAAAGTCATTGCACAAGATCTTGGCAAAGGATGTTCCTCAAAGGAGATACAAGAGCGATCTTAAGAAATAGAGAGATCAAGGGGAGGTCCATCATGAGTCACATCGTTCGCCGTCGGCTTGGGCGCCTGTTTAGCGCAGTGTCTTTGTGCAGCGCCACGCTTCTGTGCGGCCTACCGGTAACCTCTGCGGACGAACCGGCGGTGCCGGACACAGGACCTGTGATCCACGAAGAAGCAGCTCCGCCGGCGGAGGATGCCGACATTCAGGAACGAGGGGTCCTGCCGGGAAGTGTCGCGCCGGGGCTTGTGGCGCCCGGCGCCACTCTTCAACTTGCCGATCCGAATGTTAGCGCGCCGACTCCAAGCTTGACCGCCATCAGAAATGCGATACGGGTCACGTCGAAGAGTATCTCCGTGAACCTTCGTATCCCCGCAAACCTACCGGTGACGGTGCCCGTCGAGGTCGAAGTCTTCTACAGCTCTCCGTTCCGATCGCAGATCCTGAAACAAACCTATAGTCCCACCAGCGGCCTGACCCTCTCGTACCGCGATGCTGAAGGGAACGGGCAGCCTCACCCGATGAACGTCGTGGTTACTGTGCGCGAGCTGGTCCCCAATGGGCAAGTCACCGGGTTCAACAAACAGTTTACGATCACTCCGCTCTATGACGTCTTTGTCACGGATTTGAGATTCGTCATGGCCTCCAAGTGCGATCTCGTTGGGAAAAGTGACATCACCTTCCGGTGGTTTTCGCCTGACGGTCAGCGCCATACGCAAGAGTTCAAACTCGGTAAGGGCGAGGCAAAAGGGATCACACGATTCTCTTGGACCCGCAAGGAAATCACTGCACGAGACAAACTCATGGAGCCGGCTGTGAATTTTGTCGAGCGTGATCTCGCGAATTACACCCCTCCCCATGGTCGGTCAGGCATACCCTTGGTGCCGGGATCGACGACCAAGTATGACTTTTTCTTGCAGAAGGAGGCGACAGGGCCGCCCGGACTTCGGGGCGCATTTGGCGGTAATTCGTGCGTAGCGCGGATTATCTACACGATCATCAAGGCGCTGATGCCGTTCGACCAATTCTGAGCGAGGGTTCGATCCGACCCGAGACGCGAGCGTTGGATCTTCAGAAGGGGCTGAAGGGATTGATCGCGCGGGCGAGAGATGGGAAGTGAGCTGCAAGCGAGCTGTACCGCGATGAACGGTGAGGCACACGGGCGTTGGAGCGAAAGGCGAGTGTCAACCGCAATCAAACCCACAATCACAAGGAGGAGAGCGATGAGAGCGATCGTGAAAGTGTTCGTGGTCGGGACCCTGAGCCTCGCCATGCTGGTGGGAACGGCAGCGGTCAGTGTCGCGCTCCCGCCCGAGTTCAATACTACCCATTGCAAGTGTTCCTGTATGGCTTCCAATGGCAGCGGGAAGGAGCTGACTTGGGCAATGACGACAAACTGCATGTCGAATGGCAAGGACTGTAGGTTCACCGTGGATGGGGGGCAAACATTCACCCCAGGGAAATTGAGCAATTGCCAGAAATGTGAGCCCCATTACCCGCTGCCGACGTGTACTTCCGCCGCTCGCGATCTAGGGGGGGTGCCGCAGCTGCAGCCGAAGACTCCTCCCCCCAGTCGAATGCCTGCGCCAGCCGGAACGATCCAGCGCCGGGGCGTCGAGGGCGAGCAGCCGGACGCGGGAATGGCCAATCCGTCCGGCACAGCACCTGAGTCTAAATGACGCATCACGCTGTGCAGGTGTATCGGGAGGAGGGGTGCCCATGAAATCCTTCATGCTTCTGGTGAGACTCTTGTACGGAGTATGCCTGCTCACTATTGGCTGTACGACAACAGAGCCAACTTCTCCTGACCGCTCAGGAGTTCCCGCAACCGCAATGGAAGTCCCCGTCATTCCGGATGAACCATCAGTCGCTCAAGAATCGCCGGCAGTTCAAGAACCACCGGTAGCAGAGGCGTCGGGGGATGTGCAGGAGCGCGGAGTGAGCAAGATTGCGCCAGGAGCCTTTGCCTCTGGCATGGCGCTCCAGGGTGTTGTGACCCTGTCAACAGGAGCCTACCCCGGCGAGTTCGCGTTCAGGACCCAAAAGGGTTACTACCTCACAGCCCTGAACGGGGGTGGACGACCCGCTGATCCTAGCGTCATTACCGCCGCCACGTCGGCTGGCCCTTGGGAAAAATTCAAATTAGCCATCGCAACGCCTCCCTCGCCGCACGACAAGACCATTCAAACCACGAGTGGCAACTATGTCACTGCCGTGAGCGGTGGAGGTCGAACAAGCGACGCCCTTCACACGGATGCGACGCAGGCCAAGGACTGGGAACGATTCCGGCTGATCGACTTAGGAGTCGGCATACCTGCGGCGCCGACGTACTATGGCCTCCAAACGATCAAAGGCAATTACCTTACAGCCATGGGCGCGGGAGGCAAGTATCAGGATGCCATCCACACCAATGCCACGCAGATTAAGGGATGGGAGCAGTTCCGAATCGTCAAGTGCGGCGATCCAGGATCGGCCTACGAGTACGGGATCTTGGCTGCCAATGGCTACTTCCTCACCGCCAGTAACGGTGGCGGCTCATCCAATTATGTCGTGCTGAGCGGACCCTCCGGAGTCGGATCGAGATTCAAGTTATTCCGACAGAGCGACGGGACCTATGCCTTTCAGACAGGGAACGGCGTGAACTACTTGACCGCGTTGGGCGGAGGGGGACAGGTCCAAAAATACGCGACATGCGGCTTCAGCCTCACCGGCGCCTGCCTCGAAGGTTTCACGCAGATCTTTCACACCGATGCGACCCAAGTGAAGGCCTGGGAAAAGTTCCGGGTGATCGATCAAGGCAACTGTACCTATTCGATTCAGACGTCCAGCAACTTCTTCATGGGCATCTACAAGGACTCGTCGGGACACATATCACTCACCACCCGCCGGGACGGCGCCCCGACGGCGAATGAGAAGTTCCAGTTGGTCGTGTTCGGCCTGGCGTCGCCGGTGGTCCTACAGTGATTGAAAGTTTTCATGAACGATGGATGATCATGGCTGGCTTGTAGCATTTCACGGAGGATCAGTGACAAAGAGGTCCAATCAGGACTTCGTGACTCGTGGGGGGGTGAACATGAAGAACCAGCGCGGGGTGTTACTCATAGTTCTGACGTTGCTGACGCTAAGCCAGACTACTTCCCTGCCCCCCTTCGCTGAAGAGAAGGGTCAACCAGACCAAGTTGGGGAGGTACGGGAGGGCATGGTGTCGCTGACGCAGGCCCTGCACTTCACCGACGCGAAGGGCCAGGATGTGGTTGTCGGGCCGGGCAGTTATCGCGTGGAAGCCGAGGACATTAACCGAATCCGCCTCGTACCAGCCGAGAAGGGCGAGTCGGTGGTGATCGACGCGGGCACCTTCATGCACCAGCAGACGGTTGAGAGTCCTGTTCCCATCACCGTTCCCGATCCGGAACAGCCGGACGTCTTGCATGTGGTGCTGCTCTTCCCGGGCGGAACCGGGTTGGACGCAATCGGAACCTACAGCGGGGTGAAGACTCGTGCCGTGACGAAGACCGCTACGGTCATGCAAGCCGTGCAGCTCGCGCCCACGCAGGCCGTGCAACGTGCGGCTGCGGTGGTCGCACCCCCAAGCGTTGTGATCTATGAGCACCCCAATTTTGCGGGTCGGAGCCAAACACTCGGTGTTGGTGGATATATATTCTCTGAGCTCAATGATGTTGCGTCCTCAATACGAGTCGCTCCAGGTCTGGTGGCGGTCCTCTACGAACACGTCGATGCAGGAGGGGGCTATGGTCTCTCAGTAGATGTATTGGAAGACCGCCCCGATCTCTCACAGGTGAATTTTGGCGATAAGCTCTCGTACATCTGCGTGTTTGGCAGTCCTGATCCTCAGGGATTTGTCTGGGCACGAGCGAGTGTGCAAAACGGCCAGTTTGTCGCGGGCCATTGGGAACGCCAACGAGCAAGCGGAACAACACCTATCAATAGCACTGCCGTGGTCGCTCCGCTATTACCGCCCCATCCTGCGAGCGCGCCACCGGCCTCCTGTGGTGGAGGACCCGTCGTACGGGATCATCAAGGCCAGTCACTGCCTCCTAACGACGTTGCGAACGACACCGATGGGGATGGGCTCGGGGACCAGCTCGAGGCAGCTCTCGGAACTTGCGCATCGAAGACGAGCTCCGTCGCTGGCGTCAATTGTAATGCCATCGCCGATCCGCGAGACACCGATGGCGATGGACTGCTGGACGGCTGGGAGGTGCTGGGAAAACGGGCTACCAACAGTCAGAACAAGCCCGTGTTCCTGGATTTGCCTGGGTGGGGGGCAAACCCTCGCCACAAGGATGTATTTATCGAAGTGG
The DNA here is from genome assembly GCA_047150005.1 of Nitrospira sp. Taxonomy (GTDB): domain Bacteria; phylum Nitrospirota; class Nitrospiria; order Nitrospirales; family Nitrospiraceae; genus Nitrospira_C. The sequence goes on along the minus strand of AP038806.1, from coordinate 3,566,702 downwards.
ACTTCCGCCGTCTCAACCTCGCTGAGAACCAGCAGGGGGTCTCGAGCCGCATGCCCCCGGAGGCGGCCCGCCAGATGGCGGCCGTGTATGCAGATGCCGCGACCACCGACCCTGCGCTGCGCGCGGCGCATGCCGCGAGCAGCGCCAATCCAGACGGTCTTCCCGGTATCCGTCTCCACCTCGATACCGGGGTGCCGCCTGAGCGACCAGAGGATGCCACCATCTACGGCGACTGGGGTGGCTACAATCCAGTGGACGCATTACCGACCGGTCCACAAAGACCGGAGGAGGTCTGGTCGGTGCAAATGGATCGATCGCGGCATGGTGTGTTCCACTACGTCATGGGCTATACCAGCGGTGGCGGAGCCTGCTCCGGAGGTAGTATCGCCTGCGGATTCAATATGAATTCAGTCTTCGTTGCGTCCCACGAATTCGGCCACACCATGGGGATAAATCACAACGGCCCATTCGGCCTGAACGAGCCCAATTGCAAGCCCAATTACCTGAGTCTCATGAGCTACGCGGGCCCCTTGCAGTTTTCCGATGGGCGGCGTAGCTCCCTGCAGTTGAATAACCATTCCCTCCTGGAGAGCGATGTCTTCAACCCCTCCGATCAGCCCCTCCGTGATGTGCTCGTCAACATCTTTGGTTACAAGGTTGACCCGCTCACAGGGCACGTCGATTGGAACCGAGACGGCATCTTTTCTCCCGCGAACGTTCGGGTGCGCGCGTACGCCAATTACCAGCCAGGCGGAATGTGCGAGTTTACCCGTCAAGGTGAGCAAGATTCCGGAATCCAGAGCCAGCGCAGTCCTGCGGTCGTGCGCTTCAACAATCAGATCTGGATGTTTGCCGTCGACCTGAATGGACGTCTCGCCTACAGCTATACGTCGGCCTGGAACTGCTCGCCCAACGTCGACAGTTGCCCCGTGCCAACATTTGTGCAGCCGGGAACTCGTGATATCGGACCGATCTCCGCGATCGATGCGAAGACCGTCAAGGTGAAGGGCGTTGAGATGATCATTCTGGTCGGTATTCGCCCCGACGGGACAATGTTTTATACATGGGTGACCGTGAGTGCCGGATTGAATGTCTGGAACGCGGTCATCACCGTCGACGGATCGTCGCCGGCCGCCGGCGAACCTTCGTTGGCCAACTCCCGCAACCTAGCCAGCTTGGCGTTGGGGTATAAAGGGACCGACAACGTGGTCCGAGTGCGCAGTTTCACAGGAGCTGGTTGGTCGGCTGAGCAGGTCGTGACGGTCGGAGGGCAGTCGGTCGTGGTGCATCCAAATACGTCACCCGCGCTGGCATATGTCTACCTCCCTCTCGGCATCGTGGCCGGACAAGAGCACCTGATCGGTGCATTCACTGACCCACAAGCCCGCATTCAGCTCTATGCTTCTCAATTGCCCGGCCCCGGATGGGGGCGAATCCCCATTCCCTACGACACGCTGCCTTCGTCCGTGGGCCGGCCGGTCATGGCATGGACGCCGGGCCCAGGGGATGGAGGCATCCTGACGACGTCGGGAGCAACCGCTTCGACGTCTACGCGATCCCGGGGGGTGTTGCAGGAGGAACATGCCCAGCCGCCGTCTGGGGAGATCCAAGAACCGCGGGATCCGCACATACCGCCAGCAACCGATCTTCCCGCTCCTCCCACCTCGCTGAGCGAGCAGGACCAAGCGTCCCAGAAAGGGACGCCCCCTGAGGAGATTCAGGAACGCGCGGTTCAGCGCAAGCTCCCGCTGGATGTGCTGACGCCGCTTCCCTCCGAAATGGCGCCCCCGTCCGGCACGACGCTCCTTTCTACAGGGCGCTTTTACATACTGTTCCTGGAGTACCAACCGCCTCCGCCGAGCTATCCGCCGACCAACGCAACTCGCATGGCCATGTCATATGTCGCCTCTGACGGAAAGTTGCGCATTGGCCTCAATTCGTATTTTGACAATGTGTGGTCGTTCGTCTACGGCATGTCGCTGGTGACGCCAAGTGAGACAGCGCTTCGCGCGGCGATGACATACTCTATTCACAAGCCTGCGCTTGAAAACCATGTTCGCTTTCGCCCTCACGCCGATGGCATGGCCGACCTCACGTACAACGACTATGATGATTGGAAGACGTTGGGATGGGCCAGTTGTGTGACAGTGGCAAAACACCAGACAAACGCACGCGTCAACTGTGCTCCCGCCTGGTAGCCTATGGCGCAACCGAGAGTGAGTGCCGAAGCAGCAGACCGGTTATGGTCATGTGAATGGGAGAGGTCATATGATAACACTCCGCCATGTGCTCCTTCTCGCAATGGGATGGTCCTTTCTCCTGGCTCCAACCTTCGCCCAGTTTCGGGATCCAATCGAGCCTTATCATGCGCCGGACCAAGATCCAAAAGATGTACAGGAACGGGCAGTCGGGGGTGAGGCCGGGACCGCGACAACCGAGCAAGAACCGGCATCCCCCGCCATGGCTCCCACGATGCCCGACGAGTCCGCGCCGGCGTCCGAGGCCACCGACATTCAGGAACGAGGGATCCTGCCGGGGGCTGTGGCGCCCGGCGCCAAATTGTTGCCTATTCCGGCCCCAACCCCAAGTCTCACCGCCATCCGCAACGCGATCAAGGTGACGTCGAAGAGCATCTCCGTCAATCTTCGCGTTCCTCCCAATCTCCCGGTGACGGTGCCCGTCGAGGTCGAAGTCTTCTATAGCTCTCCGCTCAAATCGCAGATTCTGAAACGAACCTATAGTCCCGCCACTGGCCTGACCCTCTCGTACCGCGATGCTGAAGGGAATGGGCAGCCTCGGCCGATGAACGTCCAGATTACTGTGCGCGAGTTGGTCCCCAATGGGCAAGGTACCGGGTTCAACAAGCAGGTCACGATCACCCCGCTCTATGACGTGTTTGTCACGGATTTGAGATTCGTCATGGCCTCCAAGTGCGATCTCGTTGGGAAAAGTGACATCGGCTTCTTGTGGTATTCGCCTGACGGTCAGTTCCATGAGCAAACGTTCAAACTCGGTGGTGACGAGGCAAGAGGGATCACACAATTCTCATGGACCCGCAAGGAGGTCGCTGCACGGGACAAGCTCATGGAGCCGTCTGTGCAATTTAGAGAGGGCGATCCTTTCTTTTATCAGCTCCCTCAATACAGCCCTACTCGATTTGGACCGTCAGCCATACCCTTGGTGCCGGGACCGACGACCAAGTATGACTTTTTCTTGAAGAAGGAGGCGACAGGGCCGCCCGGACTTCGGGGCGCATTTGGCGGCAATTCGTGCGTAGCGCGGATTACCTACACGATCATCAAGGCGCTGATGCCGTTCGACCAATTCTGAGCGGAGGATGAGGAGTTTCAGAGACTGCGCCCAGGTGTCGCATCCGGCCGACCTGTGGGGACGCGCCGAATCAAAGAGGCCGGAACCATGACGGGGGGATGACTCCGTACATTCTTCCCGCCGCCCGTGTGCCAAGAGCATCCTAAGACGAATGGAGGTCCATCATGAGCTCTCTCAATGGCCGTCAGTATCGAACCCCGCGTGCGGCGGTCTCGCTGTTCCTCGTCATGGCCATAGGCAGCTTCTTTATCGGATGCACGGGTGATCCCGCGCCCTCACCCACACCGGCCGGGGATCCCAACGCTGTCCAAGAACGGGCCGTGATGCGCGACATGGGGGTATTTCAGAAACAAGGTGCGACGATGACGCCGACCGCGCCACCGGCTCCTTCCGCCGGACCGACCGGACCGGCGCCGGTTGTTGGTGGCGGCATCAACGAGCCCGACTACAAATATCCCTGGGTCGGACGGATGGCCGGCTGTGGCGGGGTGCTCATCGATCCGCAATGGTTCCTGACCGCGGCCCATTGTCTAGATTTCAATCCCCATAGCGGCGTGACCTATACTCGAACTGATTCGTATGGCAGAGCGTACACCGAGTCGCGCCAGCCGGATCAAACGGTCGGGCCTGCGACCAACCGCGGCGCGTTCAAGCACCCCCAGTACAACCCTCAGAATGATCACGCGAACGACATCGCCCTGATCAAGCTGGCATCACCGTTTCCTGTCAACTTCGCGCTCCAGACGGTCGGACTCCCGAGAACGCCACGCCAGGCAGGCAGAGTGGGAACTGTGGCGTCGATCAGGCACGATGGTCCGGTTCCTCCTGGGCAGGCTGCTATCTTCCGTGGGCCCATCTCGGCCCTCGCATCCCCCACGAAGATTTTCGTGCCGGCCAACACGGCCGGCAACACCTCGCTCTGTCCGGGCGATAGCGGCTCGGGATTCGTGACGGTCGAGAACGGCCGCGCGGTCGTACGCGGGATCGCCTCGCAAGGCACAGTCGGAGACTGTATGACCCCAACCGGCGAGGCGGTGTTTACCGATGTTTTCGTCTACCGCGATTGGATTCTGCAAACGATGGGCAAGACGGACGCCACATTGTCCGGCAACACGCGCGTGCGCTGGAGCGGATGGGGGGCAAAGGGCAAGATCGTGGTGGGCTGCAGCCACCCGAACACGCCCTATTGGGGCCCCCTCAACGTCGCGGGCGTGGAAGAAGGCGCGATGTGTGATGGCGGTCAGGCGCAAGGAATCATTTGCCAGCTCGATGCCAATCAGACCAGCGGGAGATTTGGGCCGCCGCAGATTGTCGGATTCACCATGACGACAATTGCAAACGGCGCCGCGCAAACCCAGGCCCTTCCCTTTGCGGGTAACCTCGCTCAGTTCTCCGGCACATTCCCACCGGGCGCGTCCCGCGAGTTTACATGCCGGATCGGCGGCACGATCTCGTCAGGCGTGCTTGGAAGCGGAACCACCGCCGTCATGAGCCGAGGGGTGGAAGGGGAGCAGACGGATGAGCCGATGATCGAACAACCGAGTCCGTTCGATCCATCTGAGGAACCCAGACCGTGACCTATGGACCATGCGTTACCCCTATTGTGAAAGGAGTCTTCATGAACGACTCTTCCAGCGCCGATGAGACCAGGGTGCTCTCCCGACGCAGCTTTTTCGCCAAAGTCGGCCTTGCGGCCGGAGGTGCGATGTTGCTCGGCCTACCGAAATTTCTTATCGAGTCGACAAGTCCGGCTGAAGCAGCCTTGAAAGGCTCGTATGCGAGCGGGACGGTTGGCCTCGAACTGGAAGGGCAATTCGCCGGTCTCCTGTCCGGCGTCGAGGGCGGCAACCCGTTTGCCGACATCATCTCGGAAGGTGTCGGGCCGGATATGATCCAGCGTAAGCGGCCGGGCCCACCGAGGTTCGAGGATATTGTGCTGGACGTGGACTTTTCCCAAATCACCAAACCCCTGAGCGGCTGGATTGGAGATACCCTCTCGAAAATTCCAACCCCCAGGAACGGGGCCATATTGTACGCGGACTTCAACTACAAGGAAGTCAAGCGGCTCGAATTCATGGGGGCCGTCATCACGGAGATCGGCACCCCTCTCTGTGACCCGGTAGGAGCGAAGGCTCCCGCGGCACTGTCCCTGCGAATCGCTCCGCAGTCTACCCGTTTTTCCGGAGGGAGCGGAAAGAACGTGCTCTCGATGGCGGGAGCCAAGTCGGCGAAAATCGTCAGCTCCAATTTCGCCTTCACCATTCAGGGATTCGAGGATGCCTGCAAACGAATCATCAACGTTGATGCGATCGTGGCCAAACGGCCGGTCGCGGCATCGCGTGCCGGACAGGAGAAGTTCCTGCAGCAGCCTGGAGTCCTCGACTGTTCACCCGTCGTGATCAGATTACCCGAAGCGTACGCCGGTCCTTTTTACAAGTGGTTCGATGACACGGTTGTAAAGGGTATGCAGGTAGGAGAAATGTCGGGGCACTTGACGTGGACCGATCAGGCAGGTGCGAAGGCCGGCAATGTGTCAGTCCAGCTTGGCGGATTGGGCATTGTGCGGTATGCCCTTGAGCCGGCGAACGCCAAGGCGGGGACCGTGGTTCGTGTGGAGATGTATTGCGAAACGATGAACATGAGCATCCTGTGACCGTTCGGCATGGCCCATGTTCGGCTGTCACTCAAACCTTTGCCGAGGGGGAGCACATGAAGATTCTGGGTAGAGTCATGCTGCTGACGCTTACACTTGGGCCCTGCGGGATCGTCGCGGCCGATGATGTCACCGAGCGGGCGGTGCCCGGACCGACGAGTCCTCAGCAGCCGGGTTTTCGCGCGCCGACAACCTCCATTCCGGCCATGACGGTCGAGCAGCAGCTCGCCGCGCTTCAGCAGCAGATCCAGTCATTACAGCTGCAGCTGGCTGCGATCCAATCGGTCGTCCACGTCTCACCGAATGGAACCGTCATTCAAGCGCCGGCGTTGTCCTTCGTGAGCGCGGGCGGCACGATGATCCAGTCGGCCGGATCGATCGCCGTAAGGAGCGGGACGGACACGAACATTGAATCCGGCGCGACCATGGCCCTGAGGAGCGGCGGAAACGCCACGATTCACACGGCCGCTGGGATGACCGTCGAGGCGAAAGGCACTCTGAGTGCAAAAGGAGCCACCATGCGGCTCAACGACGGCACCAAACCGCTTGCCGCGGTAGGAAGCGCCGTCGGCAACGGCCAGGTGTTGACCGGAAGTCCGAACCTCTTTGGGAACTGAGGGATGGGAGGAGTTTAGCTGCGTTAGCGAGGCTGGTAGCTTGCGACGTAATCCGCTCCTCGAAACTCCCCTTGCAGGATCTCGACTTGCGCCGGGCTCATCGGGTTGATGCCGGCCTTCGACAAGAGTTCCGCGCGGATGAATTGGTAGATTTGCTGTTCGAACTGCATGCGTGTCGGCGGCTGGAGCAAGACTTCCCTCATACCATTCTCAAGGGCCGGTTGAATCTGTTTGAAATACTCCGCTCCGATCTTGCAGATATTGACCGGAAAGATCATGTCGAAAAAGTGCGTGCACTTGTCCGCCTCCTTGACGGCTCCGATCACGGCAATGCGCACGGAATGATAGGTGGGCAGACGCCGCTGGTCGATGGTCGGGGTGAGAAAGACGTCGACCACGACTTTTTCCGCGACCAGATCGCTGAGGGCCGTATCCCCCTCGCCGGAATAGTCTTTGTAATAGGTTTTCAACTGGATGACCGGGAAGAGAAATTGGTAGCGAATCTCCTGTCCCTCCAACGTCACCATGGGGGGATTGGAGACTCCTGTGACGTGCACAAACACCTTCTGGCCGTTGCCGGCTTCATACGTGTACTTCTCCAAGGTAATCCGTCCGGTCAGTCCACGGCCCAGGGCGAAATTCGTGTCGAAGGGGCTCCGCATGTTGGTGAGCTGGATGAACGACTTGGTCGGATCACCGAGAATCGCCGTGAGGGGAATGTTTCTCGTCAGGGCGCCCGGTTGCGGAGGCATGGCCGCCTGACCGGGCATTTGAGTCGGAGGGCGCGGCGCCGGAGCGGGCGGCTGCGGTTGACGAGGTGGAAACACCTGAGCTGGGACTTCTAAGGACATCAAGAATACGTTCAGGCAAAGTCCCGCAACCGCCAAGGCCGCCCCGCGCCGTAATGCCAGGTGAAGCATATTATCCTGCTATTCGTGCTTGAACCACCGCGTGACCGTCACATCTTGGGTAGGCGGGTTCGCCGCGTAGGAGAGCGGCGTGACCTGGACCTTCGTGCCGGTGTCGTCCTGGATCTTCACGATGCCGCGAGTCTGGACGGAACCGACGCCGCGCGGAATAATGGGAGGTTCCTCGACCTTCGCCACGATCGGAGTCGACGGCCGAACCTCCGCGGCCAGTTGCTCCATGCTTTCTTCCAAGTCTGTTCGGCGGTTCCGTGACGCGACGACAAAGAACGTTTCGATCCCCTTCACCTGGTCCAAGGTGTACCAGTAAGTCGATTCGGGGAAGCCGTACTCCTGGTCCTGCTTGACGGGATTGGCTGTCGCGGCGCCCTTGGCCGGGAAGACCGTTTCGGCCCAGCCGGATCCGTCGATGGAAATGATGTAGAGATAGCAATCGCAGTTGGTACGCGCGACGATCTTGAAGCGGTCGCCTGCTTCCTTGTTGGCTCCGCCGTCCTTGAGGGTTTCCCCGTCGTTCATCAAGACGACTTCTTTGCCGCCGGCCGTCTGCTTCTGTCTGACCAGCGCCACATCAACGGCGACCGGTTCGCCGTCCACTGATCGAGGATAGATGCCGGCCGCTCCGTACGGCTGGCCTCCATACGATTGGCCGGACATTCCGTAGTTGGCGTAGGCTTGCTGCTGCGTTCCATAAGCTGAGGTTGCACCATATCCCTGCGGAACTTGGCCGTAGCCCGGCTGAGCTTGTCCGTAACCTTGCTGAACCTGGCCATAGCCTTGCTGGACCTGGCCATAGCCTTGTTGAATCTGGCCATAGCCCTGCATCGCTCCACCTGCTCCATATGGATTGTTCGGATCGTAGCCCGGTTGCATCTGAGCGGGAGGGGCTCCATAGGGATTCGCCGTTCCGTAGGGGTTCGTGGGCTGTCCGTAGGGATTCGGGGAACCATAGGGATTCTGTGTGCCGTAGGGATTCGCTCCCGTCGTCCCATATGGATTCATCTGCTGGCCATAGGGGGAAGCAGTCCCGTACGGATTGGTCTGTTGCCCGTAAGGATTCGCCGCGGCGGTTCCATATGGATTGCTCGGATCGAACGGATTCATTCCCGGTTGACCCGGAAGACTCTGCGCGCCTCCATAGGGATTAGTCGGTGATCCGGGATAGGCGGCGGCACCGGAGGAGGTCATGCCCGCGCTGTTTGGATCATAGCCTCCCATTTGTCCCGGATAGGCTGCCTGTCCCGGGTACTGAGGTGGCGGCATTCCCGGTTGTCCTGGAAAGCCTGGTGGCATTCCAACGCCGGGCTGCCCGAGTTGGCCCGGTTGACCGGGCAATCCCGGTCCTCCCATCGCCATGGGAGGGAGTCCCTGCATATAGGGGCTGGAGAGCCGATTGACCAGATTACTCAGGTTATCGCGATGCTTGGATCCGTAGTTCTGCAGGCCGGTCTGGAAGAGATTCTTGGCAAATTCGAAGGCAATCGGAATCAGAAACGGGGCGGCGGCACAAGAGCTGAGGACAAGCGGTCCGAGCAGGGCAAGTCCGACTCCCCGTCCCGTTCCAGCCTCTCGCATGCCCTGCCAGTATTGTTTCACCACGTCTGATTTCCCCTATGCTGTTCCGTACGTCGCGACGATACAGCAAAAGGTTCAGCGCATTGTAGACCGCCCTGGAAGACTGGTCAATCAAAGGCTGTCCTATTGAGGGGCCAAGGCAAATATGCTACAGCAAAGGCCTCCCGGGCGATACAGACGGCAGACTGAACTTGGGTGGCCATGGACACGACTCACGACCGTGAGGATTCGGAGAGTGACCTCCTTGGTGCCGTGGCAGCCGGCGAACAAGCCGCCTTTGAACGTCTCTACCATCTGTATGAGAAGCGCCTGTACCAATACGTGTACAGCCTCGTCAACGACCAGACGGTCGCCGAGGACGTGGTCGGGGAAACCATGATCGCCATCTGGCGGGGCGCCGGAACCTTTTCCGGTACGTCACGCCTCTCCACCTGGATCTTCGGTATCGCGCGCCACAAGTCGCTGGACGCCCTGCGACGGACCGGACGCCGGCAGCGCGAAGTCGATCTCGACGAGGTCGCCGAACTTCCGAACACCTGCGACGGTCCCCTGGAAGGGATCCACCGACAACAAGTCGAGGCTTTGACGAAGCGGGCGCTGGCTGCGCTGTCGCGCGAGCATCAGGAAGTCTTGCGCCTGGTCTTCTATGAGGAACTGCCCTACGACGAGATCGCGACGATGTTGGGTATCCCGTCCAACACCGTCAAGACTCGAGTCTTCTACGCCAAGCAGCATCTCAAACGAGCGCTGGATCGGCTGAACCAGAAGGCACCCATCGTATGAACGGGCGTATGAACGAGCCGGAACACATCCCGGCCGGAGTCCATCCGGAAGCGACCCTGCTCCCCTGGTACGCCAACGAAACGTTGGGAGAAGAAGAGCGTCGTTTGGTCGCCCGCCATTTGGAATCCTGTCTGGATTGCCGGAGAGAACTGAGCGAATGGGCGGACCTGCGGCGGACTCTTCACGAGGCGTACGCAGCCCAGCCGGAACCGAGGCCGTCGTTGGCCAAAACCGTGCTGTCCAACGTGGCGTCGGAAACACGCCTCTCCGCACGCAACGCCGATCGCGAAGGCAGCGGCCTCGCGTCCCTCGATCGCTGGTTCCGCTCGCTCTTCGATGTTCCGTGGGTTCCTTCCATGGCGACGGTTCTGCTGGCCGTGCAGTTCGGGTTGCTACTCTGGGTGACGATGCCGGTGGATCGGGATCCGGTGAGCACCAGATCGATCGACAGCCCCGCCGCGCGGTTTACCGTTCGTTTTCATGACCAGGCGACCGAGGCGCAAATCCGCGAGGTCGTCGACCGAGTCCACGGGCGTATCGTCGACGGTCCCACTGCCGGAGGCTCCTATGTGCTCGAAGTCAAGGCGGCGGATCCTGCAACGTCCCGTCAGATCCTGAACATGCTCCGGGGGCAAGACCGCGTCGTCCTGCATGCCGACGCCGTTGGGCCGTGAACCGCTTCACGCATGCGAACGACAAACGATCAGAGGAGTCGCGACATGGCGCGAAGGAAAGGCATTCGTGAACCGGCCTTGTCTGAAGAGGCCCGAAAGGTGATCTCATGAAGGCTCCGTCCTGCTCCAGCGTCTTCTTGGCCGCCCTCCTCATGCTCTGGGCGTGCGCGCTTCACGATCACGCTGCGGGCCAGGCCGCAGGAGGAACAGGCGGCGGCACGAAGCGGGCGCTGCTGATCGGCATCAACAAGTACCGGGCCGTACCCAAACTGCAAGGCTCGTTGAACGATATCGACACGATGAAACAGATCCTCATCACCCGATGGGGCTTCGCGGAACATCACATCCGCCTGCTCACCGACGAACAGGCTACGCGCGCGGGCATCTTGGCGGCGCTCAATCAGTTCGTCGGCGAAACCGGGCCGCAAGACATGGTGTACATCCACTATTCCGGACACGGCTCGCAGGTGGCGGATCTCAACGGCGATGAGCCCGAGGACAATCTCGACGAAACCCTCGTCCCACAGGACGGACGGAGCGGCACGATTCCCGACATTACGGATGACGAACTGGAGGCCATTTTCACACGTCTGCCGACCAGCCGCGCCTTCATCGTGCTCGACTCCTGCCATTCCGGTACGGCGACCCGCTCGCTCGACATCCGAACCCGGTCCATTCCTCAAGACACCCGACTCGACCTCTACCGGCCGGCTCCCGGATCGGAGGTGAGGACCAGGGGCGGCATTCAGACGCTGCCCGCGCGCTACGTGCTCATGACAGGCGCCGCTTCGCACCAGGAGGCGCTGGACGGTCCGGTGGAGGGACGGTATCACGGCTTTTTCTCCTATGCCCTGTCGCGAAGCCTTCGCTCGGCGCCGTCCTCCGCGTCGCCGCGAGAAGTCTTTCGCGGAGTCGAAGCCGAACTCAAGCGCATTCAACTGCATTTCGGCCGCGCCTCGATGCCCGAACCCCAACTTGAAGCGCCGCCGGATCTGCTGGAAACCCCGCTGTTGGGCTCCTCCGGCGCGCCGGGAACTTTCGCCGCCGGCGGCTCGAATCCGCGTTTGGCCTGGGTCGAGGTCAAGCCGGGCGAAGCCGGGTCGATGACATTGATCAACGGACTATTGCTCGGCGCCGTGCCCGGATCGACCTGGGCTGTCTATCCGCCGGGAGACACGGCATTTGCCCCAGGGCGCGCCATCGCGATCGCGACGGTCATCCAGCTGGCGGGGCAAGACGCCAAGGCCACATTTCAACCGGCCGACAGGAGGATTCCGGATCATGCACGCGCCGTGGCGTTTCTGCCCGCTCCGACTGGCGACAGGATTCCCATTCAAGTCCTCGACGCGACCGACGGCAAGCGCAAGCACATCGAGGATGTCCTGGCGAAATACATTCCCCACGTCGCGATCGTGGGACCGGATCAGTCCCCCCGCTATCTGGTCCAGGCTCAGGACAACGAGGTGAAGCTCTTCGCGGCCGACGGGCTGCAATTGGTCGGTTCGTTCGGCGGTGACGGCGATAACTGGGGCGCCGGTCTGGCGATGGTCGTGTCTCGCTCCGCCACCGCCTCGGAACTGCTCACGCTCGACAATCCCTCATCTCAATTGCGCATCGACGTACGGGTCGCCAATGCGCCGGTGCCGGCAAAGCCCTCCATCGGTACACGCGGCATCGCCGTCGTCGCGGCCAATACGCAGCCGGCCAAATATCGCATCAGAAAATCCGGCAAACCCCGCACATCTGAGAACAGTCTTCAACTCGAGATCAAAGTCAGCGCGGACTCTTACCTGACGGTCGTGGACGTAGACGCAGAGGGCGGCGTGAATCTGTTGTTTCCCAACGACTACACCAAGGCAGGCTTCTATACCGACGGGCACGTTCGGGCCGGCGAAACGGTCTTGATTCCCGACTCATTGCAGAACGGCAACCATGCCGGATTCTACTGGGACTATGCTCCGCCCAAGGGAACGGATACTGTCCGTGTCTTCAGCAGCACGGATCTCGACACGGCCCAACTGCTTCGCCAGCGGATCAGGAGTATCCAAGCTGCCGCGGCCGCCAAGCGCTCTCCAACCGTCGGCACCCGCGCAGTCTCCACTGAGATCGGCGGCATCAGAGAGAGTCTGACGACGAGAGCGGCGCGCGGCATCATTGCCGTCTATGACCCGACGCCCCACGTACCGGGCCAGGCTGCCGCGGAGCCGCAACCGGAGCCGGCCGCGACAGTGCCGGCCGTCGCGCATACCGAGCTTCCTATGCCGGCGGATGCAGCGGTCATGCCGGAGCCGGCCGTCTCTGCCGGTCCACCTCCGGACTGGGCCGCGACTTCCATCACGATCAAGGTCGAAGGGTAACTCGACAAGGGCGTTGACAGGACCACTGCTAAGTCCCTACACTGCGCCCCACTCTTGAGGACTTTCCATGCCCCTGACTCACGGATCTCAGCGGCGTCTCCTCACGGTTTTGACCTTCGGCTTCCTGTGCCTCTGCGTCTTGATGCAGGTCTTGGGCACGACCTTGACGCTCTGGGCCTGTGAATTTGAGTCGGACCTTTCCAAGAGTTTGCTCTTTGAGGGGTTCTCGCTTCCCGTCAGCCACCTTGAATTGCACCCTCCCGCCATCATCGGCCTGGCGGTCGAACGTCTCCCGAAGTTTCGCCGGACCGGCGACGATCGCACCCTCTTGCGTCCCCCGAATCCGGACGTCTAGAACGTCCGCTTCCTCGTTTTACCCCTCGCCGCCGCCGGCATCGTACCGATGACGCCATGACGGTGAGGCCATGGGTATCAATCCCACATGACCCAAGTGGGGAGGAGATTGCGATGTCGGACATCCACGTTGCGTTCTGTTGTGAGGTCTGTCGGAAAGTGAAGGATGAGCACCGGGTCGAGTCCACCGGTCCCGAGTGGTGCACAATCACCGAGTACGCCAAGCGACATCTCGTCCATGCGGAAGACATTCTATTGTCCCGGACCTATTGTCCTGACTGCACGACCTCCTATGATCGGTTGGTGCTCTATGGCCGGGGGACCATCGCCCCGTCGGCGTGACCGAGCGGAGGTGGACGATCGAACGATGAGGTCGTTGTTCGGGATAGGAGCCGTCACAGGAACAGCCACCAGAGGTAGAGCGAGCTGAGTAGCATCGATCCGATGGTGACCGGCACGCCCATTTTGGCGAATTGCCAGAAGGAGATGGGGTAGCCGGCTTTCCGCGCAAGGTCCACGACAATGACATTGGCGCTCGCGCCGATGATCGTAGCGTTCCCTCCCAGGCAGGCGCCGAGCGCCAGCGCCCACCACAAGGGCACGATGTCAGGTTGGAGGACCAACGACGACTGGTCAAGCACGGACGGATGATGCGATCGCGCCAAGTCCACGATCAGTGGGTTCATCGCCGCCACGTAGGGAATGTTGTCGACGACGGCCGAGAGCAGCGCCGACCCCCAGAGAATCGCCATCGTGGTTACGGCCAGATTGTCGCTCGTATAGGCAACCAACAGCTGCGCGGCCTGCCGGATGACCCCGACCTTCACCAGCCCTCCGACCAGCATGAACAACCCGATGAAAAAAAAGATGGTCTTCCACTCCACCTCAGCGAGATAGGACAGCTCTTCCGCGGTCCCGCCCGTTCCGCGTTTGTGTCCAAACAGCATGAACAGACTGGCGCCCAGCAAGGCGATGGTCGCCGGCTCCAGCCGCAGCCAACCGTGCGCGCAAAACGCCAGGTTGACGGCAGTCAACAGCCACATGCACCGGCGCAGCGAGCCGCGGTCCTGAATCGCATCGTCGGTCCGGAGGATCATGGCCGCGTCTCTGAGACGAGGATCGACCCGCATGGACCGGCCGCCGACCAGCCAGAGGCCCCCGAGAAATGCGGCCATGATGAGGGTCGCGATCGGACCCAAGCGGACGAGAAAATCCAGGTAGCCGAGCCCGGCCTTGCTGGCGATCATCATGTTCGGAGGATCGCCCACGAGGGTGGCGGTACCGCCGATGTTCGACGCCATCGCTTCCACGATCAGGAACGTCACAGGGTTGAGTTCGAGGCGCTTCGTGATCGAGAGCGTGACGGGTGCCATCAGGAGCACGGTTGTCACGTTGTCCAGCGTGGCAGACAGCAGCGCCGTCATGACGGCCAGCAACAGGAGCATCCGAAAGGGTTTCGCGTCGGACCATTGCACCGTCCAGACGGCCAGGACTTCGAACAACCCCGTTTCACGGACGATATTGACGATGACCATCATGCCGATCAGGAGAAAGACGACGTTATAATCGACCCCGAACTCATGGGAGTAGAAGGCCTCCTCCTGGGTGACGATGCCGAGGGCGATCATCAGGGTGGCGCCGAACAGCGCAATGATGGTCTTATGGATACGCTCCGTGATAATGAGGAGGTACGTGAGGCCGAATATGAGAAGCGCGATGGAGACGTCGGACATATTGGTCACAACCGGTTCACCACAAATCTGGATTCTTTTCCTCTTTCCTATCGAGGTTCGAACCACGTACCATAGCGGATGGAAATGAGGTCTGTCGATCATGTCGAAACTTTCTCTTGAAGATATTGAACAGTTGGTGCAGGGAAGGCTCTGGGATCCCCACGCGCTGCTCGGCGCGCACCCGTCGGACGACGGCTCCGGAGCGGTCGCCATTCGCAGCTTCAACCCTGAAGCCGAGAGAGTCTCTGTGCTCCTGGACGGAGCCGAACCGATCTCCATGCAGCGCGTCCACAAAAGCGGGCTGTTCGAATGCCTCATCCCCGGCCCATTGTCGACTAGGCCGTATCGATTGCGCGTCCTCGATCGCCACGGACAGGTCTCCGACGGATACGATGCCTATGCCTTTGCGCCGTTGCTCACGGACTACCAGTTACATCTCTTCTCGGAAGGAACATTCTACCGGGCTTATGAGACGATGGGCGCGCATCTGCGCGATGTCCGCGGAGTATCCGGTGTTCACTTTGTCGTGTGGGCTCCCAACGCGGCCCGCGTCAGCGTCGTCGGCGATTTCAATCAATGGGATGGACGACGCCATCCGATGGCCAACCGCGGCTCGACCGGATTATGGGAACTCTTCATTCCCGAGTTGGGATCCGGAACCCTCTATAAGTATGAAATCCGTCCGCGTGGACAGGACACGATTCTGCTCAAGGCCGATCCTTACGCGTTCGCGTCGGAACTCCGGCCCAAAACCGCTTCCGTCGTGACGGATACCGCGACCTACACATGGAACGATCATGCGTGGATGGACGCGCGGGCGAAATGGGATCCGCTCGGTGCGCCCCTCTCCGTCTATGAAGTCCATCTCGGTTCGTGGATGAGAATTGCCGAAGAGGACAACCGGTGGCTCACCTATCGCGAATTGGCGGACAGGCTGATCCCCTATGCGAAAGAGATGGGATTTACCCATTTGGAGTTGTTGCCGCTCACCGAACATCCGTTCGACGCCTCATGGGGATACCAGGCCACCGGCTATTTCGCGGCCACGAGCCGTTACGGATCGGCCGAAGACTTCATGGTCTTCGTCGACCGGGCGCACCAGAACGGCATCGGCATCCTGATGGATTGGGCCCCGGCCCACTTTCCCGACGATCCGCATGGCCTGTCGCAATTCGACGGCACCCATCTGTACGACCATGCCGATCCCCGCCTCGGCTACCATCCGGACTGGCACAGCCGTATCTTCAACTACGGCCGAGTCGAGGTGCGCAACTTCCTGATGAACAGCGCCCTGTTTTGGATGGATCGGTACCATATCGATGGGTTGCGCGTGGACGCGGTCGCGTCCATGCTGTATCTCGACTACGGGAGGAAGTCCGGAGAATGGATTCCCAACCAGTTCGGCGGCCACGAAAATCTCGACGCCGTCCTGTTCTTGAAAGACCTGAACGTGCTCGTCCATCGAGACTTTCCAGGCGCCATCATGGTGGCGGAGGAATCAACGTCGTGGGCCGGGGTTTCCCGTCCGACCTACAGCGGCGGCCTCGGGTTCACCTTCAAATGGAACATGGGCTGGATGCACGACACCCTCGACTATTTCCACCATGAGCCCGTGCACCGGTTGTACCATCAGAGTCAACTGACGTTCGGCTTGCTGTATGCCTTCAGCGAGAACTTTCTTCTGCCGCTCTCGCACGATGAGGTCGTCCACGGCAAGGGGGCGCTGCTCGACAAGATGCCGGGAGATGACTGGCAACGGTTCGCCAATCTGCGGGCCTTGTATGGATTCATGTACGCCCATCCGGGCAAGAAAATGCTGTTTATGGGGGGAGAATTCGGCCAGTGGCGGGAGTGGAACCACGACCGCAGCTTGGACTGGCATCTGAGCGAGTTTCCTCCCCACGCAGGGCTTCAGCGGCTCGTCAGAGATCTAAACTGGCTGTACCGAAACCAGCTGCCGCTGCACGAAATCGATCACGACTGGGCGGGGTTCCAGTGGATCGACTTTCATGACGCCACCCATTCGGTCGTGGCCTTCATCCGAAAAGCCAAAGATTCGGAAGTGCAATTGCTCTGCGTCTGCAACTTCACTCCGGTTCCCCGCCATGCATACCGCATCGGCGTCCCCCGAACCGGCTACTATCGAGAGGTGCTCAATACCGACTCCTCCGTCTACGGCGGCAGCAATCTTGGTAACGCCGGTGGGTTGCACTCGCAGGAGATCCCGAGCCACGGCTTCCCGGCTTCGCTGAGTCTTATCTTGCCCCCGCTCTCGGTCTTGTACTTGCGCCGGCATTCAGACCGGTAGCGGCGTCACTTCCGCGGAACAGCCTGGACGTCCAATACCGTCACGTCGAACACGAGCACTTTCCCCGCCAGCGGATGATTGAAATCCAGCGTGACTGTATCATCGGTCATGGCGGTCACGCGTGGAAAGAGCGACTCCCCGTCCGGCCCTTTTGCCTCGAGCTGAGCGCCGACTTTCCTGGCTGCCTCCGGAATGAGGCTCTTCTTGACCTCTTGGACGGCTTTCGGATCGACGTCTCCATATCCGTCGGACGGTTGCACGACAATTCGCGCGGTGTCGCCCTTGGCATGTCCTTCCAGCGATTGCTCCAGCCCCGGGACGATTTCATGTGCTCCCTGACGATACACCATCGGGGCCTTTCCCACGTTCGACTCCAAGACGGTCTGATCTTCCAACCGCAATGTGTATTCGAGGGAGACCTGAGTGCCGGCTTTGATGACGGCCGGTTTCCGGCTTTGTTCGGCGGCCGATGCGGGCGGGGGGGTGCCCAGTAGAACGACGAGCACGACGGCGGAGCCGACGGCCCGGGCCATCCGGTGATACGAAAACATCACAATCTCCTCCCCGTTCGTAGGAGCGACACGATCGGTGGGCCGGTTACCAGAACCGGACCGGGCCGCAGTCGAGATGCACGAAGCCGGCTCTCGGATAGAATCCGACGCCTCCATACTGCAGTGTCATCGCGGCTTGGCGAATCGCGCGGAGCGGAGTGCCCGGGATGTAGAAATCCAGTGCTTGCCCTGCGATGTGGTAACTGTGTCGTACTGCGCGTCGGCTCCGCTTGACCAGCAGAGCATTGTATTCCGGCGACCGATATCCGGAGATCGCGTGGATCTCGCCGTTTCCACCCAAGGCCTTCTGTACAAGATTCACATGCTCGAGCAGGCGGATATCCATCGCAGCGACCTCGCCGGTATGGTGACACCGGAGCACATGATTGACCTCGTCCAACGCGCCCAGGTCGTACTCACCCTGCTCGTTTCGGTACCGGACATGCAGCCGCTCGTCGGTATGGACGTTGTAAAAATCCAGTTCGCCTTCCGGCAATGTCCTGGCCTGCGACGTCAAAGGACAGAAGAGACGTCCGCCGACGGCAAGCAGTCCGACAAGAGAGGTCTTCAGCAAGGCTCGGCGCGTCCAGAGCCAATCCTGGTACGACACGACAATCTCCGAAATGATAAGGATGGTGAGCGTCGCGGTGGTATGAGTGTCACATGTTTGTAGCAAATATCGGCGAATGAGGTCAAGCCCCCGGCGCTGATATTTTTGTCCATGTCTGAACGACGCGATATCGCAGTGTCCGATCGCAGTCGGACGTGGCCGGCCCTTGCGCATTTCATGGTCACCCGCGCGCAATCGTATTCTTCCTAGACAGCCGCCACCAATGCGGGTAGTATTCAGTGGGTTCAAGGAGCGTTGATCATCATGGCCACGATTCTTGTCATCGACGATGAAGACTCAATCCGTCTTCTGTTGAAAGATGTCTTGGAGAAAGCCGAGTACCAGGTCATCGAGGCACGGGACGGAGAAGAGGGCTTGCACGCCTATCAGAAAAACCCGGTCGATCTGGTCATCATGGACATTCTCATGCCTGGGACGGACGGCCTCGAAGCGACCCTGCAGCTGACGCGCGAGTATGTGGACGCCAAGGTCATCGCCATGACCGGAGCCCAGGGGGATCGCAACTTTCTGGACGTCGCCAAACTGTTCGGCGCCCGGCGGGTATTTGAAAAGCCGTTCGATTTGAATAGGTTAATCGACGCCGTCAAGGAAGAGCTTACCCGCTAGGCAGCACTGTCCGGCAGATATTCTCAGTCCTTCTTATTCGTCAGCAGGAAGCAATATCCCCCGACAGGAATGTGGCCGATACTACTGATTCTTTACACGTTCCTCATTCTGGCAAGTGGGGCATACGGCTCTGTCTTTGTGGCGCATTCCCATTGGGAGTATGTGGTCTGGGTTCCCCCCCTATCGGAGATTCGAACGATTGAATTTTGGCTCGATATTCTTGCCAACATTGCACTCTATGTCCCCTTCGCCATACTCTTTCTTCAATGCAAGGATGCGGCAAATTCCTCTACTCACACAATACTCCTCGTATTCGCCTTGCTCCTTTCCTGTACCGTTGAACTCTACCAGGTTTACTCACACAATCGGCGTCCTTCGCCGGTAGATATCGTCTGCAATGTGAGCGGAGCCATAGTGGGAACGCTCCTCTGGAACATTTGGAAAAATCGCCTGAGACTACCGGCTGGTCCCCAAGCCCCTCCTCTTCCCATCCGATAGGTTCATAGCCGCGTTCTTGCCGACGACGGCACCCCCAGCCGCAATATTACCGGCGAACTGTCCCGTTCTGCCCCGGCTTAGCCCGCCTCCGCGAGCACAGAAATTATGATCGTCATCACACAAATGCCTTGCGGGGATCTTCGTCAACGGCCACCGGTCAACTCCTTGCGTGCGAGCCCGCGCATCATGGCGGGATCGTTGTAGCCGACCTCGCTGAGCGCGTCCATCAGGTGGAGTCCCTTCGTGCGCACCAGTTCTTTCGCTTTCGCGTAGTTGTTCGCGCTGAATCGTGCGACGGCCGGCTGCCCATTGACGATCTGACAGGCCAGGACCTCCTCACCGACTTCCAGGATGCCTCCCTCGCCGACCAGCGTTTTCGCTTGCGCTTGGGTGATCCCATGCAGATGGGCGAACTCCGGCAAACCGCCCGTCTCCACCAGCCGTCCGTCCGGCATGATGCAGAGGCGCTTGAAATGTGGAGACCAATCCTTCCGGAAATCGATGTACTTGATGTCCCCGCCTTTTGCCACCTGGGGGCTGAGCGTGCGATAGTCCAAGCCCAGATTCTTCTGTTCCAGCTTTGCTTTCAATTCGTCCGAAAGCGTGCGGCGGAAGACTTTCACCGCCGCTTCCTGCAACGGACAGGACTTGGCACGACTCAACTGCTCGGCCTCGGCGAACTGCATGAGATCCAAGACCCAGCTCTGTTTGGGTGAGGCACCGGTCGGATCGACCAGGCAACAAAAAAGACCCTGCGTCACCAGACCGCCCACTTGCGGGTAGACGTAGACGCCGCCCTCCGCAAGCAGCGCGGTCATCTGATCCAGAGGGACGTCGTAGCTCTCCGAGAGAATTCTGGCATGCACCGACAGATCTTCCGTGAGCGTCATCGCGCAGACGGTCACGTTGCCCGGCGCATCAAATTCCGAATAGTCCTCGATGATGTTGTACAGTTCTGGCGGCTTGGTCTTGGTGAGCTTTTTCTTAATCTTAAACATGGATAATTGTCTCTATCATATGGATTACTCAACTATTTATTTCTATGAAGATGATAGTATGGCGGCAAAGTCAAGAGGCGACGGTCTTCGATCGGCCCACCGACGGTGAAGTGATAGAGAGACTGGAGGACCATCGGCTTCACCGCAAGGATCTCGTGAACCGGATCGTCGAAAAAACATCCGATACCGGTCGCCCGTACTCCCGCTTCTTCTGCGTCAAGGTAGAGAACCTGGCCCAGCAATCCCGCTTCCCAGAACAATCGTGGATACCACCAGGCGCCGTCTTTTCGCAAGCGCCCCTCGAACTCGGCGAACATGCCGAAAGAGAATGCACCGTCACCGGCGATGTCCTGATGGCAGCTCACTTGGACGGCGAGTTTCTTCGCATCCCCCTCGAGCAACCAATAAAGAGGCAGATCATCCGGTGCCCCCGGCGCTTTACTCCACACCAGCTCGGGATTCATGGAATCTTGGACGAACGACAACTTGGCGGGGTCGCGCAGAAGGAAATACAGTCCCGGCGTGAGGCCGTCGATCCGATGCACGAACAGCATGAGATGAACCGCCGGCTCATACGGCCAGACATCCCACGGCACGGTGCGGTCCAACTGCCCGCTATTCGTTCGAGGCATCACGAGCCGCAGCATGCGGAAAAAGCGGGCGGAGGACATCGACGTCCTGCCGTCGAACGCCACGGCACTCCGGCGCTGACGGATAATCTGCGCCGCCGGGACAGACACCCCGCCGTCGATCACCTCGCCGGCCGGGCATCCATCAGAGACCGCCGCCTGGATCTTCCGCCGATCGTCCTCATGCTTCCACGAAGCGGCGGCAGCCTCGTCGATCACGTCCCAATGGACTGCATGTTCTCGGCTCAAGCGATTCGCCCGTCCAGCCCATCGTCCCTCCGCCACCGCGAGGGCTGCCGCCGGCTCCACGAACAGCGGAATCGTCGCAGTTTGGCGAGACGTACCCGTCTCCGTCGGCCAGATCAGGGCCAGACAATCGGGATTCTCTTGTTCGGCACCCTCAAAATCTTCTCGGCGGTTGGTGCCAAGCAGAAGCCCGGCGGTGTCCTGTGCGATGCCGTCTAACAGCACCATTCTCCACCCCAGCGTGGCGGCAGAGATCCGGGCTGCCCCGATCGCGTGCCCGACGTCGTGCTGACAATAGCGGAAGGCGCGCTCACCATACTTCCAGGCCTCCCGCCAATGGACCGAGGTCAATCCCAAAATGAATGCCTGGGCCGGAAACGGCGCAAGGAGCTGAGCCACCCGATCGGCTGAACACTCGGCCCGCCGCTCCAGCCCATGTTCTCTGGGTGCATAGTGATACAGGCCGGCTGGAAAGTCTGGCTCGCACGTGGACGGGAGCAGAACATAGCCCTCGGTCGGATGCAGATTGCCGGATGACGGATTGCTCCGAAGCGCCCATTCCGATTCTCCCGCCCGTTTCCATGCCGAGAGTGCGAGCGCCAGCTCAAGGAATCGGGACAGACTTCGCACGGTCAGCGGGTGAACGACGATGTCGCGGGCATCAAACAGCGCGTGATAGGGAGGCGACGCCGGATCCTCGTCGTGAGCGAGCAAGGGGAGCCGGATGAGCTCGGCTCCGTCGAAGCGTCGAAACGGATCCGGCTGATTCCCCCAATCCAGATAGCCCATGGAGCGGGCATAGCGATGGAAGTGATGCTTCGTCCTGTTGTGATACCGGACGACCTCGTCGATCGGATCGGAAGCCGGAGGCTCCGACGGCGATATCGGGGAATGGCCTTCGTTCATTGCGGATGTATCGCCAGTGTACAAAGCGTCCATGCCGAAGTAAATGCGCTGGCGGTCCGTTCACACATTGACCTGACCGGACGCCGTGAGTATGCTCTCACGATGCAATTTGATGCCGCTCTGGCCGCCCGTGAGGCCTTTCAACGATCGCAAGCGCAACTCGGCCCCGATTGGCTCACGGCGGTAGACCTCGAAGATCAGTTTTCCTCCTGCGCCGGAGCCGCGGCGCGCGAGGCCTACGAGCACCTGCTCGTCCTCGCGGCGACGCATCCGAACGCCGATGCCTTCCAAGCGTTCTGCATCTACATCACGTGGCAACAAGTCACCGAAGAAACGATCCCCCGTCATTTCCGGACCGGCCTCACGCTGTGCGAGTCCTACCTCGGTTCGCCCATCGGCAAGGACCCACGTGATATCGACTGTGTGACCGAACTACGCGAATCGTTTCGCGCGGGGCTCGGCCTGGCGGAAGAAGACGACATCGCGGTCGAGTTCAGAAGAGACACGCCGAAGGGCGGAGACTAGCCCACATTATTCATGAGCGCTTCTACTGCAACCGCCGACACGCCGCTACGACAAGCCTGGCCGCGAGCTTCGCGCGGCCAGCGGGCAGGCTCGCCCCACGCGGCCTCAACGTACTGCACGAGTACGCCTCGGCTGCGCGGGACTCCGCGTGCCCGTCTCGCCTGGCGTCTCGGCGGTTTCGTCACGAACCGTCATGAATAATGTGGGCTAGGGCCGGCCGTTCCGCGGCATCATGCTCCTCGATCATGGCTGAAGACCACAAGCACCGGGCTCGGATTTTCCTTCATCGCGGGGATCTTGTTCATGCCCGCGAGGCCTGGGAGGCTGCGGTGGACGAGGACCGCCGCACCGGCAACCGCCGCGGGTTGTCGGGATCGCTCGGCAATCTGGGCAACACCTGCGCGCTCCTCAACGACTTGGATCGAGCGGAACGATGTTATCGGGAAGTGCTCGCCATCCAGCGCGAGGAGCCAGATGCGCACGCGATTGCGCACACGCTGGTCAATCTCGGCAATCTGCACGTGGGTACGGATTATCAGGAGAAGGCCCGCCCATATTATCTGGAAGCCCTGGATATGCTGTTGGAGCTGAACGACCATCGGGCGTTGGGAATTCTCTACAACAACCTCGCACTGCAGGATGCCCGGGAAGAACAATGGGAGCAGGCCGACGCGTCGTTCCGCCTCGCTCTTGACCACCACCGCATCGTGGGCAACGAGGAAGGCCTGGCCGTCACGTACAGTCAGATGGGCAGGTGCTATCTTCAGCGCGGCGAGCTGACCGGCGCGGAGCGTTGCCTGAACAATGCCTCCGAGCATTACGTGCGGCTCGGGCACGAGCCGGCCGAGGCCGCCGTGATCCGCCTACTCGCATCGGTGTACCAGCGGCGAGGCGACGCCGTCTCGGCGCGCGGCTGCCTCGAACGAGTGATCATGATCGACCGCCGCTATCACCTCCCGGATGAAGCGGACGACGTCCGCCGCCTGAAACAATTGCAGTCGTCGTAGTCCTTTCCTCCTTCCCGCATCGGGATTTTCCTTGCGGGTTTCTTTCACTTTCTGGACTTCCCGAAATACTTTGTTACTGTAGGCCTCACCGCTCACGGTGCAATACACGCCGGCCAATTTCCCTGCCGACACAGGGCCGAGATGCTGAATGACACGACCACGACGGGGCATCATCGCTTTCATCCTTCTGCTGACGGCGGGATTCACGCCGTCGCTCGCGCAGACCGAAGAGTCTGGAGCCGGACTACGGTTCGGAACTCAGGAAGTGGGTTTCACGGCGGGCTATCTGATATCCGTCCGTCTCACCAGCGACCATTCGACAAAGCAACAAGGCCCCGCGCTCATGCCTTCGTGGAGCATGGTCTTGACCGATCCGATCGGGAAAAGCTGGTACCAGGGTCAGATCCTCCTCGGAGCGGAAATCGTGTACATCCAGTTTCAGGAGCCGGTGCTGACCCACGGCATCGGCTTTACACCGAAGATCAAGTATCTCTTCAGCGGGTACCATTCGTTTCGTCCCTATATCGAATTCGCCGGAGGACCGTTTTACACGGATCTGGTCGGCTATGTTCCGGAGGAATCCGCCCGCCTCAATTTTCTCCTGACCGCCGGGGTTGGTCTGTCGTGGTTCGTCACGCCGCGGATGGCCCTCAACGCCGGCTATCGCTTTCAGCACATTTCCAATGCGGGCACGAGATATCCAAATGTGGGCCTCAATGCCAGTCTCCCGTTTATCGGGTTCTCATTCTACTTCTAGGAGGTGTGGGTGAAGAGCATACGAGCCGGTAATACCTGGGCCGGACTGTTGGCGGTGCTGCTGTTGTTCAGCTCGGCTTGCTCACGTTGGATTGAATTGGCCGACGACGAGGCGTCCCGCGCCCATCGCGGAACGGCTCGAACAATCGCGCAACAGGAACAGGTTCCTCTCTTGTTGGATCGCGTCCAGTTGATCAGGAACGGCTCACCGCAGAATCCATCGCAGGACACGGATCGGCGGCTTCTGGGTTCCTTGCGAGAGATCGGACTGTTTTCCAGATCGGATTCCACGGAGAATATCGGCGCATCGACGCAGGGGAAAACCATCCACGCCCGACTGGTGATCGACGAAGCCGTGGACCCGCATTCCGGTGCCGCGGCCTGGAAGGGCCTCGTGATCGGCGCATCGATGTTCCTGCTCACACCCGTGATTCCTTTGGAATACGACTATGCCTCCCACATGACGCTTGAACTCGAGCGATGGGATGGACAGATCAAGCGGTACGAAGGACGGTCGGCGGGCACGAGCCGGTTTCACCTCTTCGGAGCGACCCCGCTGATGATCGACGAACTGAAGGGCCTGGTCACCGAATCCTGCTTGACCGCGCTCATGGAGCAGCTGGTGCAGGACAGCGCGTTCTATACCGTCAGCAGCGCCCCGCTTCCCGACAATCCCATCCGGTCGGTATCCGTCAAACCTAAACACTCGGGCTCTGCATCGGTCCCGCTGGTTCCCGTGGTCACTCAATCGGGCCGCTAGCTTCGCGCGAGGTCTTCCCGTTTCCGTCGGAGACAGCATGTAGGGACTGGCCGCAGCACCGCGCCGATGGTATGATGCGCCGGAACGGAGACCCCGCATGGATATCGAAGCCTTTCGCCGGATGGTGGCCAAGAATCCCAATGGATTCCTCGGCCGATATGGATTGGGAAACAAACTTCTCCAAGAAAAGGGCAGTTACGAGGAAGCCGCGACCCATCTGAAGGTGGCGGTGCAATTGGACCCGGTCCACGTTGCCTCACACCTCGCGCTTGGACGCGCGCTGATCGGACTCAACAAGCCGGATGAGGCCAAATCGGCTTTGCGGGCCGGGATCGACGCGGCGCTGTCCGGCCGGTCCAACGGCGGAGTCGATCTGGTACCGGAGATGCAGGCTTTGCTTCGAACGCTGCCTTGACGTGAATTCGGTGAGATCATGACGATCGACGACGCCAGGAAACGGATCGAATCGGCCGTGACGCAGTACGGACCGCATGCGGCTCCCGTCATTGATCTCGTTATGAACGAGGTCCGCTCCGACATGGGGGCGCAGGCCTTCAACCAGCTGGTCGAAGAATTCGATCTCGAGTTGGAATACAACATCGCTCCCCTTGAATCAGACTAGAACCTATCTCAAAATTGCTTTAGGAGCATGGTAATCGATGCGAGCTGCACAAACCCCAGGAAGTTTGAGGCGTAATATTCCCAACGTACGAGTAACCGCCGCTTCCATTGGAGCCACGCAAAGAACCGTTCGACGAGCCAGCGGCGTTGGTACCGGCGCAAGTGGCGCCCGTCCTGGGTCTTGAGTTTGCGGGTGGACCGGTGCGGCGCGATCAGGTTCACGCCGCCTTGCTTGAGGTCGTCATCGAGCCCATCGCTGTCATAGGCCCGATCGCCGATGAGATGCTCGGGCTTGGCCTCCAGCATGTAGAAGTCGAAACTGAGTTGGACCAATGTGACCTCATGATGATTGGCCGCGTGCGTACTGACCGAGAGCGGCAACCCATGACGATCCACAATCGCCAGGATCTTCACGCCTTTGCCGCGTTTCGTGAGCCCCACCGCGTCGCCCCCGCCCTTGGCGGCCGCGAACGTCGCGTCGATGAAACTCTCGCGCTCGTCGATGGCGCCCTCGTCGCGCAGCGTATTCGCCAACTGCGTGAGAATCTCGCGCAGCACCTCGCGTTCGCACCACTGCTGAAATCGGCGATGAACCGTTTTGTAGTTGGGATAGCACTGCGGCAGCATGTGCCACTGCGCCCCGGTGTTCAGAATCCACAGCACGGCCTCCAAGACCGCGCGGGCGGGCACGGGTTTGCGGCCGGGCCGGCCTTCGGGAATGTGTTCCTCGGGAAAATGTTCCCGAATCCGCTCCCATTGGTCGTCGCGCAGGCGCAACATGCGGGCGCATTATAGGCACTTTTCTGATGAGCACAACCATTTTGAGATAGGTTCTACTCCAACAGTTGAAGCCAGGCGCTCCTCGCCGATGTTGCGGCTCGGACACCTGCTGCTCACACTCAAGAGTCCGCGCCGTGCCCTGTCGCCTTTCCCACCTTTCTCCACCCATGTCTTCGGAAGCCGGTGGCCTTCCACGCCGGCGCATCCTGCATCCGCTCTCGCATATCCTGTATCCGTCCTGACCCGGTTCACGACGTCCTCATGCCGATAATCTGGGCAGCGATTTCAGGACACGGTTACGGCCACGCCGCTCAGGTCGTTCCGGTGCTCAATGCGTTGAGCGCTATAGTCCCGAATCTCGCGGTCATTCTACGGACCCTCGTACCGGCTTCGTTCTTTACGGACCGTCTGAGAGTTCCCTGGACCCTTCAGCCGGTTCAACAGGACATCGGCTGCATCCAGCAAGGGCCGATGCATATCGACGTGGCCGCCACCTGGGAGGCTCACGCCGGGTTTCATGCCGACTGGTCATCACGCCTGCGACGGGAAGTGGAGGCGATTCGCTCGGCTGGTCCGCGCGTGATTGTGGCGGACACGCCGTATTTGGCTCTCCGTGCCGGCGCGGAAGCCGAAGTTCCGACCGTCTGCCTGGCCAATCTCACGTGGCACGAGATCCTGACTCCCTTCATTGATGGGAGCAGGCCGGACCAGCGTGACATCCTGGCCCAGATCGGCAGCCATTACGCCACGGCCGGTTCAGCCCTCCGCATCGCCCCAGGGCTGCCTCTCTCACCCCTCCATAACGTGACGGATATCGCCACCGTGTCGGAACCGGCCGTTCCAGTGCGTAATGCGCTACGGAAGCGATTAGAACTTCTCGACGATGACCGGCTGGTGCTGGTCGGCTTCGGAGGCGTTCCGTTGACCTCCCTTCCTTGGGAGGCCATGGAAGCCATGCCTGGATACCGCTTCATTGTGGATGCTCCGATCACCCGCCGGTCGTCGCGGATCTGCTCCCTCGGCTCGCTGCCCTACAGCTTCCGATCGCTCATTCCATCGGTCGACGTGATCATGACGAAGCCGGGATACGGCACCGTGGTGGAAGCCGTCGCGGCCCGCGTCCCCGTGGTCTACGTTCGGCGCTACAATTTCGCCGATGAACAACCTTTGGTCGAGTTTCTCGGGCAGTACGGCCGCTCGTGCGAGCTATCGCGCGAGGACTTTCAGGCTGGGCGATGGGAGGAAGCCTTTGAGGCCGTCGAATACCAATACATGCCGGCGGCGGCGCCTTCCTTCAGCGGTGCAGCCGATGCCGCCCGCTATCTGGCCTGCTACTTCGAACTCCCTGGACCTTCCGCCGGCTGATCGAACTTTTCGTCAACGTTCTCCAATATTTAAATACAGATCTTTTTGGTCAATCCGTTCGTAGATGCTATAGTGGTTGCGGGCGAGAGGTGATCTCATCTCAGGCCTACCGTCTGATTCCAACGTATGGATACACCTGCTCGACGCGCGACCTCGACGATCGACCCGGCGCTGTTCGCCCGCATCGTCAAGGGGGACCAGCAAGCATTCAGCCAACTCTATGATCTGTCGAGCACCTTGCTCTATACCCTCGCCCTCCGCATTCTCGGCAGCCGCGAAGATGCCGAGGAATTGCTCCAGGACGTCTACTTGGAGGTCTGGAGAAAAGTGGCCCGCTACGACGTGGGGCGAGGCACGCCAGTGGCATGGCTGATTACGTTGACCCGAAGCCGCGCCATTGATCGTCTGCGGGCGAGAGCGGCGCGCGGTCAACAGACGACCGCCTCGCTGGAGCAGGACGCGGCCTCACAGATCAAGGATACGAGGCCCAGCCCGTTCGAAACTCAGGCGGATCAGGAACTGCGGCTTGCCGTCGGGTCGGCCATGGCGAGTCTGCCGGCCGCCCAGCAGCAGGCGATCGAATTGGCGTATTATGAAGGCCTATCCCACATGGAAATCGCCGCACGGTTGAATCAACCCCTCGGAACGGTCAAGACACGCATCAAGCTCGGCATGTCCAAACTGCGGGACACGCTCCGTTACTGCTGGGATCAGGGTGATGACGAATGACTCATGAAGAAATAGAAGACACCGTGCCGCTGTATGCCACCGGTGCGTTGGATCGAGCCGAGCGCCAAACATTGGAGGCGCATCTCCTGTCTGGATGCGCATCCTGCCATCATGCCTTAAAGGAATATCAGGCAGTTGCGGCGATACTGCCGCTCGGTCTGGTTCAGACTGCGCCGGTTCGCACGCTCAAGGCGAAAATCATGGCATCCCGCAATCCGGTCGCGGCGGCCCTTGAGGACGGGCAGACGGACGAACCGAAACCGAGTCTCGAACCAGGCGAGTGGATGAATCACCTGTTCCCGCCCATCACACCGGCCCGCTCGGTCTCCCTGCCGTGGGCAATCGGCATCGCCGCGGTGCTGCTGGTCACGGTTGCAGGCTATCTGGGATGGACGTTTACGACTCGACTGTCGTCCGACACCGCCAAAATAGAGCAATTGGAAGTCGCGCTGCAGGATCAAACGACCAAGCTCGTGAGCCTGCAGCGGGTCATCGCCGAGCGGGACCGGTCCTTCGCCGCACTGGAGCGGGACAGCGAGCGCCGCGCGCATGATATCGCGGAATTGAAGGAGCAACTCATCGCACGGGAGACCGAACTTGAGGGCTTGGAGCAGCAACTCGCATCGCGGACGACCGTGGCTGGGCGCGCACGAACTCCGCAGGATGAGTTGGCGGTGCTTCTGAGGCAGCCGAACATCCGCGTGGTGTCGTTGGGCGGATCGGAGATGGCCAGGAATGCGTCCGGCATTCTCCTGTATGATGCCAAAACCCAAAAAGTATGGCTGTATGCGGTCAATCTTCCGGAATGCCTCAACGGGACGATGTATCAGCTGTGGGCGATCGACCAAAAACCCAAGAGCCTCGGCACCTTCCATATGGACTCGGGAGAAACCGCACATCTCATGGTCAAGCGCCTTCCCGATTTCGAACGAACCAAGAAGTTCGCAGTAAGTTTGGAACCTCCGGGCGGGCGACCGCAGCCGACCGGAGCTCTGTATCTGGTCAGTCAGTCGTGATCCCCGCCTATCCTCCTCTTGACGCTCCCTGTGAAGCCCGCTACAACCGCTCGTGAGAAGCCTTGTCGTGAGGCACGTGACCCGGACACACCGCATGCCGGATTCCTCCGTCGATCAAGACGCGCATTTCATGAGGATGGCGCTGGCCCTTGCCGCACGCGCGACCGCGGTCGGAGAAGTTCCGATCGCCGCGGTACTGGTGCAGGGGATGGAGGTGCTCGCCTCCTCGCATAACTTCCGCGAAAGCTGGCAAGACCCGACCGCACATGCCGAACTGATTGCCATCCGGGAGGCCGCCAAACTATCCGGGACCTGGCGGCTGCTCGATACGACGTTGTACGTGACGGTCGAGCCCTGCCCGATGTGTCTCGGCGCCGTCATCCTCGCCAGAATTCCGCGCGTAGTCTTCGGCGCCAGTGATCCGAAGGCCGGCGCCTGCGGATCCGTCCTTGATTTCACCAGTAACCCCCGTCTCAATCACCATGTGGCCGTGACGGGGCGCGTCCTCGAAGCGGAAAGCCAAGCTCTGCTACAGAAATTCTTTCGAGGGTTGCGGAACGCGGGATAGTCGATGGAAGGTGAGGACGCTATCGTTCCGGCATCCCTTGCAGGATCGCCGTTCCACGGTACGCGACGGCGGCGGTCCATCCAAGTCCGCATAACGGCCACTGGACACGCCATCCTTTGTCCATGTTGGAGCCGGCAAGAATGCGGATCTCAGTCTGCGGTTCCCGGACGCTGAAGTCGACTTCACACTCTCCCAACGAAGGGAGACCTCTCCCCTGCCCCTTCAGAACCGCTTCTTTTGCCACCCAATACTGAAAGAAGCGGAGTGTCTGCTGCGCCGACGGCTGCGCCGTAAGGGCGGCATATTCCGCCCGCGTGTAGAACCGTTCGGCCAGCTTGAGCGTCTCGACATCCTCGCGCACCAGCTCCAGATCCGCCCCCACCTCCCGATGCTTCGCGACCGCCAAAAACATCCGGCCATGCGAATGGGACATATTGAAAGAGACGGCGGCGAAACCGGACCCTTGCAGCAACATCGGCTTGCCTTCCCGACTCCGTCCAAGCGGCAAAGCGGCGGGTGGCTTTCCGGCATATCGGGCGAGCAATGCTCGGAGACACCCATGAGCCGCGATATATCGTCGTCTGTCCATTTCGTGAACAAAGCGCGACGCGCGCAATCGTTCTTCTGCGTCGAGATAGGAGTGGAACCGATCAAGACATGAGTCGGCGTCGTCCAGACTGCATTGCCAGACATGAATGGTGCCGTCCGCTTCGATCCGCAGGCTGGGTTCCAGCGTGTCGAGGATACGGTGGGAGGGAGTCAAGGGAATGGACGGGGGACGGACCGGCACGTGCCCGTTCATGGCTTATGATCTCACGGTCGGACGAGCCGGCAATCCGGCCATGCTGGCGTCGACGATGCGTCCTTCCTCCAACTTGACGACCCGGTCGCCCAGATAAAAATACCGGTCGTCGTGCGTGATGACGACGACGCTCTTGCCGCGGGCCCGCAGATCCGGCAACAGTTGCCGATAGAAGACTTCTTTGTACTCAGGATCCTGATCGGCCGCCCATTCGTCGAAGATATAGATCGCCCGATTCTCCAGATAGGCGGTCACAAGCGCCAGTCGTTTGCGTTGTCCCTGCGAGAGTTCGGTCGTCGAGAATGTACGCCCGCTGATGGTGACCTTGTGGTCGATCTGCAGCCGGGTGAGATACGAATGCGCCTCGGCTTCGACCGACGGTTCATCGAGGCCGAGCAACTTATCGAACAGGTAAAAATCCGAAAACACCACGGAATAGTGCTCACGATACCAGGCCCGATTGACGTCGGTGACGACCCGCCCGCCGAGACGAATCTCTCCTTGCTGGGGAGGATACAGCCCGGAGAGGACTTTGACAAAGGTTGATTTCCCGCTGCCGTTTCCACCGATGACGAAGACGAGTTCCCCGGGTTCGATCTCGATGTCGATCGGCCCGAGCGAAAAACAATGCTCTCGCCGGACGTCGCTCGCATAGGTGAAGACGACTCCACGCAGTTCGACGACGGGACTCGCATGCGGCTCCTCATCCGAATCAACGACGTCCGGCTTGACCCATTCGTCGAGCGAGACGCCGAGTTTCTGAATATTGTCGAACGCGACCTGTCCTTTTTCCAGCGTCGGCAACACACCGATGATGCCCCAGATCGGCGCCATCATATAAAGCAGCACGACCACGTAGCCGATCAGCGATTCAGGAGACAGCGAAAACAGGAGGGGAAAGACGAACAGAATCACGCCGATCATCGCATAGAACGCCAATTGGGACCAGGCTTCGGCGAATGCGTACTGTCGGGACGCCTCGATACTGCTGACCCGGCATCGATCAGCCGCTCCGTACAGCTCCAGATCAAGATACTCCTTCCGGCGCCGGCGATGCATCATCAACTCCTTGATGCCCTCTGTCAGCGAGCGAAGTTGCCGGAAAAGTTGCGCGCGCGCCTCGCGGGAGGAATAGATCGTCGCGAACGCCCTCATATGCAGCCAACGATAACCCCACGCACCCAACATGGTGGCCGTGACGACGAGGAGGAACGTCGGCAAGGACAACCACGCGAGATAGATTCCGCACCCGGCAACGATCGCGCCGTTCATCGCCAAATTCGGCAAGCATTGGATCGACCAGGCCAGCATGCTGACGTCGTCGCTGAGCGTGACCAGGATATTCGATGGACCTTGCGCTTCAATGCGATGGAACGGCGATTTCAGAATCTTGTCGCACAGCTTGAGGGAGAGCTCCAACGTCATGTCCTGGGAAAAACGGGTCAACATCAGCTGCGAGGCGATTTGCGTGAGCAACTTTCCCATGACGACGCCGATGAAGCCGACCGCCAGAAGCGCGCCTTCGTCTTGGCGGTGCTGGAGGACCCGGTTGATCAGCGCCAGCACGGCCGCGCTGCACAAGCCGGAGAGCACGCCGACGCCCACCATCGTCAATAGAATAGATCTGGACCGCTGCACCAAAAAGTACAAGAAGCGGGGAAAATGCAACGTCATAGGGACTCCCCCACGGCGTCCGCCTGTTCCCCTGTCTGCCTTGCATCGGGATTGTCTCTGAAGCGGTGTTGCATGTGGACGGCCAATTCCTCCACGTAGGGAGACACGAACATGCGGCCGGAATTTTCGGCCGGAAGGTAGATGCGGCCGCTATGATTGCCTCCCAAATCCTGCCACTCATGGCGGGTATCGGCCACGCCTTCCCGGACAATGTTCCTGGACGCGACGACATTGACGATGCAGCCGTCCATCGGTTCCACGCAGTATCGTGACACGGCGACCAAGGTCGCCTTCGTGAGACGCTGGATCTGAAAATCCTGATCCATAATGTGCTCCGTGACGGATTGATCGATCAGGCCCTTCAAAACCTGTCCCTTTCGCCTCATGGTGGGCCACCATTCCCGAAGAGGAAGGTGCACGATCGCCCGGATGTCCGAGCAGATCTTTCCCAGAACGACGGCGCCCATGAAAACAGGATTGACCAACCGTCGCCGATAGCTCGTATAAGAGTCGGGATGCCAGGTATCGAGCATGAAGATCGTGGTCTCCTTTTTCTCTGCCCGTAGCTGCCGAGCCATCTCATAGGCGATCAGCCCTCCCGTACACACCCCGGCGATCAGGAACGGTCCCTGCTGGTGGATCTGTTTGATCGCCTGGACATAATGGGCCGCCATATCCGGCACGGAGGTGAATGGGGCTTCCTTGCCGTCCAAGCCGCGCGCCTGAAGACCATAAATCGGCTGATTGGCTCCCAACAGTTTGGCCAACTTGGCAAAGACCAGCACGTTTCCTCCGACGCCGGGCACCATGAACAGCGGCGTTGAGTCGCCATCGGCTTGAATGGCCACCAACGATTGCCACGGAGGCGTCCAATTAGCCTGAGTGAGAACCGCCGCGAGATCCGCGATGGTCGGCGCTTGAAACAGCGTGGCGAGCGGCAACTGCTTGCCGAACACGGCCTCCAGCTGGAAGAACAGCTGAGCCGCCTTGAACGAATGGCCGCCTAAATCGAAAAAGTTGTCGTGGATGCCGATCTCTTGCACGCCCAGCACCTGCTGCCAGAGGGCGGTCAATTGCAGTTCCATGCCGTTTCTTGGAGCGACGCGGGCGACCCCTTCGGCACCCCTGGAAGTCTCGGGTGCGGGCAATGCCCGGACGTCGATTTTGTTGTTGGCTGTGAGCGGCAGCCTGTCCACCATGACAAAATATGACGGAACCATGTATTCCGGCATGAAGGCCCGCGCATAGGCCCGCAGTTCATCGGCAGCCGGTACGGCTCCGTCCGCCGCCACAACATAAGCGGCAAGCTGGTTAAGACCGTGCTGATCGGCCCGGGTGGTGATGACTGTCTGCCGGATCTTCGGATGGCGGCTCAACACCGATTGGATTTCCTCCAGTTCGATCCGGAAGCCGCGGACCTTGACCTGGGTATCCAACCGTCCCATGTGGATCAGTTTGCCGTCTTCGCGGTATCGAGCCAGATCGCCGGTGCGATACATCCTGGCTTCGGGGTCGCTCGAAAACGGATGCGGAATGAATCGGTCTCGGGTCAGATCGGGTCGTCGGTGATAGCCCTGTGCCAGCCCCGCTCCCCCAATGAACAGTTCTCCCGGTACACCGATCGGCACCGGATGCAGGCGCGCATCCAGCACATAGACTTCCGTGTTGGCGATCGGCCGGCCGATCGTAATCTCGGCCTCGTCCGGCGTCACCCGCTCCATCGTCGACCACACGGTGGTTTCGGTCGGACCGTACATGTTCCACAATGCCTTGGTTCGCTTGAGAAGCTGGGACGCCAGATCGGGAGGAAGCGCCTCGCCTCCGCAGAGTGCAGTCAAAGCGGAACTTCCGGACCAACCGGATTCGAGCAAGAGACGCCACGTGGCGGGAGTCGCCTGCATGATCGTTGGTTGAACCGTTTCGAGCGCCCGCATCAGGCGCCAGCCGTCCATGGCCACGGCCCGGCTCACGAGTTCAACCCGTCCTCCCACCAACAGCGGCAAATAGAGCTCGAGCGCCGCGATATCGAACGACAGAGTCGTGACAGACAGCATGACATCGCCGGCGGTACACCCGGGTTGGCGTTTCATCGCCCACAGGAAATTCATCAACGAGCCGTGTCGAATCTGCACGCCCTTGGGGTGACCAGTGGACCCGGACGTATACAGCACGTAGGCCAAGTCCTGAGCCGTCGCCATGGGAGCCAGGTTGTCGTCCGCCTCATGTCGGACGGCAGCGGCTTCCCTATCGAGACAGATCGGGCGACAGCGCTGACCCACAAATCGTTCGGCGAGTGCGGATGTCGTCAGGACGACCGGCGCGCTTGAATCCTCGATCATGAACCGGAGCCTGTCGCGTGGATAGTCCGGATCCAAGGGCACGTAACACCCGCCCGCCTTCATGATGGCCAGAAGACCCGCCACCATCTCGACGGAACGATCCAGGCATAATCCGACGATGGTCTTGGGTTGCACTCCGGCACGGACCAACTGTCTGGCCAGCCGGTTCGCCGTGACGTTCAGATCGTGGTAGGACAGGCCGGTGCCGTCCATCGACACCGCGACGGCATCAGGAGTTCGTTGGACCTGCGCTTCGAAGATCTCGGGTAAACACTGTGTATGAGGGTATGGAGCAGCCGTTCTGTTCCACTCCATGAGCAACTGCGTCCGCTCGGGCTTGCCGAGCATGGACAGCTCGGAAATGTGTGCGTCCGGACGCTCGACGGCGTCATGCAAGAGAGTCAGGAAGTGCCGCAGCAGACGCACCGCCGTCTCCCGCTTGAACAGGTCGGTATTGAACGTGAGGTACGCCTTCTTGGCCACCTCGAGCTCGACGGTCAAACTCAGGTCGAACTGGGCGGATCCCGGATCGACTTCGAACGGCTCCCACTTGAGGCCGTAGAGCTGGATGTCCCCGATCGGCGCGTTCACCATGTTGAACAACACCTGGATCAGCGGGGCCATGCTGGGATCCCGCGCCGTTTGCAACGTATCGACCAAGCGGTCGAACGGATAGTCCTGGTTGGTAAATGCGCCGAGCGAGGCCTCCTTGACTCGTTCGACCAGTTCGACAAACGGCGGATTACCGCTCTGGTCCAATCTGATGACCAGCGTGTTGACGAAGGTGCCGATCAACTGCTCCATCGCCATTTGAGTCCGGTTCGCGATCGGCGAGCCGATCGCGATGTCCGTCTGGCCCGAATAGCGGCTCAAGAGCAGCTGGAAGCAGGCCAGCATGGTCATAAAGGACGTGACCCTGTTTCGCGCGCCGAACTTCTTAAGCGTCTCGATCGTCGAATCGGGAATGTCTATCGAGCAATAGGCGCCGCGGAACGTCTGCATCGACGGCCGCGGATAGTCCGTCGGTAGATTGACGGTGGGCAGGTCTGCCAGCGCCTGCTTCCAATAGTCTTCCTGGTCTTTGAGGACCTCGTCCGTCAGACAACGGCGTTGCCACACTGCATAGTCCGCGTACTGCACGGCCAGCGGCATTTCGGGCAGCGGGAGATCCTGGCTCAGCGCGTTGTAGAAGGAGGCGAAGTCCCGCCCGAGAATTCCGAACGACCATTGGTCACCGACGATGTGATGCAGATTGAGAATCAGGATATGGTCGTCCTGATCGAGCTTCGCCACCGATATGCGGGCAAGCGGTCCTCGCTCCAAGTCGAACGGGCGTCTTCCCTCTTCCTGAGCGATTCGACGCGCCTCCTGCTCGCGCAACTCCTTCGACAATCGACGCAGGTCGATTTCCACCAGGTGGGGAGACTGCCAGGGAGCGATTCGCTGCACCGGCCCGGCAGCGGTCATGGCAAACGTGGTTCGGAACGCTTCATGGCGGCGGGACAATAGATCGACCACCTGACGCAATATCGGAACCTTGAGCAAACCTTTTTGCCGCGAGACGAACAGCAGATTGTAGGCGGTGGCTTCAGGCGCGAGCTGCTGAATAAACCACATCCGTTGTTGGGAATAGGACAGCGGAAGCGGTTTCGCCCGTGAAACCGGAATGATGGGCGGCAACGGCGGTCGAGCGTTGACCCGGCTCTGCTCGGCTCTGATCCGGTCGGCCAAACCCGCGATGGTGGGATCGTCGAACAGCGACCTGATGGGAAGCTCCACGCGGAAGACCTCTCGAACACGGGACACCACCTGGCTCGCCAGCAGCGAGTGACCGCCGAGGGTGAAAAAACTCTCGTGAACATCCTGACCGGATCGGCCGAGGATCTCGGACCAGAGTTCAATGAGGCTTTGTTCGATCTGATCGCGGGGCCGAGCCGGCGATGCGCCGGTCGGCTGCGTCGCCTCGATCCGCTGTCGTAGCGCGGTACGGTCGACCTTTCCGCTGGGAAGCAATGGCAGCGCATCCAGCACCACGATCGCCGCCGGTACCATGTAGGAGGGCACCTTCCGCCGGAGGAGACCCAGGAGATAGGAACTCGCCGGAGCCGGTTTGTGATCAGTGGTCACGAACGCAACCAGCATCGGCCCCGCCGCCGGTGCCGCCTGCACGACCGCGACGGCATCATGGATACCGGGCAGCGTTCGCAGATTGGCCTCGACCTCACCCAATTCGATCCGATACCCGCGAAGCTTGACCTGCTCGTCCTCCCGGCCGATGAATTCGATGTTGCCGTCCTGCCGGAAGAGGCC
Organism: Nitrospira sp.; assembly: GCA_047150005.1. Lineage (GTDB taxonomy): Bacteria > Nitrospirota > Nitrospiria > Nitrospirales > Nitrospiraceae > Nitrospira_C. The sequence goes on along the minus strand of AP038806.1, from coordinate 3,529,075 downwards.
GAGATCACCGGTCCTGTACAGACGCGTCCCGGGCCGGAAGGGATTGTCTACGAACCTCTCCCGAGTCAACTCCGGCTGGTTGTGGTATCCGCGGGCAAGGCCGGATCCTCCGAGATACAGTTCACCGACGACGCCGACCGGAACGGGTTGCAAGGAAGGATTCAGCAGGTAGATCGTCGCATTGGCGATGGGTCTTCCAATGGGTACCCGCACGCCTTGTTCCGTGCCGTTCGTCTGGTACACGGTCGTCCACACCGTCGCCTCCGTGGGGCCGTATTCGTTATAGAGCGACACGTTCGGGAGACGCTCGTAGTGACGGTGCACTACGTCCGGAAGCAAACTCTCCCCCGCTGTGACCACGACCCGCAACGTCTGCAACAGCGACGGCGACCCCTGGCGCAACATCACTTCATACAGCGAAGGTATGAGCACCATGTGCGTGACCGCATGCCTCGCGATCAGTGCCACCAGCTGATCGGCGTCACGCGCACTGTCTTCCGGGGGAACGATCAAGGTCCCGCCGTACAACGTGGACCAGAAGATGCTCGTCATTGATCCGTCGAACGCCAGAGGAAAGGTCAACAGGCATCGTTCCGCCCCCGCTCCATAGTAGTGCAGTCGTGCCGCAAGGGAATGCTGCAGAGCGCGATGCGTGACCTCGACCCCTTTGGGACGACCGGTCGAACCGGAGGTATAAATGATGTAGGCCAGCTGATCCGGCCGTATGGGCGACAACGGCCCGGTCGGCCTCGTCGATGCGCCGGGCTCCTGCAGCCCCTCCAATTCGATGACCTTGTCATCGGCAAAGGGAAGTTGCATCCGCAGATGCCGCTGCGTGATCACGAGGCTGACCCCGGCGTCTTCAAAGATCAGACGTTGACGCTGTTCCGGAGCACCGGGATCCACCGGAACATACGCGGCGCCGGCTTTCAGGATACTGAAGAGTCCCACAAGGCTGTATACGGAACGCTCCACACACAGTCCCACGCGCACAGGGTTTCCCTTCGTCACCCCGCAAATAACCCGAGCCAGCGCCGTAGATTGGACGTCCAAATCACGATAGGAGAGGCGGGTCTCTCCGCACACGACGGCCGGGTGGTCGGGCGACGCCTCGACCTGGCGCGCCAGCAGGTCCGGAATCGTGTCCTCGCAGGCAAGCTCGGCGCCTGTGGCGTTCCAGTCTTCCAACACCAGCCGGCGTCCCGCTTCATCCATCAACGGCAAGTCAGCGAGGAGCATCGCCGGATGAGCGACCATCGTCTGCGCCAGCACCAGGATCTGGTCGAGCATCCGATCGATTGTCGAGCCGTCGAAAATCTCCTTGTCGTACAACATGACGAGTTCGAGCCCCTCCCGCCGGTTCAAGACGAGCAGGGTCAGGTCGAACTCGACTGCGACATCCTCGACGGGCAGGTGGCTGGCTCGAATATCACGGAATGCCAGGTCGGCCAAAGGATCGTCTTCCCAGACGATCATGACGTTGAAGGGAACGGCCGGAGATCCGTCTCCTTGGGCATTCAGTGTTTCCACAACCCGCTCGAACGGCACGTCTTGATGGTCGTACGCTCCGGCCACGACGCTTCGTGAGCGGCTCAAGAGATCGCGCACGGTGCCGACGTCGGCCAGATTCAGGCGCAACACGACGGTATTGGCGAAATATCCGATCGCCTGTTCCCACCCGGACAGCCGTCGATTCGCCACGACCGATCCCACGGCGATGTCGTCAGCTCTTGCGCACCGCTGGAGCCAAACCGCAAATGCTGCATAGAGCAGCATGAACTTTGTGACCCCTTCCCGTCGGCAGAACGGTTCGATCTCCTCAAGTATCGACTTGCCGGGCGTGCGGTATCGGGCGCCGCCGAGGTATCGCCGTACCCGCGGCCGAATCCGATCCGTAGGGATCTGAAGCGCGGAGGGGTAGTGAGCGAGGAGGCGTTTCCAATAATTCAATTGCGAGGCCCCTTCCGGTGAAGTCCCCTCTCGCTGGGTCTCGACATAGTCCCGGTATCCTTGCTCCGACGGGAGCGGAAGCCCACGGGCCTCGCCGTCCGCATTGTAGATCGCCGCCAATTCCCTCATGAGCACGCGCAACGACCATCCGTCGGCGATGAGTCGATGGACGGTGAGCACCAATATGTGTTCATCCGGTCCCCGATCCAGAAGCAGAGCCCGCAGGAGAGGAGGCGTGCGCAGATCGAACGGAACGAGCGTCTCTTCCTTGATCCATCTTCGAACTTCGTCATCCGTGCTCCTTGTCGGAAGGTCCGCCAAGGAGAAGTGGCGCATCCGGACATCCACCGCTGTCATGACTTGTTCCTGGACCTCATCAGCCACCACGGAGTACCCGGCCCGCAGCAGCCGGTGACGACGGACGAGTTCCGTCAGGCTGTCCTGAAGCCGGCCGCGATCAAGCAGACCGCAGAGTCGCATCGCAAGCACGATGTGATTGAGCGCCCCTCCCGGATGCACCTGCTCGATGAACCACAGCCTCCGCTGGCCCGGCGAGAGGTTGCAAGGCCGGAGAGCAGGCAGTTGGGAGTCGGCTTCGTTCGGCGGTTGACGGGAGGACGATACCCGCGCGTTGTCCATCCGGGCGAGGTCCCTGAGCGTGCATTGTCCGAAGAGTTGACCGAATGTCACATCAATGCCGAAGTCCGACTCGAGCCGGTGCTTGAACAGTGTGACTTTGAGGGAGTCGAGTCCGTAGCCGACCATCGGCCTGTCCATCCGGACTTGATCGGGAGCGATGCCGGCACAATCTGCGAATGCGTGGATCAAAGCCGCTTCGCGGTCGTCCTCCGCAAGCGCTGGCGGTCGCGCTTCCCCTTCTGAAGCAGGATCAGACAAATCCGTCGCCGTATGCGAGGCCACGATCGCAAGTGTCCGGGTCAGGTAGGCGGCTCGACAGGCGCGGCGCTGGATTTTTCCACTCGAGGTTCTTGGAATGGCGCCAGAACGGACGAAGACGACGGCATGAACCGGAGCGCCGCAGAATTCGGCGATCGCGGTCCGGATGGAAATAGCGACTGCATCGATATCGAGATCCCGAACACGCTCGAGTTCCTGTACGATCATCAGCTGTTCAGCCCGCTCTGCTTCGATCGTAAAGGCCGCACAACCGCCGCGCCGCAGCCCGACATGACATCCCTCCACCGCCAGTTCCAAATCCTGCGGATAGAGGTTTCGACCGTTCAGGATGATGAGGTCCTTGAGCCTCCCTGCGACGAAAAGCTGGCCGGCATGCTGAAAGCCGAGATCCCCCGTGCGGAGGTATCGATCCTGTCCCGCCGAGACGAAGGTCTCATCGTTGAGTTCCGTTCTGTTCCAGTAGCCCTCCGAGACGTTGGGTCCCGATACCCACACTTCACCCACTTCGCCCGGCGGACAGTCGACCAAGGTCGTCGGATTCACGATCCGGATCTGCACGTCCGGAAGCGGCCGCCCACAGCCGACCAGCGTGCGAATGCCGTCTCCATGACCGGCCTTCGGTTCCACACGGTTGAGTTCCAGCTTGTCGGCCGCGACCGACAAGAGCAGCGGAGCCTCGTCAACGTGAGCGCTCGTCACGACCAGTGTCGCTTCAGCCAAACCATAGGCCGGCATCAGCGCCGTCTGTTTGAAGCCGTGCGGCGCGAAAACCTCGCAGAACTGCTCGATCGTGGAAGAACGGATCGGTTCCGCACCGCAGCTGGCTACGGCCCAGCCGCCCAGTTCGGCAGTCCAATCAGGCCGTTTGGTCGCTGCTTGGACGCAAGCTTCATAGGCAAAATTGGGGGCGCCGCTGTGGGAAATCTTCCAACGGCCGACGGCCTCGAGCCATCGAAGCGGCCGACGGATAAAGGTCACCGGAGACATCAGAAACGCCGGTATACCGGCATAGAACGGCCCGATGATCCCGTGCACAAGTCCGTAGTCGTGAAAATACGGCAACCAGCAGAGCGATCGGCTTCCTGCTCCGACCGACATCGACACGGTCAACCCGTGGCATTGCGCCAGCACGTTGCCATGGGAAATCATCACCCCGCGCGGTCTGGTCGTCGATCCTGAGGTGTATTGCAGATAGACGATTGAAGATCCCTGTTCCGCGTGCGGGGTCTGATCCTGCTGTTCCGATGACAGCGGCCCTTGAAGTTGGTCGAGGGTGATCGAAGGCGGGAGGGCGACGCCGATTTCGGCGGACAAATGTGCGAGTGTGGCCTCGACCCCCGACGTGGTCAAGATGAGCGAGACGGACGCATCCTCGAGAATGGCCAGCAATCCGGGAAGGCTGTTCTTTGACCTGAGCGGATCGGGCGGCGGTGCAGGAACCGGAACCAGGCCGGCTAGAATTGATGCCCAGAACGCACAGACCACGTCGAGTCCGGGGGAAAACAGCAGAAGCGCTCTTGCACCGGGCTCCGCGTGTCGGCGAAGCTGCATGGCGAGTCGGCCGACCTGTCCGGCGAGCTGCTCATAGGTATAGTGTTCGCCGAGTTCAAGATCATCGCGAACATAGGCATACGCCGTCCCCTGCGGATCGCGGCCACAGCGCCACAAGAAGAGTTCGTCCAGCCGGAGAATCGAGCTCGGCACCTGCATCAACATGCGGCAAGCGATCCGGCGCGGGTGAGATGTCCGCGCATATTATTATGTCGTACTCGGATCATATCGCCTCGCACGGCGTCGGACTGATCAGGCGAGTATCGACGAACTGCCTCAGTAGTCTCTCCGAACGCCTTGTGAGTATTACCGCCCAGCTAGAGGTTCGAAAGCCGTGGGCAGTACACAAGATAGTACATAAATGGGTAAACCCAAAGCACAAAACCTAATCTCGGCCATTGGGATTGTTTGCACCCTGCAGGAAAACCGATTGAAAAATGACGCCTTGCACGGTAAGCTCCCCTTGCTGCTAATTAAACGGAGGCCTAGCGGTCCTGCCGGAAGTGAGTCTCACCAGTGAACGGAGAGGTGCGAGAGCGGCCGAATCGGGCAGTCTCGAAAACTGCTGTCCCGGTAACGGGACCGTGGGTTCGAATCCCACCCTCTCCGCCAAATAGGCACAACACCATACTACACAACATGGGCGATTCGTTCGTCGGATCGCCGCAGACTTCTCACGACGCCTTGATCAGCACCGTTCTCGGAATCTTCAGAATGCCTCAGTTGCCAATGTGAGGATTTCCGGTTAAGGCCCGCAGCAGAAACCGATCGTCTTGAAATGCTTTGCGCTGCCGTTGCGCCACAAGACCGTGCTGTGGGTGTTTTTGTTGATCAACGACAGTTCGGCCTCTGGAACCCAGAACGTCGAGGATCACCAGGAGATCATGGGCGCTCTGCGCGCAGATCTCCGATAGAGCGGCGCTCGACCGGAAACGACGCTTTCTGTTTCAGGGCCTTTCGCACTTGGACCAAGGCCCAGGTATCACGCGCGCAATACCGCGTCAGCGCATCCCTGGTCGCCGCCTGCTCGATCCAATCAGTCTCGACAAAGACCATATGATAGTAAGCGGCCGCGGCTTGTCCCCCATCCCGAATCAACAGGTCGTCGTAGCCGATGGACGGCACCATGGCCGGCAGCACCGACTTGAGCGAATACGAGCCCCCAAAATCCGGATGATAATAGTGGGCTCGGATCACTGCCTGCAGGTCCCAGAGACGCTTGAGCACTCCCCGGAAGGCGGATCGAAACTCCGGAAAGTCCTCCATCAATTGCTTGACCACCGCCTGTTCGTATGCCGAATAGACACAGATGGTCCCCTGTTCCCCCAAAGACTCGAGCAACGACTCCGCCCAACGTCGTCTGGGCTCGGTCGGCTGATCATGAAGAAACTCGTGATGCACGGCTGCACTGGATCCGTACTCGACGTGATTCGACCATTGCATTGGGATGGCCTGGTACGGTCTCGTGAGCGAAAACCGAGGAACGGCCGGCATGATCGTCTCAAAATCCACGTGATGAACCGGGTAGCGAATCGATTCGAGCGCGGCCTTGAGTTTCGGCGAAATCCACTCGACGTTGTCTTTTATCCGGCGTTGGATCAGAGACAGGGGTGCTTCCGCCGGAATCTCGTCGATCGTGATGATGCCTTGTTGAGCCAGCCCGCCGACTGCAACCTTGGGTCCCGACAGACGATAGATCCATCGGTCCGGTTTGTCTTTCGTGCAGTGCGCCCAGAACGGGCATTCGTAGGGACTGAGGCAATGGTGGTCCGGTTCGACGACCGGCGGATCGAGAGCGCTCAGTCGCTCCTTCATGACGGCCAGCAGGCCCGAAACCTCGGCTCGTCGTCTCGTGACGGCTTCCGACACGTCCTCGATTGCGAAGAGGTGCCCCAGATCGAGATCCCCTCCTCGATAGCGATACCCGGTATTGATGTGCATCAGACAGGTTCCGACAAGCCGGATACCCGCCTGCTGGAGCACGTAACTTTGAATGGCCAGATCGGAGAGATGGAGGTCCTTGACCTTCGTCGATGATTTCACTTCGATCAGGCGCCAGCCCGGCGCACCGGCTTCATCACCGGGCTTCCGCTCCAGAATATCGATGCGCACAAACACGCCGTCGCATTCAAACGCCGCCTCGAAAATCGCCGGCACGCTCGGATCTTCGAGCAAAGCCGCTGTCCGTGCCAAGGCTGCCTCACGTTGGCGGACACCCGCGGCAACGAGCACACCGCCGGGGAATCGACGTTGCGCCACAAGACCGATCTCCTGCCCCATGTCCAGTAAGGCCTGCGTGGCACTGTCCGGAGGGGTCGCGAGGTAGGGCCGGTGAATTTCCAGATAGAGCCGCTTGAGGCATTGAAGACCGGCCAGGAACTTGGACTTCGAGAGCCGCGGCGGTGCCGCGGGCTCCGATGAATCGGTCCGCCCCTCCATTCTGTTCATCGTATCGCCCGAAGGAAGACGCTGACTGTCCGGCTCGGTAGTCTGTTAGGATAACGCCCCATGGCCGACGGTGTCACCCAGATCCGACGCTCCGTGCTGACCTTGGCGCTTCCCGTGACGGTCAGCAGTCTGTTGCAGAGGACGGAAGGCATCGTCGCCGTGTTTCTCGTGGGTGGACTCGGCGCCGAATCCATCGCGGCGGTCGGATTAGGTCAATTGCTGGCCTTTATCGCCACGACGCTGGTGTCCGGAATTTCGGTCGGGACGAACGTCATCATCGCACAGATGTGGGGAGCGCGCCGGCGCCGCGATGTCGGGCAGGCCGCTCGCCATTTTCTCTGGTTGTCGGTCGCCGTCTCGCTGCTGCTGACAGGCTCCGGCCTGCTCCTCAACGGACGTGCGATGGGATTGCTGGGTGTCGAACCGGACGTCATCCGTCTCGCGCTTCCGTATTCCACGCTCGTGTTTCTCGTGATCCCGTTCAGCGTGCTGCTTCAAGTGCTGTCGGCGATTCTGCAGGGTACGGGTGACACGAAGACCCCGATGTATGCCATGATCGGCGTGAACCTCATCCACGCGGCGATCGCCTACCCGCTGATATACGGACAATGGAATTTCCCCACAATGGGGATCAACGGCGCGGCGATCGCCGTCGGCTGTGCCGAGGCCATCGGCATCGCGTATTTGCTCATACGTTGCCGTCCGCTCTTGCACGGGCCGACTCACATCCGGCCCGAGTTTCTGCATGCGCTGTGGCGGGTGGGTGCTCCGGTGTCCGGCGAGCGCATTGTCCAGCAGACCGGCATCCTGGTCTACACAAAAATCGTCCTCCTCTACGGAACGGCTGCCTACGCCGCGCACCAGGTCGGGTTGTCCATCGAGTCCCTGTCCTTTCTGCCAGGCTACGGGTTTGCAATCGCCGCGGCGACCATGGTCGGCCAGAGTATCGGTGCGGGAAAGTATACGCGGGCCAAGCTGGAAAACTGGGAGGCCAACCGCCTGGCGTCCCTCGTCATGGCCATAATGGGGGCCGTCTTCTTCTTTTTCCCCTACGTACTGCTTCGTGCCTTCACGAATGACGAGGCGGTGATTGAGCTGGGAACAGTATTTCTGAAGATCGTGGCGCTGCTACAGGTACCCTTGGCCCTGACCATGGTTCTGGCCGGATCTCTACGCGGGGCCGGCGACACCCACTTCATCATGGTCGCCACGACGATCGGCATGTGGGCCGTCCGGGTGCCGTTTGCCATCGTGACCGGTCTCTGGTTGCAGCTCGAGGTCCTCTATGTCTGGCTGGCCATGATCGCGGACTGGACGTTGCGGATGGGGTTGATGGTGTGGCGTTACCGATCGGAGCGTTGGAAGGCCATTCACGTGATCCGCTGAGCCGGTCAGCGGGGCGGAGCGCACTGAGGCGAGCGTTCGGATGGTCGGGTATCGCGGCCCTTCCCGGCTCGCACTTCGATGCGACCCAATCCCTTGACGTTCGCGCAAAGATCCCCGAGCCCCGGAGCGATCAGACGAAACGGTCCCCCTTTCGATTCGGGGAGCGGCTCACCGTCGAGCTCGTACAGGATGAACCCGTATTCTTTGGCTTGCGGCAGCGTGAGCGTCGCAGCATAGTTGCCGTCGAAAGAATGGAACGTGACGTGATCGGCCTCCAGGGAAAGGGCCGGCAGCTCCAGCAGTCCGTTGACTCGAATCGCCCGGCCGCGCATGCCGGGCATGATCGTGCCGATGTCTTCCACCTGGTGCTCCATCGGCAACTGACGCAGGGTTGATCGCTCCAGCGACACAGGCTGGACGACGGCACCGTCGATGCGGACGACTTCCGGGCCGCATTTCGCCTTTTCGGTGACGGTCTTGATCATGACGGTCAACGCTTCATTCACGGGCGTGGGGATGCCCAGCTTTCGGCCCTGATCGACAATGTAGCCGTTCAGATTCCGAATCTCGGTACGCCGCCCGGCTTTCCAATCATCGTACATCGAGGTGTGGATGTCCCGAATCTCCTGCGTCCATTTCACGACCCGCTCCGCCATATCCGACGGGAGCGGCACTTTCACAGCCGCCGAAACCGCCGCGACCTCCCCGACGATTTGGCGAATCACACCCGTCATTTCCGGATGATCCAATGCCTGCGCGACCTTGTCGTCGATCAGGACGGTGATCGGATTGAAGACGCAATTCCAGCACATCTTTTCCCACTTGCTGCGCCGAATATCCTTGGACAGCTGACACGGCACGCCCGCTGCCGCGAATACATCGCGAATCCGCAGGAGACGTTCGCTTTCGTGTCCCATCAACTCCCCGATGGCGACCGTCCCTTTCTTGTAGTGGTCAATGACACCCGGCTCCGCGATCTTGGAATAGATGAAGGCCACTCCGCCAACCACACAGTCTCGCTTGAAACGAGCAATAATCCGGTCTTCAGTGTCGATCCCGTTTTGAAGCGTGAGCAGCACCGTGTGGTCGTCGATCACCGGCTCGATTTGGTCCATCACCTCGTCGAGATCATAAGCCTTCACGCCGAGGATGATCAGATCCGGTCTTGGAAGGTCTCGAGCATCGGAGGATGCTCGAGGGCGCACAGTGACAGTGCCGCCCGCGCTCCGCACCGTCAATCCATGTTGTCTGACCGCGGAGAGCGTCTTGGGTCGCAAAAGGAATGAAACGTCGGGATTCGCCTTGGCCAGTTGGACCCCGAAGTAGCCTCCGACCGAACCGGCACCGACTATCATGATGTGCGTCATGCCGTCTCCGGTGATTGCCTTCACTGTGCCGCTACTATAGCATGGTGCGCACGAATGACGCAGCGCTCGGCGTCCGGAACGAGAATGCTTCCTTGAAGTCGGACCTCGCCATCCTGAAATCCACACTCGCCGCAGCGAAGGCCGTCACCGTGCTGACCGGCGCAGGCATCTCATCGGACAGCGGGGTACCGACGTTTCGCGGGGCCGATGGATTATGGCGCAACTTCCGGGCGGAGGACCTGGCCACTCCCGAAGCATTTGCCCGCGATCCGCGGCTGGTCTGGGAGTGGTACAACTGGCGAAGAGAGCTTATCGCGTCCAAGCAGCCAAATCCGGCTCACCATGCGGTCGCGGAGCTCGAACGACGAATCGGTCGCTTTTGGCTTATCACACAGAACGTCGACGGACTGCATCGATCGGCTGGATCCGAACAACTCTCGGAAATCCACGGTAACATTTGGATGGTCCGCTGCACCACGTGCGGACGGATCGAGGAAAATCGCCTCGTCCCAATCCCGCTGCTCCCTCTGTGCCGGTACTGCAGCGGTCTCCTCCGCCCGCATATCGTCTGGTTCGGCGAGCCGCTCAGGCATGAAGACCTCACGCAATGCGCCGCAGCGCTCAAGCAGTGCGACGTCCTGCTTGTGATCGGAACATCCGGCGTCGTCTATCCGGCGGCCGGATTCGCGGCGGTAGCCAAGGAGGCTGGTGCGTTCGTCGCGGAAATCAACCCGGAGCCGACGCCGCAATCCGGGCTCGTCGACTTGGTTCTGCGCGGGCGCGCCAAAGAGATTGTGCCGCTTCTGCTATAGATCGGCCAGATAGGCAGGAATTTCGTCGAGTGTTCTGATCGCCGGCATGTGCGAGTCTTGATATCGGCCGCGTCGGTCAAGGAGAAGCGCCTTCAACCCCGCCTTCGCTGCACCCTCTACATCGTCCCTCGGACTGTCTCCCACGTGGAGAGCCTCGCCCGGATCCACCGCATGCTTGTCGATTGCAAGCTGGAAGATCTTGGCGGAGGGTTTTGCCGCACGCGCGAGGCTGGAAATCGTCACCGTATTGAACGCCTGCGCGATATCCAGCCCCCGCAATACGGCGAAGAGGCGCGAATCGAAATTGGAGATGATACCGAGCTCGACGCCCTGCGTCCGCAGTTGATCCAATGTCGCGCGCGTCTCGGGAAACAGCCTCCAGGAGGCCGGATCTTCGAAGACGTCAAAGACCCGGTCGAAAAAGTCGTCGAATCGCTCAAAAATTCCTACTCGATAGAAGACGCTGTGGACGATGTCGAACCACCAAAGACGTTCACTTCGCTTGATCTGCGCAGGTTCAGTGGCCGCAAAGACCGGCGGCGGCGCTTCACGAAACGCCCGGCCGAACGCCTGCTTGATCGCCGCGAGTGAGTCCCTCGTTTCCTTGAATCCGAACTCCACTGCGAGGCGAAGATAGATTTCTTCCACCGTCCCGTTCACGTGGAACAGGGTGTCGGCTGCGTCAAAAAAGACGACCCTCACCCGCGTACTCATCGGCACTTCTCAGCAGAGGATGGAGCAAGAGGCAGCATCGATCGCCCACTTTCTTGACAAAGAATTTCCCCCCTGCTAGCTTCGATATAGTCTAATAAAATTGGAAGGTTGTGTGTCATCCACCATCTTCATCATCGACAGCAGCCCGGCCGTGCGTCGCATGGTCGAACAGATCTCCACGCCTGAAGGTTACGAAGTCATTGGCTTCCAGGACGGTCCGACGGCGCTGGAGGCCGCCCGTAAGCAAGGCCCCAACCTAATCATCGCCGATTATCACCTCGACAACATGACCTTTTCGGGATTCTGCAAGGAAGTTCACAAGCTGGACACGCTTTCCGAGACCTTCATCATTTCCCTGGTCGGCGCGGCGGATCGCCTCGATGAATCTCATTTGCGGACTCTGGGCGTCAAGGCCTTCCTGAAGAAACCGTTTCAAACCGAGCACTTGCTCGATCTCATCAAAGATCTCGATCGCAGCAAGCCGGCACCAGCGAACGGGACCAAGAAAAAGCGGCGCGTGTGGCCGCCGGTGTCCAGCGCCACCGATTCCGATGACGATGATGTCACCGACTCTCTCGCCGATGACGACCAGACCGGAGAAATTGTCGCCCAGGTTATACCGCCGCCTGTGCAGAAGGAGCCTGCCATGACCTCCACCCCCTCGGCCAAGACACCGGCCGCCGAACCGGAAGATCCGATTAAAGGGCTGTTCGGACAGCTCATGCAATCCATGACCGAAAAGGCGAAGATAAAAATCGCGGAAGCCCTGCCGGACATGATCGCCAAAGACCTGGCCGTGCAGGTATCCAAGGCGGTCGAAGTCGAAGCAAGGCAGCAACTGGCTGCGACGCTCACGCAGGAACGGTTGGCCGAACTCCTGGAGCCTTTGATCAAGAAGGAATTGCCCAACGTGCTCTCCCGGGAGTTGCCGGCGCTGGAACCCATCATCCGGAACGGGATCGTCGAAATCGCGACCCCATTGATCAAGGACCGGGTTGATCTGCTCGCCCGGGAACAGGAACAAGCCATCAAGGTCGCCGTGCCGGCGGCCGTGCGGGAGCACCTGAGATCAATCGACGACGAGATCACACAAGAGATACGAAAAGCTGCAACCGCAAAAGCGGAAGCGTTGGCCGAGGACTTGGTGCGCGCAGCGGCAAACGACCACGTTCAGCAGACGGTGTTGGAGCTGGTTCCCGGAATTGCCGAAGAGCAGGTCAAGAACGAACTCAAACGGCTGACCGAAGCCGCATAACGGTCAGAGACAACCGCTAGCCCCTCTTTCCCTTTTTCCCACGCCGAGCCTGAGCCAGCGCCTTCTTCCGCTTCACATTCTTGCGGTGCTTCTTCCTCGTCTTACGATCCTTTTCCCGACCGGTTGCCATGGATGCTCTCCCTAGTGACTGAAGAGATGTGTGAACTCCAACCGGAACTCCTTCCGGCTCGCTGCGCGACTGTATAGCACAGGGACCCCGGCTCCTCAAGCGTGTGCGCCTTGACGGAATCTTGAGAGGGGTCCATCCGCGTGCTAAGATGCGTCCGCCTATTGCAACGGCATGCATGACGACCCGCCAACTCGACAAGACCTACGATCCGAAAACGGTGGAGGCACGGTGGTACCAAATATGGATCGACCGGAGCTATTTCCACACGTCGCCTGATCGTCCGGGCCTCCCCTATTCCATCGTCATTCCTCCGCCGAATGTCACGGGCTCGCTGCACGTCGGCCATGCACTGAATCATTCCCTGCAAGACATTCTGGTGCGTTGGCGGCGGATGCAGGGGCGGAATACGCTCTGGCTTCCCGGCACCGATCACGCCGGTATCGCCACCCAGAACGTCGTGGAGAAGCAGCTGCTGGCGGAAGGATCGTCCAGGGAAACGCTCGGTCGCGAACGCTTCATCGAACGAGTCTGGCAATGGAAGGCCGCGTCAGGAAACAAGATCATCAGCCAGCAGAAACAGCTCGGTGAGTCCTGCGATTGGTACCGGCTCCGCTTCACGATGGATGACGGCCTCTCGAAAGCCGTAACCGAGGTCTTCGTCCGGCTCCACGAGGATGGGTTGATGTACCGAGGCGAACGGCTCATCAATTGGTGTCCGCGCTGTTTGACCGCTCTATCGGACATCGAGGTCGAGCACGAGGAGGTCAAGGGCAAGCTCTATCACATCCGTTACCCGCTGGCGGACGAGCCCGCCCTGTCTCTGACGGTCGCCACGACAAGACCCGAGACGCTCCTGGGTGACATGGCCGTGGCGGTTCATCCCGAGGATCCTCGCCATCGCCAACTGGTGGGGCGCCATGTCTTGCTTCCGCTCACCGCGCGCCGGATTCCCGTCGTTGCCGATCCGGTGCTCGTTGATTTGGAGTTCGGAACCGGTGCGGTCAAGATCACCCCCGCGCATGACTTCAACGACTTCGAGGCCGGCGAACGGCATCGGCTTCCGCGGCTCTCTCTGTACGACGAACAGGCCAGAATGGATTCTTCTGGATTGCGTGAGGCCGAGGTGGAGGAGGACCTCCGCGTTCAACTGGAAGGGAAGTCGGTGCAGAAAGCGAGGACGTTGATTGTCACCGCACTCACCGAGCGCGGCCTTCTCGAGAAAACCGAGGACCACAAAATGGCCCTCGGCCATTGCTACCGCTGCAAGACGATCGTCGAGCCCTATCTGTCTCCCCAATGGTTCGTGAGGATCCATCCGCTCGCGGAACCGGCCATCGAGGCGGTAGAAACCGGAAAAATTCGGATTATCCCCGAGGGTTGGAAGAACAACTATCTGGGCTGGATGAGGGAGATCAAAGACTGGTGCGTCTCGCGCCAAATCTGGTGGGGGCATCAGATCCCGGCTTGGTATTGCCTGGCGTGCAATGCTGATTCGATTCTCACGCATCAGACCCAGGGACCTTCTGGAGAAGCCGGCGGCCGTGAGAGAATCGTAATCACCAAGACGGCCCGCCCGATCGTCGCGCGTTCCGCCCCCTCGAACTGCCCTACCTGCGGCGGCACAAGACTGCTGCGAGATCTCGACGTGCTCGACACGTGGTTCTCATCCGGTCTCTGGCCCTTCTCGACCTTAGGATGGCCCGATCAGACACCTGAGCTGAAGACCTACTACCCCACCTCGACATTGGTGACCGGCCTCGACATCCTCTTTTTCTGGGTCGCCCGCATGATCATGCTCGGACTGAAGTTCATGGGAGAGGTGCCCTTTCGCGACGTCTACATTCACGCCCTCGTGCGGGATGCCGAGGGACAGAAGATGAGCAAATCGAAAGGCAATGTGATAGATCCGCTCCACGTGATGGACCAATACGGCACCGACGCACTGCGCTTTACGCTGGCTTCGATGGCATCCCCCGGTCGGGATGTGCGGCTCGCCGAAGACCGGATCGAAGGGTACCGTAATTTTGCGAACAAGATCTGGAATGCGGCTCGTTTTGCCCATATGCATCTCGACAAGCCCCGCATATCGAAGCCCGTTTCCGAGCGGTCCTTTCCCGATCGCTGGATCATGAGCCGTCTGAACCACACAGTGCAGCTTGTCAGCGACGAGTTGGAGGCATACCGTTTCGATCGGGCGGCCATGGTGCTGTACCAGTTCATCTGGCGCGAGTACTGTGACTGGTACCTCGAGATGATCAAACCCGCGCTCCAAGACGCGGCAGCGGAGGAGGCACAAGCGACCAGACAGACGCTCGCCGACACGCTCGAAACGATCATGCGCCTCCTGCATCCGTTCATGCCTTTCATCACAGAGGAGATTTGGCAGGCTCTCCCCCACGACGGGGACAGCGTCATGACGCGGCCCTATCCGGTTCCCGTTGCTTCTTGGGCGGCACCGGACATGGAGGAGCGCTTCACGCTGCTCGACCACACCGTGAGTCTGCTCCGCACTGCGAGGGTGCTGCTGAGCTATCCTCCGGCACAGCCGATCCGATTCGTCGTCACCCACGACGATTCGGTCCGGCGACGACAGGTGGAGACCCTTCATCCGTACATCGCGCATCTGGGCCGAGGAACGATCGAGCAGGATTCAGATCGTTCGACCGTGAAACGACTGCGGATGGTCACGGAAGGCCTCACCATCGCGATCACGGTGGCCGACGACGTCGATGTCCAGAAAGCGCTCGATCGCCTCCTCAAGCAGCAGGACGAGCAGGCCAAGGAGATCGGTCGGTTGGAAGGAAAATTGAGCAACGCGGAATTCACCGCCAAGGCGCCCCCCGAGGTGATTGCCGATCACCAGCAGCGACTCCGCACGCTCCGCGGCGACCGGACCATCCTCGCCAGCAGCGCCACTCAGCTGCGGGCGATGCTGGAAGCCTGACCATGGTGCCTCCGCCGGCCGCAGACATCAGACGCGCGGTTCGTATGGGAATCGTCGAGGATCTCGCTGAAGGAGACGTCACGACGGAGTCTCTGTTCTCCGCCCCGATTGAAGCCCGCGCCCGCATCGTCGCTCAAGAAGACATCGTGGTCGCGGGCATGACTCCCGCCGTGCAAACCTTTCTGGCGGTCGATCCTTCTCTTCTGTTGTCCGTGGTCAGGCGCGACGGCATGCCGGCCAAGGCCGGCGACGTCCTGATGACCATCACCGGCGACGGGCGGTCGATTCTCATGGCTGAACGAGTCGCGCTGAATTTCCTCCAACATCTCTCCGGCATCGCCACGCTGACCCGCCGGTTCTGTCGAGCCGTGCGCGGCTATCCCGTGAGCATCATGGACACGCGCAAGACGCTTCCGGGATGGAGAGCCATCCAGAAATGGGCGGTGGCGCTCGGTGGCGGCGTCAACCACCGTAAGTCTCTGGCGGACGGCTTCCTCGTCAAAGACAATCATCTGGCACTCCTGCACGGCAAACGAGCGCCTGTTTTGTGCGCTTGCCTCGCTGTCCGATCCGCTCCGCCGGACGAGAAACCGCTGATCGTGGAAGTGGAGTCGATCCGGGAAGTCAAACATGCTCTGGAAGGAAAAGCTCAGATCATTCTGTTGGACAACATGACCGTCACCCATGTCAGAAAAGCCGTTCAACTGATCGCCGGCCGTGCCCTGGTCGAGGTCTCGGGCGGAATCACCCTGAAAAATGTACGCGCCATGGCGGCCGCCGGAGCCGATCGTATCTCCATCGGCGCACTCACCCACTCCGCTCCCGCCGCGACATTGAGCCTGGAACTGAAGGCTGCGTCGCACACGAAAAGGCGATCCTGACCGGTGATGCCTCTCTCACCTCCGTTGACTCGCGACGGTATCCGAACCCTGCTCGCTACCGAAACGCTCGGCGCCAGAATTGAACTCCACCAGCAAGTGGATTCGACGAACCGGGAGGCATTCGCGCTGGCTCAGGCAGGAGCGGAGCACGGAACGGTCGTCGTGGCCGAAGAGCAGACACAGGGGCGCGGTCGCTTGGGACGCAGCTGGTTTTCGCCTCCGGGAATCAACCTCTACTGTTCTGTGATCGTCAAAACCTCGGTACCGCCGACGCGGTTCTCTCAATGGCTGTCCTGGCTGCCCCTGGCGACGGCTCTCGGCGCCTCGGAGGCGATCGAAGCGGCGGCCTTGCTCCAGACGACACTGAAGTGGCCCAACGATCTGCTGGTCCAGGAGCGCAAGATCGGAGGAATCCTCTGCGAAAGCGGTTCCACCGCCTCGTCCGGCTCGTTTCAAGTGATCGGAATCGGCCTCAACGTCAACGGCACCGGCGATGACTTTCCTCCCGAACTTCAAGCTGCCTCCACCACAATTCGTGAGGAAACCGGTCGTCTGCTGGACCGCAATCATCTGATGAGCCGGCTTCTCCTCGAAATCGAACATTGCCTGGGTGAATTGACCGCGGAAGGCAGCCGGCGGATTGCCATGGCCTATGCACGCCGGTGCGTTACGTTGGGACGCCGTGTCCGAGTCTCGCTCGCCGGAGGAGAGGAGTTCAGCGGAATCGCCAAGGCCATCGGGCCGGACGGCTCCCTGCAAGTCGTCAGAGACCCTCAGCCGACAGGCGGAGGGCGTCCCGACATTCGTTCCCTTCGCGCAGCGGACATCGCCCACGTGCGGCCTGGAGAAACTGCGGGGTAGTGCCGTACAATACGCGCATGCTCCTGGTCGTCGACATCGGCAACACCAACATCGTCTGGGGGGTCTACGACGGACCTCGGCTCATCGCCCACTGGCGTCTGGCGACCGACTCGAAAAAGACCTCCGACGAATACGGCATCCTGTTCACCAGTTTGCTCACGTCCGTGGGCATTCTCCCGGAACGTATGACCGGAGCCATCGTCTCGAGCGTCGTCCCGGCTCTCACCGGAACCTTCGAGGAATTGAGCGGCGTCTATTTTCGCCGGCGGGCGCTGGTCGTCGCTGCCGACATGGATCTGGGTCTGACCCTTCGCTATGCCAATCCCAGGGAAATCGGAAGCGATCGTCTCGTGAACGCGGCGGCGGCCTATCACAAGTACAGGCGGGACCTCATCGTGGTTGATTTCGGCACCGCCACCACCTTTTGCGCGATCACGGCGGGCGCCGAGTATCTGGGCGGAGTCATCGCCCCGGGTCTGAGCATTTCTGCGGAAGCGTTGTTCGCGCGGGCGGCAAAGTTATCCAAAGTGGAGTTGACGAAGCCAAAGACCGTCATCGGAACGGATACGACGGCGAGCGTCCAGGCCGGCCTGCTGTTCGGCTATGCAGGTCTGGTCGATGCGCTCGTGCGACGCATTGAACAAGAACTCGGACGCCAGACCTTCGTCATCGCGACCGGTGGGCTCAGCGTCATTGTCGCACCCGAAACCGTGTCCATTCACAAGGTGGAACCGCTGCTGACCCTGGAAGGGTTGCGCTTGCTGTACGATCGCGCGCGAGGAACCCCCTCCCCCTCCATCGAAGTTTGACCCGCGAAGTCTGATCCGCTCGGCCATCCAAGTAATTTTTCAGGCGCCTGTTGACTTTATGTCATCGGTGTCTACCTCTTACCGACAAGAGGTGCACCGGTGTCTGAAAAGGATAAGAACGCCAATATAATTGACAACTTAGATGAAGACGCAGCTGTCGACTCGTCTACTGTATCCGGAGAATCGTCCGAGGCGGCATTGCAAAAAGCGCTGGGTGCCAAGTCCGAAGAGCTGAAAGCGCTCCACGACAAGTACTTGCGGCACGCCGCCGAGTTCGACAACTACAAACGCCTGGCCCAGCGGGATCAGCGGGAACAGATCAGGTTCGGCAATGAACAGTTGCTCAAAGAACTCTTACCGACAGTCGATAATCTGGAACGAGCCATCAAGGCGGCCAAAACCGACGGGATCAACGATTCCCTGATTCAAGGCGTCGACTTGACCCTCAAACAATTGCTCACGGTGCTGGGGAGATTCGGAGTACAGGCCATAGAAACGGTCGGCAAACCCTTCGACCCTTCGGCCCATCAAGCCGTGGCGTCCGTGCCGTCGGACAAAGTGCCGGCCCAGCATGTGGTGGAGGAGTTTCAACGAGGCTATCGCTTGCATGATCGTATCTTGAGAGCCGCCATGGTGACGGTGTCGGCGGGCGGGGCGGCGGATGAAACGGATGACGCTAACTGATGAAATCATTGTGAGAGCGGAAGGAGCACATACATCATGGGTAAAGTAATCGGCATCGACTTAGGGACCACCAATTCCTGCGTGGCCATTATGAGCGGGGGGGACCCCGTGGTCATCGCGAATGCGGAAGGCAGCCGGACCACGCCGTCCGTCGTCGCCATCACGGACAAGGCCGAACGGCTGGTCGGCCAGATCGCCAAACGACAGGCCATCACCAATCCAGAAAATACGATTTTCTCCGTCAAGCGCCTCATGGGACGCAAGTTCCGCAGCAAGGAAGTCCAAGAGGCCCTGAAGCGCCTGCCCTACAAGGTCGTGGAAGCCGACAACGGCGACGCGCACGTCGAGCTTCGCGGTAAACGCTACAGTCCGCCTGAAATTTCCGCCATGATTCTGCAGAAGATGCGGCAAACCGCCGAGGACTATCTGGGCGAGAAGGTCACCGAGGCCGTCGTTACGGTGCCGGCGTATTTCGACGACAGCCAGCGGCAAGCCACCAAGGATGCGGGGCAGATCGCCGGGTTGAACGTGCTCAGAATCATCAACGAGCCCACCGCGGCATCGTTGGCCTATGGGCTCGACAAAAAGAAGGACGAACGGATCGCCGTGTACGACCTCGGCGGCGGCACATTCGACGTGTCAGTGCTCGAAATCGGCGAAGGCGTTTTCGAAGTCAAATCCACGAACGGCGATACCTATTTGGGCGGCGACGACTTCGACCTCCGCGTCATGGACTGGCTGGTCGATGAGTTCAGGAAGGACCAGGGCATTGATCTGCGGAAGGATCGGATGGCATTGCAGCGTCTCAAGGAAGCGGCGGAACGGGCCAAGATCGAATTGTCGTCCTCCCAGGAAACCGAGATCAACCTCCCGTTCATCACCGCGGATGCCAGCGGACCCAAGCACATGGTCATCAAACTGACGAGGGCCAAGCTCGAGCAGCTCGTCGACGACCTGATCCAGCGGACGATCGATCCGTGTAAAAAGGCGCTGGCCGACGCCGGCGTTTCGCCGCGCGACATCAACGAAGTGGTGCTCGTCGGCGGCATGACCCGGATGCCGAAAGTCATTCAGGTGGTCAAAGATTTCTTCGGCAAGGAACCGCACCGAGGCGTCAACCCGGACGAAGTCGTGGCCATCGGCGCCGGCATTCAGGGCGGCGTGCTCAAGGGCGACGTCAAGGACGTCTTGTTGCTGGACGTGACGCCGCTTTCGCTGGGCATCGAGACCCTCGGCGGGGTCTTCACCAAGCTCATCGAGCGGAACACGACCGTGCCGACCAAGAAGAGCCAGGTGTTTTCGACCGCGGCGGATAATCAAACGGCCGTCACGATCCGTGTGTTCCAGGGCGAACGGGAGATGGCTAACGACAACAAGCTGCTGGGCCAGTTCGACTTGGTCGGCATTCCTCCCGCTCCCCGCGGAATGCCGCAGATCGAGGTCACGTTCGATATCGACGCCAACGGGATCGTCCATGTCTCGGCGAAGGACTTGGCGACGCAAAAGGAACAGTCCATCAAGATCACGGCCTCCAGCGGGCTCAGCAAGGAGGAAGTGGAGAAGCTCGTGAAGGACGCGCAGGCACATACCGAGGACGACAAGAAGCGCCGCAAGGCCGCCGAGGCCAAAAATCAGGCGGATAATCTTCTCTATCAGACGGAGAAGAACCTCTCCGAGCATGGCGACAAGATCGCGCCGGAGGAGAAATCCAAGATCGAAGAGGCCATCGCCAATCTGAAAAAGGCCATGGAAGGCCAGGACCCGGACGCGATCGAATCCGCCACGCAGGCATTGACGACCGCATCGCACAAACTGGCCGAAGAAATGTACAAAAAGGCGTCGGCCAGCGCCTCGGCAAGCCCCGGTGCAGGTGACGGGTCGGGCCAGCAGAACAACGGCGCCAAGACCGACGAGAAGGTCGTGGACGCCGAGTTCGAAGAAGTGGACAAGGACAAAAAGTAAGTTAAAATACTCAGCAGTGAGACCGGGTTTCGCCAAGACGCGGGGCCCGGTCTTTCTACGCGATCCATAAGGGATGATGCCTTCCGTGGCGAAACGCGATTTCTACGAAACGTTGGGTGTCGAGCGGACGGCGAGCGAGGACGAGGTCAAGAAGGCCTATCGCAAGCTCGCCCGTCAATACCATCCCGATCTCCAAACCGGCGACCAACAGAAAAAACACGCCGAAGAGAAGTTCAAGGAGATCAATGAAGCCTACGAGCATCTCAGCGATCAGGAAAAGCGCAAACGTTACGATATGTTCGGGCATGCCGGCACGCAAGGCGGCGCCGGATTCGAGGGCTTCGATTTCGGCCGCGGCGGAGGTTTCGGGGACGTCTTCAACGACATTTTCGAGGATTTTTTCGGAGGGCAACGGGGCGGTACACGTCCCGAGCGCGGCAACGATTTGCAATACAACCTCGAACTGACGTTCGAGGAGGCGGTCTACGGCAAGGACGCCAAGCTGAAGATTCCTCGTTGGGAGTCCTGCGCCGACTGCAAAGGGTCCGGCGCGAAATCGGCGTCGGCGATCAAGACTTGTCCCAGCTGCAAAGGCGCCGGACAGATTCGACTCCAGCAAGGCTTCTTCAGCGTCAGCCGTCCCTGCGGTCAGTGCGACGGCGCCGGCCGCATCGTGACCGAGCCCTGCCCGGCCTGCCAAGGCCGCCAGCGGATCTACCGCGAGCGGACCATCACCGTCCATATTCCGGCCGGCATCGAAACCGGCATGCGCCTGCGTCTCGCCAACGAAGGCGAGCACGGGGTCAACGGAGGGCCTCCCGGTGATCTGTACGTCGCGATCACCGTTAAGTCCCATCCGGTCTTTATACGCAAGGGCAACGACATTCTCTGTGACGTGCCGATCAACTTTGTGACCGCCATTCTCGGTGGGAAGATCGAGGTACCCACACTCAAAGGCACGACCGTCCTGAAAGTCCCAGCCGGCAGCCAGCCGGACAAGGTCCTGCGCCTCAAGGGCTTGGGCATTCCAAGCCTCAAAGGACAGACGACCGGCGATCAGCTCTATACCATCAAGATCCAGATCCCCACGAAGCTCACCGGCCGCCAGAAAGAGCTGCTCATGGAGTTCGCGAAAGAGAGCGGCATGTCCATGGAAGCGGACGGCGACGGCTTCTTCGACAAGATGAAGACCTTCTTCGAATAAAGGACGTCCTCCCGTAGGTATTCCGCCGATTTCTCGCTTGCCATGCCCTCATTTTTCGTGGCGCCGGACGCCGTCACTCCTCCGACGATTCGCATCACCTCCCCGCTCCTTCGCCATGTAAAAGATAGTCTTCGCCTGGTCGGGGGCGACATTCTCACTCTCGTTGAGGAAGGACGCAGGCGACATCGAGCCGAGATCACCACCACGACCGATCACCTGATCGAGTGTCGGATCCTGGACACGACTACGGCTCCGGTGAGAAGCGGTCCGCAACTCGTCCTCGCCCAAGCCCTGCTCAAAGGAGAGAAGATGGATTGGGTGATTCAGAAGTCCACCGAGTTGGGCGTGGACCACATCGTCCCCGTTCAAACCACGAACGCGGTGGTGAAGGTCCGTCCAGACCGGGTCGAGCATCAACGGGCACGGTGGGAACGCATCGCCCTCGAAGCCGCGCAGCAATCGGAGCGCTGGACCGTTCCAACGATCGGAGACCCGACCGACCTTTCCAAGGCGAAGGCTGCTTACCAATCCGCCGCCAAATTCATCCTGGCGGAACGGTCAACGGAGATGTCATTGACCACAGTGACCTTGCCGACCGGAGCGCATCAGACCATCCTGCTCGCGATCGGGCCGGAAGGGGGGTGGAATGAGGACGAGCTGCGACTCATGCGGGAACAGGGATATAGGCCGCTCACGTTGGGATCGAGGATTCTCCGGGCGGAAACGGCAGCCATTGTAGCGTTGAGCATTATGCAATCGAGACTGGGGGAATTGGGTTAGCGGCCGGACCGAATCGTCTCAATCGTGCGCGCTTTCTCACCCGCCCGGACAAACAACCCCTCTTCTTGTGTGCAACATTCAGCAAGCACAAGGCGCGGTCGGGCGTCTTCCCCCCTTTTCCCAGTGCTCTGAAAGGAGGCTGTTTTGCCGGGGCAGACGGAAATTACGCAGCGGGTGGCGTCGATCGATGGCTCCCTCGCACTGGGGTCCCCACACCGGGCGAGGTGCGAGGCCGAGCCATGATCGACAACAGGACCCGCTTCGAACCTACCCAGCCGTTATTTGCCGATTTTCAGCTGCACGATCGTGCCCTTCTCGCCGGCAGCCCAGGCTTGCTTGGGCTCGGGAAACGCCAGGCCGAAGAGCGAAACGCCGGCGATGGAGCCCTGCTCCCGCCAGGTGAATCCACTGTCGACCGTACGATACAGCATCCCGCGCTCGCCGACGATCCAGCCGGCCTGGGGGTCGGTGAAACGTACACGCAACAGATCGGTCAACTTAGTGCAAGACTGCGTCGTGCAAGGCAGGGTCCGATCGATCCACTGCCTGCCGCCGTCCGTCGTATGAAACAATGCTCCGGCGTTGCCGACCGCCCACCCCGTGGACTGGTCGGAGAAAAACACGTCGAAGAACGTCACGGAGCCCTGGGGCTCTTGGACAACCCACGTCGCGCCGCCGTCGTCCGTCACCACAACGGTACCGACCGCTCCCACGGCCACGCCGTGCTGCTCAGAGACAAATTGAACGGAGTAGAGCGCCGCGTTGGTCTTGCTCGCCTGCTCCGTCCAATGAGAACCGCCGTCCTCCGTGTGAAGAATTGTCCCGTTGCCGCCCACAATCCATCCCTGAGACTGCGAGGCAAAATTGATCCCATAGAGCGGAGCCTGGGTGTCCACCGGCTGCGCCGTCCAGGTCTCTCCTCCGTCGCCGGTACGACGAACGGTGCCATTGGCGCCGATGACCCATCCGGTCTTGTGGTCGCGGAAATAGACGTTCGTTAAGAGTGCAGACGTACCGCTGGAGATCCGCTTCCACTTCTTCCCGCCGTCTACGGTTTTCAGGACCGTTCCGCCGGAGCCGACCGCCCATCCGAGTTGAGGAGTCTTGAAGGTCAGGCCCAGCAAGGTGGCTTCCGTATGACTGACCTGTTTGGTGACGGAGACTGCCGCATCACCGGCCATGGACAGGCTCGCGGCGAGCAGGAAGGAAGCAAACAGGATCGCGGCGGAAGACACCAAGGATTTCATTGCGTCGTGTCGGCGGCTTCCGGGCGATTCGTCTCGTAATAGCTGGGGTCGGGCAACCCTTTCGCCTCGATCGTGAAGGTACCGGCCTCAAGCGTCAGCCATTTCTTGGCAGTGCAACAGGCCCCGTCCGGAAGGAGATCCCAGGAGCCTCGGCGGATGATAAGCGGACCGGTTGAAAGATCGGTGTCGAACTGCCCCGGTCTCCCGACTCCGAAAAGATGCCGGCGGGGAACACGAACCTTGATTTCCTGGTCGGTCCAGGAGATCACGATCGCTCCGATGCCGTTGAACAGAACCTCAGTCCGCGAGACGTTTTCTCCGAGTTCAATTTGGTTCCGTTTGAACGCCCCTTCGCCGAGCCCGGGCTGGGTCGCCTCCGTCGTCTTAATGAAGGCGCCGAATCCTGAACCCTTGATGGTCACGACGTCGTCCAAGCCGGCGGATTTTGGTGAAAATGACTCGATGGCCGGCACCACCACGGTGAACGTCCCGGCTTCGGTCGTCACAATCCCCGTCTCCGCACAACAGGACCCGTCCGCGCTCGGTTTGGGCGCGCCGCGTTTCACGACGACGGGACCGCTCTTAGCGCTGAACGGCACCCAGACATCGATACGGTCTTCATGCCACCGGTAGATCACCGCCGGAACGCCGCCGATTTCCACGCGGTTCTGCCCGGTATTGAAATCCATGTAGTTGTACGGAGTAGCTCCGCTTTCGGAATAGGCTCCGAAATGCTCGCCGCTGATTCTGATCAATGTTCCAATAGGGGCGCTGGCCGGAGCAACACCGGTGGCTTTAGGAGTTTGTACCGTGAACGTCCCTACAGTCCGATCTTTTCCCCCGCGGCTCAGCACAACCGGTCCGGTTTCCGTGTTCAACGGTATATGGACGACGATCGCGCGATCCGTCCACTGCGCAACCGCGGCAGGATGTCCGCCGAACGATACGTCGTCGCCGGGTTCCCTCTCGGCCCCGAACCCCTGACCGAACAGCACGACCTTGGTCCCGACCGGACCGCTCAACGGATCAACCCGGACGCTTGGGATCAACGTGAGCGGCAGACGATTACTGATCGTATGTTGCACTGGAGTGCAACAGGATCCATCCGGTAACGGATCCGACGAAGACAGCCGTACAGCCATATCACCGGACGTCGCATTGGCGGGAATCTCCACTTCGATCCTGTCGTCCTTCCATCGGCGCGGCCGCACGACGAGTCCCCCGACCACCACATCGTTCACGCCGAACATCGTATTCGGATCGCGCGGCCCCGCCGTGAAGCCGAAATGCTCGCCCAGAATCTCGACGCTGTGGCCCGGTTCGATCTCCGACGGTTGGATCGAGATGATCTTGGGATAGACCACGGTGAAGGTTCCGGCGGAGAGACGCTTTTTCCCGGCAATCACCTCGACCGGACCTGAAGGAGCTTTGGACGGCACTCTGACTTCGATGGCCTCCGGGTCCCAGCGCTGAATGAGCGCGGCGTATCCACCGAACGTCACACGATTGAACTGTGTCGACTTGAACGGCCCCAGACCTTTCCCGACAATGGTGACTGTGGAACCGGGAACGCCGGTCGAGGGTTGCACCTGCAACGACGGTCCGGCCGCCTCTGCGTCAAACACCGTGACCCAGGAAAGAAGCAGGCCTCCCAGCAGGCTGATCAGCACTCTCATGATTGTCGAACTCCGACTTTGCGATTGGACGGGGACACAACCCACCCTGCGTGGCACGAGAACCCCACGCACCGGAGAAGGAGGGAAGTTCGGGGGGTACAACGTGAATCAACGCGGCTTTCGGACTATAGCAAGCGGTTTTTTCGGGTGTCAAGCCGACGCCGCTGCGACGGTCGGACTCAAGGTGACGTCGGCCAAAGCAGCAATCAGGCGACCTGCACAATGAGTTCGATTTCGACGGCCGCGCCGCGAGGCAACTCCACCGCCCCGACCGCCACTCTGGCGTGACGCCCCGCTTCGCCGAAAATAGCCACAAGCAAGTCGGATGCGCCGTTGAGCACCTGGGGATGATCGGTAAATCCGTCGGCGGACGCGACATACCCCACGACTTTGACGATGCGCACGATGCGATCCAGCGTGCCGAGTTCCTGCTTGGCGATCGCGAGCGCGTTGAGCAGCGCCGTTCTGGCAGCCTCAACTCCTTGCTCGACGCGCAATTCGCGGCCGAGTTTTCCCGACCAGGCCAGCTGCCCCTGTTGCATCGGCAGCACGCCGGACAAGAACAACAGATCACCCGTCCGCACCGCCGGCACATAGGTGGCGACCGGCTTCGGAGGTTGCGGTAATTCGATACCCAGCTCTTTTAATTTCGCTTCATATCCCATTATCCTTCTGCTCCCCTTGTCTGATTGCACTCGTGGGATTAGGGAGTAACGGGATACTAGAGGGGTAAGGGGGTACCCGTTGCCCCGTTATCCCTCTACCTCTGTTACCCCAATTCCTACCCCGCCTGGAGCGCGTCCAGGAAACTCTCTCCTACCGGCAACGGCTCACCGAGGAGCGCTTCCACGACGGTCTGTCCAAGGTCGGCGGCGCTCGGGCGCACGCCAAGATTGACTCCCTGAGCCAGCTTGGGCCCGGTGACAAGCAGCGGCACATATTCCCTGGTCGGCAGGCGATGTTTCTTGCCGGGATGCCGTCCGTGATCCCCCGTCACGATGAGAAGATCCCCCGGCCGCAACTGCTCGAGCACATGGGGGAGTCGTCGATCGAATTCGTGGAGCGACGCCACGGATCCGGCCGGCTCGTCATCAAATACGTCCAGTCCGGCATAGATCAGACCACGCGGCACTTTGTTGAGCATGCCGTCGACTTCTTCAAATGCCGCGGTCCACGACGCCGACTGAAGCGTCCTGGTAAATCCTCTGCCGCTGAACAGATCCCCGACTTTCCCTACACCGATCAGAATCTGATTGGCACGGCCAAGCACGTCCAACATGGTTTGAGCCGGCGGCTCAACGGCAAAATCACGTCGACCGGATTTGTAGCGCCAGGCTCCCGGTTGTCCCGTTATGGGATGGGCCACAACCCGCCAAATTCCCCACGGCTCCTTCAAGGCCCTGCGGGCTTCCCGGCACAAGCGCATAAGATGGTCCGCCGCCAGCACGGTCTCATGTGCGGCGACATGGCAAGTCCGTCGACCGTCCGTCCAAAGGATCGGTGCCTTCAACGACAGGTGCTGCGTTGCCAGTTCCTGGAGGAGCGCAGGACCGAAGGCAACCCGGTTGCCCAAGGTTTTTCCGAAAATCTGCTCCAACTCGGACTGAAGTTTTTCGGGATAACCGCTCGAATAGTCGGTCGCTTTCTCAGTGACGATGCATCCGGCCAGTTCCCAGTTTCCTAGGAGCGAATCACATCCATTGGATTGGAAAGCGAGCCGAGCGAAGCAGCCGCTGGGTTGTGCCATCACTCGCACACCGCGGACACCGCCCAAGTGGCCGAGACCCAACGATTGCAGCGTGGGGAGATTCACCCCGCCGGTCTCCTCGGCAAGATGCGCCAAGGTATTGGTCCCGGCATCGGCGTAGTCGTCGGCGTCCGGCAGGGCACCGATTCCAAACCCTCCCACTACGAACAGAATGACGCGCTTCATGATGCGCGCACTATAACAGAAGCCGGTGCAGGGCGAAACGTCGTGCAGTTCGTCACGGCGCGTGACGCTCCTGTTTCCACTCCGCGACGATCGCCAGGCCGGCGCTCGTGCCGATCCGATCGGCTCCCGCTTCCAGCAACGCTCGCGTGACGGCCCAGTTTCTAATGCCGCCAGACGCTTTGATTTTGGCCTTCCCGCCGACCTGCTCCTTCATCAATTTCACGTCGGCCACGGTCGCCCCTGCGGGACCAAATCCCGTCGAAGTCTTCACGTAGTCCGCCCCTGCCTCCACGGCAAGACGGCAGGCCGTAATCTTTTCCTCTAGCGTGAGGTAGCAGGTCTCGATGATGACCTTGTGCTCCGCGGAGACCGTCGCCGCCACGACCTCGGCAATGTCCCGCCGGACGGCCTCAACATCGCCCGATTTCAGGCGGCTGACGTTGATCACCATATCAACCACCGTGGCGCCCCGCGCCACGCCGTCCACGGCCTCCGCGACCTTGGCCGCAGTCGAGTGGCCGCCGAGCGGAAAGCCGACCGGAATGCCCACCCGAATCGCGGCACCGGCCACGGTCTCCACCGCCTCCTCGACATAACAGGGCGGCACGAAGATCACCGGGAAGCCGTGCGTCCGAGCCTCTTCGCAGAGCCGCAACACATCGTGTCTGGTTGCCTCCGGACGCAGAAGCGTATGGTCGATCAGCGCGGGCAGATTCCACGATCCATCGCTCATCATGCTCCTTTCCACATCAGTCGGTGAACAGAGACCCTCGATCCGGATCGGATCAGGTGCGCGGTAGAGCACCGCGTCTGAACGGCCGTTTCTGATACTTCTCGACCGCCTGATTATGCTCGGAGAGCGTCGAGGAAAAATGGTGAGTGCCGTCGTTGCGCGACACGAAATACAGGGCGCGTGAATTCGAAGGGTACAATGCCGCTTCGATGGCTCTGAGACCCGGACTCGCGATCGGGCCGGGCGGCAAGCCCACAA
Organism: Nitrospira sp.; assembly: GCA_047150005.1. GTDB lineage: Bacteria > Nitrospirota > Nitrospiria > Nitrospirales > Nitrospiraceae > Nitrospira_C. The sequence goes on along the minus strand of AP038806.1, from coordinate 3,500,572 downwards.
CCCGGTAGGTATTGTAGGGGCTCGGGCTGGAGAGGTCTTTCTTCCTGATGTTGCCGTCGAAGCCGGTCAAACCGTAAATGACCGTCGGATCGCTCTGCAACGGGATGTGCTTGCGCAATCGGTTATGAAAGACTGCGGAGATCTCCGCCCGCTCCGCGTCCGCCCCGGTTTCTTTCTCGATGACCGAGGCAAGCGTGACGACCTCATGTTGCGTCATCCTCATGTCGTCGGCCCTTGCCTGCAACTCCGGACGATACGCCTGTCGAAAATGCTCCACCATGGTCGCAAGGATGTCCTTCGTTCTGACGGCCTTGGGAAACTTGTAGGTATCCGGAAAGAGATAGCCTTCCAGGCTGTCCACCTTCAGACCCAACGACGCGATGAACGAACCATCCCGCGCCAGTTTCAGAAAGTCGGTCCGGTCCGCGACCTCATGCTGCTCCATCAACGCGGCGATCTGTACCATGGCCAGCCCTTCCGGTACGGTGATCGGGTGCAGGACCACCTGCCCGCTGAGCAACTTGGCAAGAATGTCCGCCGGCGCCATCGCTGAATTGAGTTCATATTCTCCGGCGCGGATCCGCCTGTCCGCCGACTGGGACCGTCCCAGCAGGACAAAGGCCGAGCGGCTCTTGATCAAACCTTCTTGTTCGAGCAGGGTTGCGACTTGGAAAAACGTGGAGCGATCTGGAATCGTCACGACTTTGGAAGCGGGATGGTCCTGATCGGAAACGACCGGCGCTTCAGCCCATTTCATCACGCGATAGACGGCCACGCCCAGCGCGACGACCACGGACAGGAGCAGCATGAGGGTGATCCGGGATGTCATGAGCGTGTGCGAGCGATGCCTCCTCGAAATCGGAATCGCCGTCTGCGCCGGAAGGCGGTGGCGCCAGGCTCGCCAGATAACTTTGCAACAAGATCGCGGCGGCCACACGATCGACGACGCCCTTGCGCTTCTTCCGGCTCACATCGGCGGCGATCAGCAAGTCCTCCGCCGCCTTGGTCGTCATCCGTTCGTCCCAGAGGACGACCGGCACCGGCAGACGTCGTTCCAGACGGTCGACGAATTGCCGCATCGCCTGAACCGCCGGCCCTTCCCGTCCGTCCAACTGAAGCGGAAACCCCAGGACCACCCGTCCGACTTCGTGGGCACCGACCAGCGAGGCGACATGTTCGATATCCCGATCAAGGGTGCGGCGCTCAAACGTCTCGAGCGGCTGTGCGGTCCAGCCCAACTCATCGCTGAGGGCGACCCCGATCCGCTTGGTTCCGTAATCGAGGGCCAAGATACGTCGGCCTTGCATAAGTTTACCGCTGCTGCGCCCGTTCAACCAGATCAAAGACCATTTCCAGCGCGCGATCCAGTTTGGCCGGATCCTTCCCTCCCGCCTGAGCCATCTCCGGCCGCCCGCCGCCGGTCCCACCGACTTCGGCCGCCATGAGCTTGATCAGGTCGCCGGCCTTGATCTTACCGGCAAGATCCTTAGTCACCACCACGAGCAAGGCAACTTTGCCGTCGTCCGTCGCGGCTCCCAACGCGACGACGCCGCTCCGCAGCTTGTCGCGAATCTGATCGGCCAAGGCTCGAAGGCCGCCCATGTCCATACCGTCCGCCCGTTGGACGTGGACGGACACCCCGGCCACGGTCCTCACCGTGGAGGCCACGGAAGAGCCGCTGGCCATCTTCAACTTCAGCTCTTCGAGTTCTCGCTCTTTATCCTTGAGTTGGGTCATCAGCTTGCGTGTCTTGGACACCAATTCAGGTTGTCCGACCTTCAAGAGATCGGAGAGCTCCCGCACTTCCGCCTCAAGCTTTCTCCACATGGCCAGCGCGCCACTGCCCGTCTGCGCCTCGATCCGCCTGACCCCGGCCGCGACACCGGTTTCGGAGACGATTCGAAACAGACCGATCTCGCCGGTGTGGCGGCAATGAGTACCTCCGCACAATTCTTTGCTGAACGATTCGACCGTCACCACCCGTACCTGCTCGCCATATTTGTCGCCGAAGAAGGCCAACGCGCCGTTCGCCACCGCGTCCTGAATGCTCATGACCTCGGTCCGCACGGCTTCGTTGTTTCTGATCTCGGCATTGACGGTCGTCTCGATCTCGTCGATATCTCGAGACGATAGGGGCCGGAAATGCGCGAAGTCGAACCGCAACCGGTTAGGCGCCACCAACGACCCGTACTGTTTGACGTGGGGCCCCAGCAAATCCCGCAAGGCCGCATGAACCAAATGGGTCGCCGTATGGTTGCGCGCCGCATCCTGCCTGTTCATGCCGTTCACTTGTACCCGAAGCGGCTCGCCCTGTTTGATCCGTCCTTTGCTTACCGTTCCCTTATGAAGAATGAGGGCCGGCGCCGGCCTGGTCGTATCCTTGACGTCCAGACGCCCTTCAAGCCCGAGCAGCACACCTTGATCGCCGACCTGGCCCCCGCCCTCCGCGTAAAACGGCGTGACGTCCAGCACCACCTCGACTTCGTCGCCTTCCGCCGCTTCCGTGACGATCCGATCTCCTTTCAAGATGGCCAGCAGCACGCTGTCCGATTCCAACCGGTCATAGCCGACGAATGTGGTCGCGCCGACCTGTCCGGCCAATTCCGCCACTCCGGGCCTCGCCGTTTCCTGTTCGAATCCTCCGGTCTTCCGCGCGCGATTTCGCTGCTCTTCGATGGCCCGGTCGAACCCCTCTTCGTCCATCGTCAAACCCTGCTCACGGCAGGCTTCGCCGATCAGATCCAAGGGGAACCCATACGTGTCGTACAGTTTGAAGACATCGGCGCCGGCCAGCTCCGTGCGGCCCGCCGACCGTGTCTTGTCTACCAGATCGGTCAGGATCGGCAATCCCTGATCCAAGGTGGCGATGAACCGTTCTTCTTCTCCTCTTGTCGCCTCGGCCACCGTTCCCGCCGCGCTTCTCAATTCGGGGTAGGCGTCTCCCATGTTTTCCACCACCGCCGCGGTCAGCTCGTGCAGGAACGGCTCGACAATCCCGAGCAACCGACCGTGCCTCGCGGCTCGACGCACGATGCGGCGCAAGACATAGCCGCGCCCTTCGTTGGAGGGCAGCACGCCGTCGGTCATCAGAAAGGTCACGGCCCGCAAGTGATCGGCGATGACTCGCATCGACCGGTCCGTCTCCTCCTTGCTGCCGTACGCAATTCCGGCACGACGAGCGATTGCCGAGAGCAGCGGCGTGAAGAGGTCGCTGTCATAGTTGCTGTAGACCCCTTGAGCCACGGCGGCCAATCGTTCGAGGCCCATCCCGGTGTCGATGCTCGGTTTTGGCAGAGGATGCAGCGTGCCGGAAGCATCGCGGTTGTACTGCATGAACACCAAGTTCCAGATTTCAATGACCCGGTCTCCGGCCGCATTCGGGGTGTCGTCGCCGGGAACCGACGTCCCTTGATCGAAGTGAATTTCCGAGCAGGGTCCGCAGGGACCGGTATCCGCCATCTGCCAGAAATTATCCTTCTCGCCGAACCGCATGATGCGGGACGGAGACACGCCGATCTTCCGCCAGAGCTCGTCGGCTTCATCGTCCTCGCGAAATATCGTGACCCACAGGCGGGAGCGATCGAGCCCAACCGATTTCGTCAGGAACTCCCAGGCAAACAAGATGGCGTCGGCCTTGAAATAGTCTCCGAACGAAAAGTTGCCCAGCATCTCGAAAAAAGTGTGGTGTCGGCGAGTGTATCCGACGTTCTCCAAATCATTATGTTTGCCTCCGGCCCGGAGACACTTTTGCACCGTCACCGCCCGTTTGTACGCGCGACTCTCCTCGCCCAGGAACACCCGCTTGAATTGATTCATCCCCGCGTTGGTGAAGAGTAACGTGGGATCTGCTTGCGGAATCAGCGGCGAGCTTGGAATGGACCGATGCCCGTGTTGTTCGAAGTAGCGGTGGAAACTTCGCCGCAGTTCATCGGTACTGTTCTTCATCGTCGACCCTCTCCGTCTCCGGCCATTCTCCTATAATACGGGAGATGACGTCCTCTTCAAAACCCCGCTGACGTAGGAGGCGGAGCGTTTGTTGGCGGCTCAAACTGCGGCCGCGCCGTTGCTTCAACCCCACCGTGCGGCGAGCCAGCGTCTCCTCGTCGACCTCGCCCAGCGCGCGATGCAGCGCGCCATCGATCATATCCTCGGAAAGTCCCCTCCGGAGAAGCTCGGCCCTCAGCCGAACCCTCCCGAACGGGCCTCTCGTCAGCCGGGATGCGATCCAACGCTCGGCATAGGCCGAATCATCCAGATATCGCAGCGCCGTCAGGCGCCGGATCGTGCGTGCGATCTGAGCCCGTGATCCGCCTCTCGCCCGAAGAAACGCCTCGATCTGCGTCGTCGTCCGATCGAACCGCGCCAAATACCGCACGGCGGGGTTGAACCAGGGATCGGCACGATCCGCCTGATTCGCCCGCGCCGTCACCGAAACCCTCGCCTGATCGATCTTGCGCGGCATAGGCGCGGTCGGTCTCCTCACACGCCGACCTTGTGAGGCCGACGCTCTTCGCGTTTCTCCTCGGCCCGCCGCTCTTCCTTCGCCGGCGCGGCGGCGGGTTTCTCCGTCCCTCGCCCCGGCAGACCAGCCAGTTCGCGCAGCTTCGCCTCGATCTCGCGCGCCAACGGCTGATTCGTGTGAAGAAAATCACGGACCGCATCCCGACCCTGCCCAAGGCGCTCGGCCCGATAGGAATACCAGGCGCCGGACTTTTCCAGCACTTTTCGATCCACGCCCAAATCGACCAGCTCTCCGCTCTTGGAAATGCCTTGAGCAAACAGGATGTCGAATTCCGCCTGCTTGAACGGCGGCGCCATCTTGTTCTTGACCACCTTCACGCGAACCCGGCTCCCCACCACGTCCTGCCCCTCTTTAAGCGACTCGATGCGGCGGATGTCGAGCCGGACGGAGGAATAGAACTTCAGGGCGTTGCCGCCGGTCGTCGTCTCGGGATTTCCGAACATGACGCCCAGTTTCATGCGGATTTGATTGATGAAAATCACCGTCGTCTGCGACTTCGCGATGGCGCCGGTCAGCTTCCGCAGCGCTTGCGACATCAATCGCGCCTGCAGACCCATGTGCGCGTCGCCCATTTCGCCTTCGATCTCGGCCCGCGGAGTCAGTGCCGCCACCGAATCGACCACAATCAGGTCGATCGCGCCGCTTCTCACCAGGGTTTCGGCGATCTCCAAGGCCTGTTCGCCCGTATCCGGCTGCGAGACAAGCAAATCGTCGGCTTGCACGCCGAGTTTTTTGGCGTAGGTCAAGTCCAAGGCATGTTCGGCGTCGATGAAGGCCGCGACGCCGCCCGTCTTCTGCACTTCGGCGATCGCGTGGAGCGTCAGCGTCGTTTTCCCGGACGCTTCTGGGCCGAAAATCTCGATGACCCGGCCGCGGGGAAACCCGCCGACTCCGAGGGCGATATCGAGCCCCAATGAGCCCGTGGAGATGGCCGGAACCTCAGCGGTGGTCTCCGCGTCGCCCAGCTTCATAATGGCTCCCTTCCCATACTGTTTCTCAATCTGGGACAGAGCCAACTCAAGCGCGCGCTTCTTGTCGTCTTTTTCGGCCATGAGGGTCCTCCTAGTCAATCCATGTGAGGGAGAGGGCGAATTATACCGAAGTCCGCTGGAAGAAGCCTAGAGAAGAATCCCGGCAGCAGTCGCTTTGCGGTCCGCGCCGCCGCATCATAATGGCCGCATTCCAACCCCATTCGCGTGCCTTGCCGAGACCGACGAGCGGGAATGCAGGCGGGTACGGATTGGGGAACGGACAGGCCGGGAGCAGAATGCCAAAGAGGGAACGACCAGCTAGAGCACGTTGTCCGGTCGAGACCGATCGGATTTCTCGACGGATCGCTTCGAACCAGGAAGGGAAAACCGGAAATGCAGTTCCTGCCGTTGCTCGTCGCGTGAAGGTCCCAGCCACCCCTCGGCGGCGAAGTACTGGTCCGACTTGGATTTTCCATCAGGATAAAACTTGAAGTGGAGCGATTGACGTCCCTCGTTTCCGTCGGTTCCTGACGGCGCATCGGCGGAAATTTCGAGATAATCTCTCAAAAGGTCCAAGGCTTGACCGGCCAACGATTCCAACAACAGTTGGCTGCGCAGAGAATTGAACGGTTCCTCCGGATCGAAGGTTTCGGAATCGCCGGCCCACACGGGCACGGCGACGAGGATGGCCGCCAGCGAGAGCGGTACCCACATTCGCATCGCGCAACGCATGCCGTTACTGTATTCCCGGATCCGAACGAGGTCAAGCGCTGAAGACAGAGATTCGCTGATTCCTTGACGAAGTCGGGGGTTCAGCTTACACGTAAAGCATGGTGACCACCGCCCCGATTTATTCAGCCGACGCCAAGCCGACCGTGCTCATCGTCGACGACGAAGCCGCGCCTCGTGCGGCGCTAACCCAGACTCTTCGCCAGAATTTCAACATTTTGACTGCGGACAACGCGCGTACTGCTATGGCCGTTCTCAACGATCACGGGGTGGATCTCGTCACTCTGGACCTACGCCTGCCCGACGGCTCAGGCGCCGATCTGCTCACCGAGATCAAGCGAGCCCACGCAGAGGTCGAGGTGATCATGGTCACCGCCTTCGGCTCACTCCAGTCCGCCATGGACTGCATCCGCCATGGAGCGGCCGGATTCCTGCTGAAACCCTTCAACACCTCGGAATTGCTTACGATCAGTCTGCAGACCGCGCAGAAAAAGCAGCGGCTCGATCGGCTGCGCATTCTGCTGACAGAGGACAGCGCACTCTGGGGACCAGAACCTGGTTGCTCAGCCGCCTGGCGCAAGCTCGCCGCGGCCTATGCGGCCCCCCAGCAGACCAACGGGACAGTCTTGCAGCCGTCTCACATCGGTGAAACGGCCTCCCTTATACAGTTGCTGTCCGATTTGCTGGAAGCACGGGACCGCTATCTGGTGAATCACGGCAATCGCGTCAGCTTCTATGCCTCGCTAACCGCGAACCGATTACAGCTATCGTTGCCCGAGCAAAACATCCTGTCCCTCGGCGCGCTCGCTCACGATCTGGACCTCATCCACACGGCGGACGGTCAAGCCCTGCAGCACGAATCTCGCCGCGACGTCCACCGTACCGACCTGGGAGCGCGGATCGGACGCGCTTTGGGTCTGCCGATCGACGCCGTGCAAATCATCGCCCTCCATCACGAACGATGGGACGGCACGGGTCACCCGTTCGGATTGCAGGGCGAACGCATCCCGCTCCTGGCTCGCATCGTCTCGCTCGCTCAGGGCTTCGACGAACTCACCGCGGAACGGCCGGGAGCGACTCCGCTCACCGTCAAGTCCGCGATCGACGAGATCGAGCGCCAAGGCGGCACCGCCTTCGACCCGGCTCTGACCAAACTGTTCTGCACCATCATGCGCGAGCAGCCGCCGCAGGCGTAGGACCCCCAGACCGAAACGGTCACGCTCCCCAATAATTGTGAGCATTCATCCCCGGGAAGGTCAGGGATCTCTCTGCGGTGACGTCTTCGGACCGAAACCCAGCAAACCCGCATCACACCAGTCGGACATGCCACAGGGGTGTGTAGACCGAGCCGGTGGGATGCAGCTCGCTGCGTATCAAGGCCACGGAGCCGGCCACCAGGAACCCGGGACTGATCGGATCGTCCAGCTTGCCGTACCGGGCCAACAGAGGGCCGAGCTGACGTTCACCTTCCCTAACCCGCGCCAACGTGAGATGGGGAGTCAGCGCCCTGGTGTCCGGTGCAAGATCAACGGCCCGGCAGCCCATCTCGATCGCCTGATGCATCGCCGCGAGTCGCCCGCTGTCCTCGCCGCGCTCCCACGACTCGGCAGGACCGGCCCAGAGCACTCTTGGACGCCTGGCGTCCGGAAAGGCTCCCAGTCGTTCCAGCGGAATCGTCAGGGCCCTATGGCCGCTCACGGCTTGAGTGATCGCGTCACGCAACACCGGCACGAGGTCGTCCGGGATGTCGCCCAGAAACTTCATCGTCAGATGGATCGAAGCCGGTTGTACCCAGGAGAGTCGGACAGTGCGCGGAAGTTCCCGCATCAGCCGTTGTCTGAGATCCTGCTGCACCAGGACGAGACATCTGAGCAGCTCGGCATCCGGTACGATGGCAAGGAAGGCGCGGATCATGCGACCGCCTGTGGGATCAACCGAGCGCCGCCTGGTCCAGGAGCCAACGCCGGAGCACATCCAGCGCTGCCTGAGAGGCCCGTTGTTTGACGACCGTACGGTCGCCGCTGAAACGATATTCCTTGGCGATCGACCGGCCGTCCTCCGCGTCGAGACCGAGATAGACCAGTCCCACCGGTTTGGTCGCCGTCGCGCCTCCCGGTCCGGCGATGCCGGTGACGCTCAGCGCCACCGAAACCCCGCTTCGCTCTCTCATCCCCTGCGCCATGGCCGAGGCCACCTCCGCGCTGACCGCGCCGTGCCGCTCGATCAACGACGGCGGTACGCCGAGCAGATCGATCTTCGCCTGGTTGCTATAACAGATCACGCCGCGATCGACGTAGGCCGACGAACCGGGCACCTGGGTCAACCGATGGCCGATCAGTCCCCCGGTACAGGACTCCGCCACCGCCACGGTTTTGTGCTGCGACGTCAGGAGCCGGCCGACGACTTCTTCCATACTCTCCGGTCCCTCGGCATAAAGCCAATCTCGTAACCGCGACCGCACGCCCTCCGCCAGCCGCTGCAGCCTTGGTCCGCTCAAAGCCGGCGACGGCCTGGTCGTCAGCGAGACCAAGACACCGGTCGGCGCCGCGAGAAGTCCCAGGTCCACCGGCGTCCCAGGCTTGATGAGTCCCTTGAGTTTGGCATCGACCTCGGCTTCCGGAAGCCCGAACGTGTGGAACACGAGGCGAGTGATGGGAGACGGCCTCATGCGCGCGCGGGTCAGTTCCGAGGTCAAGAGCGTGGTGATGGAATCCCGTAGCATCGCCTCCATTTCCCACGGAACCCCAGGCAGGGAAACCAGCAAGGCGCCGTTCCATTTCATCCAGAAGCCCGGGGCGGAGCCCACGGGATTGGAGATCACCGTGGCGCCGGCCGGTATCAGGGCTTGCCGGCGCTGACCCGCGTTGGGGGTCCGCCCCCATTCCGCGAGCCTGGCCTTCAACGCCTCAAAAGCTTCCTTGCGTCGGGCCAACCGCCGGCCGGTCACGTTTGCGATGGCTTCGCGCGTGCAGTCGTCCACGGTCGGTCCGAGCCCGCCTGTCAGCACAATCACGCCGGCTCGGCCGGCAGCCGTCGCCACTGCGCTTCGAATGTCCCTGCGGTCGTCTCCGACGATCGATTTGAAACGGACCGCGATGCCGAGGCGGCCAAATTCCTCCGCGATCCGCAATGAGTTCGAGTCGGTTCGTCCGCCGACCAGGAGTTCCGACCCGACGGCGATGGTTTCGGCAAGGTGCAGAGGTGGCGCGGGACGTCTTGGCGGCATGTTATCGATCGGGCACCGGCGTGCCCGTTATGGGAACTGTGACAAATCGAGGGTAAAACTCACTTCACCACCGTTGGCCGGAAAAACGGTCAGGGTCGTCTGGGCGTTCGGATCGAAATCCGCATAGTTGAAGGATGCAATCACTTTGGCCTTGAAGCGGGGGCTGTCCGGCCATGCCGCGCTGCGGCTGCCCTGTCCATCGAATCGCACGGTCACGGGCTTGATTGTATGCCCGCTCTGATCAAACACCATGTAACTCTCGGCGGCAATCGTCGGCATATCGCCGAAGATGACGGTGCTGACCAGCATGGTCTTGGTTTCCAACACCTGCATGATGTCCGCGTCGCTGGGTTCCGCTCCGCGAAGCGCCATGTGAGTCGCCATCACGGATAACGAGCCCAGCTTGGTGATCAAGAATCCGCTCGGATGAAGCCCGTCCGTCGAACCGAAGCGCACATAAAAACTATCGGGCGGATCATGGCGCTCGGCCGCGTCCTTGCCTCGAGCCAGCGCCGCGTGCACCTGCTCATTGGTCGGGGCGACCTCGATCGCCGCCGCCGGTGTCCCGAGACAGCTCAGCGTCAACAGCACGGCCGCAGTCACCGGCCGCGTCGCGTCCGATCGAAGCCGATGCGCTGCACGATGACGACACATGGTTCCCTCCGTCGACTGTCGCGCACTGCCGCGTTCCGATCACCGTCTCGTGGCCGACGGTCGTCTCGCGCACATCCGCAGCGAAGTATCGCAGCGACCACGCAGCGCACCACGGGAGATCCGACATCCGACCAATGGGATGCCGCGGAAGTCGAAATGTCCAGGGTCTGCCATGCTGCCAGTAACAGATCGCCGGAGCCCTGTCAACGAGCCGCCGGCGCGTCCCCGGCCCCGTTGACAAAGCAAAAGTCGAAGTGATAAACACTGCAGTCCGCACGCTAATCCGCCTTATTAAGACAAGACGTATCGTTACACGGAGGAGTCCATGGCAGCCCCGGAGCAACAAGCACCACAGCAGACCCCCAAGCGCCAGTACGTGAACTTCGTTTTCTACAAGGTCGATCCGGCGTGGCGGCGGCTCCCGGAAGACGAGCGAACGAGGGGCAAACAGGAGTTTCTGCGCGCGGTCGAAGACTACAGCGGCAAGGTGCTGGTGATCGCCTATTCGGCTGTCGGCATCCGCGGCGATTGCGACATCATGTTGTGGCGGATCAGCTACGAGCTCGAGCTCTTCCAGGAAATGAGCACCAAGATCATGGCGTCCGGCCTGGGCAAGTACCTCTCGACTCCCTATTCGTACCTGTCCATGACGAAGCGCTCGATCTACGTGGACAACCATTCGCATGAAGGGCAGGAGAGCAAGCGGCTGACGGTCGTTCCCGGCAAGAGCAAGTACATCTTCGTCTATCCGTTCCTCAAGACCCGTGAATGGTTCCTCCTGACGAAGGCGGCTCGCCAGGGCATGATGGACGAACACATTGAAGTCGGGCATCGGTTTCCGTCCGTCAAGCTCAACACCACCTACTCGTTCGGTCTGGACGATCAGGAATGGGTCGTGGCGTTCGAGAGCGACAAGCCGGAGGATTTTCTGGATCTGGTCATGGCGCTCAGAGAAACGGAAGGTTCCCGCTATACCCTGCGCGACACTCCGATCTTCACCTGCATCCGCCGGAGCCTCAAAGAGACGCTCGACACGCTCGGCGGCTAGAAAATAGATAGGTTGAGGTTAAGGCTGAGGCTAAGAAGAATCTGAACCTCAGCCTGAGCCTTAGCCTTCAGAATGCCTGGATCGCACGACCAGCGCGCCGCCCTCCTCTCGCTCCTCTTCCCCGGTCTGGGACAGCTGGCGCAACAGCGGTATGTCCAGGCCCTAGCGGCCTGCGCAACGACCATCCTCCTGTTCGCTCTCAGCCTGGCTCTCGGCCGTATTTCCGGCAGAGCCGCCGAGGTGTTCTTGTTCATGCTCCTGGCGCTGCCCTGGTGGGCCTTCCAAAGCTACGATGCCTTTCTGGGTCCGAGCGCCGATACAGCCGACTGGCTCCGCACGTGGAACCGGGTCTGGACGAAGGGGCACGATATCCGGTTTCTCGGCCTGCTCCTGATTGTCAGCGCGGTCAACGACACCTGGATTATCCTCAAGAATCTCGACTATCTCCTGCCCTTCTACTGCACCAAGCTGGAAGGTATTCCAGGGTTTCTGACCAAAGCCATCTCCCCCGTCCTGCATCTAAGCGTCGGCGTAGGATTCATGAGACTCACGCGCTGGTCGCTGTTTCTCTACCTCATTTACGCGGCCTACGGCTTCACCAACGGCCTGGTCAATCTCACCTGTTTCGGGCCGGGACGCATCCGAAACACCTTGCTGGTCGCCATCGTCGTCTCGACCGTCTATGTCGTGTGGCGAAGACGGATTCTGCTCGGGAAATGAATGGGTTGGAAGCCGCTCCGGTCTTTGACAGTACGCTCGCGCATGTGTTACCTGTAGATCAACTTCGACGGCATCCAGACAGACGGTGGTCGCTCCCATGGCCGATAATAATGCGCTCTACGCCATCAGACACGCCGACGGTTCCGTCAGCCTCTACATCGACGAGGACTACGCCACGGAACGGGGCATCGATCCTGCGACGCTGACCCGCGTGGAGATCCCCAGGGAACTGTACGTCAGCGGTTCGGTTCAGCAAGTCCGGGAATACGTCGCCACCTACTTGGAAACTCAGAGAACAGGAACCGCCTAGCGTCATGTCCACTGCCACGTCGCTGCTCACGCCGTCTCTCGTCGAATCGGTCATCGATGCGATGCCGATTCAGGGTCGGATCATGCTCCATCTGATTCTGTTGCAGCACTTCGACGTCTCGGACGAAGAAATCAACTACATGACAATGGATCGGCCGGATCCCCGGTGCGTCGCGGGCACAAAGCCGACTCACAATATTCTGACCCAAGAAGCCGTGAGGGCGGTCCGGGACAAACGCGACCAGTATTTCCGCCAAGTCCGGTTGAAGCGCGAACGGACATGGCTGCAGACCGAGTGCCTCACCACGTTGTTGCGGCTGCGGGAGTTGATGGCCGAGCGGGCCGCTCACCTCTTGACCTCCCGATTCAATCTGCAGCCCGAAGCCTTGGAGGCCCTGCAATCCCAGGCCCGCACGGCTGTTCACAGACCGGCCGTCCGCATGTTGGAGCAGCGGTGGGAGGCGCAGGGGATCCCCCTCGAGGACTATCAGCAACAGAGACTCGGCATCGAGGTGCAAATCCAACTCCGTTTCGCCGAACGGTATCGGAAGCGGTTGGCGTTGGCGGCTCGCGAACGCCAGTCGGCCGATTATCAGCCGCTTCAGGATCATGAAATCGCCCATATCTGGGGCATTCCCGCCGGCAGCCTGGCGGCGCGCAAGGTCAAACACATGACGGCGTACCTGCAGGCCCTGCAGGCCGCGCTGCAGGGAACGGTCACCGGCACCGGACAAGCGCCACCGCCGATCGATTTGTGGAAAGAGACGTTCACTGTGCTGGCCACACGGCCCGTGCAGCGATCGGTCTCCACTTATGACGGCCTGGAGCGCACGGAAGCGAACCTCATCGAAAAGCTGACGTTGTTGGTGGGAGGAACCCTCACCGAGGACGTGGAAACCAAGTTCTGGTTGTCGCTCGTCCAGGGCGCCAGCTCCAACGCCGTTCTGTCGGAAGTGACCAGAAACCTCTTCGGCCTCCAGCGGCTGGCGGCGATTCTGGGCGACACGGACACCTCACCGGAATCCATCGACGAGACGCTGCTGGCCCGCATCACCCCCAAACCCCACGATCAGGAAGAAGACACGAAGCTGCTCGAGAAGAAATCCACCGACCCGGCAAACGACATGAGAGAGCACGTGCTCAAGAGCATGTTCGGGGAACAACATCCCGATCTGTACGGCGGGGGTAAGTGGTAGCCTCTCCGACGCGCTCGAACGCCTTGCGTCCATCCTCGTCGATTCAAGCCGGCCTGTAAGCGCCGGCGCACATCAAGAAGATAACACGACAGGAAATTGAACGCTTTTCAAACCGGGAAGGCCACGGTATAGTAGTGCCATTCTGAGGAGGCACCATGCGATTTGTCATACAGCATTCGCCGCGTCCTGCCCGGCCTCTTATCGCTCGGTTCCGGTACGCCGTTTTCCTGTTGGGAACTCTTGCCGCTCCACTGACAGCCTCCGCAGCCGGCCTACTGGATCTGGCGGACTTGATCTCCCATCCCGAACAATACGACCGTCAGGAGGTCGTTGTGAGCGGTGAAGTCACCAATGTCCAACTCGCGACGAATCGTCAAGGCCAGCCCGCCTACGGATTTCTCCTCAAAGACCACGCGGGAACGGTCAAGGTGATCGGTCTCGGTCAAGCGGAAGTGCGTGAAGGCGATCAAGTGATCGTCGAAGGCATATTCACGAGGCTGCGCCAGGCCGGCCGCACGATCATCTACAACGAGATCAAGGCTCTGTCCATCCGCTCGTTGAATCGTCTCAATCCCGATCTCGTCGGCTGAGACCGGGGTTCGGGTCTTGAGATTCGAATTTCGTGGTTCGGGTCCGGCGTGTCATTTCCGGTTTCGAGTTTCGTATTTCGAGATTCGTATTTTCCCCTCCTCTATTTAGTATTCCACCCCGGGAGCGCCAGAACCTTCGTCAAAATCCAGTCATGCGCCCGATCGGGAAGCCACCGGAGCATCAGGGCCCGGATTTTTGCGTCGGACCCCACCAGATATCGGGTTTTCGGTTTCGTCGCGGTCAGGGCATGAAGCACCATGTGTGCCACGACGTCCGGTGAGATCGCCCTCCTCGCCGATTGAGCGACCCTGTCCTTGACCCGCGCCACCAGCTCTCCGTAGAGAGCCAGCGCGGCCGGGCCTGCCGATGCAGCGATCTCGTCGCCGACCTTCGTCGACTTCTCCCAGATCGGCGTCGCAACGGCACCTGGTTCGATGATCGACACATGAAGTCCCCAGGGCTGGAGCTCCAACCTCAGCGCATCCGTCAACGCCTCCAGGGCATGTTTCGAGGCTGAATAGGGTCCCATGACCGGGATCGTCCCGCGTCCCGCGATGGAGCCCATGTTGACGATCCGGCCGCGCGCGAGTCGGATCAACGGCAGGAACGCCTGTGTGATCAGAACCTGCCCGATCACGTTCACCTCGAGCTGTCTCCGCAGGGCATCGATCGGAATGACCTCCAACGGGCTGCCGACGGCGATGCCGGCGTTATTCACCAGGCCGCTCACGCCTGCCAGGCCCACGGTTTCACGCACGACCGTTTCCGCTTGCCGGATCGATTCCGGGTCGGTGACATCGAGTGGAATCGGGATGAGGCGCTCTCCTCCCTGCTGACGCAATGCCTCGCCGGCTTCCCGGGACCGCACGCCGGCGAAGACGGTCATAGCGTGGCTGGCGCAGGACAAGGCGCAGGCTGCACCGATCCCGGTCGAGGCACCGGTGACGACGATGAATCGAGGCGGAGGCTGCAGTCCCCTGGGATTTCTCCTCAAAGTCATGGAAATATCACAATAATTTAATCAATCACGGCCTTGACAGGCCTCCGCTCATTCTTTATCGTCCGTTTTAACCTTTACCGATTCTATACAGGGCCTGGTGAGCACTTTCAACTCCAACCTATTGATTTTGCAGTCCTGATTCATGACCAAACTGGCCGTTATCGATATCGGAACCAATTCCATCCACATGGTACTGGCTGAGGTTCAACCCGACGGAAACTACAAGATTGTTGACCGTTTCAAGAACATGGCCCGGCTGGGCGACGGAATGTTCGAATCGCAGCGGCTCTCCGATGAGGCCATCGCCCGTGGACTGGAGGTCCTGCGCCAGCTCGTCACCCTCGCTCGGAACAAGGGCTATGATCGCATCGTGGCCGTGGCCACCAGCGCCGTGCGCGAAGCCAAGAACGGCGGCGATTTCATCGATCTGGTCACGGAGCAGCTTCGGCTCACGATCAGGGTCGTATCCGGAAACGAAGAAGCCCGCCTGATTTTCTTTGCCGTAAAGAACAGTGTGCCCATGGGCGAGCAGCCTGTGCTGGCGGTCGATGTGGGCGGCGGTTCAGTGGAACTCATGGTGGGCAACCGTGACCAACTGCTGCATGTGAAGAGCCTCAAGCTTGGCGCCATCAGACTCGCCGACCAATTTTTGAAACGCACGCCGCCTTCGGAGGGCATGCTGCGCGCACTCGAAGATGTGGTCACCGAGCGATTGAAGGGGGCGCTGGATTCGTTCAAGACCAAGCGATTCGACTCCTTCATCGCCACCTCCGGTATGGCCGGCAATCTCGCCGAAGTCATTCATCTGAAAAAGACCGGACGGCCGCTGCCTCAGCTCAACCTCGCCACGGTCAGCCTCAAGGACATCAAGGAAATCGAGCAGGAGCTTCGGCGCTCGACCATCAAGGAGCGACTGACCATTGCAGGCCTGGACAGCAAGCGGGTGGACACGCTGTTTCCCGCCGCCATCGTGCTGCGCCGCGTGATGGAACTCACGGAACGCGACGAGATGGTGCTCTGCGACAAAGCCATCCGCGAAGGCGTCATCTACGATTTCGTCGTCCGTCACAAGGAACGGCTCAAAGCGGAAGCGGAGATTCCCGATCTGCGCCGGCGAAACGTCATGGCGTTTGCCCGCCGCTGTCAGGCTCCCGAAGCGCACAGTCTGCACGTCGCCGGCCTGGCGTTGCGTCTGTTCGACCAGACCAAGCGATTGCACGGGCTCGGCCAGGCCGAGCGGGACTGGCTGGAGTACGCCGCCATTCTCCACGACGTGGGCTACCTCATCAACGAGCGCCAGCATCACAAGCATGCCTACTATCTGATTACCCACAGCGGCTTGGGCGGCCTCTCGGCCGATGAGCTGCAGATCATCGCCAACGTGGCGCGCTATCACCGGCGCGCCTTGCCGCAGACCAAACACGAGGGGTACGAGGCCCTGCCGGCGAAACGTCAACGCACCGTGCGCATTCTGGCCTCGCTGCTCCGGATTGCGGACGCGCTCGACCGCACGCGGTTTTCCGTCGTGCGCTCCGTGGACGTCAGACTCGGCCATACCGTCGCCATCACCGCCCACGTCACGGGCGACGCGGAATTGGAAGCCTGGGCGGCGCGAGGCCGCGCCGACCTGTTCGAACGCGTCTTCCGTAGACGGGTCCGCTTCATTCTCTCGGCACAAGAGGACAACGCATGACCGATCAGACCGCGCCTTCCAACGCCCCGCATCCCTATCCCGGCAAGCTGATTATCGTCGAGGGGATCGACGGATCCGGCAAGAGCACGCAGCTCTTGTTGCTCCACAAATGGCTCGAATCCAGGGGGCACAAAGTCTTCTTCACCGAATGGAATTCCTCGAACCTGGTCAAGGACACGACCAAGCGCGGCAAGAAGAACAAGAGCCTCACGCCCACCACCTTCAGCTTACTGCATGCGACCGATTTCGCGAGCCGCCTCTACCATGAAATCCTGCCGCCGCTCAAAGCCGGCATGCTGGTGCTGGCCGACCGCTACATGTACACCGCCTTCGCGCGCGACGTGGTGCGCGGCGTCTCCCCCGAATGGGTGCGCAAGCTCTACAGCTTCGCGATCCGGCCGGACATGGCCTTCTATTTCAAAGTGCCGATCGAGGTCGCGATTTCACGCCTGCTCGGCGGCACGCGCGGCCAGTTCAAGTACTACGAGGCCGGCATGGACATGAACCTGAGTCAGGACGTGACCGAAAGCTTCCGCATTTTTCAGTCACGGATCCTGGCGCAGTACGACAAGATCGTGGATGAATATCAGCTCATTCCGATGGATGCGACGAAAGACATTGCCGCCCAGCAGGACGGCATGCGGGCCCTGGTGGACGAAGCGTTGAAAGATTACAAACCGAGACGGGGGACCCATGGTCGACGCTCACTATTTTGGCGACGGTTTGACGTACCTAAATCCGAGTGACCTCAAAGGCAAACTGATCGCCATCGAGGGCACGGACGGGGTTGGCCGCTCCACGCACATCGAGATGTTGCAGGAATGGCTCGAAGTGCAGGGCTATGGGGTCATCACCACCGGCTGGACCAGGTCGAACCTCATGTCCAAGACGATCGAGGTCGCCAAGGAAGGCAACATCATCGATCGCTGGTCGCTGAGCCTGCTCTATGCGACCGACTTCGCCGATCGGCTGGAGCACCAGATCATTCCGGCGCTCCGATCCGGCTTCATCGTCCTGGCGGACCGCTATATCTTTACGGCCTTCGCGCGCGACTTCGTCCGCAGCAACGACCGCAAGTGGATCCGGGACGTCTTCGGCTTCGCGCTCGTCCCGGACCTCGTCTGTTATCTCCGCATCGATGTGGAGACATTGGTCTTGCGTGTGATCGAGACCAAGGCGATGAACTACTGGGAATCCGGCATGGATCTCAGACTGGGCGCCGACCTCTACGACAGCTTCAAGAAATACCAATCGTTGCTCATCGAAGAATTCGACAAGATGGCGGAGGAGTTCAAGTTCGAAGTGGTGGATGCCAGAAAGTCGCCGGAGGAGATTCAGGACGAGTTACGAAGCAAGATTCAGCAGCTGTTGACGCAGGGAGGCCTGGCCCGCACCACGACGCCCGCTCCGATCATGGAAGAACCTGCGCTGCCCAAGTCTTAAGTCTTCAGCGGTAGTTTGTCGCCTTTGCGCTTCTTTCTGCCGAGCCCGCGCAGGTGGCTCGGCTCCATCCACCAGCGCAGGATGCCCCGGCCCGACTTGAGCGGCATCGCGATCTCAATGAGACAGGCGCCGGCCTTCTTGAACGGAAATCCCATCAACGGCTTGCCGGCCAGCATCAGCGACGCCGCCAGCCCCAGATGGGGTTCATGACCGACGCAGAACACGCAGGATTCCGGCGGCAGCTCAGACAGCCTGGTCAGCAGAAGATCTGGAGAAGCATCCGGCAGCAACTCATCGGCGATCTGCACGGCGGACCGGACTCGATGGGCATCCTGGAGAATCTTCGCCGTCTCGATAGCGCGCAGCAGCGGGCTGGAGATCACATGCGTCGGCTGCAGCTCGAGCCATCTGAACCCCTCCGCCACCTGAGCCACCCGCTTCGCTCCTCGATCCGTCAAGGGACGATCCTCATCCGGTCCTTCCCATTCCTCCCGATCAATCGCGATGCCGTGACGAAACAAAATGCAATGCATGCCGTCGCTCCTTATTTCAGTACTCTATTGAATAGCCCGACGTTCGCAAACCGCTCTTCGATCGATTCCAGAATCAACCGTTTGAGGTCAGCCCGATAGGGAGCCAGTTGCTCCCCTTCGAGATACCGATCGACGGTGGGCGGCAATCTCCGCCACCAAGCCTGCGCGGATTTCCCGGCCTCCACGGCACCTCGCCCTCCTTGAGCCAACACCTTCCGCACTTCCTCCTCGAAGAATTCGACGTGAACCAGTTCATCCTCGAGGATCGACTGCAGATCCGGCTGTACCTGCACCAGGAGCTTCGCAAACTCCAGTCCGAGCGTCTCGTAGCCGTAGAGGTGAATGACCAACGCCCACCATTGGCTGGGAACGCGCGGGAGCTTCTCCCGCCTGTGTGAGATCACCCCGAGCCTGGCCTCGAATTCGCGAAGATGCTCCGCTTCCTCTTCCTCATGCCGGCGGAGGAACGCCAAGACACCGGGAGGAACATCCCTCACCTGCGCCGCGCGCACGGACCAGAGCGCCATGGCTTCGGCTTTGAGAAACCGTTCGAGCAAGGCCGGTTCGCAGGAGGATGGAAGTATTAACCGCATGACGGAAGTGTAAAGGAAGAGCCCCCAAATCCCAACCACGAAATAGCATCCATTTCGATCCTTGATGAATCTAAAAGGATTCTGTCGAGCCTAGATCAGGCTATTCCCTCGTGCAACAATCCACCTGGAATTCAATCAAGGACAAGGGTTTGAGGAAATTGCCCAAGCCTGATTGGCATATGGCGTGTGGATTGCTCTACGAGTTCTCTCCTCGCATCATGATTCCAATGCTGATTCTGCTCCCTATGCCGAATGTGTAACCCAGCAGTATTCGTGAGGCGGAAACAGACTGTGCAGGAATATGTCCCGCTAGGGAGGCCCGTTATGCATCCAGGAGTGAGCAGAACCGAGAAGGCAGAGAGTCGAGCGGCCCACCGAATCGGGACTAGGGTCTGTGCGACGATGCTCTGCGTTCTCGCCGGGAATGCAGTTGTCCCTGGCTGGGTGCAAGCCGAAGCCTTTCGCATCATGCCACAGGGCGCCGCCGCCGAAGGTCAGGCCAACGCGTTTATTGCTCAAGCCGACGACCCTTCGGCCATTCATTACAATCCGGCCGGCATGACACAACTTCACGGCATTCAAGTGTACCTGGGCACCAATCTCGTAGGGGGTTCCGTCAGCTACACGAGTCCGACCGGCCTTAACGTCCGCGGAGATCTTGGGGGGAGCGTCGCGATGCCGCCACCCAGCAATTTGTACCTCACGGCCAACCTCAAAGACCTGGGACTGAAGGCGCTCGGCGACACCGTAGTCGGTATCGGAGTGAACTCACCGTTCGGGCTCAAGATTCGATACCCCAATGACGGACCGTTCTCGACTGCCGTGACAAGCGCGGCGTTGCCTCTGATGGACATCAAACCGACCATTGCCTTCAAGCTGAACGAGCAGCTGTCTTTCGGGCTCGGAGCCGACATCTATACGTTTGCGAGCTTTCTCGGAAACGGCCATTTCGAGCAAAAATTCAATAGCCCGCCTGGCATTCCCGGGATTCCTCCTCTCACTCCCCTAGAGGTTAACGGCAACGGCACGGGAGCAGGATTCAATGTCAGCATGATGTACACGCCGTTCCGCAACGAAGACGGCAAGCCGTTGGTGAATGTTGGGCTCGTGTACAGAAGTCAAGCCGTCCTTCCCATCAACGGCCAATTTCTCGTCAATGGAGGCACCGCGGCGAATACCTCAGCGACCGCGGTGTTGCCTCAGATCTTCTCGGCGGGCATCGGGATCTGGCCGGTTCGCAACCGCGAGCGTGAATGGAAACTCGAATTGGATCTCGACTATGTCGGGTGGCAATCCTTCCGTAACTTTAATGTCAACCTGTCCAATGGGGCGACCCTCCCCTTCCCGCAAAATTGGCAAAACAGCGTAGTGGTCATGATCGGTACGGAATACCGGTGGCTTCAAGTTGAACGGTTGCCGAATTGGGAAGTGGCGGCGCGTGGGGGATATATCCGCTCACAAACTCCGGTCCCCGACGCGACCTTTAATCCTACCGTTCCTGACTCGAATTTCAACGGAATCACGGTCGGTCTCGGGCTTCTTTGCAAAGAGCACGCATCGTTTCTCGGGGTGATTCCCTGCGGTTCGATGGGCAGGGAAGGCAGAGGGGCGATCGGACTGGATCTGGCGTATCAGGCGCAAATATACGAAACCCGGACGATCACGGGCAATATCAATCCGACCGTCAATGGAGATTATCAGACGCTCTTACACATCGGTTCCATTAACCTTCGCCTCAATTTCTAATCCGATCGTGTTGCCTCTCACGGGAATCGGTAGTGTGCGGCGGGATTGGGAGTCATGACCGTTGAGTCCTGAGAGCACGCAAACGAGCTGCAGAAGCTTCTTGGACGGCGTCGCCGCCGTCATCGCACGGTTCCTTGAGCCCCTCCTCGATCTCTGGCAGGTGCTCAAACTCTGCCGGTTCTCGGTCCTCACCATTGTCTTGGCGGGTGTGCTCTTGAACTGGAGTGCGCAAGGCCAGGAACTCCTGATTCGGTTGCAAACTCTCCAGAGCGGATGGGCGACTCAAAATGCTTGGTTTCTGCTAAGTGTATTCACGTGGGCTTGGGCGTCGTGGTATTGGTCCCGCGTCATCGTTTCTTTCCAGTTTCCACACTGGCCCCCCGCCGATGCGGCCCCCCAAAGGCGTGACTGGATTCTTTGGTACCACCGTGTGCTGCCCCGTGCCCTTGGTGTGACCGCCATCCTGACGGTTGCGGTCGGGTTTCTGTGGTCCCTTGAGGGGAGAACGGCTGACAGTCTCGTCATCGGCAATGGAGGGTTCTATCTGATCTGCGCAGCAATCTTCGGGCTTGTCGTGTCGAAGCGTCACGTGTGGGCTACTCGCCTCAGAAGAAGATTTCAGTCGGCCAACCGACTGCTCCCGAAGCACATTCCCCGAATCAAAGATCCACGAGCAGGTCATTTCTACAGAAACCGGGATGATCTGCCCGCTCCCACATTCAGGGCCCTTCTCTGGTCATTCGTCCTGTTGTTTCTGATCCCCTTGATCGTCTTCCAAACCACCTGGATGAATCTGCGCTTGGCCCCTGCGCTCGGACCTGCATTCATCGTGTTGCTGGCTGCAGCCTCTTGGATTCCACCCGGCACGATGCTGATCTATTGGAGCCTTTGGCACCGAATCCCAATCCTGAGTGTCCTCTTTTTCTACGTGTTGGTGGTCAGCCCCTATAACGATAATCACGTCATACGCACTATCCGCCCTTCCGACGGGGCGCAACCGGTCAGACTGGCCGTGGCGGACCACTTCGACGCGTGGATGCAGCGCCGCCTGAGTGACGACAAGACCATTCCGGGGCCTATCCCGGTGTTCTTTGTTGCCGCGGAGGGAGGCGGAATTCGAGCGGCGTACTGGACAGCATCCGTGCTCTCTCGAATCGAGCAGGACCGACCGGATTTTGGATCACATGTGTTCGTGATCAGCGGAGTATCGGGGGGAAGCTTGGGCGCTGCGATATTTACCGCACTTGTTGCCGACGAAGGCAGCCGGAGCGACTGCGGCCTTCCAGCGAAGTTCTTAGAATGCGCACGAACGATGCTGCGGCAGGATTATCTTGCTTCCACGTTCGGTACGTTACTCTATCCGGATCTCCTGCAACGTTTTCTGTTCGTGCCGGTCCCGTATTGGGACCGTGGGCGAAGCATCGAGCTCGGTTGGGAACAGCAGTGGAACGAAGTCACAAGGCACGCATCGAACCGATTTGAACAGCCGTTCGAAGACCTCTGGCTCGGCAAAAGGAAAACCGATGTGCCGGGCCTGATCCTGAATACGACCTCGGTCGAGCAGGGCATTCGAGTTCTCACAAGCAGCCTTCAGGTAGACAGTTCTCCGCGTAACGATGACTGTCTTGAGACCTCGACAGGACGAGCGACCGGCATATTCGATGACGTCATTGATCTCACGAGGGCGTTGAACAAGCCGGAGTGTAACGTCGGCCTTCGTGCCGCACCCGATCCGCGGACCGTACGACTCAGCACCGCAGTCAACAACAGCGCCCGTTTCTCGTTTGTCAGTCCGGCCGGGACGGTGAACAAGCGACTTCATCTCGTTGACGGCGGCTATTTCGAGAATTCCGGGATGACCTCCTTGGAAGAGGTGTATCGCGAGGTCAGACCGAAGATCGATCGCTGGAGTTCAGATCCTATCGGCGGCAAAGGCATCATGCCCATTGTGCTACACATCAGCAATGAGCCTGAACTGGTCACCGTGGGCGTCCGATATATCGGCCCGCTCGACACACGCGTGCCTCCCATCTTTCCGGAATGCATTCGCGTCGAGCTTCAGGAAGAAGGCCCTCACCGGCTGCATGATGTTCACAGGAGTTGTCCGCCCACCCCCTCGATGTCTCCGAGTGAAACGACGCTCATCGCCGTGAAATCCGTGAGGGACCGGCTCAAGACCAATCGGTACTACACACTCCGGCTTGATCGTGTCGATACCGTGGTGGATGTGATGCAGCCGGGTCGGACCTATCTGGACGAGGTCGTGACGCCCTTCATCACGATGTATAGATCGCAACAGGCGCGTGGCCGCCACACAGCCCTGCACGTGGAGCGCCAGACGCAGCATGAGCGGGTCGGGCCAAAGGCAAGATTCATCCGGTTCAGGCTCCGAGCCGCCTCGGCCAACCTTCCACTCGGCTGGACACTCTCCCAGGAGTCCGCCCGAGAAATGGACGAGCAATTGGAAGCCACGCTTGAGGCCTGTTCACCGAACGCCGCGCAGACATTATTCCAATATGTTGAAACCTGTTGGCCTCGTTAACACAGATTGCTGCCGGAGCACGACTCCCGTCATCCCGAGGCGTGCATGACCAGACCATTTTTCCTCTGGGACCTGCTGCGCAAGATATTTTTCGGAGGATTCGGCCTTGCAGCCGCCATGCTGTTCTGGGTTCTGGCTTCATTCTTCCTCCTACTCAACCTGCTCATTTCCTGGCATCACCTCTGGCGACACATCGGCATTTGGAATCTTGCCATGTACCGCTTCATCATGCGCAGGCGCAATCTCTACGATACGTCCTTGCTGCCGACCCAACCTCCTCCTTCCGATCCTCGCACAGAGCGCTGGAACCCTCTGTATCGGACGGCCCGGACTGCAGACGGCACGTTCAACGATCTCCAAGATCCGCGCATGGGCAGCGCCGAAACCCGCTTTGCCAGGAATTTTCCGCTGAAGCGATTGAGCGAGCTGTTCCGGGAGCAAGCCACCGGCAACCGTTCCCATCTCCTGTCGCCGAATCCCCGTACCATCAGCCGGACATTGTTGACGCGCGATCGTTTCAGGGCCGCATCCTCGCTGAACCTCCTTGCGGCTGCCTGGATTCAGTTTCAGGTTCACGATTGGTTCAATCACCGCAGGCGTCCTCCCCTGCCGCCGGGGCAGCAGCCGCCGCCGGAGCAGGGGAATGAACTACCTCCCGTTGAATTGGATCCACAGGATGACTGGCCAGGCAGAAATGATGGCGAGTGCACCATGCAGATTCGCGCGACGTTGCCGGATGACACGATTGACCGCCAGAGCCCTGACTTCGGTCCCGGGAAACGGTTTGAAGGGCTGGCCGATCTTCCCGTGTACCGCAACACCGAAACGCACTGGTGGGACGCGTCGCAGCTGTATGGAAGCAGTCAGCAAAAGCAGAGCGAACTGCGGCAGAACGACGGTAGCGGGAAACTCTTCACCGTAGCGGGGCGACTGCCCGCCGATCCCGCGCGCGCCGGGGTCGATCTCACCGGATTTAACGACAACTGGTGGGCCGGGCTGAACCTGCTCCATACGCTCTTTGCGCTGGAACACAACGCCATCTGCGACCGTCTCAAAGAGGGATACCCTCATTGGCCGGAAGAGCGTCTGTTTCAGACGGCGCGCCTGATCAATGCGGCCTTGATCGCCAAGATTCACACCGTGGAGTGGACGCCGGCCATTTTGGGCCATCCCACGCTGTACCAAGGCATGCGGGCCAACTGGTGGGGCATCCTCACGCAACGATTCACGAAAATCATCGGACGCTTACGTGTCTTACGCGATCTGCAAGAAGAGGTGAGCGGCATTCCGGCGTCTGAGCAAGATCATCATGCGTCCCCTTTCTATATGACGGAGGAGTTCGTCTCCGTGTATCGGATGCACCCGTTGATCCCCGACGAGTATCGCGTCTACGACCTGCAAACGGATGAACTGGCCGTGGGATGCAGTTTTAACGACCTGCAGGGGGACCATGCGCGAGATTTCGTGGAACGAGCCGGCGTGAACAATCTCCTGTATTCGTTCGGTGTCGCCCATCCCGGCGCGGTCACTCTGAATAACTTCCCGCGTGCATTGCAGCACTTTAGGAGGATGAAAGACGAAGACCACACCTTTCCGCAGGGCGAGCCGCTCGATCTGGGGACGATTGATATCATGCGCGACCGCGAACGCGCCGTTCCCCGATACAACAACTTCCGCCGGATGCTCATGATGGCTCCTTGCGTCTCGTACAATCAGCTCGTCGGAGTCCCGCTCATTACGTGGTTCAGCGGACTCTCCAATCGCCAGATCAAGGAACGGAAAGCCTGGGCCAGGCAGCTCAAGAAGTCGTATCCCGATAAGGAGGATCTCGACCTGATGGTCGGACTCCATGCGGAAGTAGTCCCGAAGGGATTTGGATTCAGCGACACAGCCTTTCGGATATTCGTGTTGATGGCCCCCCGTCGGCTCAAGAGCGATCGGTTCATTACCACGGATTTCAACGCGGATGTCTACACCCAGATCGGACTGGATTGGATCGAGCACAACACCTTCAAGAGCGTGCTTCTTCGTCACCATCCGGATCTTGCGCCGGCGCTCGACGATATCAGGAACGCGTTTACCCCGTGGCAGCGGACGGAGCGCCCGTCTCCCGCGCCGTTCGATCCCAACCCCGCCGCCGCCGATCCGCGGCCCGAGATGCGGCGCGTGTCGATGTTCCAGATGCCGATGTTCGGAGGCGCGTTCATCGGGTGGCTGATCGGAGCCGGCGTCCACGCCTCTCAGCCACACTTCACGTTCAGTCAATTCTTGCCGTCGCTCGGCACCGAGACGGCCGCATACGGGGCCGTAATCGGCGCGATCTTCGGAGGGGCGACCTTGGCGATCCTCTACGGAACCAGCTTTCTCGCGACGCGTGTCCTCACGTTACGCGAGCAGATGCAGACTGCCGCCGGTATAGGGGCGACGATCGGGTGGGTCATGGGTGCGCGCTACCATGTGTGGAATCACGGACTGTTCTTGTCGGGACTCTGGGACGTCGCAGTGACTCTCGGTCACGCGTTGCTGACCAGGACCGCACTGATCGGAGCCTTGTGTGGGGCCGCCGCCGGTTTGATTCGAGAACAGAGTCCATGGCGAGTCAGAACCGGCACCTTGGTCGGCTGGATACTCGGTGGGGCCTGGTACCTCTGGGACGAGGAGGTGTCTTTCTCGGGCCTCAAAGACCTCACAATCCTCTTTCATGGACTGGGCGAACGGGAGGCGCTGATCGGGGCCTTCTGCGGGGCCGCCATTGCCGTCATCTATGCGGGGCGGAAACCGTTGCGGGGGATATTTGCCGAGGGCGGCATACGCCGCTTCATCTCGCGGACATTATACGGGCTGCTGTTTGGGACACTGTTCGGAGCGATCATCGGCACGGTCATCGGAGTGATCGTCGGCCTGGTCGAAGACCTGTGGCAGGTCCTTTCGACGGCATTAATGCTCTTCGCATCTCTCGCCGTGGTGATCGCGGTCACGGCGTTGCGCGACGCCCTCGTGCGAACGGGACCGAGCAGAAGACGCGATAGTCTTGTCGCCGCATTGGGAACGCTTGCGACCGTGGGACTTGTATGGGGCATCCTGGAATGGGCCGGTGGTTCTGCGTCATTCCTCACCGCGGCTCTCGCGACACTCGATGTCATGAGCTTTCATGTCGCTGCGGGAGCCGCGATCGGCGCTGCCGCAGGACTGAGCCTGTTGATGATGGGATGGGTGGCGGTCGCCGCGGCCGGCGGTTGGCTCCTCGGAGGGCTGCTCCATCTGATCTTCCACCATCAATGGCACCTTCCAGAGGCCTTGGCCTCGTCCACCGCAAGCGCTGGAGCCGTACTCGGGACAGTCCTGGGCTTCAGCGTCACGTGGGTGCTGGTCCGCGACCGGACATGGATGGTTGTGTGGGGGCTGCGAGGCGCGCTCGTGGGCTTCGCCCTAGGTGTCGGAAAGTTTCTGCTGGATAAGGCCCGTGAAGAGGACTTTCATTCCTTCGTCTGGCTGGCGTTGACGAGCCCTCCCGCATGGTGGGGGGCCCTCCTCTCGGCCCTCTTCATCGGCTCGGTCTGGATGGTCCGTCCCGCAGAGGTAACGTGGAGCCTCCGGGGGCGATTCTGGCGCTTCGTGGGCTGGTTCAAATTCGCGGGTAACCGCCCGGTCAATCTTCCTCCCCCTCGCCGACGATGGTGGTGGAAACAGGTGGTCTGGCTCAAATTCTGGGCCGAAGCCCGCGCGACAAACGCACACCTGCACGGAAGGCGCCTTGAACATTTCTGGAAATGTCTCACAGACCGACTCGACCGCCGCCTGAGGCAATCCAAGGCGGCGTGGCGGCTTGACGATATTTCCGTTGTGCCGTTCAACGAACGATTCCCGACGATCCCGATTACGAACATCAGGGTGTCGGGCAACATTCCGGCCGACGAACGAGAACGGAAAAAGGCCTTCTTCTCCGACATACAGGTCCGACTGTACTCAATTTTTTCACCCATGCAGGACGATAACCCGTTACCTGCGGTGTCGTCGAATCCGGCAGAGGCATTCCGGACCGCCTATTCCTTTCTGCAGCGAAGAGCCTTTGATCCTCCTGATCTGCCTCCGGAATATGAAGGCAGCCCCGACCTCGGGTCGCTCGCGATCAAAGGACCCTACGCGTGCTATACCGAGCGAGTCCCCGCCGCCGAACACAGGCCGGGGCTTCGAGAGTACCAATGGGACTTTCGCGATCTCGCGCTTCCGGAGAACCTGTATCACCAAGGGCTGTACCGTCTAGGGGTGAGAGTGTTCTTCCGCAGCAGTCGCCGCCAGCCCGGCCGACTCGAGGCCACAGAAATCGAAAACATCACGGAAAGAACTCTTCGCTCTTCGCGACCCTGGTTTGACAATTGGGACCTCGCGAAGAAGCTGGCGCTCTGCGCGGCCACGACCCATCTCTCGCTCGTCCGTCATTTCAACTGGGTGCACCTTGCGAGCGCTGAACCGCTCGCCATCGCCACCAGAAACTGCCTGCCTTCCGACCACCCGGTCTGCCGGTTACTGTGGCCCCACGTCTATGGAACGCTGCAAAGCAACTATATGGTGACATTGGTGCAGATGGTTGAGGATGGGGACTTTGAAACGATTTTTAGTTTTACGCAGGAGGGCATGTGCCGGCTGTTTACGGAGAGTTATAACCGCTTCGACTTTCTTGTGAATGATCCGGAGGAGGATGCGAAGAGACGCGGGGTACGGCAATACCTCGAGGGCCTGAAGACTGCCAGGATCGCTACCAGTCAACAGAATTTCGAAGCGCTCTTTAACGTGATTCATCAGCACGTTCAGCGCTATCTCGACGCCCATTATCCACCTCACCTCAGCATTCGAGATGACCACGACATGGTCAATTGGGTGAAGGCCTTGAATGATCTCGTTCCATGCCCTGCGGGGGTTCACCATGCGGTAGGGGTAGATCACGATGCTCTCACGTTGGCCGCCGTGGCCCGCCTTATTGCCCGCTTCATCTATCTGGTGACCGTTCAGCATGAAAGTGTGGGGACCTCTCTCTGGAACTATCAGCTCTGGACCCACCGCCAACCGGTTCGAGTCTACACGAACGGGCGACGCGAGCCGCTCGATGTCTATCAACGGTTGGTCAATGCGAATTTCAACCTCAATGTAACCAGACGCGCGTTGATGGATGACTTTTCGTATCTCGCGCTCGACAACCGCGGAGCCGCTGCCTTCGCTCAGTTTCGCCGTGAGTTACAGAACCTCCAACAAACCATGGAAAAGGATCCTTGGGAAGTGTGGAGGATCTACCCCGATATGCTGGAGGCGAACATCAACGCATGAGGCGGTTATCCGATGTGCCGGTGTCACCGGCACATCGAGAGGGAGGCCAGCATGGGAACAGACGCGGTGAAGCAGAAGCGGTCACGAGGACCCGGCGGCAGAATCCTCCTCGTGCTGGGACTCCTGGCGGTTCTGGTCTACCTGTTCAACAAGTTGGTGCTGGATGGATGTGCGGACTCCTACGACGACACCGCCATGCACTTCAAGTACGGTTCCATCGGGTCGGACAACTTGAGACGAGGCATTCCCTACAGAATCTGGCAGATCCTGCCGGAAATGTTTCCCCAGCACCTCCCGCATCTCCCGCAATGCCAATCCCTCACCTACGAAGCCTTCGGGCTGACGATGGACCCGAAAGACCGCGTCGATCGTCCGATCGGCTTCTCAAAGCGCTGGCGGTTCGGCGCGGGTGAGTTCATCGGAATCAATTGCGCGTTCTGTCATGTATCGACTGTACGCGCGACGCCTGACGGTCCCACCCGCATCATCTTGGGCATGCCGGCAAACACGGTGGATGCCGAAGCGTTTTTCCGTTTTCTCTTCGCCGCGGCGGATGATCCCGATTTTACGACCGAGAATGTCCTGAAACACATCGAGCAGAAGGGCCGGCTGGGATATTGGGAGAAGTTCATCCACCGCTATCTGCTGATTCCGGCCTTTCAGGACGGCGCGAAAAGCATGAAGCACAAGTTCGGCTTCCTCGACCGCAGACCGACTCCGTTCGGACCGGGCCGGGTCGATACGTGGGCCTATTACAAGGTTGAAAAGCTCCAGGACTCTTTACAGATCTTTGAGAAATTGCCGGCGTTCGGCGCACCGACCCTTGAGATGGATCCGGGCGCGTTATCGGGAATCGCTGATTTTCCGGCACTCTGGAGGGAAAAACTGCCACAGGGAGCATTGCACTGGGACGGCAATAACCGGAGCCCGCAGGAGCGCAACATCACGGCCGCCCTTGGCGCCGGGGCCACTCCCGCGACGCTCGACCTTCGGGCAGTCACCCGCATTGCGACATGGTTTGAGGCGGATGACTATGCCATCGAGAGCTATCACAGTATGGTGCCAGGCCCGAAAACCGATCCCCTTCTTGCCGAAAAGCTCGTGGCGAAGGGCCTGGCGCTCTTCACGACCCACTGTCATAAATGTCACGGGAGAGACGGCGCTCAAACGAGCGGAATTGTGGGCATCAAGGACATTGGGACGGACCAGGCCCGTTTGGATGCGTTTAGCGAGGCGCTCAGCGACAAGCTGAACGAGGTCCATCATCTGGCCGCCTGGAGGCTCGAAAACTACTGGAAGACGAACGGCTACGCGAACCTGTTGTTGACCGGTATCTGGTTGCGGGCTCCGTACCTCCATAATGGGTCGGTTCCAACCCTGTGGCATCTCCTCCAGGATCCATCCAAACGGCCCGTCGAATTTTGTCGGGGAAACAACCTGTATGACTGGGACCATGTCGGATTTCAGTGGGACCCCGGTGCGGATGACTGCAGCGGATCTTTCAAGTACGATACCAGGCTACCGGGAAACGGCAATGGAGGCCATGTCTACGGCACCAACCTGCCCGATCAGGACAAACGGGCACTGATGGAGTATTTGAAGACGCTGTAACAACATGCCACAGCGTCGGAAGGGTTTTTCTCACCTGCGCCTTTGGAGACCGAGGCCGTGACCGAGCTGCTCCCGAAAGATCATTCCATTACCGAGAAGGGCATGATGGAATTTCAGCCCTTCGGGACCGAACCTGACGGAACAAGGATCCGCGATCTCAGTGGAGTCGTCGTCAAGGCCTGCGTCGAAGAGCTGGAGGAGTATGTCTCCAAGAAAGAGGGTGTCGCTTCCGGAGCGCGTGCACTTCAAGAGCTCGTCCGCCTGCTGAATGAACGGATTCCAGATCCGGCATTTCGCATTACCGAAGCGATCTTGAAGAATCCGTGGAACAGCTACTCCACCGAATTCTCCGCCTTCTTTACTCAGATCTGCTCCGACATTTCCGGCGATCCGGATCTTCAATTCAACATGGCCAGAAAGAAGGCCATTTCACCTATCATCCAGATACTGCTGCGGCGGTTCTCGGTTCAACAAATCTACAAGATGTCCGTCTATATCGCTCAACGATACTCAAGAAATTCTTTTTTTGTGGATGCCGTCACGATGTCGGACCGGTGGGCCATCATGCGGTTGACGTTCAGCGAACGCACGTATCGTCATTTCGGCCTGTATCGTCGTTCGTGCGCTCGTCTGTGGTGTACCGCCGTGAAGGGCTATTTCGTCGGAGTCCCTGAAATCTTCCACCAACTGCCGCCCGCAACGGTGACCGATCGTAGTTGTGTCGCGGAAGGCGACGAATATTGCGAATGGGAAGTGGCCTGGCAAGCAAGCACACCGGCGCGGCGTTTGTGGCGAGTGAGCACATGGTTGAACCGGCCGGGGTCCGTTCAACAGATCGCACAACGCGAACACATTATCGAGGAGCAGGCACGATCGCTCGATGCCTGGCACGACGAACTGCAAAAGGCCTATGTTCAGCAACAGCAGCTCGCTTCGGATCTTCAGCGGCGTGTCGATCATTTGACCACACTCTATGATGCGGGATTGGCCTTCACCTCGACCAGGGACAAGGAAACGTTACTTCATTGCGCTCAAGAAACACTCATCCACAAACTGTCTTACGATCGAGTCATGATCAGCTTTTACGACCCTCTTCGCCAGATCAGCCACAGTGCCCGCCTCCTCGGAGTCGTGCCTGAGATCGCCGCGTTCGCTCGGCAACTTGAAGTGCCGGTGGCCGACCCATCCAGCATCGAGGGAATGGTCCTCTTGCGGGGTCAGCCCATTCTTGTCAGTGACGTGACCAAGATTCGTGAACAACTTCATCCTCTCTCTTGGAAACTCGTGGAACAAACAGGCACCGAGTCGTTTCTCTCTGTCCCATTAAAGGTCAAGAATTGGATCTTGGGCTCGATAACTGTAGACCGGAGTAAGGCGCATAGTCTGACTCAAGATGACTTGGCTCTCATGGTCACCTTTGCCAATCAACTGGCCATCGCGTTGGACAATGTCGCGGCGTACCGGGAGATCGAAGAACTGAATACGGGGCTTGAGCAGAAAGTCTGCGAGAGGACGGTCCAACTCGAAGCGGCGAACAAGCAGTTACAAGAGTTGAATCAGCTGAAATCCTCGTTCGTGTCCATGGTGTCGCACGAGCTGCGCACGCCCATGACGTCGATCCGGACCTATGTTGAAAACATGCTCGACGGTGTGACCGGCGCCGTGAACGACAAACAATCGCAGTATCTTCGCCGCATCCAATTCAACATCGACCGTCTGACGCGAATGATCGTGGATCTGCTCGATCTGTCCCGCATTGAAGCCGGTCGAGTCGAGCTGAGACAGGAACCGATTCCGATCGTCGAATGGATGAACGAGCTGATTGAAGGATTGCAGTCGCTCGCGGCCGGTAAATCCGTGACCATCGACTTGCACTCCCTTGCGGCTCTGCCGGCTGTTCATGCAGATCGGGACAAGCTTACGCAGATTCTGACGAATCTCATCGGCAACGCGATCAAGTTCACCCCGCCCGGGGGACGGATCTCCGTGCAGGCACAGGTCCACGATAACACCGACTTTCTCCAGATTTGCGTGTCCGATACCGGCTGCGGCATCCCGCCTGCCGAGCTGCCGAAAGTCTTCGAGAAATTCTTCAGGGGAACAACCACATCAGCGGAAGCCAGAGGAGCCGGGTTGGGTTTGGCCATCGCCAAAAGTCTGGTCGAGTTGCACGGCGGCTGCATCTGGGTGGACAGCACGGTTGGTCGAGGCACTTCATTCTACTTCACCCTTCCCTTCTATTCGACACAGGAGACAATCAGATAAATGACGCCGACGTCTCGCCGACCTCCTCATCATCTCTGGTCGGAAGAAGATGCAGCCTGTCCTCTCCCATTGTGCTGAGTTCCGGCTCAGCATTCAGCACGTTCCCGCGCAGCCTCGGCAGAAATTCCTCAATCGGAATTCTTGATTCTTGATTGACACCTCCTGGATCAAATGTGATGCCGTTACAGGACGAACAGATTCAGTTGTGTTGCGTATTGATTCACTCCGTCGTGACAGCCCTCGACGAGAGAAATGCGAATCGCCTCTAAAATTGCGGCCAATCACGTTGTGTATGGATGAACCGACATATCCGAGATCCGATGGCATGCGTATTGCTTTGTATCGCGGGCAAGGGTCACGCGCACAATCCATCGTCGGACCATAGGACGAGAAGGAGAGCATCATGGACTTCGCAGTGATCCTAATCCTCAGCAATACACTGATGGCCGTCCTCATCTACATTGTGATTACCAAGATCTGGCAGGACTGATGGACGGAGTCCTGAGTCCTCAGTGTTGAGTCCTGAGTGGGCGGAGTGTGGTCCCCTTCTGGAACAGGATACATATCCTCTACATCATGACCGACACTCAGCACTTAAAACTCAGAACTCTTGTAAGCTTCCGGCGCGGAGCCGACCATCGGGTGTTCGACCGTCGCGAGACGGCCGCCGTCCTGGCTGGTTCTGGTCCTGACCCTTCCAGAGTCCGCCGGTCGCCTCTGCGCCACTAAGGCCGCGCTGTCACCATCACTGGCAGCGCGGCCTTCCTTCCAGTCGGTGGCTGTCCCCCTTCTCGTTCGTGTAGGCGCTTCGCTCTTCCTGCCTGATTGAACGCTGTGATACACTCGCGTCATGAAACAAGTGGCTCAGTCAGGATCAGCCGAACAGCCGCTTCGATTGCTACCGGCTTACTTGGGTACCGACTCAATTACTGAGGCCGTGAAGACCGCGCGAGGCCGCAAAACCCTGTGGCTCGAGATTCTCGTCAACGACCAACTTGATGTTTCACCCTGGAAGTCGGATCCGGCTGTTGAAGCGGCGTATCGGAACGCCTGCCGTTGGTACACACAATACAGCCGCTTGATCACGTATCTATTGAACAGATCACCACTGCCGTTGGATACGGGTCCTATCGACTCCCGCGACTATCGGGCATTTGCCGAGGCTCTCACCTTTGTCTGCGCTCACCGTTGATTACGTTATCGGCTTGCTGAGATCGTACGCCGGCCAAACCAGCGACCCGGTCGATGTCTTGCTCGTGGGAGCCTTGACCCTGCAGGCGTATGGCTACCAAGACCGACTGACACGGGATGTGGACGCGGAGCTTATTGGGGCTGTCGAGCCCTTAGCCGGGTTCCTGAATCAACATCAGATTCCAGCCGACTTGACCACCAATTTTTCCGGCTGGTCGGTCGTCGCGATGCCACCAGGATATCGGGATCGCGCAACCGATTTGGTGCATCACGATAATCTCCGCATAAGACTGATGGCTCCTCTCGACTGCGTCATTGCCAAGTTGCGACGGGGAACGGAGCTTGACCTTGACGACGCGGCTTTTGTGGTCAAACGGTTTGATCTCACAGCGGATCAGATTCGTGCGGCTGCGGGTGCTGCCCTCGCTGCCTCGCCTCAAGATACCGCGCTGTTCCTCTTTCGAAAGACGGTCGACCTCTTCTGTCAAAGCCTTCCCACCGGGCAATCGTAAGGGACAGCCTCTCTTCTTGTTGGAAACCGTCCCGCTTCTGGGAATCTACAAATCGGCGTCCCTCTCTGAATCTCTTTTGATTCATCCCGAACTCTTTTAGAGCCCATTCGGCCTGAAACATAGGGTCGTTCCATCTTCATTCATTCGATCGTCATCGACGGATTGCCTTGTCTTCACTGCAGTCACGCACGTGCAATACAGGCGGAGCTTTCTGGGATTTCTCCTGGCCTACTGATTGCAGTTCGCTACGTGCAGCAGCAACCCCAATCGGCAACGGAGGCTCTCATGGACATCGGCGTAATCTTATTCTTGGCGAATGCAGTGATGGCGGCGCTAATCTATATCGTCGTCGGGATCATCTGGCAGGAGTAGAGATAAGCAGTGATGAGCTCTGAGTGCTGCGTGCTGAGTGCAGCGTCCTGAGCTATGAACGGAGTCGATGCTGAATGAGGATGAAGTAAGACAGACCGCACAAACGAGACGAACCAGATAATACGGCTTTTACAAGCTGTGGGGTGACACGGAGATCTTACTGCTACAGCTAGAGATGGAGGAGCAGAGGCCATCGCCCCTAGCCGAAAGGGTTATTGTGGAAATGGACCAATCGGAATAGCTAGAGCGGGCTGGATCTGAGTGATTTCTGACCTGCTAATTAGAATTGGTTTTGATGAACAGATATTACCTATGAATGGAGAACCAAAAGCGGTCCACATTCTAGTTCTTATGTGTGGAAGCTAGAACTTAATCTGACAGTCAGCTAGAGTCCTCCCTCTTCACGAAAGGAGCGAGGACCATGACGACGGAACAAAAGATCATTAAGACGAAAGTCGGCGTGCTGGAACTGGCGAAGCAGCTCGGCAATGTCTCCAAAGCCTGCCAGCTGATGGGGTATAGCCGCGATAGTTTCTATCGATTCAAGGAACTCTACGAGACCGGCGGCGAGGCCGCGCTTCAAGAGATTTCGCGGCAGAAGCCGCTCCTCAAGAATCGGGTGGCACCCGAGGTGGAACAGGCCATCGTGCAGATCGCTATTGAGCAACCCGCGTGGGGACAAGCCCGCGTGGCGAATGAACTGCGCAAGCAGGCGCTGTCCATCTCCCCAGCGGGCGTGTGTAGTGCTCCCCTGAAATCAAGCCACCTGGGTTGACTGTTGCGCGCGGAATTGGACGGGACTCCGATACGCCAAGGCGCTGTGCGGTCGTCCCTCGTTGTACCAGTGGAGCCAGTCCCGAATGATCCGTCGCGCCTCCTCAAACGTCTGGAACGTGTGTTGCCAGACGCACTCCTCCTTCAGACTCCGGAAGAACCGCTCGATGATGCCGTTCTGTTCCGGCGTATAGGGCGTAATGAATTCCTGTTGGAGCCGATAGTCCCGACAGGCTTGTCGAAACCGGCGACTCTGGAAGATCAGGCCGTTGTCACTGCGGAGGACCGGTGCGCCCGTAGGCCGCAACGTCCCGAACCGCTGCAGGCACGCCGCTTCGACGGCCCGCTCCGCCTCCTTGGCCCGACTGCGCAACGCGAACTCGTAGCCGATGACTTCCCGATCGTGACAGTCGATCACGGCCGCGAGATGGGCCCAGCCGTCCTGGCCACAGGGAATATGCGTCACGTCCATCGCCCACCGTTCATTGCTCTGCCCAGCCCGACTGCGCCAGCCTCGCACCCGAGGGCGCGGGGTCGCCACGCGTTGGTGGACGAACCAGCCCTGCTGCTTCAGCACGCGATACACGGCTTTGCGATTCACCAGGATCCCATCCTGATACCGCAACATCACCCAGAGTCGGCGATACCCAAACGTGGGATGCTGCTGAATCCAATACCGCATCCGCTCCAGCCACGGGGGTGCCGTGGGGCCTCGGCGTCGTCCCTCCGTTGCTCTCGTCCGATGCAGACCGGCTCGGTTCACGCGGAGCACCTGGCAACTCCGTCGCTCGGAGACACCCGACACGCGGGCTCTCACGCGTCGGATGTCTTCCGGTCCAAAGGGAAGGGTTTCAAGGCCTCCCGTAAGATGTCGTTGTCCACGACCAGATCCCCGATCTTCTGTTTCAGCTTCTTGATCTGCTCGTCCTTCACGGCCTCCTCGTCCTTGGGCCGAGTCCGGAGCGCGTTCTCGGCGCCGAGGAGAAACTTCTCACGCCACGCCTCCACCTCCGCCACGGTCAGGCCGTGCTGCCGGGCCGCCTCGGCCACCGAGGTCTCACCCTTCAGATTACTCACGACCAATGCCACGCGTCGCTTGGCCGTCCACCGTTCAATGGGTTCTGCTGCTTCTGCTGCCATCGCCACCTCCTCGGTCCGTCGTAGGACCATGTCGTAGAGGTGGTCTCAATTTCAAGGGGAGCAGGATACGTGCGCTGTATCTGGCTCCGCCATGATCTCGCAACGATGCGGAAACGCTTAAAGGCACTGGAAGCGAAGGTAGCCCAAGCGGGACTGGTGCTTACCGAGGCCCAAGTCGTGGCGCTGGAGAAGGCGACGGCGGACAAAGAGGCCCACGGCGAATTTGAGAGCGAATGTCCCGGCTACTGCGGCGCGCAGGATACGTTCTACGTCGGCACCTTGAAGGGCGTCGGCCGCATCTACCAGCAAACCTTCATCGATACCTACAGCAAGGTGGGATTTGCGAAGCTGTACGACCGCAAGACGCCGGTGACGGCCGCGGAATTGCTCAATGATCGGGTCTTGCCGTTCTTCGAGCAGCATGCCATTCCGCTGAACCGTGTGCTCACGGATCGCGGCACGGAATACTGTGGAACTCCGGAGCGCCATGAGTACGAACTCTATCTGGCCGTGGAGAACATCGATCATACGCGCACCAAGACGCGGCATCCCCAGACCAACGGGATCTGTGAACGGTTCCACAAGACCATGTTGAACGAGTTTTACCGCGTGGCGCTCCGCAAGAAGATCTATCGAACGCTGGAGGACCTCCAGGCTGACTTGGATGCGTGGATCCAGGAGTACAACGAGCAGCGCCCCCACCAAGGGCGCTGGTGCTATGGCAAGACACCGATGCAGACGTTTCTCGATAGTGTGCCACTGGCCAAGGAGAAAATGTTAGCGGCCTAAACCCGGTGAGGACTCGCTGTCTGTCAGATGAAGTCGTGAGTTATACATCTTACTGTTCTCTTCCTTTCTAGAACCTATCTCAAAATTGCTTTAGGAGCATGGTAATCGATGCGAGCTGCACAAACCCCAGGAAGTTTGAGGCGTAATATTCCCAACGTACGAGTAACCGCCGCTTCCATTGGAGCCACGCAAAGAACCGTTCGACGAGCCAGCGGCGTTGGTACCGGCGCAAGTGGCGCCCGTCCTGGGTCTTGAGTTTGCGGGTGGACCGGTGCGGCGCGATCAGGTTCACGCCGCCTTGCTTGAGGTCGTCATCGAGCCCATCGCTGTCATAGGCCCGATCGCCGATGAGATGCTCGGGCTTGGCCTCCAGCATGTAGAAGTCGAAACTGAGTTGGACCAATGTGACCTCATGATGATTGGCCGCGTGCGTACTGACCGAGAGCGGCAACCCATGACGATCCACAATCGCCAGGATCTTCACGCCTTTGCCGCGTTTCGTGAGCCCCACCGCGTCGCCCCCGCCCTTGGCGGCCGCGAACGTCGCGTCGATGAAACTCTCGCGCTCGTCGATGGCGCCCTCGTCGCGCAGCGTATTCGCCAACTGCGTGAGAATCTCGCGCAGCACCTCGCGTTCGCACCACTGCTGAAATCGGCGATGAACCGTTTTGTAGTTGGGATAGCACTGCGGCAGCATGTGCCACTGCGCCCCGGTGTTCAGAATCCACAGCACGGCCTCCAAGACCGCGCGGGCGGGCACGGGTTTGCGGCCGGGCCGGCCTTCGGGAATGTGTTCCTCGGGAAAATGTTCCCGAATCCGCTCCCATTGGTCGTCGCGCAGGCGCAACATGCGGGCGCATTATAGGCACTTTTCTGATGAGCACAACCATTTTGAGATAGGTTCTAGTGTCATTGTCTTCAGCAGGTCTGGTTTTGCCGCAGTGTACTGGGAGGATGATTTCGAAATTCCGATCACTCAAGCAGGTAGATGGGTCTACTCTCAAAAAGCTTTGTGTGCCAATAACCCTCCGTCGGTCACTCCCTGTCCTGATCTGGGAATATCGACAGATGTCGCTCATAGCGGCACGCATTCACTGAAACTAGTCTACGATACTGCCTTTCCTGATAATCTATTTGACGTCGCGATCAG
Organism: Nitrospira sp.; assembly: GCA_047150005.1. Taxonomy (GTDB): domain Bacteria; phylum Nitrospirota; class Nitrospiria; order Nitrospirales; family Nitrospiraceae; genus Nitrospira_C. The sequence goes on along the minus strand of AP038806.1, from coordinate 3,461,930 downwards.
CCGTGCTATCCCTCAGACTGGCTCAGCCACGGCTACCTCGACATTGTTCAGCCGCTTTTATTATCGCACCCACGCCTCTACCTCTGAACCAGTAATCACTCTCTTCAAGCAGGCCGATCTGACTCATTATTCCCCGACCACAATAATTGTAAAACCGATTGTTGACACTTCTTCGAATGTGTTCGCTATCGGTGTTCAGAACGGTGAGGCTTGCTTCTTCGTGCAAGTGGAATGTTTTGCTGACTGGACCGCAAAACCGAATGCGGCAATAGTCAATTTTATTGACGATCAATGGTATTGCATTGAAACGGAAATTACCATGAACAGTCCGGATAGTACGGAGGATGCCAGGATAAATATGTGGGTGAACGGAGTTAGGACTTTCGAGTACACGAACTTCAGCATGCGGGGGAGGTCAGTGAGTGGAACGTATGATAACCCATCGTTCTCTGGATTTAATGTGGTCCAACTCTATAAGCAAGCGGGAGGTAGTGGGGTTGTATATTTTGACCAATTCGCCGTCGGACCAGATCGCATTGGCTGTGCTGGGGCTCTGACATTCAATCCCGTGAATCCTGGAATGTTGAACTGGACCGGATCCAGTACAAACATCACTGGTTTCAAGATCTATCGCGGCCAGGATAGCCAGTGTGCAAGCGCGGCACCACTTCCTGTCCTGACAACCGTTGCCAGTATGACGACATCGTACACGGACAATGCCATCCTGACCTTCCCCCTGAAAACTAGACCATTGGCAAGGAAGTGCACCTGTGCTGAGATGGGCCCCACAGGAGGGGGCCATGACACGAAAGCGGCACACGGAGGAACAGATCATTGCGGTACTCAAGGATGCCCAGGCGGGCACAGGCATTCAGGAGCTCTGCCGCAAACACGGCATCTCGGACGCCACGTTTTATAAGTGGCGGGCGAAATATGCCGGGCTCGAAGTTAGTGATGTGAAGAAGCTCCGCCAGCTGGAAGACGAAAACCGGCGGCTCAAGCAGATGGTGGCAGACCAAGCCCTGGACATCCAGGCGCTGAAAGCGGTCAACGCAAAAAACTGGTAGGGCCCAAGGCGAAGCGAGCGGCGGCTCAGTGGAGCACCGAGCGCTTTGGGCTCAGTCAACGACGGATGTGCCGGCTCTTGGCCCTCGATCGCCAGACGCTTCGGTATCGGAGTCGTCGCCACGACGATGAGGCGCTGCGGACCCGGATCCGCGAGATTGCCGAGACCAAGCGGCGGTACGGCTGTCCCCGGATCTATGTGCGCTTACGGCGCGAGGGCTGGCGTGCGAACCATAAGAAAGTGGAACGGATTTATTATGGGGACGAAGGCCTGTCGTTACGCCGGCGTCGACGGAAGAAATTCGCCGCGGTGCCGCGCGTCGCGCTCCCCCGGCCGACACAGCCGGGGCGCTGTTATGCCCTGGATTTTGTGCACGACCGATTGGTGACCGGACGACGGTATAAATGTTTGACGATGACCGATCCGTGTTCGAAAGAGGTCCCGGTGATTGAGGTCGAGGTGTCGATCGGTGGGGCACGAGTGTGCCGGATTCTCGATCGGGTGTTTCTCACTCGCCCGCTGCCCGAGACGCTGATCCTGGATAACGGCCCAGAATTCGCGGGGACGGCGCTCGATGCCTGGGCGGCGCAGCACGGCGTGCATCTGCACTTCATTCAGCCAGGGAAGCCGGTGCAGAACGCGTTTATCGAGAGCTTCAATGGTAAGTTTCGGGATGAATGTCTCAACGAGCATTGGTTTGTGACGCTGCAGGAAGCGCAGGTCGTGAGTGAAGCGTGGCGACGGGAATACAACGAAGACCGGACGCATAGCGCAATTGGGGATGTGACACCCCAGGAGTTCATTACCAACTATCAAAACCAGGCCCAGCCGACACAGGAGCTAACTTCCTCAGCTTTGGTGTAATAAAGGGGGGAAGGTCAACGCGACCTGAATCACTTTCGATCCATCGCGAATGCTTTTAGGTCCTTTCGGCCTGATCACGCTAGATCCTTCTGTCGCCATGCTCTGAATCCCCGCATGGGCAGATCTCCTTGTCCACACTGCGATCTCACGCTTCACCTGCCGCTGACTCGCGCCAACACTCGCATTGGCCTACCCATTGCAACCTCGCGATGGCAGCAGTGAACCGAATCGTCAGCGAGGCGACCATGGACATCGGAATGAGCTTGTTCCTCGTCAACGCTCTGATGGCAGCGCTGGTCTACATCGTCGTCGAGATCATCTGGCAGGACTAGCAGGATGTTGAAAGACGATCGGGAGCCGGCTCACCCGGCTACCTCAATCTGCTGCAGTCCGACAAATCGAGGGAGGTCCTCGCCGGCCTTCTCAGACTCTTCAATGCATAATTGCAAGACTTCCTTCAGATTCTTTTGCAGTTCATCCAAGCTGCTTCCCTGCGTATGCGCACCAGCGATACCAGGCACGAAGCCGACATATAGCTTCGTGTCGGGGTCCCACTCCACATATGCGGTGAACGTTTTCATCCAGCACCTCCAGTGCTCCTACGATAGCAGATGCCGCCGGGTTTGTGGAGCCAGTCCGTATGATGATGGAGCGGACGTTGTTCGTTTGAATCCAATTTCACACGACGAACCAGACAATACGGCCTTTGCCAGATATGGGGGTCTGATCGAAGATCGCAGCTACATCTTGAGTTCAAGTAGCAGACGCCATCGACCCTAGCCGAAAGGGTTATTGAGCATTTCTCACGAAAGGCATAGCTAGGCGCTGATTAGCACTAACGCGAAACGGGACACCACTTCATGACGCTTCACCTTCACCGGAATAGTCGTCCCTCACCTCCTGCTCAGCAATCAGTTCCGTCGCCCGTTCGAAAGAACTCGATTCGGTTCCTGACACCTTTTTCATATCGAAAGGTAATACAACTTCTGACTGTCCTTTTTCTTTTCACTCTCGGTATCGTCTGTGCCAGAGATGCCCATGCCACGGTTTACTGGGATGATGACTTTGAAAACCCACTCGCAGGAAGATGGAATTACTTACAATACGCGTGTAATGGTAGTCCGTGTCCGTATCTTGATATCTCAACCGACATAGCGCATAGCGGCACACATTCTCTCAAACTCGTCTACGATGCCGTCGAGTACAATGATAATCATAATATAGCTATTATCCGCTCGTTCCCTCAGACCGACCCAACTCTCTTCACTCGTTTTTATTATCGTACCCACGGTTTCACCTACAGCCAGAACGCGACCAATCATTTTTATTTAGGAGATGTAGGGGTGGTTGCCCTCCACTCGGGCCCTGGGTCACGAGCTATGACTCTTGAGATCCTCGTTGGGCAAGATTGTCCTGGCTCCATCCAGAATTGTTATGCAACCTTGCCTGTCACTCCGAATCTCGCGACCGTAAATATCACCGACGACCAATGGTATTGCGTAGAAACTCAAACAACCCTGAATACTCCAGGCAGTGCCAATGCAATAGTGCAATTATGGGTGAATGGGGTTTTGACTCTGGCATATACAAACTTCCGTATACGTGGAAGTTCGCCGATTGGACCAAATGGCAACTCATCGCTTTCTACCTTCAACTCAATTCAAATTCTCAAACAGACAGGGACAGGGATTGTATATCTCGATCAATTCGCCATCGGTACGACACGTATTGGCTGCAGTGGGAGTGCAGATACTACGCCCCCGGCGGCCCCCCATGGGGTTACAATTCGTTAGGAATAGGCTCAAAGCATCGCGTACGTAGTTGGCACAGATTAGTAGCTGAGCAAGTCAACGGACGAAAGGTACCATGGATTCATTAACAGAAAGCAGGTGGAGGTTTACTGGATTAAAGACTGTCATGATCACCACGGCAGTCTTCCATGCCACACTGATTGTCGTAACCACACTCGCTGAACCCGTCCCCCCACCCTTTCATTCCAAAGGTCAGAATCCTCAATTGTTCGATGATTCGATCATCGTGAAATACAAAGAGTCCGTCCTTGGATCGAACATTTCCGTGGAACGTAAAGCTAAAATGGAAGGCATTGCGAAAGAACTGTCCGCGCAGCACGGTGTTAGACCAATTCGCATACTTCCAGTTTTGGGGGTTCATTTGTTCCACATAAATGCAGGAGATCAGCTTCACATCGTAATTGAGGCATTACGCAAGAATCCAAATATCGAGTATGCCGAGTATAACTTTCGCATAATCGGGGAACAGATCCCTTCTCCGCATGACCCCAATGATCCGCAATGGCTTATCGGAGGAAGATCCTTCTGGGGTCTCAAGAAAATCGGCATGAGAAGTGCCTGGGGCTACCAAACCGACGCAAGCAATATTGTTGTGGCCGTCATCGATTCAGGAATTGACTATTCACACCCCGATCTTGCGCCCAACATGTATACGGATCCCACCGGAGGACGCGGCTACGATTTTTGTGACAACGATGACGATCCACGAGACACAATCCATCATGGAACGGGGGTCGCGGGAGTGATCGGAGCGAGAGGCAATAACAACTATGGCGGCGTAGGAACGGCTTGGAAGGTACAGTTAGTCGCTCTTAAGGCCTTATGCACGGTCAATGATGGAATCGCTATAGGTGGGGTCTACTTCGCGATAGAAGCAATACACTGGGCAATGGAATTACACGCTCACATCATTAATAATAGCTGGAGAGTACAACCTGGGATTCCTAACTTTAATACACAAATCAACATACTTGCAGATACTGTTAGAACAACAAACTGTATACCGCCAGGTGTAGTGGCTAATTGCGTGCCCGCTCTGTTTGTCGCCGCAGCGGGAAATGGACACTTCGGCGAGCCCTTAAATAACGATGCCTGCACTGGAACGAATGCGCCCTGCGGTTCCCAAGTGTATCCAGCAAATTATGCGGCACCTCCGTACAGTTACAGTAATGTGATTTCTGTTGCTGCAACCGATTGCACGATTCCCTCCTTCCCCAGCTGCACGAATAACGATCTTTGGAGCAATTCTCATTATGGGTCTCAAACTGTCCACATTGCTGCGCCTGGAAATCAGATCGAAACTACAGATCATTGGAATCCGTCGATTCCGTCAACGAGCTATACATCTGGTCAAGGGACATCAATGGCGGTGCCGCACGTGTCCGGCTGTGCCGCCCTTCTTCAATCTAGAAAAGTGTCTGTGTCCGGTACACTCCTAACCGTCGATCAACTCAAGGATTTCTTATTGAATAACGCTGATACCCCCTTCATGGGGCAAATTATCGGCGGGCGCAGCTTGAACTGCGCGAAGGCGATGGCAGCAATCTGATAATTCGCAAATCTCGATTCTCCGGGATTCTGCAACGTTAGGTGGGCGACGTACTATTGAACTAACAAAAGGAGGGTATCGAACATGAGTTCGCGGCCACTTTACAAGCTGATGAGCCTAACGGCTTTTGTGTTCGTAGCCTTAATGCTCCAAGGGTGCCCCCTCAAGGTGCAGGTAGTAGACGGCAGCTGTGAGAATGTCAGTGGGATTCTCGGTGAGGGCAATTGCTATAAACATAAAATGGGACAATGGCCTAGCGATGCAGCAAACTATCCGAATTGCACGACATGGTCACCTTCCAATGATTCGTGGGTTTGCAACAGCCTCAATGCTGCATGCAGCGATGTCGCAACCCCGAGTGGCAAGTGTAAGTTAAATCCCAACCCGAGCCCTGGCCCTGGACGCTGTGATTGCAAGTGCATGTAGGAAGATCCCAGCGCGCAGGTCCTTGAACTCGTCGCTTTTTTAGCATCTCGGCGGAACAGGGGACGGTGCCATGACACACCTTCTAGATCGACGGTCCATCGCTTCATGTTCTTCCATCGCATTTCTCTACCTCGTGCTTGCCTCTATAGCTCTCACGCCTGGGCTTACCAAAGTTTCACATGCCCAAGTCACAACCTCCATCACGCCTACCACCGGCACTGGCAACCTCGGCACGACGGTCACAGCCAGTGGCAATACATATGGGATCAGAGGCGGCAGCACGGTCGGCACAAGTTTGTTTCATAGTTTCGGTCAGTTCAGTGTGGCAACCGGTGATACCGCGCAGTTTCAAACGAACAACCTCATCCCCAACGCGGGGATGCACAATATCCTCAGTCGTGTCACTGGAGGGAATCCATCGAGCATCTTCGGTACCATTGACAGCGCGACTTTCTATCCGAGTGCAAACCTGTTCTTGATGAACCCAGCTGGTGTAATTTTTGGTCCCACCGCGACCTTGAACGTGGGCGGGATGGCGACGTTTACGACGTCTGACTACTTGAAACTGGCCGATGGAGGTCGGTTCAATGCCAATCCGAGCGCACTACCCGCAGACTTGTTAACCACAGCTCCTGTGGCAGCGTTTGGATTTTTAGGAGCGAACCCTGGGCCCATTACAGTTCAAGGAAGTCAGTTCACAATGTCAGAAGGAACAGGCATTTCCCTCGTCGGTGGGAACATTACCATTCAGGCAACCGGCTTGCAGGCTGATGGAACACCGATCCAGCCGACTCATCTCTCAGCACCTGGAGGACAGATTAATATCGCAAGCGTTGCAAGACCAGGTGAAATCTTGGCCTCAACGTATGAGCCCGCTTCACCAATGTCCCTTGGCTCCATTAGCATTTCGCAAGGCTCCGTATTGGACGTGAGCGGAAATGCAGGTGGCACGGTTCGCATCCGAGGCGGGACGTTCGTGATGGATCAGGCTGCTATCTCCGCTAACTCTGTTGATGCCGACGGAGCGCCTGTTGCGATTGATATTCATACGACGGGAAATGTGTCGATTTCGACGACTGATGTGCCGGCGCTCACTGCGATGACGACCGGTACGGGCAATGCCGGCGAGGTTAAGATCACGTCCGGCAGTACCGACATAACTGGGACGGCCATTAATAGCTTTCTCTTTTCAGTCATTGATACGCATACGTCGGGATCTGGAAGAGCTGGCAACGTCGCAATCGATACTGGTGACTTAAACTTTACAGCGATTCAATTTGCTGGAGTCCCAATTTTTGTTGACAGCGGAACTATTGGTCCAAATGGTGGTCATGGAGGAGACATCAGTATTCGTGCTCACAACTTCACTGCTAACGACACGGTCATCAATTCCGGTAACAGCTTAGCTCTTCAACTGGGCGAGGAATCAACGGGCTCAGCTGGAAACATATCCATCTCTGCGGATAGCCTTCAGTTTAGTAATGTGATTGTCGTGGCCGATGCCTTCTCACTCTTTAGCGACAACATCGGACAATCGGGGAACATTCTCCTTAACGTGCCTAACATCGCTCTTGACCAGAGCGTTGTCACAACCGTCGGTGGTGAGCGTGGGGGCTCCCTCGTAATAAACACGGACCACTTGACGGCGAATAACACCCAACTTACCGCCCAGACTTTTCAGTCCCCAGGTGGAGGAATTACCGTCAACGGTTCTACTATCGAATTGACAGGTGGAAGTAGTTTTGTGTCAAGCACGGGCGGAGATGGAAGTGCCGGCCCCATCAATATCACGGCGACAGATCACCTCTTGCTTTCGCGAGTCAACCCGACTGATCAAGTGAGCGGCATCTTCAGCAATTCATTTGGAAGCGTTTCAGGATTGGGCAACGCAGGAGATATTACGATTACCACCCCAATTCTTACCATGACCGGTGGCTCCCGAATCAATACTAGTACCGCCACCAATGGACACGGTGGGAATGTAATAATTCATGCTGACACAATCTCAATGTCTGGGGAAGCAGGCGAGGTTCCGCCTCCACCGCTATTTGCGCTAGGCGTGACTCAACAAAGTGGCATCTTTACGCTTTCTACCGGAGGGAATTGTGCCGGTGCCTGCGGCGATGCAGGAAACATCTCTATCACCACACATTCACTTTCCATGGGTGCCGGATCCCAGATCAACAGTGGCACGAGCGGTAGCGGGCGAGGCGGGAATATCACCATTGATGCAGCCGATTCCATAGCGATGGCAGGAACCATCAGTACGGGCGAGCCTGGCGGAATCTTCAGTCGCGCGATCGGCACAGACCCTGGCTCTGGTTCCGGCGGCAACATCACGCTCTTAGCCGGAAATTCCGTCACCATCTCTGATGGCGCTCAGGTTTCAGCCAGCACCCTCGGCCCCGGCAACGCGGGCAACATCACCATCCAGGGGCTCGCCAGTCCGGCGCAGTCGGTCCTCATCACCGGCGCTGGCAGTGGCATCTTCACCGACACGCAGGGCTCCGGCGCCGGCGGGAACATCGTCGTCAACGCCAACTCCGTCACGCTCTCCGACGGGGGCGCGCTCTCGGCCACAACCTCAGGCCCGAACCACGGAGGCGACATTCAGATTAGCGCTACGACTATTGATCTGTCCGGACTGTCCACTATCAGCGCACTGAGTTCCGCCGGTGACAACACGGCGGGTAATGCCGGCAATATTGCCCTGCGGGCGACCCAACAGATCACTGCAGTGAATTCTTTTTTAAACACCGATACCGTAGGCGGATCCGGGTTGGGCGGCAATATCCTGCTCAGAGCTCCGACGATTACTGTCGACGGAGCAGTCCTGAGCACGTCCACGTCCGGGGCTGGAAATGCTGGGAACATCCTCCTAGAGGGTCAGCGAATTAATTCACAAGGAGCGGGTGCGGATCTCTTTGCGGTCACATCTGGTTCAGGTCATGGCGGTACGGTCACGTTGCGGGGACTCGATGGCCCAGGGAGTTCGGCCGAGAGCGTCACGATCTCGGGAGCCAGCCGGGTCCACAGTCTGACAGCGGCAGACGGAACCGCCGGAGACATCAGCATTCACGCCGGCCAATTCACCCTCACCGATCATGCCACTATAAACGCCGATACCTTCGGCGCCGGGGCAGCCGGGGCGATCACCATTGCAGCGACTCAGCAGGCTCTCATCTCAGGATCCTCCACGGCGATCAGCAGCAGCAGCGACTCCGGCGCAACCGGTCACGCGGGGCAGATTACGCTCTCGGCCCCGACTGTGATGATCGAGAACGGCGGCCGTATTCTCACCAGCACAACCGGCGGCGCAGCCGGCGGCGATATCGGGATCACGGCCGGGCAGTCGTTCATCATGACCAATGGCGCGAGCATCTCCGCCAACAGCACGGGAACGGGCAACGCGGGAAGTGTTCAGATCACGGCCGGCAATCAGTTCGCGATGACCAACAGCACGATCACGACCGAGGCGAATCAATCGAGCGGCGGCATCATCAAGATCACGACGAATCCCAGCGGCACGGTGGACCTGTCCAACAGCACGATCAGCGCCTCGGTGCTTGATGGGAGCGGTGGCGGCGGCAGCGTGAGTCTCGACCCGCAGTTCGTCATTCTGCAAAACAGTCAGATTCTCGCCCAGGCCCAACAGGGGCCCGGCGGGAATATCAACATCACGATCACCAACGGCGGGACCTTTCTTCCGGATGCCACCAGTGTCGTAAGCGCGTCCTCCCAGTTCGGCCAACAGGGCACGGTCACGATCCAGGCGCCGATCGCGCCGGCCGGCGGGAAGATCCAGCCGCTCGGCAAGGCTCCGCTTCAAGTCACCGCCCTGCTGAGCCAGCGGTGCGCCGCAATTGCACGTGGTGAGATCAGCAGTTTCGTGGTCGCGGGTCGTGACACCTTACCCACCGAGCCAGGTGGCTGGCTACCTAGCCCGTTGGCTTTGGGACCACCCGAAGCAGGGGCCGCAGTGCACGCCGGAGATCGAACGTCCTCATCGGAATCTTCTGAGCCAACGATCCTCTCCCTGCGCCGGCTCCCCTCCCCAAGTAAGGTGGCGCAGCTGCTGACTGATGATTGGGTGACAGACTGCGGGTCATAGCTGAGGCCGCGTTCCACTCGGAGTTGGTGTCGGTACGCTTATATCGCTCTCAATCCTTCAGCGCACGCCGACGCGCGCTCGGGTGTTCCGCCTTTGAGACGCAAGAGAGCTATCCGATGATAGTAGCGAGAGCCTGTCGTAGGGTAGCTTGATCGGTCGCCGTAAGGCGACCCAGTTTCTTGAGAACCAGCGCGGGATCGACAGTGGTGAGGACTGGTTTCAACACGGATGGTTTCAGCAGGCCCGCGCGCTGCCATTCCTGGACCTGAACTTCGCCCACGGAGAGAGTCGATAGCTGTTGACTGGTGACGGCCATGATTAGGATATCCGGACGGCCTCGATGATAGGCTGCGCTACTGATGACGACAGCAGGGCGGCGCTTAACGGTTGACTGGTCCGTGAAAGGAAAGGGAACGAGGACAAGATCCCCGAACTCATAGCCGGTCATAATCGGCGTCAGCGGGGTTGTCCCAGACTTGAGTGAATGCAGCTACGGCAAGGCGGCCTGCGGCATGAGTGAGGCCATGCTCGTCTGCCTGACGGTGAGCCAGAAAGTCGACAAAATCTTCGACCTCGGCAAGTCGTTCCGGAGGCAGGCTCCGGAGCTTTTCCAAGATCGTTTGCTCAAATGCCTTGGTCATGTACGACTCCGCACCGGTCTCATCGTACCTGTGTCCCAGCCAAAGATCAAATGCGTCTCCACGAACAAACGGGATGAGCATGCTCAATCAGGGAGTAAGCAATATGGGGATCCCTTGTCCTTCCAAGAATGCACGTATTTCCAAAGTCACCAATACCCACCGAGCCGGGTGGATGGCTACCTAGCCCGTTGGCTTTGGGACCACCCGAAGCAGGGGCCGCAGTGCACGCCGGAGATCGAACGTCCTCCTCGGAATCTTCTGAGCCAACGATCCTCTCCCTGCGCCGGCTCCCCTCCCCGAGCAAGGTGGCGCAGATGCTTTCAGAAGAAGATTGGATCTCGGGCTGCGAAACCTCGTAGGGATCTGAGCGAGATGAACGGAGACAGGCGCTGGTAGATTTGGAAGGCCCTGACGACAAACCCCACAGGGATGCAGTCCGCCGAACTGTGCTTTTACGGAATCGTGACGTGGTGAACGAGCACTTGAATCACATGCTTGAAATGAGCATCGGTTGTCAGGATCGTCAAGCCGTGCTGCATGGCACTCGCCGCGATCCAAAGAGCGTTGGTCGGGATTGGCGTACCGATCTTCTTCAGTCCGTGGAGTATTACCGCGTACCATTCCGCGGTGTCCTCATCGATGGGGACGACGTGAACACGGGGCGAAGCAAGAAATTCCGCGAGGGTTGTTTTGTTTTGGATTGACGGCAACCGAATCGGCGGATTGAAGGACTTTGCTCACTTCCTGGTGGCCGCGCATGAACCAGGAGTAGGCGGAGGTATCCAGCAGGAGCCGCATTACTTCCAGATGTCCGGATCGATCGAGCGCTGCTCCGCGAGCGCCTTATCGAACGTCTCGGCCATCTCCTCAGGCCATGACCCACACAGGGAGTCCAGATCATGGTGAAGCTCACGTCGCGTGTTTTTTCCAGAACTCAGATGTTCTTCAAGCAGACCCAGGACGGCCTTATTCACGCTCACCCGCTTGTCTCGTGCGCGCTTGCGGATGGCTTTATCCAGATCAGGCGGGATATTTCGTAGCGTGATGGCTTTCATGATGACTCCCCCGTGCGTCGCTTTTCGCATCACTGTGATGCGTCCAATGTAGCAAACGCGCAGGCGACTCGCACCAGGGTGTTTGTAAGCTCCCCCGTCAACGAGACACTGGCAAGGGAGAATTTCCGGCTGTCAGTTGAGCCCGATACGTGGCGGGCGGGAGCCCGGCTAACGCATCATGGGGCCGCTCCTCGTTGTAACTCTGTAACCATTGCGCACTGATCTCCCGCACCTGGTCGAGCGATGCGAACACATAGGCATTCAGGACCTCCGTCCGATAGGTCCGATTGAACCGCTCGATGAACGCATTCTGATCCGGTTTCCCCGGTTGGATGTAGCGCAGCTCGATCCCGCGCTCTGCACACCAGGTGATGAAGCGGTCGGCGAGCAGTTCAGGCCCGTTGTCGAGCCGAAGGGCCTGCGGGCGTCCGCGCCAGGCCACGACCTGCTCCAGCACCCGAATCATCCGCTCGGCCGGGAGCGACGTGTCGATCTCGATGGCCAGGCCTTCTCGCACCCCTTCATCCAGAATATTGAAGGTCCGAAACCGTCGGCCGCCGTACAACGTGTCGCTCATGAAGTCCACGGCCCACACGGCATTCGGCTGCGGCACCACCACGAGCGGCTGGCGCAGCCGAAGAGGCAACCGCTTCTTGGTCCGCCGCGGGAGATTCAGCCGCAACTGGCAGTAGACTCGCCACAGCCGCTTCTGATTCCAGGGATGGCCATCGAGCCGCAGCCGGTCATAATACTTCCAGAACCCCCACCGGCTCTTCGCGGCCACCAGGGTCGTGAGCGCCGCAATGACCGGCGCATCGCGCCGCGCCCAATCAATCCGGGGCCGATAGTAGGTGGCTCGTCCCATCCCGACGGCCCGACAGGCCCGCTGAACCGGGAGTCCGGTGACCGTGACCAGGTGCGTCACAAGTTCCCGGCGTTCAGCAGGCCTTAGAGTTTTTTTGCGATGACATCCTTCAACGCCGCGTTCTCCAGCGAGAGATCCGCATACATGCGTTTGAGCCGACTGTTTTCGTGTTCCAATTCCTTCAGCCGCTTCACGTCAGAGGCCTCCAGGCCGCCGTACTTGGCTTTCCACTTGTAGTACGTCGCCGAGCTAATGCCGTAGTGCCGCCAGATCTCATTGACCGGGCGACCGGCATCGGCCTCTTTGAGGATGGCGACGATCTGCGTTTCAGTGAACTTCGACTGGCGCATAAGAACCTCCTGGCTAGGGTGGCTATTGTGCCAGAAGATTCTCCCTTTGACCTGTCTCACATTTGGGGGAGCTTACATGTTGACTGCCTAACGGGGACAGCATCGACGCTGGCGCCGTCCGCTGCGCGAGCTCCCCTCTCAGACCACAGTCGCGCAGCTTCGAGCCAACCTTGCTGCAGCGCCTGAATCGGAGGAAACGCGACCTGAATCACTTTCGATCCATCGCGAATGCTTTTAGGTCCTTTCGGCCTGATCACGCTAGATCCTTCTGTCGCCATGCTCTGAATCCCCGCATGGGCAGATCTCCTTGTCCACACTGCGATCTCACGCTTCACCTGCCGCTGACTCGCGCCAACACTCGCATTGGCCTACCCATTGCAACCTCGCGATGGCAGCAGTGAACCGAATCGTCAGCGAGGCGACCATGGACATCGGAATGAGCTTGTTCCTCGTCAACGCTCTGATGGCAGCGCTGGTCTACATCGTCGTCGAGATCATCTGGCAGGACTAGCAGGATGTTGAAAGACGATCGGGAGCCGGCTCACCCGGCTACCTCAATCTGCTGCAGTCCGACAAATCGAGGGAGGTCCTCGCCGGCCTTCTCAGACTCTTCAATGCATAATTGCAAGACTTCCTTCAGATTCTTTTGCAGTTCATCCAAGCTGCTTCCCTGCGTATGCGCACCAGCGATACCAGGCACGAAGCCGACATATAGCTTCGTGTCGGGGTCCCACTCCACATATGCGGTGAACGTTTTCATCCAGCACCTCCAGTGCTCCTACGATAGCAGATGCCGCCGGGTTTGTGGAGCCAGTCCGTATGATGATGGAGCGGACGTTGTTCGTTTGAATCCAATTTCACACGACGAACCAGACAATACGGCCTTTGCCAGATATGGGGGTCCGATCGAAGATCGCAGCTACATCTTGAGTTCAAGTAGCAGACGCCATCGACCCTAGCCGAAAGGGTTATTGAGCATTTCTCACGAAAGGCATAGCTAGGCGCTGATTAGCACTAACGCGAAACGGGACACCACTTCATGACGCTTCACCTTCACCGGAATAGTCGCCCCTCACCCCCTGCTCAGCAATCAGTCCCGTCGCCCGTTTTGGTGCATTGGAAACGGTTCCTGACATCGTTTTCACTAGAACCTATCTCGAAATCGTTTATCGAGGAGGGAACCGCTACTCACTACCGGTGTGCGGCATGAGCAATGTGCGGAATTTCTTGGAAATACCACGGTTCACATCCTGGACGTGCACGTGCGGCATTTCTCAGGATGCCGGTTTTTCAATTTTGAGATAGGTTCTAGTCTCATCATCGCGCTTCGGACAAGTGCCTTTTGTGGCTCTTATCGGACTGTGTATGTCGTCATGCGTGCACATAAGTTTAGATCTGAGCGATCACAATTTACCAGTTGAAGACGGCATAGGTCCACGCGGCGGAGAGGAACTCATTGTCGATCAAGATCCCGATAGCCCTGGCCAGGCATTCAACGAAGAAGGCAGTGGAATGCGTCGGGATCTCGTCATGACCAATCATCGACAGGAGACCGGCTCATGGTGTTGGGCCGGAAGCGCACAAACCGTAAACGAATTCATCCGCAAACTTCTCCATGATCCAAAGGATCAATGCAACCTCGTGAGTCAGGTTTTCAAAGACGATCCGCAGGGCGGAAGCGCGAGTTCGGGGGAACAAATTGACTGCTGCCTAGCTCGCCGAACCGTACCGATGAATGAACTCGGTGCACCCGAAGCCAGGGATTATTGTGACCGCGGCCTATGGCCGGATGACGTCTTGAGTAAAGCCGACATCAAATTCCTCAAGGTTTCCTATGACCCCCCTTTTGATGAACTTCAAGGATGGAACGATTTGACTTGGCAGATCGACCAAGAACTTCCGTATATCGTCGTTGTGAGGTGGGTCGGAGGCGGTCGCCATGCCGTCACGATAGGAGGTTATAGCAATTCACCAAATTCAGGCGAGTTTGTGCACGTCTATGATCCTGGCCAGCAAGATTTCTACATCATGCCCTTCACCGACTTCTACAACGGGATTCCAAGCAAGTTTGCTCATGAATTCGACTACTTCATTATGCGACCGTGAGGTGCCCACTGTGCGAATTGTAATCTGTCTAGTCGCCGCATTCGCTTTCTGTAGCAGCAGACTAGAAGCATTCGAGATCGGAGACTTTGCAAGCTGGGAATTTAGTGCTCCGCCCACAGCCGCCGCCGTGGCTTCAGGTGCTGCGACACAACTCCTACCCCGGTTGGTCGGAAACCACGATGGCTTCGCGAAGAAGCTTGGGTTTAACGGGGCAAGCGATTTCTCCATACCTCAAATACCAAACATCAATGTGGCTGCCCCTTATCCAGTTTTTCAGATAAGCCTTGAGCGCCTAAAGGATTTCAATTGGCAGCAACACCATGCGATCTCACTTCTCCTGGAGAAGACAAACTTTCTCAGATGGTCCATACCGGTTCCCGCGCAATTTCTTTTCCCTATTCGCTCAGGAACCGTAGTCAGAGCGTCCGTGCTGGTGGGAATGAAGATGACCGACCATCGGTGGCGAATGTTACAGCTTGGTTCTCCTGAAAAATCTCAGCCACTCGCGCAATTCGGACTCCCACCAACCTATTTCATCGTCGAGGTGCCCGCTCTCGACAAGTATTTTTTGGGAACCATTGCAGGAAGCGAGTTCAAACTTAAGCATGTGGTTGATGATCGAGTGCACAATATCGTGATAGTAGCGGGAACTGAGGAACCTGCTCTACTGGTCTTTAAACGTCTTCAGCCGGATGCGGCGCAGATCTTTGCGGAGCAAATGCCTCGATAACACGGCGATCAGGGTGCTCTACCCAGGGAGGATTTGATGCGAGCATTTGAAGCCAATTGTTGCTGGCAGAAAGGCGCATTGCTCAGTGGCCTGGTTCTTGTGGCCTTCTTGCAAGGTTGTCATAGGGGATTCGTCGAGGTATCGGTCAATGTGCAGATGACCTGCCCACCAAAGTCTGGCGGAGGTGGAGAGGGCGGAGGACAAGAGGATGAACCTACAGCTTGTCTAAAGCAAACGATTGTGAGTCCTTGGAACACGGATGCGAACACCTATTTCACCAATGGCACGCAAGTTCCAACTGGTCAGAGTCCACCCTACCGGTGCGTGGCCGGAACAGGCAATACAAGATGCAAATCTCCTTCTGGAACTTGTACGCTTGGAGGGCCTCCATGCAAGACCTGGTGGATATCTCCGGTCAGTCCGGGTAGCAGAGACGGTAATTGCAGATGCGATTGTGCAAATGCTTATCCGTAACAAACCTCATCGAGGGGGAATGAAGCATTGCCCAACGGTTTCGACATGTGCTCCCTGATGCGGAATGACTTTCCCATAATCGATTCAATTTATCGTTTGAGACGGTTGCTTCACCTCATGCGTGCCACAGATTCTTGCCCGGCTGATGCGCCGAACAGGTGCAGAACGTGGCGATGTGTCTTCGGTCATTCAAGGCAGCACCGATGACGATTGGGGATCTCACAGTTATCAGGCGTATTATTGCGAACGTGTGGCTTGTGTAACCGGGGAACCGATGACCATCCACTTCTCGCTGCCCCATGCCAGAGTTGATTTGCACCTTTATCACGCCACGACGATGCAAGTAACCGGACCCCTGTTTCTGACATTGGCAATCGTTCTGCCAGCCATGGCGCAGGTCGCTCCGACGCCTGGCGCCGGCAGCCTCAATACGCAGGTCAGCAAGGTGGGGAACGTCTATCAAATAACTCAGGGCACGAAAGCCGGACCAAACCTTTTTCACAGCTTCGATACGTTTAGTATTAGTGCGCTGGAAACGGCCCAGTTTCAAACCGTAAATTTGATAGCTGACCAGACAGTTGGCAACGTGCTCAGCCGGGTCACCGGTGGAAGTGTTTCGAGCATCTTCGGAACCATCAACAGCGCGACCTACTATCCCAACGCCAACCTCTTCCTCATGAACCCTGCGGGAGTCATCTTCGGCCCAGCCGCCACTCTGAACATCGGCGGCATGGCGACGTTTACGACCGCGGATTATCTGAAACTTAGCGATGGGACAATTTTCAACGCCTCTCCCAATGCTGCGGCTGACGCGCTATTAAGCGCCGCGCCTGTTGCCTCGTTCGGATTCCTCGGTTCGAAGCCCGCGGCGATCCTGATTGAAGGCAGTCACCTTACAGTAGCAGAAGGCACAGGTATCTCATTGGTTGGGGGCGACATAACGATCAAATCAGGCACGCTTGCGGATCAAACCGTTCAGCCGGCTAAGCTGGCTGCTCCGGGGGGACAAATCAACCTCGTCAGCGTTGCCGGACCAGGTGAGGTCGCGACCGCAAATTACCAGCCGGCATCGTCGATGGCATTGGGGCTCATTAGCATGTCCGAAGGATCGTCGTTAGACGTTTCGGCCGAATCGGCCGGTTCCATTCGGATTCGAGGCGGACAGTTTGAACTTATCAATTCGTCGCTCAATGCAGATACGGGAAGCCTTGATGCTGCTCAACCGGCTATTGATATTGAGCTGAGCGGGACTCTCTCGATCTCAAGCGATACA
The DNA here is from genome assembly GCA_047150005.1 of Nitrospira sp. Taxonomy (GTDB): domain Bacteria; phylum Nitrospirota; class Nitrospiria; order Nitrospirales; family Nitrospiraceae; genus Nitrospira_C. The sequence goes on along the minus strand of AP038806.1, from coordinate 3,444,609 downwards.
GTGCCTGCTCTCACGGCGCGATCGTTCGGAAGCGGGAATGCCGGAAGTATCACGGTGAGTTCCCCTGGGATAAGTGCAGTGTCGACCCTTCCGGAGGTCGTTGCGCTTATTGATACTCACACTGAAGGATCAGGCAACGGCGGCGACATAACCCTGAACACAGGAAAGCTCACGTTTACCGGAAATCCTGGGGGGTTCGACTTCTTCGTCATGAGCGGAACTGCCGGGGAAGGAAACGGGGGGCACGTCACTATCCACGCCGATAGCATGCATTTGAAAGAAGCTCGCATCGACACAGGCGATGCCATTCTCGGCGGCCTTGGATCTGGCGGTCATGTCACCTTCACGGGTGGGGACATGACGTTTGAGCTTGTGTCGATCGCAACTGATTCGCTCAACGCCCGAGGAGGAAATGTCCTCATAGACGGACGCAACATTTCCATAGTGAATGGAAGTCAAATTGGCCCCTTGAGTCTGCTTGGGGAAAGCACTGTGACGATCAATGCGAGAAACTTCGCACTGAAGGATGGATCTATTATTTTCAATCAAACTGCGTCGGGTACTGGCGGAGGCATAACAATTACGGCAGAGAACGCTGAGTTCAGGAATGGCTCTCGCGTTTTCAGTCAAACCTCCGGGGATGCGGACGCAGGATTCATTAAACTTTCCGTCACTGGTAATGCTACGTTTGCTGATACGTTCGACGACCCCACCATCATTCCCGCTCGCAGCGGCCTATTCACCAACTCTATAGGTGATGTGAGCCTGGGAACTCACGGCAATGCCGGTGCCATTAATGTTTCTGCCGGATCTCTCACCATCACAGGCGGTGCTCGAATCGACAGTACCACCCAGACCAATGGCAACGGCGGGGCAATCACAATCACGGCGAAAGAGGGGGTGTCAATTATAGGTGAACGACCTCTCGGTGGGCTCCCTGAGCGCCGTGCAAGTGGGATCTACACGAGCACCGTCGGCAGTGAGTTGTGCACGGGACCTTGCGGCAACGCTGGTAGCGTAACCATCTCTGGCAACTCGTTGAATCTCGGGAATGGAGGAACGATCAATAGTGATACGACTAATAGTGGAATCGGAGGAAACGTTACTGTTCACGCTGCGAACACAATCACAATTTCCGGTACGATGACCGATGGAACGCCAAGTGGAGTCTTTAGCCGCACAGTCGGCATAGACCCAGGATCAGGCTCCGGCGGCAACATCTCTCTTATAGCCGGCCAATCAGTAAACATTTCGGACGGTGCATCAGTCTCGGCAAGCAGCACCGGCTCAGGCCCTGCCGGCAATATCAACATCACCGCAGGCAATCAGTTCACGATGGCCAACAGTTCCGTCACGACCGAAGCGAATCAATCCAGCGGCGGCATCATCAAGATCACGACGGATCCCAGTGGGACCGTTCAACTGACCAACAGCACGATCAGCGCGTCGGTTCTCGACGGCACCGGCGGCGGCGGGAGTGTGAACATCGATCCGCAGTTCGTCATCCTGCAGAACAGTCAAATTCTCGCTGAGGCGGTGCAGGGCCCAGGCGGTAACATCAACGTCACGATCACCAACGGCGGGTTGTTTCTGCCGGACTCCACCAGTCGTGTGAGCGCCTCCTCTGAGTTCGGCCAACAGGGCACGGTCACGATTCAGGCACCGATTGCGCCGGCCGGCGGCAAGATTCAGCCCTTGGGTGCGGCGCCGTTGCAAGTCACCGCGTTACTCAGCCAGCGCTGCGCGGCGATGGCGCGCGGGGAAGTGAGCAGCTTCGTCGTGGCGGGCCGGGATACCTTGCCCATCGAACCAGGCGGGTGGCTCACGAGCCCGCTCGCCAATACGACCACCGATGGCGGACTATCGGTGCAGGCTCTCGCACCGGGACTCTCCGCTGATTCCAACGATACGGCGTTCATTTCGCTGCGCCGACTCCCCTCTCAGTGGGTCATCGCGCATCTGAGGGGGACAGGCACCGCGGAGAATGGTGCCAGTCCCCTCGACTGGCTGGCAGACTGCGAGTCATAGACCGAAGACGCCGGGCGAGTGTTCAAATGAGCGCGTTGATCACCCGTCTTTTTATTGCGTGTCTCCTGACGTGGCTGCAAGTCTCGTCCGTCCCTCCGGCAGCAGCACAGACACCTTCGAGTCCCATCACCTCCTCAGGCCTGAATACCATCGTCACACCGAACGGGAACACCTACAATATTACCGGCGGCACGAGACCGGGCGGCGGACCGAATCTCTTCCATAGTTTCGGAGAGTTCGGAATTCCGACTAACAACATCGCAAACTTTCTCAACCTCACTCCCAACCTAGCTACTTCCAACATTCTCGGCCGCGTGACCGGAGGGAACATTTCGAATATCTTTGGCATGATCCAGACCTCCGGTTATGGGAATGCCAATCTCTTCCTCATCAATCCAGCCGGATTTCTGTTTGGACCTGGCGCCACGGTCAACGTCGGCGGGATGGTGACGTTTGCGTCAGCGGATTATCTCCGCTTGGCTGACGGCGGGAGGTTCAATGCGTCACTGAAGCCGGTCGTGCCGGACTTGTTGACGGCAGCACCTGTCGCCGCCTTCGGCTTTCTCGGCTCAAACCCTGGGGCCATAACGGTTCAAGGAACCCAATTGACGGTGGCCGACGGGACGGGCATTTCCCTGGTGGGCGTAAACATCACAATTCAATCCGGCAAGCTCGAAGACGGGTCGGTTCAATCGGCTCGCCTTTCGGCGCCAGGCGGCCAAATTAATCTGGTTAGTGCTGCTGGACCTGGTGAAGTATCCGCGGTGACTTTTTCTTCGATTGCCGGCATGACGTTAGGGAACATCAATCTCTCCGAGGACTCTTTGTTGGACGTTTCTGCCAATTCCGGTGGAACCATCAGGATCCGTGCCGGGCAGCTTGTGATTGCAGACGCGACACTATCGGCCGACACGGTCAATGCCAATGGAGCTTCCACCGCTGTTGATATCAATGTCGCGGGCGACGTAACAATCTCCGACTCACGGGCCCTCCCTGCGATCACTGCCATAAGTAACGGGACCGGCAATGCCGGCGAAGTACGCATAGTTTCTGCCAATCTTACTGCAACATCGAGTGATCCGGATTTTGCGCCGTTCGCGATGATCGATACACATTCGTCCGGTGATGGTAGGGCAGGAAACATCAACATCACCACTGGTAATCTCACAGTCCAGAATACGGTTGGCCCCTTTCCGACATGGCATTTCTCCGATAGTGGCCAGCAAGCGGGTGGCCCGGGCGGTGATACGGAGATTGTCGCTCATGGGATTGACCTATCGGGCACAACACTTAGCACGGGAACCCAGCTTGCTGAACTCCTCGGTTTCGAGCCCAGCGGTCCGTCCGGTAACCTGACTCTCACAGGGGATAGCCTGCATACTGATGGTGCAATCCTCATTAGCAGTGCATCAGTTACTCCAAGCGCCTCTCATTATGGGGGTAACATACGATTGAACGTGCGTGATATCACCATGCTCGATACTCAAGTGGCGACGGACTCGTTTGGCGGCAGAGGCGGGATCACGATTAGCGGAGATTCGTTGCTCGCGACCAACACTGTGTTCAGTACCTTCACGGCTTTCGGTCCCGGAGGAGGGATTAGCTTCGACGGGCGCGTTATCGAGTTGACCAATGGTAGCTCCTTTCTGACTAATACCTCCGGAGGCGCGGGAGCCAATGCTGGCGACATTCATGTGACTGCGACGGACCATTTCAGTCTCATCGGGAATAGCGGCTCGAATATTCAAGGTGGCCCTGCTGGACTCTTCACCAACTCACTGGGATTCGTCGGTACGGAAGGAGCGTCAGGAAACGTGTTTGTTACGACGCCACGATTGGTAATGCATGAAGGTCGGATTAGCACGAGTACAAGCACCAGTGGCGGTGGTGGCAATGTCACAGTAAATGCCGGCGTGATTGAAATTTCAGGCGAATTTCCCAACCCAGATGTTGGGGGACCGGGATTCATCGGGAATATCCACCCTAGTGGAATTCTTACACAGACAGTTGGGAGCGAGTTCTGCTCAGGCTCCTGTGGCAACGCAGGAAACATTTCGATTAATACCGGATCCCTGGCGATGGCAAACGGATCTCAGATCGACAGCGGCACGAGCAGCAGTGGACAGGGAGGGAATATTTCGGTTTCAGCAACTGAGACGATCGCCTTGTCCGGAACTCTGAGCGACGGTACCCCAGTCGGCATCTTCAGCCGGTCGATCGGGACGGATCCCGACTCTGGTTCCGGCGGCAACATTACCCTCAACGCCGGGCAGTCCGTCACCATCTCTGATGGCGCTCAGGTTTCAGCCAGCACCACCGGTCCCGGTAACGCCGGCAACGTCACGATCCAGGGGCTCGCGAGCCCGGCGCAGAGCCTCACTCTTAGCAGCGGGGCGACAATCACTGCCCAGACCCTGGGAGATGGAGATGCCGGAAAAATCAGCATTGTGAGCGGCTCGTTGGCCATTGACGGCTCCATGATATCTGCCGACACCTTCGGAGAAGGGAATGCCGGTGGGATCGAGGTTCAAGCGGGTTCTGTGGCGCTCACTGGGTTTGGGTCCATAGGAAGCAGCGCCTTCGCGGGCTCAGGAAATGCGGGAAGCGTGCACATTACCGCGACCGACCACGTAAGCTTGAGCAATTCCGCAATTCTGAGCGGCTCATTCTCCGAATCTCCAGCGGCCGGCAATAGCGGACAAGTGTTCATCAGTTCCCCGGTTATTGATCTGAGGTCTTCAAGCGCGATTGCCACGTCCGCTATCGGCCATGGCAATGCCGGCGCCATTACTCTTCAGACCAACAGCCTGACAATGAACTTCAGTGAAATCACTTCTTCCGTGGCTGGTCAAGGCCAAGGAGGGACTGTTAGCGTCCTCGGCCTTCAGGGTCCACGAACCAAGGCTCAGACGATCACTCTGGCCAGCGACAGCCAGATCCTGACAGAAACAACAAATGTCGATCCTTTGCTGCCAGGGGAAGGAGCTGCCGGTAATATCGATCTTGCCGCCGACCAGTTGTCACTCACCAACAGCAAGATTAGCGCTGAGACTCGATTCAGCCGTGGACATGCCGGCAACATCAGCATTGATACTCCAAGCCAAGTGGTTATTGCTTCGAACAGCGAGGTAAGCAGCCGAAGCACCGCCGGGGTGGATCCGGCTTTTCAATACGGCAACGCTGGATCAATCTCCGTTTCTACCCCAAGCCTTGCGATCACTGAGGGAGGTACGATCACCGCCACTACAGAAACAAACGGGGCAGGAGGGGCGATTGTCCTAAATGTGGACGCCCTGTCGATTAGCAGTGGGGGCCGTCTTACAACCGGAAGTGTCGCCGGAGCAGAAGGACTGGTTCCCACCGGGTCTGCCGGCAACATCGATGTGTCCGCGCAGACTGTTACGCTCCAAGACAACAGTCAAATCTCGAGCAGCAGCACTGGGACCGGCACAGCCGGCAACGTCAATATCAGCGCCGGTGACCAGTTTGCCATGTCCAATAGCTCGGTGACGACGGAAGCGAATCAGTCAGGTGGCGGGATTATTAAGATCACGACGAACCCCAGCGGTAGGGTCGAGCTTACCAACAGCAAGATTAGCGCGTCAGTGCTGGATGGGACGGGCGGCGGCGGGAGCGTGAACATCGATCCGCAGTTCGTCATCCTGCAGAACAGTCAGATTCTCGCTGAGGCCAAACAGGGGCCCGGAGGAAACATTGGCATCACCATCACCAACGGCGGGTTGTTTCTGCCGGATTCCACCAGTCGTGTGAGCGCCTCCTCTGAGTTCGGCCAAAGCGGCAACGTCATCATTCAGTCCCCCAATGCGCCGGCCGGCGGTAAGATCCAGCCACTCGGGAAGGCGCCCCTTCAAGTCACTGCCCTGCTCAGCCAACGCTGCGCGGCCATCGCGCGAGGCGAAGTCAGCAGCTTCGTCGTGGCGGGCCGGGATACCTTGCCCATCGAACCAGGCGGGTGGCTCACGAGTCCCTTGGCTTCCATCCCCGCCGAAGGAGGAATCTCGGTGAAAGCCGGTGTGCCCGCAATCGCGACTCACTCCGACGGATCGCTGTTCGTGTCCCTGCGCCGGCTCCCCTCCCCAAGTAAGGTGGCGCAGCTGCTTTCAGAAGCAGATTGGATTTCGGGCTGCGAAACTTCGTAGAGGTGCGAGTGAGGTAAGAGAGCGAGGGTGTCAGAACAGAACAAGATAGTGTCAGGAACCATTCCCGCCCTCACCGGGTTCGTGATACCATATCGACGGCAGAGGCCTTCTTATTGAACGACGACTAATCAGAGGATTTGTTCACCACCCCGAGAAGGGATGAACGGTGAACTGGATCTTGATCGTCGGGCTGTTGATCGGGTGGGCGGTGCAATCGCCACTGGTCCATGCCCAAACGCCTGCACCCATCACGCCTACCACCGGCGCGGGCAATCTCCACACCATCGTCAGCAATCCCGTCCAAATTGGAACCTCGACGCAATACAACATCACCGGCGGATCAAGGCCGGATGGTGGAATGAATCTCTTCCACAGTTTCAGCAACTTCAATGTGCCAGCAAACAACATCGCGAACTTTGTGAACTCAGGCTCCGTTGACCTTGCCGGCAATCTGCTTGGTTCTGGTCTTCCGACAAGCAACATTCTGGCCCGCGTCACCGGGGGAAATCCCTCCAGCATTTTCGGAGTGATTCAGACGAACGGCGTCGGGGGCTTCGGCAATGCGAACCTATTTCTGATGAACCCCGCCGGCGTGATCTTCGGTCCGACTGCTACTTTGAATGTGGGCGGGATGGCGACGTTTACAACGGCTGATTATCTGCGGCTTGCTGATGGTGCACGATTCAACGCAATCCCGCATGTAAGCGCGGATGCGTTGCTCAGCACGGCGCCGGTTGCGGCGTTCGGGTTCTTGGGCTCGAATCCGGGAGCCATCGCCGTTCAAGGGAGCCACCTATCGGTCACGGAAGGAATGGGTATTTCACTCATCGGTGGGAACATCAATATTCAGAATGGAACGTTGGACAATGGGACTGTCCAGGGGACCGTCCAGGCTGCCAATCTCACGGCGCCAGCAGGGCAGATTAGTCTTGCCAGTGTGGCTTCGCCAGGTGAAGTCCTCTTTCCCAATTTGGAATCGGCTCAGAACATCAATGGGCAAACTTTTACTGCGCTGGGACACATCAGTCTCTTACAAGGAACAAGTCTTGAGACGAGCGCTGACACAGCCGGACGCATCGTAATTCGTGGTGGCCAGTTCATCATGAATGACGCCTCCATCAAGGCGATTAGCATGAACGGACCGGGTGGCGAGATTGCCTCACCAAACAGCTCTCCGAAGATATCCATCACAGCAGAGACCGCCGCATTCAGCAACGGCGCACTCATCACAGCGGACAGCTACGGGACAGCGGCGGGTGGCGACATCGTGCTGAATGTCGACGTGCTGACCACCCAAGCCGGCCTCAATCGCCTTCCACTAAATCCAACCAACAACTTTAATTTCGCCGGCAACTTTATTGCCAGCGACAGTAGGAGCACGGATGCGGGAGCCGGGCCTGCAGGGGCGATCACCATCCAAGGCGTCGGGGGACCTGGAACCGCGGCGACAAGCGTCCTCTTGAAAGATTCCACGATCAGCAGCCGGGTATTCGGTGGGACGCCGCAAACGACTCCCTCATCGATCACCATTACCGCCGATTCTCTGGTGCTGGTCAATGAGGGATTGCCGGCTGGTGGACGTGCCGCAACCATAGTAGCGAATACCCTCGGCTCTGCACCCGGAGGGCATGTGGCATTCAACGTGAACACGCTGCGCAGCAATGTGACTTCCGACGAAACGCCGATTGCAGGGGCCAAAACAGTCTTTGTCATTTCAAATAATGATCCCGGCATCACGGCGGGGCCGACTGGAACCATCACGATTTCCGGGATTCGCCCCGAGTCTACTGATGCCGCACAGCTCGTGGCCGTCAACAACACATTCATCACTACAGGGGTGGATGGTGGCAACCCCCGAACAGCACCGGGGAATATCACCATCACGACGGATACGCTGAGCCTCGATACTGGCACACAAATCTTTACGGCTTCATTCGGTGACGGGGGCGCGCCGGCAGGTAATATTACACTCAACGTGAATACACTCCGTGGCAATGCCACGCACGGGGCGCTCATCACTGGCGGGAGCGGGGCCTTGATTGGTAGCGTGAGCCTTGTGTCGGGGCAGGCAGGTAACGTCACAATATCTGGCGTTGGTCCCCAAACGACCGATGCAGCCAAGCTGGTTGCACTTCAGAATATCGAGCTTAATATGGGGGTATTCAGCGGTACCTCACAGACCACTCCTGCCATACTCACGGTGACGGCAGACACCATTCACCTGACTCATAGCAAAATTAAGACTGATACGCAGGGAGGCGCGCCAGCCGGAAACATCTTACTTGCCGCCAACACCTTCTTGGCGGATGACGCGTCAGGAATCAGCAGCACCGGTTCTGCCAGTGGTCCCGGGGGCAACATCTCCATTACCACTGGGCAGTCAGTCACTCTAAACAGTGGATCGTCCATCTCCGCGAGCAGTACCGGCTCGGGCAACGCAGGCAACATCTCGATCAACTCTGGCAACCAGTTCGCGATGACGAACAGCTCGGTGACGACACAGGCCAACCAATCGAGTGGCGGCACTATCAAAATCACAACCAGCCCGAACGGAATGGTGGAGCTTTCCAACAGCACGATCAGCGCGTCGGTCCTGGATGGCGCTGGCGGGGGCGGGAGCGTCAATATCGATCCGCAATTCGTGGTTTTGCAAAACAGTCAGATCCTCGCACAGGCGGTGCAGGGGCCGGGCGGCAACATCAACATTGCGATCACGAACGGCGGGTTATTTCTCCCGGATGCCAGCAGCGTCGTGAGCGCCTCGTCCCAGTTCGGTCAGAACGGAGCGGTTACGATCCAAGCGCCGATCGCCACAGCCGGCGGCAAAATCCAGCCGCTCGGCAAGGCTCCTCTTCAAGTGACAGCCTTGCTCAGCCAACGGTGCACCGCGATCGCCCGTGGCGAAGTCAGCAGCTTTATCGTGGCCGGACGCGACACCCTGCCGACCGACCCAGGCGGCTGGCTGACCAGCCCGCTCGCGTCCACGCCCGCTGGAGGTGGACCATCGATCCAGGCTCTTGCACCGGGACTCTCAGCTGATTCCAACGATACGGCGTTCATTTCGCTGCGCCGGCTCCCCTCTCAGTGGCGAGTGGCAATGCAATTGGCCGGAGAGGATTGGCTCACTGAGTGTGGCTCTTAGCCCTCCAGCGGGGACAGTCACCGGTCGGAAGGGAGACAATTCAGCCTCTTGACTTAGTCAACTATCTAGTTTACTTTGTGTCCATGATAAAGCTGAATATCCACGAGGCAAAAACGCATCTTTCCAAGTACTTGGCTAAGCTGAAGGCAGGAGAGCGCATTCTGATCTGCCGACGCAATCAGCCTGTGGCGGAAATCACCCCGTTGCCTCAGTCGCCGGTCCGTCCGCGCCCTATTGGATTGTGCAAGGGACGATTTGCCGTCCCACCAACATTCTTTGATCCCCTCCCGGACGATCTCCTCAGCGCATTTGACGGTCCGTCAGCGTGAAGTGCCTCCTCGATACCTGCACGTTCTTGTGGATCATCGCGGATGCCAAGGAACTTTCCGGAGCAGTCCGGGAGACCTTCGCCAATCCGGTGAATGAGATCTTCCTCAGCGCGGTGTCGGTGTGGGAACTTTCGATAAAACATTCGCTGGGGAGGCTACCTGTTCCTGGCATGATTAATCGATTTGTCGCCGAGCAACGTGAGCATCATCAAATCACGCCTTTGCCGCTTCATGAGGGGGCGGCCCTCCACCTCCACAAACTTCCCACCTTGCATCGAGACCCGTTCGACCGGATGTTGGTTTGCCAGGCGATCGAGCACGACTGCGTGCTCCTGACACCGGATCCCCTCCTCACGCAATATCCCATCAGAACCCTCTGGTAAGATCCAAAGCTCCCCGTCATCAGGAAACATACACGAATTTTGAGAGCGTACACAGACCACGCACTTGTGCGTCGATGCGCCGACGATCTCCCCTTCTTCGGAGCTGGATTAGGGGTTTGTGCACCCAGTCCCCTCGACCGGCTGGGTGGCTGCGGGTCGTAATAGCGGAAGACCGGAACAGCTAACAGCGTGTTGACAAACTACGGGATGACTTCGGAACTGGGGTCGTGCCTGAGGCCACGGACGCCACCAGCATACGGTGCAGGCTGTTCAGAAAGGCCGCAGCGAGTGAAGAGGCGAAGCGCGTACTCTTTGCCGTACGTTAAGCCTCTGAGCGATGCGAGAACGCCGCTGGCGGGCTTTGTCAACAGCCTGCTAACGGAAGTAGGACACCCCGGGAAGATCCTTGAGATCGGCATCGCTGGTGATCACCTCGGCCTGCTGGTCTTTGGCCGTGGCATAGACGATGGCATCGGTCATGGCCAAACCATGGCGCAGGCTCAAGTCAGCGGCCAGGAAAGCAATGGAGTCGGTCAAGGGGATCACCTCAGTCGTATTGAGCCGTCCGGCCAGCAATAAGGCGGTTTCTTCTCCCCGTTCTCTCTTGATCTTCTTGTACACTTCATACAGAACGACGGTCGGTGTGATGAGCTGATAGCGAGAGCTGAGATAGGCCGCGTACCGCTCGGCCAGCGGTCCTCCGGTAAAGAATTCAATCCAGCCGCTGGAATCCAGCACGACCTTCACAGACGATCCTTCTTTTCCCGAATCTCCGTCCTGGTCATGCCTTTGAGCACACCCTTGAGGGATTTCAGAGACGCTTCGGGCACGAGTGTAATGACACCTCCCTTCTCCACGACCTGTAAGCGCCGACTCGGGGTGAGGCCGAGTTTTTCTCTGACGGCTTTCGGAATCACAATCTGAAACTTCGGTGAAATCGTTGTCGATGCCATGACCGGTCTCCTTACGATATTATGATCGATCACATAATCGTCATACGCTCGAAGTCAAGCGATCGTGCCCTTGCGACGCACCCGAAGACTCGTCTTCTGAGAATCTGCGATGGCGGGAAGTTGACAACGCCGCTTCTGAGATGGCGCGCCTCTCCCCCTCGATTCTAGGCGGACGCTTGAAGGGGATCGATCACTTCAAGAAACGGGAAGCGGTGAAAGTCGGTGTCCCTGGTGTAGATCCGACGAATCCCATGTTCTCGCATCAAGATCGCAGTGTGCGCATCGTGCAGAAGGTTACCTGCTAGCTGAGGTACCTGGCGCAACACCTGATCGGCAATCGCCACATGACGTTCGCTCTCAACGAGCACCTCGAGCCCTGGAGAGGCCAATAGCACATCGACAAATCGCCAGGCCTGGCTGGCAATCCATGGAGTTCGTAAGACCCGTGGGTGTGTCGCGACTCTGAGAAATTCGTACAGGATGCCCCAGGTCACGCACCAAACCGACGCCTGTTGGCGCCACTCATCCAGCAACCTTCGGCACTGCAGATGGGGGGAGGAGTCCTCATCGGCCGCATAGATCAGGACGTTCGTATCGACGACAAACACTACCGCCCTTCCATCGCTTGATACAACGCGTCTCTGTCAGCTACGTCCACGAGCTGGCCACCGCTCTTGAAGGACGGCAAAGGTGGAAGAGCGTGCCGTGTTTTCTGTGCGCGAAGAAGGGCCCGCAACGCGGTCTCGACCAGCTCCGACATGGTCCGGCCCTGCCGCACCGCTTCCCGCTTCAGCCTGGCCATGACGGATGCATCAATATTCAACGTGGTCTTCATATGGAAAACCATACTGCTGTTATGGCTGTATGTCAATCTGGTCAGTTTCTCGCCGAGGCTCAGCAGGGTCACTCCGAAGGGTCGCTGCTCGTTTCGTTGCGCCGGCTCCCCTCCCCGAGCAAAGTGGCATAGCTCCTCGCAGAGGATTGGGTCACGGACTGCACGTCCTGACATCCAGAAATTCGAATTGCCACGTGGCTGGCTGTCAGGCATACACGGGGTTTCTTAACCCCTCGATCTCCAGTCTCCCGTATTGAGGCTTTTCTCATCCCACTATCGCGACCTTGTCTACTGAATCACTTTCGATCCATCGCGAATGCTTTTAGGTCCTTTCGGCCTGATCGCGCTAGATCCTTCTGTCGCCATGCTGTGAATCCCCGCACCGGCAGATCTCATTGTCCACACTGCGATCTCACGCTTCACCTGCCGTTGACTCGCGTCAAATCTCTCATTGGTCTACCCATTGCACTCTCGCGAGGGCAGCAGTGAACCGAATCGTCACCGAGGCAATCATGGACATCGGAATGAGCTTGTTTCTCGCCAACACTCTCATGGCGGCGCTGGTCTACATCGTCATCGAGATCATCTGGCAGGCCTAGGGAAGCAGTCATGAGCTCTGAGTGCTGCGTGCTGAGTGCAGCGTCCTGAGCTATGAACGGAGTCGATGCTGAATGAGGATGAAGTAAGACAGACCGCACAAACGAGACGAACCAGATAATACGGCTTTTACAAGCTGTGGGGTGACACGGAGATCTTACTGCTACAGCTAGAGATGGAGGAGCAGAGGCCATCGCCCCTAGCCGAAAGGGTTATTGCGGGATTTTCATTATAAGCATAGGTAGGCGGCTGATTAGCACCTAGGCGAAACGGGATACCACTTCATGACGTCTTACCTTCACCGAAAGAGTGATCCCCTCCCCCCTGCTCAGCACTTCTCGGAAAGGCGTTTTGACGATCTCTCGTGCTTTTGAAAAGAACAGGAGCCTCACATGATGCGAAAGACTTGCGCAGGCCTCGTGACAGTCGCCGTGCTCTTAGGGGGTTCCCATGCCCTCGGACAGCCGGCAACCCCCGAAAATGAGCGTCCGTTGTATTACAAATTTGTCTTCGGAGACGATCCGGATGCCGGGGCGAGGTTTTTCAAAAAGCAAAAGAGCGACCGTTGGTGTTGGGCAGCCACTGCGGACATGATCATGACATTCCATGGGCAACCTCAGTGGCTTCAATGCATCCAGGCCGATGACAGCTTTCCGGGGAAAAGCGACCCTTCGACCTGTTGCGATGACCCTGAGAGTCCGCTTTGCAATCGTTCGGGCTGGCCTCATTTTGAGCGCTATGGATTTCAGTCCAAGCAGACAAGCCGACCTTTGAGCTGGGATCAGGTTGTAGCGCAGATCGACAGTGGTCTCCCCCTTGCCGTTGCCATTAAATTCGTTTCGGGTGGGGGCCATATGGGGACGGTGATCGGTTACCAACTTGACGAAGATGGCGAACAGTTCGTGTTGGTGATTGACCCCGATGGATTCCGTGGCCCTGCCATTCTGAAATTCAAACATTTATTCGGTGTAGCGGCGGATGGGTCCTATGAACATTGGAGAACCTACTACGACATTGCAAGGTGAGACTTGAGGAGGGATGCCGGCATGCGTACCGTGCGAATGATGATCTTTGTTCTGGGAATCCTGATGGGCCAGATTGGTTCATACGCGTCGGCACAGCCTGTGCCGTGCCTGCCTGGTCCAGGACAAGTCCCTTCCCCCGGCTCCACGGCCGTCACACCACCGTCGCCGCTTACGGCTACGACGGGTCAATCGCCACCTACGGAAGATTTGAAAAAGTGGAATATGAAAGCATTGGAAGGATGTTCCAAATTCAAGTCGCTGATTAACTCCGCCAACTCAAAGCTTCTCGGTTTCGATAAAGTGGAGGATGCCTCAAACGTTCACATTGGCAAGCCGATTGATATCTATACCATCGGTCTCACCCGAATACGTGAGTACAAGCCTGGGGATAAAGTCGCTCCTTTGATCAGTCAGCTTGAATCTCGTCTCTATCCCTTGAGCGTCGCGGGTCAAGTCCGCTCGTCTCTGGTCGTGTCGCGCGTTATGGAAACGCAGGATTTCACAACCACGGCTTACGGGCTGCAACAACTCATCACATTGGTGATGCGTCATAAGAAGTCAGACTCGGATTTCGTGGTCTGGTTCCCCGTTCTGAACCTACACTTCTTGGGCGATCATCCCGATGAAACTCTCAAGTTGACACCGTTGGCGACGAGGCAATTGTACGGGTTGACGGAAGGGGTCCCAGTGGAAGCCGCGGTGGTGTTCGCGCTACTTGCCCAACAAGCGAGGGCCCATGATGAGCACAATCCGGGATAATGCGTCACAGAGAACCCGGATCATTCCTAACACGATCAGGAGGTAGCCAATGAAGAGCGTCCCCGTCCGAATAGTTGGCATGGTCCGCTGGACAGTAGCCGTAGCTTTCCTCATTGCCCTCCAAGGGTGCCATAGTCCCATTACGCAATCAGTGATGGTGAACTGTGGTGAAGCAAAGCCCGGTGGGTCGGAAGAACCTGGGGCTCCCTGCCAAAAGACCGACGTGGCGGTGAATAGCGACGCTCCAAGCAACTCCGTGGTCATCAACAATTCTGGTCAACCCACCGGCGATACGCTGGAAAGCCTGCCGGGCACCGAGAAGTGCACCTGGACCGGTGGACAAAATAAGAAGTGCACCAACCCCGGTCAGGCTAACTGCAGCTTCTACCCCAACAAGACTTGTAAGACCACCTGGAATAAGGATAACGGTCGGTGTGATTGTGCTTGTATGTGAACCATGAGGGTGAAGTATGAAACTCAGGAACTTCCTGCCTGAAGCGAGAAGGGCAACCCGGCTGTCGCTTGCGTCCTCATATGTGGTGACTTGTGCCGTCCGCGTGGTCAGCGCAGGGCTCTTCTTTTCTATAGCAATCTCGCACCCTGAAAGTCTAGGCACGCTTGCCGAGGCGGCATCCTCCATCACGCGCACGACCGGCGCAGGTGACCTCGGGACCCAAGTGACCTCGAGCGGCAATGTCTACGGCATCAAGGGGGGCCAGACGGTAGGGAGCAACCTCTTTCACAGCTTCAATCAATTCAGCGTCGGCTCCGGTGATATCGCGCAGTTTCAAACGAACAATCTCTCGGTCAATTCGAGCATGAGCAACATCCTCAGTCGGGTGACCGGTGGCAGTCCGTCCAGCATTTTCGGCGCGATCGACAGCGCCACCTACTATCCCGGAGCCAATCTCTTTCTCATGAATCCCGCTGGCGTGATTTTCGGCCCGACTGCAACCTTAAACATCGGCGGGATGGCGACCTTCACGACGGCCGATTATCTGAAGTTTGCCGAAAGCAATGGTGTGGCGGGGGTGTTTTACGCCAATCCTGCGAGCAATAGTGTTCTCACAACTGCCAACGTCGCTGCGTTTGGATTTCTTGGCTCGAACCCCGCCGCGATTGCGATCCAGGGCAGTCATCTGACGGTATCAGACGGAACCGGCATTTCATTGGTCGGGGGAAATGTCACCATCCAGTCCGGCAGGTTGTCTGCGCCGAGCGGGCAGATCAATATCGCAAGCGTGGCTGCGGCAGGCGAAGTTACGTCCGTCGATTTCATGCCCGCCGCGGGCATGACAAGAGGGAATGTAAGTCTTACCCAAGGGACGTTGCTCGACGTTTCGGCCGACTCGGCGGGAACCGTTCGTATTCGAGGTGGCCAGCTAGTGATAGACCATGCGTCGATCGCCGTCGACACCGGCACTGGCAATGGTGCGCCGATTGCCATCGATATTCATGCGACGGGGGATGTGTCTGTCTCGACCGTGGACGTTCCGGCTCTCACCGCAAGAACCACCGGTTCAGGCGACGCCGGGGAAATCCGCATCACATCACAAAATCTGAACGTAGCAGGTTCGGCGGTCGACAACTTCGTCGTCCCCGTCATTGACACACATACGTCCGGTGCCGGCAAAGCCGGGGACGTCACCATTACGGCGACGGACACCATCGCGGCATCGAGCGATCAATCCGGGATTATCTTCTTCATCGACAGCGGCACGATCGGGCCGGCAGGAGGTCACGGAGGCAATGTGACGCTGACTGCCAAGAATATCGACATCCAGCACGCCAGTATCAATACGGGTGATTTTGTCGCAAACAATTTATTCGAGGAAGCGGCTGGGTCAGGCGGCAATCTGACCGTGAATGCCGAGACCATACAGCTGACCGATGCGTTTCTGGTGACAGACGGCTTCTTCGCCGGCCGAGGCGGTGATATCACCATTTCAGGCCGGGATGTTCAGCTCACGAAGAGCAGCGCCCTCTCATCCTCTGGAAGAATAAGAAGCGGCACAGTCCGAATCACTGCGGATACTCTCTCCCTGGATGAATCACAGATCGACACCACCACCGTCGCCGAAAGTGGAGGCGGCATCATCTTCAATGGAAGAATTGGACGATTCACCAATGGAAGCACCGTGCAGAGCAGTACATTTGGAGAGGGAAACGCTGGCAACATTACGTTTACCGCTACGGAGCGTCTTACCTTTTCGGATGATCCCGGGGAAGCGGCTCCGAACAGGCCGAGCGGACTCTTCACGACGTCCAACATCGGTACCGGCAATGCCGCAGAAATTAGAGTCAATACGTCCGCCCTGGAACTACGGGGGGGGGCGCGGTTTGACGCGAGTACATCATCGAACGGAAATGGGGGCCACATCACAGTGGCGGCAGATACCATCGTGATCGATGGGGCGCGCCCATTTCCCGCCATCGAAGGGCCGCTCTTTGACATTGTGACCAGCCTCGCCAGCGGCATCTATTCGCGTACCGTCCAGAGCGAATTCTGCACCGGCCCTTGTGGAAACGCCGGACTCACATCGATTACCACCGAGACGTTGAACCTGAGCCAAGGCGGCCGCATCGATAGCAGCACCAATAGTGCGGGAACAGGAGGCGATATCACGGTCCGCGCGGGTCAGATCGCAATCGCCGGTACAACTGCCGACGGCAACCCCAGCGGAGTTTTCGCGACCAGTTCAGCCGGGGGATCCGGCGGCAACATTACCCTGCTAGCCGGAAATTCCGTCACCATTTCGGAGGGTGCGCAAGTTTCAGCCAGCACCAGCGGCCCCGGCAACGCCGGCAGTATCACCATTGAGGGACTCGCCAGTCCGGCCCAGTCCGTACTCATCACCGGCGCCGGCAGCGGCATCTTCACCGACACCCAGGCTGCGGGCGCAGGTGGCAATATCTTTGTCAATGCCGACTCCGTCACGCTCTCCGACGGCGGCACGCTCTCGGCCACGACCTCGGGCTCAAACCACGGAGGCGACATTCAGGTGAACGCCGCCACAATCAATTTGTCTGGACTGTCCACTATCAACGCACTGAGTTCCGCAGGTGACAACACGGCGGGTAATGCCGGCAATATTGCCCTGCGGGCGACCCAACAGATCACTGCAGTGAATTCTTTTTTAAACACCGATACCGTAGGCGGATCCGGGTTGGGCGGCAATATCCTGCTCAGAGCTCCGACGATTACTGTCGACGGAGCAGTCCTGAGCACGTCCACGTCCGGGGCTGGAAATGCTGGGAACATCCTCCTAGAGGGTCAGCGAATTAATTCACAAGGAGCGGGTGCGGATCTCTTTGCGGTCACATCTGGTTCAGGTCATGGCGGTACGGTCACGTTGCGGGGACTCGATGGCCCAGGGAGTTCGGCCGAGAGCGTCACGATCTCGGGAGCCAGCCGGGTCCACAGTCTGACAGCGGCAGACGGAACCGCCGGAGACATCAGCATTCACGCCGGCCAATTCACCCTCACCGATCATGCCACTATAAACGCCGATACCTTCGGCGCCGGGGCAGCCGGGGCGATCACCATTGCAGCGACTCAGCAGGCTCTCATCTCAGGATCCTCCACGGCGATCAGCAGCAGCAGCGACTCCGGCGCAACCGGTCACGCGGGGCAGATTACGCTCTCGGCCCCGACTGTGATGATCGAGAACGGCGGCCGTATTCTCACCAGCACAACCGGCGGCGCAGCCGGCGGCGATATCGGGATCACGGCCGGGCAGTCGTTCATCATGACCAATGGCGCGAGCATCTCCGCCAACAGCACGGGAACGGGCAACGCGGGAAGTGTTCAGATCACGGCCGGCAATCAGTTCGCGATGACCAACAGCACGATCACGACCGAGGCGAATCAATCGAGCGGCGGCATCATCAAGATCACGACGAATCCCAGCGGCACGGTGGACCTGTCCAACAGCACGATCAGCGCGTCGGTGCTCGACGGCACGGGCGGCGGCGGGAGCGTGAGCCTCGACCCGCAGTTCGTCATTCTCCAAAACAGTCAGATTCTCGCCCAGGCCCAACAGGGGCCCGGCGGTAATATCTTGATCAATATTACGAACGGGGGCACCTTCCTGCCGGATGCCACCAGTGTCGTGAGCGCGTCTTCGCAATCCGGCGTGAACGGCACGGTCACGATCCAGGCGCCGATTGCGCCGGCCGGCGGCAAGATTCAGCCGCTCGGCAAAGCCCCGTTACAAGTGACTGCGTTACTCAGCCAGCGCTGCGCCGCGATCGCCCGTGGCGAAGTCAGCAGCTTCGTCGTTGCGGGACGGGACACACTTCCGACCGAGCCGGGCGGGTGGCTCACCAGTCCCTTGGCTGGGATAACGCTAGAATCTCCTGCTGGAAATGTCACTCAGGCACCCCCGCTGCTAGACGGCAACACCTTAATTATTTCCTTACGGCGGATCGCTCCGCCGGGATTCCTCAAGCAGGGATTTCCCGATGGTGTGTCATCCGATTGCACTTCATGACACTCTTCGTGTGAAGAATTTTATGCGGTGGTAAGACGCACCAAATACGGGCAGACGAAGGCCTTAGTCGCATTTCACTATCATGAAGGAGGTTGCAATGGCTGTACTAACTGATCCGCCAAACGGGGGAATTCACCACCATATGTCCTATATGGGGTCAAACCCAAACCATTTCGCGTGGAGTAACACGAATCCAGTCGTCAATGGGACCCACTGGAGACTTAAGATTGGCTCGGCCCCGTTTGGGTATAACCTGTATCCAGGGAACCCTAACGGCAACCCTGTTCCTTTTGGGCAGCTTTACGATGATTTCGCAAAGCCTAATGTCAATCTTTCCAATCGAAAAATCTATGCCACCGTGGAATGGCAGGACAATGCTGGCAATTGGAATTCTGGCGGAGTCTACTCCACTATTACATGCATGCAGTAAATGGCACTGCGGTGAGATTGACCAGAACAACCCAACTATTTCCTATAACGAAGCGAGGTGAATATGGCAACAGCAGAGGACCTTGCCCTGGGAATTCAGACGGTTGTCTATCCTGACCAAGATGAATCGGAAAAGAATTTCAAGCAGCCGATCAGAATTCGTTGGGATGGCCATGATGGCGTGAACCATCTGTGCGTGGGAACTTCGGATGGCAATTGGGACATTCTGAGTGGTGTCCTGGGAACAAGGGAGCAACAACTCTTTGATTTGTCCGATTTACCTGACGCAGTCGAGACGGTCTATGTACAACGAATCCTTGGTGATGATGGTGCTGCAGGGCCGGTCATTATGATCCACCGGAAATAGCTCCGTCCATGCCATGCTCTTCTTGCCGGCGGACGGAGAGGATCGAGGGTAGCCAGAGCGATGAAAGGGGCATGGCGCGACGAACATGAATGGAGATAGTCGGTCCGTCAAGGTGTCCCTACTGGTTGGTATTGGGTCAGTTGTCATCAGAAGCACAGGAGTCTGTCATTCCCGCGGAAGCGGGAAGGTGGAGTCACATTTGAAGTGCAACAGATCACGAGTAAACACCTCGGCCGGTGTCTCATAGTCGAGACACTTGCGCGGGGTGTGATTATACGCCCGCACCAGCGCCAGCAAGCGGCGGGTGGAGAGCGTGGCCAAGTCAGTTTTCCGGGGGAGGGCACGGCGCATCCGGCCGATACCGTTTTCGATACCCCCTTTTTGCCACGGGGCATGCGGGTCACAAAAGTAGGTGCGCATGCCGAGCGGGTGCAGCTGATCGTGATACGCGAACTCCGTGCCGTTATCGAACGTGATGGTCCGGCGCAGGGCCGGAGGCAGGGCGGCAAACAGCGCCGTGAGTCGGGCGGCCACCGGCTGGGCCCCCTTCGTGGGTTGCCGGCTGGCCACCAACACGCGCGAGCGGCGTTCCTGCGTCACCAGGACCGCCTGGCCATATTTCACAAACAGCATCAGATCGGCCTCCCAATGGCCAGGGTCCTGCCGCTGCTGGATCGCCGCCGGTCGCTCGCTAATGGGGACGCGGCTGCGGATGTGGTCCACGGCACTGCCGCCTTTGCGCCCCCGCCACCCGCGTTTGCTTTTGCCCCGCGGCAAATAATGCCGCCAGCGATAGTCTTTCGTCCGGCGGATCTGGCTGGCGATGAAGCGGTAGATCGACTCGGAGCTGATGCGCAGCGCGCAGCCGTCGCGCTTGAGCCGGCCGGCGACTTGAGCGGGCGACCAGCCCTGCCCCAACCAGCGCAGGACGTGGGCCTGCAGCGCCGGTTGCCGGAGCAGACGACTCCCGCGCCAGCGGCGGCTGCGGGTCTGCTCCTGGGCATAGGCAGGCGCATAGCCCACCTGGGCGCCGCGATTGCGCCTCAGTTCCCGCAGAATGGTCGATGGCGCGCGATCCAGAGCTGCTGCAATTTGGCGGATGGTTTGCCCGGCTTCGCGAGCCCGGGCAATCGTACACCGGTCTTCCAAGGAGAGCTGCGCATAGTGTCGTCCCATTGCAACACCTTACCCCACAGGTGTTGCACTTCGTTTGTGAATCTAGGGAATCCAGTCACGCCCTTCTCCTCTGCATTGAGTCTTGATCGAGGAGTGGATGCCCGCTTTCGCGGGCATGACGCAAGAAAAAACTGACCCCCTACCTACTGGTTAACCCAGCAGACCGCTGGCACCGCTGAAGAAAACCATTGGGCGGGCCAGCGAGCCGCACCTGTTTTTCACCATCACAATATCATCTTCCAAAATCTAGAGAATGGTGAATCACTTTTGATTCACTGAGAATACTTTTAGGTTCCATCAACGTGCGACCAAATCGATCTCTCCTCCTCCTATCCCTACCGGCGCTTCCTTATAGGTCCGCTCGTATCCGGTTCAATTGGCCGGGTTTGCGCTCTATCTGAACCATTGTCCTTCTCCAGCCGTCATTCTCGCGCCCAAGGCCTACGCATTGCATTTTCCTCAATTCACCGATCAGCCACGATGAGTTTCAGCAGAGGTCCCGGATGTGAGGTGACCTCGGACGACGCGTGAGGCAGCGATGGCGTCTTTCAGAAACGTTGGGATGACGCTGGACGTCCCGGTCATGGCAATACCGGTGCGGTTCACACGACCGGCTAAGCAGCCATGTCAGGGCCACTCGACCCTATCCCAAGGGGTTATTGCGGCATTCTCACTAAGGGCATAACTAGGCAGCATTTGGGCCTAGGCCGAGCTCATGCAAGGCGGAGAATTTTTGTGATAACCACTGCCCCACTCTCTGTTGGCCTCATCCCATCATGCAGGATCTCCGCGATGTCGTTCTCTGATCACCTGTCGGCAGGCTGTGGATCATGACGGGACGAGCGGCCAGCCAGGCGACGGGACGGCCTGGTCGATCTCTGCAGCCGGTCATCGGATGGGGAAGCCTCATGGGGTCATTGTTGGTCGCCTCCATCTCCCATGCTCAGATCACCCCGCCGATCTTTGATCCGAGCGGCCGGTCGGGTGAACCGCCGGCTCCGTTGAAGAAAGAATTCGAACGTCCTGAGCCCCCTCCTCCTCCCAGTCCCGTTTTACCGCCTCCTCCCCTGCCGCCCGAGGAACCTGCCGAGCAGCGATTGGGACAAATCAAGGTGTTCGTCAAAGACATTCAGGTCGTCGGTAACACGGTGTTCACGCAAGCGCAGCTCGACGAAGTGACGGCTCCGTTCGAAAACCGCACGTTGACGACCGAAGACCTCGAACGGTTGCGCCTGGCTTTGACGGTCAAATACATCAACGCCGGCTATATCACGTCCGGCGCGATCATCCCGGATCAAGATGTGGCGGACGGCATCGTCACGGTGCAGGTCATCGAGGGCAAGCTGACGCGCATCGATGTGAGCGGCAACCGGTATTTCGCCGATTCCTACTTGCGCAATCGCGTTGAGAAGGGTGTCCGCACGCCGGTCAGCATGGATCCGCTGCAGGAACAGTTGCAGCTCCTGCAACAGGACCGGCGCATCGAGCGCATCAATGCGGAACTGCGTCCGGGAGATGCGCAAGGAGAGAGCAGATTGAATCTCAAGGTCGCCGACCGCAATCCGTTTCATGCCTACATCGAAGGGAATAACTATCAAGTGCCGCTGGTCGGCGAGTTCCGCGGCTTGGGCACGGTGGTCTACGACAACGTGACCGGGCACGGCGATCCGTTCAGTCTGACGTTCGGCGGCTCGGCCGGCGCCTTTCCCATTATCGATACCTCCTACGCGATTCCGTTGAACCGCTATGACACGACCTTTTCACCCTACTACCGGCGCACCGATTACACCCTGATCGAGCAACCATTCAAGCCGTTGGATATTAAGACCAATACGGAAATCATCGGCCTGAGTCTTCGCCAGCCGGTGTACCGCACGGTGACGGACGAGGTGGCGTTGTCGATCATCGGCGAGCATCTCTTTACCCAGAGCTTCATTTTCTCCGACATACCGTTCAATCTGTTTCCCGGATTCCAAAACGGCGCTGCGACCGTCTCGGCACTGCGGTTCGCTCAGGAATGGACCCACCGCACGCCGGACACCGTTGTGGCCGGCCGCTCTCGATTCAGTGTCGGGCTCAATGTGCTGGGTGCCACCATCAACTCGGGCAATCTGCCAGGCGAGGGGAACCTGCCATCCGGCCAGTTCTTCTCCTGGTTGGGACAGGTACAAGGCATCAAACAATTCGGAGAGAACCTCTTGGGCATGCAGCTTCTCGGCCGCATGGACCTGCAGTTGTCGAATTCTCCGTTGTTTCCCCTGGAGCAAGTGTCGGTCGGTGGCCGGTACAGCGTGCGTGGATATCGAGAGGTCACCCTGTTGCGCGACAACGCCTTCATCGCCTCCCTTGAATCGCGTTTCCCTCTGTGGCGTCGGGCCAGCGGAGAGCCGATCTTTCAGTTTGCACCGTTCGCCGACGTGGGAAACGGCTGGAGCCTGGGTGCGAATAAGACCGCCTCAGAAGCGATTGGAAACCCGAATACGTTGGCGAGCATCGGCGCCGGGCTTCGCTGGAGTATTCTCCCCCACGATCGTGCAAACTATGAGGTTTACTGGGGCTACAAGCTCGTCCGGGACCCTCCGAATCGTGTGGGCAACACGCTGCAGGACTATGGAGTCCACATGGGTCTGGTGATTAATCTTTTTTAACCGGATGGCACGACACTTGATTGCGAGAACGGTGTGAACGCTCGAACTAGACAAGGTAGCCTTCATCAGGCTCGGTGGCCTGCGTCCCTGTTGCTCGCGTGCATGATGTTAATTCCTTCACTCCTCTTTGCGGATGCCGCGAATCAGGGGACGCCGGAATCCCTCATGCAACAGGGAGCGCAGGCCTATCAACGGGGCGCCTTCGAGGACGCACTCACCAATTGGCGGGCGGCGGCGGCGCGGTATCATGATGCCGGATCGGCCGATGGCGAAAGCCACGCGCTGGTGTCCGCCGCGCAAGCCACGCAGGCATTGGGACAAAGCACGCAGGCGATCCAATCTCTCGAGCTCGCCCTCGCCCTGGCGCAGCAGGGATCCGACCATGCCTGGCATGCGACGGTGCTCGACCAGATCGGACGGGCGTACCTCACGGCCCGGCAGCTGGATCCGGCGGCGCAGTATCTCGCTCAAGCTGAGGAAGTGGCGCGGCGGCAGCCGACCCCGGCGGTCTCCGCATCTATCTTGAACGACCTCGGTGTGCTCTACGCGCTCAAACGCCAGGACAAGGAGGCGCTGGAAGCCTTCACCGATTGCGTGACGGTGGCTCGTGAAGCCGGCCTTCCGATGTTGGCGGTGAACAGCCGGGTGAACGCCGCCAGAATTTCCTTGCGGCTCGGCAACCCGGACGCCGCCAGGCAATGGCTGGACGATGCGCTGGATCAACTCAAGGACCAGCCCATTTCCCGGGACAAAGCCGTCGGTTTCATCAACATCGGCCTGGTCTACCAGAGTCTGTTGCCGGCCCTTCCCGACATCCGCAAGCCGCTGCTCCTCCGGTCGGCCGGCGCGCTGCAGGAGGCCATCACCGTGTCGGAACAATTGAAGGACACGCGAACGCTCTCCTATGCCTTGGGGTACATGGGGCATCTCTACGAGCTGGAAGCCAGAACTGACGATGCGCTACCGCTGACCAGGCGGGCCGTCTTCGCCGCGCAATCGGTGGACGCGCCGGAATCCCTCTACCGCTGGCAGTGGCAGCTGGCACGACTGCTGGCTTCGAAGGATCAGATCGATGAAGCCCTGGCTGCCTATCGGCAAGCGGCGACCACCTTGCAGCCGATCCGATTCGAAGTGAGCCAAGCGGCGGCCGAAGCTTCGCTGTCGAACCAGGAGTCGATCAAGCCGTTGTTCTTCGAGTTTGCCGATCTCCTTTTGCAGCGCGCGTCGCGGACGGAAGACCAGAAGATTGCGGAAGGCTACTTGCTCGCCGCCCGCGATGCCGTGGAAGCCTTCAAGGCAGCCGAGCTGCGAGACTACTTCAAGGACGGCTGCGTCGATGCGATCCGGTCCCGCCTGACGACGTTCGACCGCTTGTCGCCCGATACGGCGGTCATCTATCCGATCCTATTCGGCAAGCGGATCGAGTTGTTGGTCACGCTGCCGTCCGGATTCTACCGCACGGCTGTACCGGTCGCGGCTGAGACGATCACGCAGGAGGTCCGCGACTTCCGCCGTCGTGTCGAAAAGCGGACGACCCGCGAGTACCTTCCCCACGCGAAGCAGTTGTACGACTGGCTGATCAGGCCGGTCGAGGCACAATTGAAGCAAGAACACATCACCACGTTGGTCATCGTCCCGGACGGACCCCTGCGGACGATCCCCATGGCTGCACTCCACGACGGCGAATCCTTTTTGATTCAGAAATTCGCGATCGCCATCACGCCTGGGATCACCCTGACCGATCCGAAACCGCTGAACCGCGAGAAAGTCCGCTTCCTCGCGACCGGGCTGACCAAGAGCGTGCAAGGGTTCCCGGCCTTACCCTACGTGGAGGAAGAGGTGGATTCGATCCATAAACTCTACGGCGGAGATCAACTGCTCGACCAGGACTTTCTCGCCCCACGTCTGGAACAAGAATTGCGTGAAGGACGGTACGGCATCCTGCATATCGCCACGCACGGGAAGTTTTCGACCGACGTGAACGATTCGTTCTTGCTGACCTTCGACGGCAAGTTGACCATGAGCAAACTGGATCAACTCATCGGACTCTTTCGGTTTCGGGAAGATCCGCTTGAGCTGCTCGCGTTGAGCGCCTGCCAGACCGGCGTGGGCGACGATCGCGCAGCGTTGGGATTGGCCGGCGTCGCGATCAAGGCCGGCGCCCGGAGCGCGCTGGCGACCCTGTGGTTCATCAACGACGAAGCCTCCTCGGCGTTGATTTCAGAATTTTACCGTCAACTCCGCAATCCGTCGGTCTCCAAGGCCGTCGCCATGCAGCGGGCACAGATCAAGCTTCTGGCTGATCGGGTCTATGAACATCCGGCATACTGGTCGCCCTTTCTCCTCCTGAACAACTGGTTATAGGACACATTCATGGCGTCTGCGTGTCACCATTCCGCGCCCCCACTCACCGGCATCGGTCCGTTCGGCTCGAGTCGACAAGGGCTGAGCGCCCTGCTGTTCGTCGCCTTGATATGCCAGGCCGTTCCGGCGATCTGGGCGGCATCGGCCGATTCCGGCTCGTCAAACGAGCCGCGCATCCTCTATGTGCCTCCGAAGAAATTCATGCCGCGAGCCCGCCTCGGCGGAACGGATCGGGGGGTCGACAGCGCGGAGCTGGTCGTTCAGCCCCTCGTGCCGGATCATGTCGGATTTACCTCTCAGGAGACGCCGGTGCTCAACTGGTATCTGTCCAAGCCGACCCCGCACGAAGTGCGGTTCACACTGGTCGACGACAAATCGGTGAGGCCTATCTTCGAAGCGCCGATCCCGGCTCCCAAGGAAGCGGGCATCTTCTCCATCCGCACAAAGGACCTGGATCTGGTTCTGAAGCCGGGCGTACAGTATCGCTGGTACGTGTCGATCGTCCGGCAGGCTCCCTCGCCGGACATCGTGACCGGCGGCATCATCGAACGCTGCGAGCTCAGCGACTGCTTGATCGTCATGGATGCTCGCATGACCTGCTCCGTGCAGTCCGTCACGGAGAACGCGCGGGCGGGACTGTGGTACGACGCCATGGGCTGTCTCTGTGTCTTGATCGACGCGGATCCGACCGACGCCCCGCTCAGACGGCTTCGCGCGTCATTGTTGACACAGGTCGGCCTCCACGGTGTGGCCGCCTGGGACCTGCAGGCGATTTCACCGATGAGCCGCTAGCAGACGGAATTGCTCTCGTGATCCTTGAGCCGCACACCTAACGTGAGGGCTGCCACCATGAACGTCACACATCACACTCGGCCTCCAAACAGCTCGACCAGTTCCAGCTCATCCGGTGCGATCCTCTCCCTCATGCTCCTCATGATCGGGCTGAACGGCGCAGCCGCTCAGCCCGCCTTCTCCGAGCAGCCGGCCGTCACGGGCACACAAGCGTCGCGTGACGAGATTCCCCTCTATCAGCCGCCGAAGAAGTTCACACCCCGCGCGCGCGTGGGCGGAGAACTACGCGGCACGGAGGGAGCGGATCCGGAAGTCCAGGCGCTCGTGCCCGATCATGTGGGGTTCACGTCGAGTCAGGTCCCGGTCCTCAACTGGTATCTGTCCAAGCCGACGCCGCACGAAGTGCGCTTCACATTGATCGACAATCAATCGGTGAGGCCAATCTACGAAGCACCTATCGCCACTCCGAAACAGCCGGGGATCTTTTCCATTGCGATCAAGGATCTAGGTCTCTCCCTCGATCCGAATATCCAATACCGCTGGTACGTCTCGGTCGTGCGCGATCCTTCCTCTCCATCCAAGGACATCGTCGGCGGCGGCGTCATTGAGCGTTGTGAAATGAGCGACTGCCTCATCGCGTTGGACGCGAAGATCACCTGCTCGGTTCAAACGGTCACAGAGAATGCGCGTGCCGGCTTCTGGTACGATGCGATGGGTTGCCTCTGCACGTTGATCGACGCCAGCCCCACCGACGCCTCGCTGAGAAGGCTGCGCGCCGGGCTTCTGAAGCAGGTCGGCCTCAACGGCGTGGCTGAATGGGATCTGCGATCGGTCCAAGCTCAACAACGATAGCCGCTCTGGTCGCACATCAGATCGTTCTTGGTCGACCTCCTGTTCTGACCTCGGCTGATTCACCGCCATCGGTTTCCTCTTGCGTCATGCCCGCGAAGGCGGGCATCCACTCCTCGATCAAGACTCCATGCTGAAGAGAAGGCCTTGACTGGATTCCCTAGATTCACAAACGAAGTGCAACACCTGTGGGGTAAGGTGTTGCAATGGGACGACACTATGCGCAGCTCTCCTTGGAAGACCGGTGTACGATTGCCCGGGCTCGCGAAGCCGGGCAAACCATCCGCCAAATTGCAGCAGCTCTGGATCGCGCGCCATCGACCATTCTGCGGGAACTGAGGCGCAATCGCGGCGCCCAGGTGGGCTATGCGCCTGCCTATGCCCAGGAGCAGACCCGCAGCCGCCGCTGGCGCGGGAGTCGTCTGCTCCGGCAACCGGCGCTGCAGGCCCACGTCCTGCGCTGGTTGGGGCAGGGCTGGTCGCCCGCTCAAGTCGCCGGCCGGCTCAAGCGCGACGGCTGCGCGCTGCGCATCAGCTCCGAGTCGATCTACCGCTTCATCGCCAGCCAGATCCGCCGGACGAAAGACTATCGCTGGCGGCATTATTTGCCGCGGGGCAAAAGCAAACGCGGGTGGCGGGGGCGCAAAGGCGGCAGTGCCGTGGACCACATCCGCAGCCGCGTCCCCATTAGCGAGCGACCGGCGGCGATCCAGCAGCGGCAGGACCCTGGCCATTGGGAGGCCGATCTGATGCTGTTTGTGAAATATGGCCAGGCGGTCCTGGTGACGCAGGAACGCCGCTCGCGCGTGTTGGTGGCCAGCCGGCAACCCACGAAGGGGGCCCAGCCGGTGGCCGCCCGACTCACGGCGCTGTTTGCCGCCCTGCCTCCGGCCCTGCGCCGGACCATCACGTTCGATAACGGCACGGAGTTCGCGTATCACGATCAGCTGCACCCGCTCGGCATGCGCACCTACTTTTGTGACCCGCATGCCCCGTGGCAAAAAGGGGGTATCGAAAACGGTATCGGCCGGATGCGCCGTGCCCTCCCCCGGAAAACTGACTTGGCCACGCTCTCCACCCGCCGCTTGCTGGCGCTGGTGCGGGCGTATAATCACACCCCGCGCAAGTGTCTCGACTATGAGACACCGGCCGAGGTGTTTACTCGTGATCTGTTGCACTTCAAATGTGACTCCACCTTCCCGCTTCCACGGGAATGACAAATCTTACGGATCGCGTGATTCACTTGCTGATCTATTTGGATTCAGCTGAGAATCCTTTTCGATTCACAAGGGAAGCGGAATAATCGTCGCCTCCATAGACATGTCGCCAAAGAAACCTGAGGATTCTTTCGTATTCGACCAGCTACAGGCACCAGTTTCCGATGGCACAGGGATTGCTGGCCATCTCTACAGCCACTCTGTCAGGCCACCGGCCCTCCGAGCCGTTGAAGAAAGGAGCCAGGCCATGACACAGGACCTTGTCGTTGGAGTATTGCTGACGGGACTCGTTGGGCTGATCTGGGCCATGGCCGTGGCCGTGCTGTGGGGCGAACAGACCGATCGTGCGACGTCGGCCCAGGAGACGGTGTCCGACCGGGACGACATCGACAAGACCGGCTCGACGCACCGGAACGTCGCCGCATGAACGGCCGGCCTCACCCGCACATGCATGCTCCGACGACGCCGAGACTCTCCGACGATGGGGGGCCGTTGCGAGTGAACGGGGGTGCGGTGCATTCCACCGGCGGCAAGTTGCGCAAGCAACGTGTCACGATCACCCTGTCCGTCGATCTGCTCGAACGGCTACGCAATGCGGTGTATTGGACCGGCCACGGCACGTTGGCTCGTCTCATCACCGAAGCACTCGACGACTCCGTCTCGCAGATGGAAGAAAGCCACGGCGGCGCATTTCCTCAGCGACTGGCCCCGCTAAAACGAGGTCGCCCCCGCATCCTCATCCGACCTTCCGGCTCCACCGTGAATGACGCGCCATAGCCGAGCCGGGCGCCCAGCTGCGCCCTACCGCGCCGCACATCTTGCTTCCACCCTCGTTCACGTCCGACGATTGCGCGCAAGCACAAGAATTGCTTTTCTCTTCTGCGGCACACCGGATTCCACCACAGAGGATCGATCAATGTGCCTCGTTCGGCCATGCGGCCCGCACGATCCGGTGCGGTGAGAATGAGATGGAACACGCGAGCCCTCATCGGATCCTCGTCGTCGAAGACAACCCTGATATTGTGATCGGTCTACAGGACTTGCTTCAGCACGACGGCTATCACGTCACCGTAGCCGATTGTTGCGCGGTGGCCCTCGCCAGAATCCGTGGACAGCGCTTCAACGCCGTTCTTCTGGACCTCGGGCTGCCGGACGGAGACGGGACCGACGTGCTCAAGGAGATGCAGCGTCTGGACGCGTCCGTGCCGGTCATCATCCTCACGGCCCACATCGCCCAGGAACGCACCGTCGGTTCGCTGGTCGAGGGGGCGTTCACCTACATCACCAAACCGTACAACCGTGAGGAACTCCGCCAGACGCTGCGCCGCGCGATCGGGGTCAAGGAACTCGTGGTGAAGGTGCATCGGACGGAACACCTCCTCATCGAAAGCGAGGACCGGTTTCGTTCGCTGGTGGAGTCCGCCTCCGACGCCATCGTGTTGGCCGACGGACGAGGGACGATCGTGTCCTGGAACCGGGCCGCCTCCACCATGTTCGGGCACGCGCAGGAGGAGGCGGTCGGGCAGCCGTTGACCATGCTGATGCCGTCCCGTTACCGGCGGGCTCACCAACAGGGCCTGGCCCGCATGGAGGCCACGGGACAAAGCCGGGTTATCGGCTCCATCATCGAGTTGGACGGACTCAGGAAGGACGGCACCGAGTTTCCCATCGAACTGTCCCTGGCGACATGGCAGACGGAGAGCGGCAACTACTACAGCGGCATTATCCGCGACATCTCAGGCCGCAAACGCACCGAGCAGACGCTCGATCAGCTGCGACGCCGGCAGACGCTGATTCTCACCCAAGCCGGAGAAGGCATCTACGGCCTCGATCTCGACGGACGCACGACCTTCGTCAATCGCAGTGCCGCCGCCATGCTGGGCTATGGCGCCGAGGAATTAGTCGGGCGGCCCATGCATCGCATTATGCATCACACAAAACGGGACGGCACTCCGTACCCGGTGGAGCAGTGCCCCGTCCATGCGGCAATGAGGGATGGGATCATCCGCCGCGTCGTCGATGAAGTCTTCTGGAAAAAGGACGGCAACGCACTTCCTGTCGAATATGTGAGCACGCCCATCAAGGAGGGGGATGACGTGGTCGGATCCGTCATCGTCTTCCAGGATGTCACGGAGCGGATGGCCGCACAGCGCGCGCTTCGAGAGAGCGAAGAGCGGCTCGAACTGGTGATTCGTGGCTCCAGCGATGGGTTCTGGGACGCGCAAACGGTCCCGGGACAACATTGGAGCTCTTCTCAGACCCTCGTCTGGTACTCGGCTCGCTTCAAGGAGATGTTAGGCTACACCGATCAGGAATTTCCCGATGTCCTGGACAGCTGGGCGACCAAGCTTCATCCGGAGGACCGCACTCGCGTCTTTGCCGCCCTCGCAGCGCACATCGACCAACGCGTGCCGTACGACATCGAATACCGGCTGATGACGAAACATGAAGGCTACCATTGGTTTCGCGCCAGAGGCCAGGCCCTGTGGGACGAGAGTGGAACCATCGTGCGCATGGCGGGGTCTCTCCAATCCATCATGGATCGCCGGCGAACAGAAGAGACCATCCGCCGCCATGAACAATTGCTGCGAAGCGTGGCCGATAACACCACTGCGGTGATCTATGTCAAGGATCCGGCCGGCCGTTACCTCTTGATCAACCGACGGTTCGAACAGATCTTCGATGTGCCCGCAAACCACATCCTGGGCCACACGGACCATGATCTCTTCCCCCGCAATATCGCCGACGCGTTCCGCGCGAACGACTTGGAGGTCATTCAGCGGAACACCACGATCGAGTATGAAGAAATCGCCCCCCACACCGACGGCCTCCGTACCTACATTTCCATCAAGCTGCCGCTTCATGACCAGGCGGGCATTCCCTACGCCATGTGCGGGATCTCGACCGACATTACCGACCGCAAGCGGATGGAAGAGGCCCTGAAAGGCCAGGATGTCCTGCTGCGGCTTGCCCTGCAGGCCATCGATATCGGTGTCTGGAACTGGGATCTGGTGACCGGGCGGATCTGCTGGTCTCCGCACATCAATCGTTTTTTCAGCGGCGCAACCGAAGCCAGAATGCTCACGACGCTCGACTGGCTGGCGCTGGTCTTTCCGGACGACCGAGAGACGTTCTCCACCGCGCTGTCCGGAGTCAAGGACCACCAGGGCGACAACCTCGTGCTGGAACATCGCATCAAGAAGCAGCAGGGCGGCACCCAGCGCATCGTCTGGACCGGCCGGATCATCCGGGATCGCGACCAGAGACCGATCCATGTGCTGGGCACGGTGGGCGGCATCGCCGACACGGAGGGGCAGGGGCACGAAACGAATCCGAGATCGACTGCACGATAGCGACAGCCGTCGCATAAAGGGTCAGCCATCGATGAGATCGCAGAATGCGTACATCGAACGTGTCGTTCCGCCTCCCGCCCGTCCCGGCATCCGAGCCGTCGACTCTGTCCTGATCCTAGCGGGCTTTCTGATCTGGCTCATCGGGCCGATTAATCCGATTCGGCCCGCCGAAGCGCAGGCGGCAGACATCGCCATCCTGAAATCCTCCAGCATCGCCGCCTACGACCAGGCTATCGACGGGTTCAAAGCCACCGCCCCGTCCGATGCCGTCTACATGGAATTCGATCTGCAGGGAGACCTCGACCTGGGGCGGAAGCTCGCGCGCAAGATCCGTGCATCCGAGGCCTCCCTGGTTGTGGCCGTCGGACTGAAGGCCGCTCAGGCGGCCAAGATGGAAATCCTCGATACGCCGATCATCTATATGATGGTACTGGATCCCCAGCGACACAATCTGGCCTCGCCGAACCTCACGGGCACCCTACTGGAGATCCCCGTTGAACGCCAATTGAAACTCATCCGAACCTTCCTGCCCGGGAAGCGAAAATTCGGCACGCTCTACGATCCACGCAAGAGCACCGCCAAAATCCGGGAGGCCGAACAGCAGGCCGCAGCCCTCTCCTTCGAGCTCAAGAGCCTGCCGGTCGAAAGCGAAAAGGACGTGCCGCAACAACTGCGCACGCTGCTGACCTTCAATGAGACCCTATGGCTGATGCCGGACTCGACCGTCCTGACGAATGAGTCGATCGGCTTCATCCTTGAATCGGCCCAGGCACGGGGCATTCCGGTGGTCGGATTCTCCCCCGAGCTGACCAGGCTCGGCGCCCTGCTGAGTTTCTCGGTGACCTACGGAGAGGTGGGACGCGAGACAGGCCTACTCGCGAAGCGGATCCTGGACGGCGACAAACGGCTCCCCCTGAAGCCAATCCCTATCGAACGGCTCAAGATTACCGTGAACATGAAGACCGCCCGATTCCTTGGGATTGAATTTCCCCGGGATGTCAGTCACCTTATAGACGAAGCCTATTGAGGATCCATGCCATGAGCACGCCTCAATCGCCCCAGGCCGTCGGAGCTTCAGTCCGGCCGTCCGGCTTTAGATTCGTCAGCCTACGGACCAAATTCGTCGCCTTCTTCAGCCTGATTTTGATCGTCGCGTGCTCGACGCTGACCTGGTACTTCATCGAAACCAGGCGGGCGACGATGACCGAGGACCTCCAGCAACTCGGCAGGATTCTTCTCACCAGCATGGTCAACAACGGACAATTCCGCTACGGCGGTTTGATCGCGGAAGATCGCGCGACGCTCCGGCAATTCACCGAAAGCCTCATGGCGGTCGAGGACGTCGTCTATGTCGTCATCCGCGGGGCGGATCACATGATCCTGGCCCAGCAAAACAAGCTGGTGAAAGAATCCTCCGGTAGTCTCACCTTTTCGCAGGAGCGGCGGTTTTACCCGGACGAGCAGATGGCGCTGGAGGTCGCGAAGACACGCATCACCGTTCCCCGCATGACACCGGTGCAGTTGTCCAAGGAGCACATGACCCTCCTCCCGTCTTCAGCCGAGACGGATAAGTTCTGGATCCTTTCCCCGTTCGAGCAGCATCTCTACGACTTTGCCCTGCCGGTGTTCCGCCGGCCGGTCTCCGATCCGTCCTTGTCGCCTCTGCCGCACCAATTCGAGGAGAGCCGGTCCGACGACAACGGCCAGGCCAAACCCGCCTATCTCGGCATGGTGCAGATCGGCGTGAGCGACGCCCAAGTCCGAAGCACCGTGGCCGGCTTGGTCCGGAACGTCCTGCTCCTAACCGCGGCATTGATCGGGGCCGGCATTCTGGGGGCCCAACTCCTGGTGCAGCGCGTGACGACTCCGCTGAGAAGTCTGGCCGGCGTCGCCCGCCAGCTCACGGAGGGTCGCTCCCCCTCGACGCTTACCCCCTCGACCAGCGACGAGGTCGGTCAGTTGACGCAGACGTTCAACTTGATGACGCGGGCGCTCTACGAACGCAACCTCGCGATCACCACGAACATGGACACGATTCGGCGTCAGATCAGCCAGCTGACCACCGTGCACCAGACCAGCGCAGCGATCGCCAGCACGCTGGACTTGCACGCGTTACTGGATACCGTCCTGCAACTGCTCATATCGAACCTCAAGTTCTCCAGAATGGTCCTGATGCTCCGGCACGAAGACCGCGACACGGCCTATGTCGCGCAGGTCGCCGGCGTGACGGACGAAGTCGCCGAGGCGGCCAGATACCTCACGATACCGATCAAGGAGGACGGGACGTTGATGGCCGAGTTGATGCTGCACGCCAAGCCGGTGCTCGTCCACGATATCGCGACGGTGCGCGAGCGCATGCATCCCTCGATCCTGGAACTCGCCAGCCGGGTCGGTGTCACCTCCTTCGCCCTCGTGCCGCTTCAGAGCCACAACCAGACGCTCGGCTTTCTCGGCGGAGACCGCGGCTCCCAACCCTGCTCCAGGGAGGACCTCGAGATCCTCCTGACGATCGCCGGCCACGTGGCCTCCGCCATCGACAACGCGAGAACCTATGCGCACCTCGCGCAGCTGACCCAGCATCTCGAATACCGGATCGAAGCCCGCACGAAAGAACTCTCCGCCGCCAACCAATTGCTCCAGGAGCACGACCATCGCCGGTCGGTGTTCTTCTCGGTCGCCTCGCACGAATTGCGGACCCCCATGACGGCCATCCGCAGTTTCGCCGACAACATGCTCGACGGCGTCGCGGGCCCCCTGACCGAACGGCAAACGACCTACTTGAACCGAATCGGCCACAATCTCGACCGGTTGACTCGCATCATCAATCAGTTGCTGAACTGGTCGCGACTCGACCTGAAACGGGAAGTGCTGAACACGGAGCCGCTCTGCGTACGACACATCGCCGATCTGGTGGTCGAGAGTCTCCGGACCGTCGCCGCGGAAAAGGCGATCATGTTGAGCCTGACATTCGCCAAGCACCTGCCGAAGGTGCAGGGGGACCGGGACAAGATGGAGCAGATTTTCTGGAATCTGATCGGAAACGCGATCAAATTCACTCCCCGCGACGGGACGGTGACCGTGAGCATCACGTACGAAAATGGAGGGGACGTTCGGGTCTGTGTCGCCGACACCGGTTGCGGCATCGAGTCGGAACATCTCCACCGGGTGTTCGAGGAATTTTCACGCGTCCCGTCGTCCGTCCCCTCCTCCCAGGGAGCGCAACTCGGGCTGTTCATCACCAAGAATCTCGTGGCGATGCACGGCGGCACCATCTGGGTGGAAAGTACGCTCGGTCAGGGCACGCGCTTTTATCTCACGTTCCCTTCGATGACTCCGGAACCGGAGCCTGCAGAGATCCCGCCCGAGGCGCAATAGCGGCGATCACGGCAGGACGGTACGTAGCAGGACGTTCGACCATACATTATACGAGGCTGTACGATGCGCGCACGAATTCTCGTCGTTGATGACGATCAGGATATTCTTCTCGGCCTGGAGAATCGTCTCACCTGGATGGGGCACGAGCCGCTGACCGCCGACAACGGCGACGAAGGCCTGCGTGTGATTCAGCGGGACGAGCCGGATCTGGTCCTGCTCGACATCCAGCTGCCGGGACTTTCCGGATTCGACATCCTGCAGCACTTGCGGGAGAAGACGGACAAGGACCGGGCGGGCAGCGATCCCGCGACGGTCGGGATGGGGCCGACCGATCCCCCCATCATCATGCTGACCGCGTTCGGTACGATCGAGCGGGCCGTGCAGGCCATGCAGCTGGGCGCCGTCGACTTCGTGACGAAACCCTTCACGGGCGAGCATCTGACCGTGGTCATCAACAAGGCCCTGTCCGCCATCTCGCTGCGGCGGCAGCTCCACCAACTCAAGCGGGAAGTGGAGGACGCGCACGGTTCACTCGTCGGGGAGAACAGCACGCTGCAGGCTCAACTGAAGGTGGCCAAGCAGGCGGCTCCCTCCAATGTGACCGTCTTGGTCTTGGGGGAGACGGGAACGGGCAAGGAGGTGGTAGCCCGTGCCATCCACACCTGGAGTCCGCGCAAGGACAAGCCGTTCATTGCCGTCAACTGCGCGGCCATTCCAAAAGATCTGCTCGAGAACGAGCTGTTCGGTCACGAAAAAGGCGCGTTTACCGGGGCGGTGAAGCGCGAGCCCGGCAAGATCGAGGTGGCGGAAGGCGGGACGCTCTTCCTCGACGAGATCGGCGACATGTCATTGTCCATGCAGAGTCATCTGCTGCGCGTCCTGCAGGACCAGACGTTCTACCGGGTCGGCGGCACCCAGTCGGTCAAGACCGACGTCCGGTTCCTCGCCGCGACGAACAAGGACCTGAAGCAGGCGATCAAACAAGGCACGT
This sequence comes from Nitrospira sp., assembly GCA_047150005.1. GTDB lineage: Bacteria > Nitrospirota > Nitrospiria > Nitrospirales > Nitrospiraceae > Nitrospira_C. The sequence goes on along the minus strand of AP038806.1, from coordinate 3,408,344 downwards.
TCCGTGAGGATCTCTTCTACCGGCTCGAGGTGATCAGCGTGTGCCTGCCGCCGCTCCGCGAGCGCATGGACGACCTGCCCGCCCTGGCGCGGTATTTTCTCGCCCGTGCCTCCGGACGACTCGGCATCCAGAAACGCGCTACGTTGAGCGACTCGGCGCTCCATCTCTTGAGCGAATACGACTGGCCGGGGAACATCCGGGAGTTGGAGAATGTTCTGACGCGGGCCTATATTCTCTCGCCGGGAGAACGGATCGAGCCCGAGCACCTGCACCTGTCGATCCCGGCGCCTTCCACCTCGCCGGACGGCGCGCCGATCCCCTCCTCGCGCCATTATCACGATATGACCGAGTCCTACAGCCGGTGGGTAATCGAGGAAGCGTTGAAACGGAACGACTGGAACCAGATAAAGGCCTCGGCCGAGCTGGGCCTGCAGCGCACCTACTTTACGAAACTCCTCCGCCAGAAACAGATCTGCGGCAGACCGCCGAAGCCGGAGGCGGGCTGAGCGCCTCCGGAACGCGGAGTCCCACGGCTTAACAGCCGTGGCGTCCTGCGCAGGCGATGAACAGGCGCCGCCTACCGCATCGGCATCAGCTCGGAATTGTACTCCATGCCGTCCGACGCCACCCCTTCGGCCTTGAGCATCCGTTTTCCGTCTGCCTCGAAAAGTCCGGCGTTGATCGTGCCCCGCTCCGAGCGGAACGTCAATTTCCCGTCCTTCAGCGTGAAGGTGCCTTCTCCGCTCAAGATCCCGATCGTCCGGACGCTGGTGAAGCGGAATCGCCCGTCCGGTTCGATGATGAGGGCCACCAAGTCGTTGCGCTTGTTCTGCGGCACCCGACGGAGTATTCCCTCCCATTTCCCGGCCACGCCGGACACATCGGTGATCTGCACCGGCATCCACGGTGTCGGTTGAGCGGGACGCGGCGTCTCACATCCGAACGACAGTGAAAGCCACAGGAGCAGCGGCATCGCGAGCGGCCACCGAACGAAGCGTTGCATGAATGTCTCCTTGTCCGTCTGACGGGTGAGTGGTATCGCGTCGATCATTGCACCTTATCCTACTGTGGATCGTTCGCTACGGGAACCGGCCGTTCGACCAGGCTGTTGAGCAGCGTATCCACCGGCGTGTACATCGAGTCCGTTCTGCCCCGGACGAAATCCTCGACCATGCTGCCCAGCGTCACGCGCGCCACATCTTTGAAATAGACCGGATCCTGGGTCATCGCTTCGCTCTGCATGGTCCCTTCGGCGACCGAAGCCCAGAGAAGCGCTCCGGTTTCCGTGTCCCAGAGCTGCAGCGCGAGCCGCACGGTCGTGGCGCGGGTCTGAGAGAGCCTCACCCCGAAGACGGGAAACACCCATCGATCGGTCAAGGCTTGCACAAACAACATCAACCGCGGTTGAAACACGTAGCGGGCGCCCACGGCGTTGCCCAGCGCCCGCAGCGGCTCGCGCGCCAGGATATTGCTTTGCAGCGCCGCGTCGCGCATCTTCGCATAGTCATCCGCCAAGCCCGCCTGGTTGATGCGGGTGACCGTGTCTCTCGGACCGACGACTTTAATGGCGGGCGCCACTCTATTGAGGATTTCATCGAGAAACGACTCCACTCCGACTTCGTTGCCTTGAATCGGGATGAGTCCCAGCGCGCCGAACAGCGCGACCGGGTCTCGTTCGAGCGCCCGGTAGTCGAACGACGGCAGATGCGGCGTCGAATTCGTCCGCACGTGCCAGCCCAAGACCGAGCTCGAGCAACCGGCCCATCCTCCGGAGATCAACGCCAGGCACAGACACCACAGGCACTTCCAGGGCAGCGCGCCGGTTCTCTGCACGGCGGATGCTACTCCTTGATCGCGGGAAGCTCTTTGGCGAGTTGCGCATCGACATACAGTTGCAGGCGTCGTTCCAGTTGCAGCCACCGGACGACGGTCTTCGCCGACAGCGATTTCTCCAGCGTGCCGAAGCATTTCACCCGGAGATCGAGCGTTTGCTGGTCGACACGGAAGACATTCTCGGCCAATTGTTTGGCCTGCTCATCGGTCATCGTCTCATGGTGGCTCATATAGTCTTTCAAGAGCGCGATCTTCTTGTCGAGAATCCCCGCCAGTTCGACCTCGTACTGGCGATAGACCGGCCAGAAGGCGGCCGCTTCCTTATCCGTGAAATTCATCCGCTCGGCAATGAGGGTCGCCTTCTTCGTTCGAATGTCCGACCGCAGCAGTTCATAATCGGACGGCGACATGTTTTGGTCCTCGGCCCGCCCATGCACAGGCACGACCATCTCACCGGCGACCGCCGTCGTGACTACCAGGGTGATGATCGCGGCGCGGCATACTCGTCTCATGTATTCCTCCTTGGTGAAGTCGAGTCGAACGTGTTTTCAGTCTTCGTCTGCTTGCTTCCTCCTACCTGCGAATCCTTGACCAGGCGAAACCCCAGATGCGACGTACCGGTGTCCGGCTCGCCCTTCCCACGACCGCCGGGCCTGTACCGCGCACAGTACTGGTCGGTGCAGAGGTAGGAGCCGCCTTTGTGAACCTTCTTCTGCACGCCCGGTTCGCTGGGGTCGAAGCTGTTCCGAGGACCCTGAGGATTGCGCGGCACGCCGCCGGCCGCGGCAAGCGTGTGAAAGTAGTCGTGGCGGTACCAATCGCTCGTCCATTCCCAGACGTTGCCGGCCATATCGTAGAGGCCGAAGCCATTCGGCGGGAACGAGCCGACGGGTGCCGTGGTGATGAAGCCGTCATGCGCGCTGTTATGATCCGGGAAGTGCCCCTGGAACGAGTTCGCCATCGTCTTCCCCTCCGGCTCGAACTCATCACCCCAGGCGTAGGATTTCTTGACCAGACCGCCTCGCGCGGCATACTCCCATTCCGCCTCGGTCGGCAGACGCTTCCCGGCCCAGGCGGCAAACGCCGTCGCATCCTCGTAGGCCACATGCACGACCGGATGATCCATCTTGTCGGCGATGGTGCTGTCCTCGCCCTGAGGATGGCGCCAGCTCGCGCCGGTCACATAACTCCACCATCGGAAATAATTGTCCAGCGGGACCGGACCGGGCGGGGCGGTAAAGACCACGGACCCTGCCACCAGATTCTCCGGGGGTGCACCGGGGTAGTCTTCCGCGGTCGGCACCCGTTCGGCCAGGGTCACATATCCGGTGGCGTTCACAAATCGCTCGAACGCTTCGTTGGTGACCTCCGTCCGATCCATGAAGAACCCATCCACTTCCACTTGATGCACCGGTTGGGCGTCTCGAAACATCGGTTCCTCGCTCCCCATCCAGAAGGTGCCGCCGGGAATCCACACCATGCCGTCGGGAACGGGAGCGGGCGGCCGTCCTTCCAACCAGACATACCCCGCCCCTATTGCCGCCCCCGCAAAGGCGAGCGCCGCCAGGGTCGGCCACAGGAATGGTCTTCGTCTCTGCTTCGTTCTCCGCGCCATGCGCTCTCCATGCTCAGCCCGACACGCAGGGGCTGAAGCCTATCATGCCGACTGCTTGAGGGGCTATATGCGCAACCTCGATCCTCGCACCCAAACGAAGTATGCCTTCCTTGCGGCTCCACGTGCCCGTCTCGCATGGCGTCTTGCCGGTTTCGTCACGAACCGTCATGAATAATGCGGGCTAGAAGACCGCGGCGATACCGACCGCCACGTTCGTATTCTTGATCGATTCCGGCTCGAAACTCTGTTTGCGATTCGATCGCTGAAAGCCCGCCATGGCCCGGAGCGACTCGGTGAATTGATGGATGAGCATGACTTCTCCCTGGATGACGTCTTCATGGGCGCCGTTGCGGATGTCCCCGACGATCCCGCTCGTCCAGTCGTTCCGCTCATAGTGAAACGCCGCCGACAGCGTGAGCCGCTTGATCAGCTCGACGTCCACGTCGGCGCTGACGTAGTTGTTGATGTAGGAGACGTCATCCCGCAGCTGCGGCTCATTCCGCCCCTGGGCGAGACCTCGCTCATAGTGATAACTGAGTCCCAACTTAACCCGTTCGGACACTCGCCACTCCACATGCGGGCCGATCGTCCAGAAGTTCGTGTCCCGCTGCGCGAACGAATCGTTGTAGCGGCGAATCCCGACTCTGGCCAACAACCGCACTTCGACATCCTTCGTGAGACGCTGCTCGATCCTCGCGCTGCCGATTTGGCTGGTCACCACCTCGTCCACGAGCCCCACGCCGCCGGGCTGGCGATCTTCGTTTTCACCGAGGAAGAGGTTCGGCGCATAATAGTATCGGAGGAGCAGGCGCGTATCGGACGAGAAGGCCTGGACGGCCTGAACCTTCAGCGTGCCGTGATTGAATCGTGGGTTGTCGGCATAGATGAATCCTTGCCCTCGGATGCTCAAATGCGTGGTCCCCCATCGGTTGTCCACGGACGTCCGAGCGATCGCATCGGGCTCGAAGACGACATCCGATCCTTGGTTGGTCAAGATGGAATCGAGCGCGGGCTGGGTCGGATCCTCATCCCTGGTCAATCGGCGTGTCGCCGAGAAAATCCCCACATCGTCGGTGTAAAAGAGCAAGGCTCGCCCCTCGAAGTGGGTTTCGGCCATCGCCGGAGATGTCGCTATTCCGATCAATACCACGGCGATGAGCCCGGAATGCATCAGGTGTCTCATTGACGGCTGACCATATCACATGGTATGGTCAGCCGTATGAAGACAACCATACAAATATCCGATAGCCTGTTTGAAGAGGCCCGCAAGTTGGCCCATCGAGAGCGGACGACATTGAAAGCTCTTGTGGAACAAGGACTTCGATTGATTGTGTCAGAACGTAAACGGCGTAATGGATTCCGCCTCCGCAAGGCCACGTTCAAAGGTCAGGGATTGCAACCGCGTCTTTCCGGGGCCTCCTGGGAACAGATTCGTGAACTGAGCTACGAAGGTCGCGGCGGATGATCGCCATCGACAGCAACCTCTTGGTTTACGCTCATCGCGAAGATTCCTCCTGGCATGAACCTGCATACGATCACCTTCTTCGATTGGCTGAGGGACGAGCGCCATGGGCCATACCCTGGCCCTGCATTCACGAATTTCTCGCGATCGTGACCCATTCGCGCATCTATGCTCCCCCAACGCCATTGGAGACGGCGATCAATCAGGTGGAGGCGTGGATGGAATCGCCGAGTCTTGTCCTCCTGTCGGAGTCTGAAAATTACTGGACACAACTCGGAACCGTCCTCCGGGCCGCCAAGGTATCCGGTCCGCAAGTTCATGACGCGCGAGTCGCCGCCCTCTGTCTGCAACATGGAGTGATGGAGTTGTGGACAGCGGATCGGGATTTTAGCCGTTTCGCCGGGCTCACGGTTCGGAATCCCTTGGTCGGCTAGCTCCTGCCCACCCATCTTCAGCTCATTTGTCGAACGGAAACACCTGCTTCCAGTCGCGCGCCATATCGACGACCGACCAGCCCTTCGCCGTCGCCTCGTCGAGCGCTTTGTCCAGTTTGCCGATATGAGTGCCACGGTCGTAGGCCCATTCACGCTCGGCATCCGTGTGGTGGACCAGGCCCATGAATCGCGCGCCGGAACCGGCTGCGGTCCACTGCAGCATCTGGTGATCCCCGTCCGAATTGCCGAACGCCAGAATCGGGCGGCGTCCGATGAACTTCTGAATGCCGACAGGCTTACCCTCCTTGTCGTCGACGAAGTCCACGGCCGGCAACTTCAACAACACCGGCTTGCCGTTCCGAAGCTCAAACTTCTCCTTCCCCACGCTTCCGACGACCTGTTCAGGAGGAATCCCGTAGACCTTCTCGACCCAGGCCCGCATGAATTCCACACCACCGCCGGATACGATGAAGGTCTTGAATCCGTTCGCTCGAAGGTAGCCGAGCAGGTCGATCATCGGCTGGTAGACCACTTCGTGGTAAGGCCGCTGGAACCGCGGGTGTTTGGCCGACGCCAGCCATTCCTTGACGGTCGCTTCGAATTCGTCTGTCGTCATCCCCGCATGCGACACGGCCATGACGTCCAAAATCGCCTTCTCTCCTCCGGCGGCGAAGGCCTTCTTGTCTCCTTCCAGCAATGCCTGAAAAGGCTGTTTGTCCTTCCACTCCGGATGCGTGGGCGCAAGCGCCTTTACACGGTCCAAGGCAAACTGGACTTGGAAATAGATGGGCTGCTCGGCCCAGAGGGTGCCGTCGTTGTCGAACACGGCAATGCGCTGGGCCGGCGCCACGAATTCCGGGCTGCCGTCCGTGGTGACGCGGGCGACAAAGTCGACCAGCGCCTTCTTCACCGGGCCCTCATTCCAGGACGCCAGTCGGTCCGTCTCGGCCGCGGCCGATCCGGCCGCAACGAACAGGGTCAGCATGATCATCGTCGTTCGAAGCATCGTCGGGTCCTCCACGCGCCGCTACAGCATTTTCTTCCGGATCGACATGTAGCCTTCTTCGGGAAGCAACAACCAGTTCGTCACGGCCTTGACCCCCTCCACCCCCGCCGCGGCCCTTTCGGCATGGTGGCGTTCCGGCTCTCCCGAGACGACACCAAGCAGGACGACCAACCCGTCCAATACCTCGGCATGAACCCGGCTCTTCACGACGCCCGGTTCCAGCGCGAGCGCCGACACGACCTGGGCTTTCAGCGAGACATCCGAGGCCTTGTCCGACACGGTGTTGCCGTCGGCGGTCGGCACGGTCACCGGCAAGTAGCCCTCCACCGATCGCAGACCTTGAACATGTCGGGCCGTCTGCAATACGGCTTCGCGTTGGTCCGGACTGTCCACATGGCCGACCAAATAGGCTCGCTCCATGAACACATAGATCGACAAAGTCAGGCCGGACAGTCCCTGCTCCGCCACCAGCGCCTCATGGAGGTGCACCTTATGGACATCGTCATGCGCGATCGCCTTCGGGCTCAGCTCGCTCTGAGCCGCTTCGACCATGGCTTTGTACTTGGCGCCGGGGCAACCAGCCAGGGAGGCAACCGCCAGGACCAGACCGACCGAGCAGATCTCACGTATGTCACATTTCATACATCACCGCCTCATCATCCTCTGTTGTGTCCGGGTCGCATCACCGTCCACAGCGCACCGGCGAACAGCGCGACACACAGCGCGATCGCGCCGGCCAGAAGAGCCGTGGCCAGCGAGGCCCGGACGAACCTCCCAGGTCTCCCGCGCTGCAGCCGTTGTGAATTCATAACTCCACCTCTTTCAATATGCCTCCATGGATCCTCCGCCGGTCGTTGGATTTCCGTTCGTCACGGTGGCCTCTCCTGTCGCCTCCCACAGGATGTGCCCTGACTTCATGTCCCAAAGCCGCAGCCAGAGACGAAGAGTGGCGGCTCGGGTCTTGACCAGGCGCCAGCCTCCCAACATCAGCCGGTCTGCCAGAGTTTCGGCGAAATCACCGATTCCCGGCTGGAACAGATATTGAAGACCAAGTGCCGAACCGAGCTTTTCCAGACGGGATCGGTCGAAGACGCCGCTGCGGGAAAATTCGGAGACCATTTCCGTGTAGTCTTGCGCCAATCCATGATCGTTGATTCGATTCAACGATTCGTGTTGGGGAATATCCTGAAAAGGAGGAGACACTTGCGAAAGCGCGGTGCTGAGTGCCTGGGAGACTGCGAGACTGTACCCTTGGAGAGTGGGTGAGGCTTCAGTCGGAAACACCAGAATCGGGCTCCGGGCCAGCTCCGCCACATCCAGCGACTTCGGCTTCGGCGTGGATGTACTGCGCATGTCCGTCAGATGAAACGGAGTGCAGTTGACCAGGACAATGGCTCTCATTCCGATGCTCGCGCTTGTCAACCAACGACGATATTGAATCGCCCGCCTCTCCGCTGTTTCGCCGGTGAAGACTGCCTTCCTTGCCCCTCATGATCTAGGCCGGACGAGCTTACAACAGTTGACGAACCGAAATCATTCGGCCAGTGCTTGTTTCCCGGACGTCGCTCTGTTCTGTTGGCACTGTTACTTTTGACAGTTGCGGACCCCTCGGAAGGGTCCTACACTCCGCACATCAAGAGGTTTGAAGGCTAGCTATCGAGCAAGCGTCGGCAACACACTTTCTATCATAGGAGGATAGTCATGAGACAGTTCTGTGAGAAGCTCCGTGGCATGCGATTTGTCGCCGCACTGATAGTGCCATCGTTGATTTTGAGTGGATGGCTAGCCAGCCCCACGTGGGCCGGCTCAGCCAAAGAAATTGACGCCGGCGTGGACGATGCCATTGAGAAATTCGAAAAAGAAATCAAAGGCGGTAAGGGTTTCCTCGACAGCAGCAAGGGCGTGCTGGCATTCCCCAGAGTGCTCAAGGGAGGGGCTGGTTTTGGAGGAGAGTACGGAGAAGGTGCACTCCGAGTCGCCGGCAAGACGGCGGATTACTACAACATGTTTCAAGGCTCATTTGGATTGCAGCTCGGCGGGGAAATCAAGACGGTGGTCATCGTATTTCTGCAGGAGGAAGCCCTGAAAAAGTTCCGAGACAGCGACGGGTGGAAGGCGGGGGTGGATGGATCCGTCTCCCTGGTGACTTTGGGAACCGGGGGTGCGATCGATACCAACAATCTGAAAGACCCGATCGTCGGCTTCGTCTTGGGTCAGAAGGGATTGATGTATAACCTGTCGTTCGAGGGAACGAAATTCACCAAGCTAAACAAATGAACGTCACTACCGAATTGATGTCATGACTGTGTTCCAGGAACGCTCTGATTGCAGAGAGCTGCTCTTTGTTCTTCGCTGACCCGCTCGAGGGTGGTCGCGCTATCCGAACGATCACCCTCTTGACCTCCACCGCGGACTTCACGAAACAAATGAATTACGGCTCGACGACACGTTCCTCGATTCCCTCTTCCCGCTATTGGTCGAACGGGAAAACCTTCTTCCAATCGCCCCTCATATCCTCGGCATTGTGTCATTGCAGGACGGAAGTGAATCCGCTGCGTAGATGGTGATGGCGGTGCTAAAACTTAAACCCAATATCGAACTTGAATGTCGTAAACCATGGAATTTCCATGTGGGATAAATCGATCCACTGTTGCCGCACTCCGCCCCGGATCAAGGGTGTTCATCTGCAGGCTGCCGCTGATGTTACGGGCGGGTCCGGAGTTACCGGGGGCCGGTTGCACCACCGCTTGATAGTCCGGCTGGGTCCAGGAAAAATAGCCGGCAAGATTGAGGTGTTCGGTGAAGTTATAACCGATCTGCAATCCGAATCCCCACGTACCGTTGACCTTCGCGGTGGTGCCTCCGTCGAATCCCAGATTCTTGGCCAGCGTGTATTGGGGTGAGAGCAGAATCTCCCACTTGCCCTGGCGGACCGCTTCTTCCCGCACAAGCTCACCGGCATTCGCAAATGAAACCGGCGTCATCATGCTCAGGCCTAGGATGGTCGTCATTCGGATGAGACAAAATATCCGGTTCATGGGCCTCCTCCAGGCCTTACTGAATGTGCGTGGGCGCTCTTTCTACCTAGTCGATTGAATAGGGTTGCGCCCGCAAGGCCGCAACCGTCGCGGTCGCTGACACACCGGCATCGGTCAACACATAGGAGGTGTAGCCCTTCTTCATAAGATCGGCTGTGCCTCCCCCTCCTGCGATACCCACATCGCCCGCCTTCGCCGCCGCTTCGGCCGATGCCCCTGCGTGCCACTTGCCGTCGGCCAGCTTTTCTTGAGCAACATGAGGATGTCCCTCTTGCTCCTAGCGTTTCGAGGGTTCCCCATGGAGCATCGGAAACGCCTTCTCCAGTTTCTGCCTGGCTTTAATTTCACGCAGCGTATCTTCCATGATGGTCGCCGGGTTGAAGCTCGGCGGATACGAGCGAGGCGGAAATTCCTTGAATGACGCGGCAAACTTAAAGACTTCATCCATCACGCCGTACATGGATCCTACGTGGTTGAGGTTCCAGTCCCAATAGGTGTTGGACGTGATGTCCGCGCGCTCGTAGGGATCCTGCATGAGGTTGAAGATCTTCTGAAGGCGGAGGGTCGTGAACGGCTCGGCCCATACCCCCATCGTGCCTTTCTTGCGTTGTTCCGAGTAGACGTATTTGTAGTCGCCATCCCGCATGCCGACCAATAAAGCATCATCGTCGGAGTAGAAGAACCTGTTCCTGGCACTCTTCACGCCATTGTTCTTTGTTGCGGTGCCTTCCACGGACGTGAGAAATTTCGACTGGTCGTACCCGTCGAGATGGACCTTGTACGTGATCCCGTTGGCGATGTAGCCATGCTTCAGTTTGTTGACGATGTCGGGTTCTCCGGCGATCGAGGCAAGGGTGGGAATCCAGTCGTTGTGGCTCATGAGTTCGTTGGTCACAGTCCCCGGCTTGATATGGCCCGGCCAGCGAACCAGGCATGGCACACGGAACGCACCCTCCCAGTTGGTGTTCTTCTCCGAGCGGAAAGGCGTCATCGCGCCATCCGGCCAGGTGTTCATGTGCGGGCCGTTATCGCTAGTGTAGACGACGATCGTATCGTTCGCGATCCCCATACCGTCCAAAGCCTTGAGCAACGACCCGACGGTCTCGTCGTGCTCGATCATGCCATCAATGTACTCGCTGTCGCCGTGTGTGTACCGGCCGCGATGCTCGGTGCGCACGTGCGTGCGAAGATGCATGCGCGTCGAGTTGTACCAGACGAAAAACGGCTTGCCCGCCAAGTGCTGCCGCTTCATGTACTCGATGGCGGCGGCCGAGGTCTCGTCATCGATCGTCTCCATGCGCTTTTTGGTCAGCGCACCCGTGTCTTCGATGGTCTGCTTCCCGATCTTGCCGAAGCGAGGATCGACGGTCGGGTCATCCTTATCGGTGGCTTTTGTTCTGAGCACTCCCCGAGGGCCGAACTTCTTCGCATACTCCGGATCTTTGGGATAGTCGGACAGTTCGGGTTCTTCCTCGGCGTTGAGATGATACAGGTTGCCGTAGAACTCATCGAACCCGTTGACAGTCGGCAATGTCTCGTTGCGATCACCGACATGGTTCTTACCGAACTGGCCGGTCGCGTAGCCGAGATTGTTCATGATCCCGCCGATTGATGGATCGAGCTGACTCATCCCCATGGGCGCCCCCGGGAAGCCCACCTTGGTGAGGCCGGTGCGGATCCCGTGCTGGCCGGTAAGGAAGGCCGCGCGGCCGGCGGTGCACGACTGCTCGCCATAGTAGTGGAGGAACCGGATGCCCTCCTGTGCAATGCGATCGATGGTAGGCGTCTCGTAGCCCATCAGCCCGTCACTATAGGCGCTGATATTGCTGATGCCGATATCGTCTCCGAAGATGACAAGGATGTTCGGTTTCGCCTGTGTCTGGGCGCCGGCAATGCCGGTAATGGCAAGCCACCAGACCAGAATCATGACGATGCGTACTTTCAGCAAACCGCAGGATGCATCTGACGAGATTCCATTCATTGATTCACCTCCTCCGTCTCGATCAACACTGCCGATGACACCGTCGTACCCTATGGCATGGCACGACTGCCGGAATTGATGATCTCTCTACGAGATGGTATGCGGTGCTCTTATGCCGTCGCGTCGATTCGGCCATGAGGACGGTCTGCAACCTTCTTCAGCCGGAATGCCAAGGCGACCAACAACACGCCGAAGGCGATCGAATAGGCGCCGATGATCCAGGCCACGGCGAGCGCGCCGGCGCCGGGACTCGTGATCATGAGAATGCCGAAGAGGACCGACAGGGCACCGGAGGCCCCGAGCATCCATTCGTTGTCGATTTCCTTGCGCAACCGGATCGCCGCCGCGATCTGAAATAGGCCGACGAAGAGCGCCCACCAGGCAATGAACATCAGCAAGGCCAATGCGGTCATCTCCGGCCAGATGAATGTGACAATGCCGGCCCCGACTCCCAGCAGCCCGACGACGACGAGCGGCCACACCGGCCGGCGGCCTTCACGCCTCCGATAGGCCGCCATCAGGGCACACACACCGTCGGTCAGGGCATAGGCGCCGAAGAATATCGCCAAGATGACCAGCGTGACTCCAGGCCAGGCCAGCGCTAAGATGCCGAACATCACGGCAGCCGCACCACGCAAGGCGATCCAGCCCCAGTTCTTGCTGAGTTGATCCAGTATGTGGAAGTGGTTCATGGCCTTGTTCCTCCAGGTTGGCTTCCTCCGTCACGAAGGACCGTGCTGGAACCATCGGTTCACTTCATCGGCTCGGCCTCCGGAAAGACCCAGGTCCCGTTCAAGATTTCCGGATGGGGACGATAGAGGCGCACGATGTAGTTCCATCCCTTCATGATTGGGAGACAGTTGGCGATTTTGCCGTTGCATCCACCGAACTGCACCGCAACTGAACCGTCGAGCCTCTTCTTCGCCGTGATGCTGTTCAAGGAGTAGGCGTCGTACTTGTTCGCCTCCATGTACCCCTTCGCGTTGTACACCGTGATCGACCAGAAGCCGTCGACCGGCACCTCCCTGACGGTCAATCTATACAGGGTGGTCCCGTCGTTACGAGTGGGGGTCACGTTGAGATAGGCGGCCTCCGTTTCCGGATTCCCTCCCCATGCCACGGCCGATCCGATGAGATGCCGCAGCGGCTTTACTTGTTGGCTCGTCCCGAACATATGCTTGGAATCAGGTACCGTCGCGCCCAGCACGCTGAGAGCATCGCGGATCTTCTTCTGGCTGACGGGATCCCATCGCGGGACTTCGAACTTCCCGGCACCGGCCTGCTCGACCCTGATCGCGTCCTGGAGGGCATGAACCTCCTCCAGATCTCCCACGTCGGACGGGTCGACCAAGATGCGGACCGCCGCCAGGATGTAGCGCGTGCCCATCTCCTCCCGCGTCACGGTATGGCTGCCCGGTTTGTACGCGACAAGCGGAGAGAGATGGTCTTCCGTAATGATCTGCATCGACATGAACCGCGTTCCGGCATCCGGCAGCACGATCGTCACCGGTCCCGCATCCAGGTCGAACACCGCCGCCGAATAGACCGTGTCCCGGTTCGACCGCACGACCAGTTGCTTGTTGATCGGCGTGACCTGGCGATTGTGCAAGAACTTGCCGAAGCCTTTCTCTTTGACGACGTTACTGAAATACAGGTCCGTCTCGGCGCGGATAAAATTATCGACGGTTACCGGGACCGGCTTTGTCGGAGGGGGTGAAGCGGACTTGGCCCAGGCTCCCGTCGCCGTCAACAAGACAACGGCCAGGGCTGAGCCCACATGTTTCATGGCATTCCGACCGACACGGATACGGCAAGACCTGACTGAATCTCTCGATGTCATAGAGGTGGCTCCTTTGGTTGTTTCTCGTGACCGTACGGCTCGACACCTGGATGTAGACACGGCAGCCTGGTTCTCTGGGGTAGCATGTCTTCCCATCGGGTTGGAACTGTCAAAAGTGACAGAAGCCCCCGGGAGGCCTGCCGGACATGTTGTCCTGCACGATGGGAGCCAGCCTGTGCTCGTAGCCATGCTTCGAGGCCATCGAGTCTCACAGGCCAATGAACCCACCAGCGTCGATGCTCTGTCACAATTGACAGTAGGCGGTATGTGGGCCCTATGAGATACTGGGCCGACTTGGATCAACGGGACTGTTCACCACTCAATAGGAAAGAAAAGGAGACCCCATGAGACCGACCTTTGTATCGTTCGTTGCCATGCCATTGTGTGCGCTCCTCATGACCGGATGTTCGGGCATGTCGATGAACACTCTCGCGTCCCTGGCGGACAACCCGATGGTGAAGTCGATGGTCACTAAGGTCGGCGCGTCGCTTCCCCAGGCCGTAGGTGGATCCGGCGCGCTCTTTGATCTCGCCCAAGCGAAGCTACCTGCGCAAGACGCCGCGAAGCTGTATCATTCGGTGCCCGACATGAATCAGATTCTTGATCAGAGTAAGGCCTTGGGCGGATTCAAGAATGTGGGAAGCATGGAAGAGGCGAACGCGGTCATGTCCAAACTTGGAATGAGTGCGGAACAGACGTCCAAGATGCCGGAGGCACTCGCGGAATTTATGGGGTCCAAGGGAGGTCCAGGCGTATCAGACCTTCTCAAGAACATCTGGAAATGAAGGCGCGATTAAGGGGAGGTCGGTCTGCCCGACGATTCTTGGACCCTCCTGAATTCCCCGCGATAGCGTTCGCCCGTCTCATGATTCGTCGCATCGACGACGATCACCTCCTGCCCCTTATGGTCATACAACATCAGCGTGAGGGCGCGGCGATTGGTATCGCCGATCAATCGGCCGTCCTTCACCTCAAGCGGTCCGCTCCCGACCGCCGATCTGGTGGTCGTTTGGCCGGCAAACAAGTATGTGCTGTTGTCTCGAATCATGAGACGACCTCCGCCTTCGACGAGCGCGCCGTGTTCCTTCTTGACCGTTCCTTCCCATTCACCGACGACCATATGAACCCCGGTAATCGGCACCGGTTTCCAGGAGCGGTCTTGATGATCGGAGCCTGACGCGCAGCCGACGAGCAGAGCCAAAGAAAGAACCCACCAACGTATCGTTGGTTGATTCAGCATGACGTCCGCCTCCTTCTCCACTTCAGTTGGTCGGTGGCGCCAGGCTCTCCAGTTGCTGCAACCGCTTCAGCGCCTCCATGACTTTCAGCGTCTGGTAATTGATCCCCGCCGCATTGAGGCTGGCTCCGGCCTGATACGGATACTTCTCAAAATCTGCGAAAAACGCCTTGATTTTCTGTTGAATCGGAACGAACAACCACAGGTTGTCTGCGTACCAACGAATGTACGATCCGGACTCAAACGGCATTTTTTCGTATGGATCCGCTCGTAAGTTCACGATGATCGGCCAACCGGTCACCTTGCGTGTGCCTGTGGCGATGTTGCCGTCGATCATCGCGAAATTCACTTTCCAGTCGTTCCACCGCACCGCATTCAATTCGCCTCCCTGGCCGAAGTAGAAGTACTCCTCACGCGGTCCCTTCTTCATCTCTCCATTGAGGTACGGCAACAGGTTATACCCGTCCAGGTGGACCTTGAAATCCTTGCCATGGAGCTTCACGCCGTTCATCAGCTTCTCTTTCATGTCGGGTATGCCGGCGGCTGCGGCAAAGGTCGGCATCCAATCATTGTGGCCGATCATGTCGTTGTAAATCGAGCCCGGCTTAATGACCCCCGGCCATTTCACGAGAAGAGGAACCCGATGGCCGCCTTCGAAAGTGGTCCCCTTTTCTCCATGAAACGGCGTAATCCCGCCGTCGGGCCACGTGACGGTTTCCGCGCCGTTGTCCGTTGAATACATGACGATCGTGTTGTCCGCAAACCCAAGCTCTTCGAGCTTCTTGAGAAGGGCGCCGACCATCTTGTCGTGCTCGACCATGCCATCCGGATACAGACCGACTCCGGTGACTCCGTCACTATCCTTCTTCAGATGCGTCCAGACATGCATCCGGGTCGTGTTGAACCAGACGAAGAAGGGTTTGTCGGCTTTCTTCGCCCGCTCCAGATATTCCACGGCTCCGGCAAAGAATTCCTCATCCACGGTCTCCATGCGCTTACGTGTTAACGGACCCGTATCCTGAATCTTCCCGTCAGCCGTGGTTTTGAGCACACCGCGCGGGCCGTATTTCCGCTTGAATTCCGGATCCTTCGGATAATAGTAGGTCTCCGGCTCTTCCTCCGCATTGAGATGGTAGAGATTGCCGAAGAACTCGTCAAAGCCGTGTGCGGTGGGCAAGTGGTGATCGTGGTCGCCGAAATGATTCTTGCCGAACTGCGCCGTCATGTAACCCTGTTCCTTCATGATGTCCGCGATGGTCGGCGTCCAATCCGGAATGCCGTGCGGCGAACCGGGCATGCCGATGGTCAACAGTCCGGTCCGAAACGGGTGCTGACCGAGCATGAATGCGGCTCGTCCGGCCGTGCAGGATTGTTCCCCATAGGCATCGGTGAACATCGCCCCTTCCTTGGCAATGCGGTCGATATTGGGAGTCCGATACCCCATAATTCCGTGGTTGTACGCGCTGATGTTGTGCACGCCGATGTCGTCGCCCCAAATCACGAGGATGTTGGGTTTGCCCCGCGGACTGTCGACGGATTTCGCTTGTTCAGCCTGCGCCTGCGTCGATGCGGCAACCGCCACCACAAAGGCGACAGCCGACACGAGCGCGCTCCGAGCTGGTTGGTTCATGGTTGTCTCCTTGTTTGAGGCGGATCAGGGCGACGATCGACAAGCCGGGACCGATCACGACGCCATACCTGATCCGGCGTCACATCACCGAGGAGATGAACCCACCGGCTGGGATCGCCAGGAGCGGACAGGGCGTTCGCCGGAGGATCCGTTCGCTGTGGCTTCCGCGCAAGGCGTCCAGAAAACCGTTGCGTCCGTCGGTGGTCATGACGATCAGGTCGGCCTTGGTCTCCTCCGCCGTCCCGACGATCACATCGATCACGTCGCCCTGTTTGGTCAGCACGTTCGACGTCCACCCAGGCAACTCGGAAAGATTCACCGCCGGTAGGCTCGCCTTGTCTCCCACATGCAGGAGATTGAATGTGCCGCTCGGAATGTTCATTCGGCGCGCCAGGCGCGCGGCAGCCTGGAGAGCCGGCTGCGGGGGCGGAACGGCCGCGACGGGAATGAGGATGCTGCTCAACGAGATCGAGCCGTCTGTCAACGAGATGAATCCCTTCAGACCCTTGGGAATAAACAAGGTCATCAGGCGTGACTTCCGCGCGATCGGCTCGGCGACGGACTTACTGAGCCACTGAAACTGTTCTTTGCTCTGGTCGGTGGCCAGAACGATCAAGTCCGCATTGTGGCTCTTCAAATAGGACGTCACCGACTCCACGGGGTCGTCATGCCGCGCCTGAATCTTCTTGACGCCGATGCCGAGTTTCGCGACATCGGATGTCGAACTGTTCTTCGGAAGCAGCCCCCACCGTTCCAACGTCGCTCTCACACCGGGGAATTCCGTCCACTCCGAGTTTTCCTTCGTCGATACATGCAGGATGGTGAGATCGGCTTGGGCGATGAGCGCGGCCTTCAACGCATGCGCAAAGGCCGTTTCGCTGGCGGGAGTAAAATCGGATGGATGAAACACCTGTTGCAGAATCGCCACATCGTTGGAATCCGCTGCTGGCATGCTTCCTCCTCGTGTCAAGGCCGCCGACGAGCCTACCGTAGATCCATATTCAGTCCTATCGTCTTGTCAATCTTCCGCCCCGCCACGGCAGTAAAACAGTGCCCCCTTCCCTGCGTGGAGAGAAGGAGGCACGAACGCCCTGCCGCTTGATCTGGGCTAGTACACCAGCGGAATCTGTTGGGCCATCTCGAACTTGATCAGCGAGCGGATCTTGGTCTCCATCTGGATGTAGCGGGCGACCTTTGTGGTCGGAAGAACCTTCTCCAGCTTTTCCGCATACGAGCGCTTCAACTTGGTTTCCTGTTCCTCGACCGACAGCGCCTCGCCGAGCAACTTCTTGGCGGTATCGTTCGAGATCGACCCTTTGTTGAAGGCATCGGCATACTCCATGACGGTCTTGCCGAGCTGCTGGTTTACACCCTCCAAATCTTTCTGATACGCCTCATAGATGGGCCAGAACTGCTTGGCTTCCGCATCTGTGAGCTCCATGTTGCTCGCGACCAACAGTTTCTTGTCCGCCTTGAGCTTCTGCTTCAAGATCTCCATGTTCGTATCCGATTGCCCCTCCGCCGCGAACACTGGAACGGCCATCAACATGGCTCCAGCCAACACAACCGACATCACCTTGTACATGAGCGAATCCTTTCTGAAATGGGAGTTAAGGAACGATGGGCCGGAACGAACAGCACGTCGATTTCCGTACGTCATCGGGCCGGCATCACGTTGAACGAGGCACTTTCTTATCACACTCTTATCACTTTGACCAAGCCCCAGGAACTGTCAAAATTGACAGGGGCCCGCCTTCGCCAGGCTACGGCAGGAGCCAGTCCCCAACCCAGCGCCGTAAATTAGGAAGACTCGCGGCATCCCATGACCAGATTCTTCATTTTTCCCGCAAAATCGGTGATCGTACCCTTCGCCTGACCCCAGGGAGACGGATCGACCCGATACACCGGCACCTTTGCCGTGCCGCTGATGCGCACCGCGAACGGCAACGCGGCAAAGCCGTCGGGCAGGAGCAGAATGGCCGACATGCAGGGAATCTTGATATTGCGTCTGAACGAGGGACCGATTTTCACGAAGACCAGCCCGTCGAGCGCGCCGTCCGACCCAAGTTTTCCGCTTCCCTCAAGTGAGGAGACAGACCCGGTCGCGACAATCCGATTCATGTGAATCTCGCCCGTCTCCCAGCGCACCTCCCCCCGGAATTCGGAAAATCCCATCCGGTTGAATTCTTCGATATGGGTTTCCCTTGCGAGAAAATTCGCAAGCGGGATTCGAGTGAATTGTCCCCCTGTAATCGTGAAGTCGAGCGATCCCTTCGTCTGTTCCTCGGGCAGCGCCCCACCCGGGACAGCATTGCCCGAGGTTTGAAAGGATCCGACCCCGGTCATGCGCGCCGTCTCGCCCGGTTCGATCGCGCTCAGAATCGTCTCGATGTTCAAGCTCTCGCCCTTGCCGGTCCACTCAAGACGTCCCCTCCCCTGCCGGTCAGTCAACGCCATCGTCCCCTCGACCTGTCCGTCGGCGAGGCCGGTCGGTTCGACCGCCAGATCGATCCGGTCTTCTGTTCCTCGCACGGTCAACCGGCCGGGACCCATCATCAGACCGCCGTAGGAAACAGTGCCGATCGAGAGCACGCCGTCGAGGTGCGTGATCAGGACCTGCGCATCGGACTGTTTGCCGGGAGGCTTCGAGACCGCCCCTCCTTCGGCTTGAGCCGCGGAGCGCGATGCGGCCGACTGTTTCGAGAGCAGCGCCGCATACCATGCCGCATCCAAGGAAGCCACCTTTCCCTCGAATTCGGCGCCTAATCGTGTCCCAAAGCTGAAGCGACCGCTCGCTGCCGCATGATCGGTCGTGCCGTGAGGTCGATCGGCCGTTAGCGTCACCTTGGAGACGGTCAGCGTCATATCGTGCCAGCCGACGTCCTGCTCGAGTCGAACGGTGGCTTCGGCAGGGCCTCCGTCTTTTCGAGAGACGAGTACCGGTCCGATGGTTTCCTCTCCGCTCAGGGTCACGTTCCCCTTCCGCATGTCGAGGGCGGCCCTCAGATCGGCGTTCAGCGGGAACCGACCGGCATGGCGCCCGGGCAGCGCTCCGTACAGGTCGAGGCCGGGCCCACAGTCCAGATTTTTGACGACGATGCGGGCCGTCGCTTCGGATTCGGATGCGACGATCGGCCAGTGCCCCCACACCGTTATCGTGCCCGCCTCCTTCGCCGCATGCGTCAATGTCAATGCCAGTGGATCCAGCGTTACGGCCGTCCTGGGTCCGTTCACTTCCACCGTACCTCTCACGTCGACGTCGTAGGTCATGACGTGCTTGGGAAGCGGTTTAAGCCGAAGATTGCGGGATCGGATGCCGATCCGTAGGGAGAGGGGGGAACCACCGACCTGACTCGATGCCCGCACCTCGGCTGTGACGACACCGCCGGCCATCAATGTGAGTGTCGGCTTGTCGAGCAGGCCGATCCGGATCAGGAACTGCGTGACATTCCCCGTGCTGAACCGCGTGCTGAGATCCATCGTTCCCTCGGCCAAGTCGGTCGTGCCGCTGACTCGCGCCTCGGCGATGGCGACGGCGCCGTCCAGCGCACGCAGGTTCCAGGTCGTCAGTTCGACGAGGGATGAGTCCGTCACGGTGACCTCGATTCGGTTACGCAATGTCAGGGGCTTGCTGATCCGCGCGACATGTGCGTCGACGGTCACGCGTTCGAGATCAAGGTTTCCACCGATGGTCAGAGGCTCCGTGTCCCCCCACCAGCGGATCGTCAGCCGCGCATTGACGAATCCGCTTGTGATCTGCTCCAGGACCGCGAGCTTCAGGAATTCGAGACGCGGCTTGAGCTGCTCGATGTCCAATTGATGGATTTCGATCCCCAGCGTGGCCAATGGGCCGTCCTCTCGCGCGGTTGCACGGCTCCGTTCCGTTCGACTCAACGCCACATGAATCGGATGATCCAAGACCGCCGTCAGGATCGGACGGGATTGTTGAACCGTTTGAAGGACGGCCTTATCGATCTGGAGCACACGGCCCGTTCTGTCGACATGCCCTGCTTGCCTGACTACTACATCCACCGGAAGAGTCGGGCGGGGTTTCTTCGGGAGATGGAGACCGATCTGACGACCCCGGAGATCGATTTCCCACTTGAACCACGCTCCGGTCATCGAAGCCTGCGCGGTCCCGTTGAAATGACCATGGTTGAAACCGGCCATGGTCCACCGAGCCAGCAAGGGATTAAGCGCGCCCGCGTGCAGATCGTTCAGCACGAGCGAGCCCCGCAGGTCGAGATCCGTTGCCGGGTCGGACAGATTGATCGTCCCGGCACATTCCAACGTCCCTTTGGATCGTTCACCGGAGACCGACGCCGTCGTCACGAACGATGAAATTCTGAGCTGGGTGAAATCCGTCAATGTCCCGCGGGCGACATGCTCGAACGTCACCGGCGGCCCCAGCTCGGCGCCTTCGGCGTCCATGACAAGATCCGAGACGCTCAACCGGAGGGAGAGGTCCACCGCTTTCCCACTGCTCCGCCCGGACGCCGTCATGACCCCTCCCACCCGTCCCGCTCGCAGACCGTCCAATCCTTTCCAACGGAATGCATCAAACCAACGGCGCAGGTCGGTGACGCTCAGATCGTTGACTTTGATCGCCCAATCAGTCTGAGATGGATTCGACGGTTCCAGGTCCTCTCGTTCGGCATGGCCGGCACCGAGCTTGAACGTCAGGGTCCGGGTCAGTTCTCCCGTCAGCCAGATCTTGCGCTGGTCTGCCACGTGCATATCAAAAATCTCCAACATCAGGTCGCGGGACTCACTGTCGAACGTTCCGGTCTGGGCCAGGTCGATATCCAACGGAGGCGTGACGGTCCGGTCGACCATCACCTGCAGTTTCTCCCCGGCGAGTACCGAGCGAACCGCATAACGAGATCCCACGGCGTGGACATCGATATATCCGCCGACATGCGAGGCGCGAAGGCGAAAGGCCTGTTGCTCGTCCATCAGGAGATTGAGCGCGTGCTCCGTGACCTCGTGAATCCTCACTCCGAGATCCGTTTCCGCTCCTTCCCCCGCCCCGGTCCTCCGCAGCGTCACGGACGCATCAACGAGGCGACGCTGTCCCAGCCGGGCGGTGACAACCACCTCGGCCTGCAGGGCCGCGTCCATGAGGTCGTAGCTGCCGGTGACTCGCTGGTCGAACGAGAGGATCCCCGACAGCATTCCGCTCGCGCTCGGTGGTGACTCTCGAACAATCACCTCATTGGCCGCGTCCCATTCGATCCGCCTCCCGTTCGGATCCTGTCGAACCGAACCAGTCACGACCATTCTTCCCGCCCAGCGACTCCCGCTCGTCTGTTGCAAGACGGCGACCTCCCCTTGCCCATCGATGGTCCCGCTTCGCCCCGACCCGATGTCCTCCACCGTCCCCTGCACGTCCGTGACCGCGACGTCCTTGTGGTCCGTTTTGACGAAGAGGGTACCCTCGTTCATGTGTCCGCGGCGAACGACCCAGCGAAGCGGGATGTCCGAGGAGGAGGCGTCCGCGGCTGCTCCACTGTCCTTCTGGGTCACGGCGATGCCGATTTCCGCGTGATCGATCATCACGTCGTCGATGAACAGCAATCGTTCGCGAAGGGACCTCATGGCGGACAAACTGAGGTGAAGCCGGCCCACGTTCAATGCCAGACCGATGTCGGGCTCTTGGTATGAAAGACCCGTGACGTCGACTGCGGCGGGCAGCGTCAACGATCCGTTCTCCGCGTGAAGGTCCCCAGGGAGCAGGCTGTCCACGAGAGGGACAATCACGTGCGTGAAGGCATGCGTTGTCTGAAGATACAGCACGAAGAGGATCAGACACAGGCCCGATCCGAACAGGACGTAGCCGATGCTGCGGAGGTTTGGATAGCGGCGGGTGGAACGGGCCCCTGTCATAGCAGTCGGCACTCTACGGCACAGGATATCGGAGGCGCAACAATAGACGGATCTGAGACGGACCTGTCGCTTCAATAATGGTAGGAGATTCCGCCGACGATGTGGTTGATACTGTAGGTGCCTTGAAAGCCGGTCAGCGGCCCGGTACCGGCGACGAAATCGAAGGTCGCCCGGTTGTACTTGTATTCGGCAAAGATGCCGATCCGCTCGGTCACGTAGTAGCGCAGCCCGCCAAGGACGTTGAGACCTGGAACAAAGTTATCGCGAGCGGTAAAGTTGCTGTTCTGGATATAGGTCCAATTGATGCCGAGCCCGACCCCGGCGTACGGCTGCAACCGGCAGAATTCCCGCTCGTAGCGCATCTCGACTCGACGGGTCACTTGTTCCGTGTGATCGATCGTCGTGGTGCACGAGAACTGCGCCCGGACGATCGCATTGACCGCCAATGTCGTGACGCGCATGTAACTCCCCGGCGCGGCACCCTGCTGCTGAATATTGGGCGTCGTATTGAAGGCTTCGATTTCCACGCCGAACCAACTCAATTCATCGGCGAAGAATCCTCCGGCCTTGGCACCATAGACTCCGGAGTCGGCAAGATTGCGATTGCCGAAGCTTTCGCCGGCCAGATTGCCGATGCCGTCGGTATTGAATTTTCCCCCGAACGTATAGCCTCCGAACCCGGCAATGTACCCTTCAGTGGGTCGCATGCGAATGACTTCAGAGTGTTTTTCCGGCTCAGGCGCGACCGCCTGAGCCGACTGCCTCATCCGCCCCTGCTCCGTGGGGGGTGGCGGCGAGGACTGGGCCGAGACGGCCGGCGGCAGCACCACCGAGCATGCCCATCCGACCATGATCAGCATTCCGCACCAGGCCGCACGTCTCGCCCGCAACCGACACTCAATCATCGTCGTCTCCTTGAAACTCTCTCCGGCTCTCTATGGCACCCCTACGGAGCCTGTCGCCGAGGAGGATAGTTCCGGAATGCCCTTGCGATCGCCCGGTCTGCCAGATCAAGATTTCCGGCGGCGGTGCCTCCACCGCCATACCTCGCTCCCCAGCCGTAACCGGCGCGCCAGGCCTTCTGAAGCTTGTCATGACCTGTCGTCACCCTCCTGGCGATCATTCGGTTCTCATCAACTCCCCGTGAAAACGGTCTCCCGTCTGCCGGTTGGCCGCCTGAATGAAGAGGAGCGGCTTTCCCTTCTTGTCGTGGAGGGTACCGGAGAAAGTTCGGAGATCGGAGCCTCCCTCCAAGCGGCCGTCCCGGACTCCGATCTTCCCGGTACCGAGGACCGTATCGGAGGCGGTCTGACCGACGAAGTAGTACGTCCCGTTGTCCCGGATCGTCAGCGTGACCTCTCCCGCAGGCAAGACCCGGCGTTCCTTCATGACGACGCCTCGCCATTCGCCGACAACCGTGTTGAGATCCTGTATCGGCACCATCGGCCAGCTCGACTCGTAGTGAACCGGTTCATGTGAGCATCCGCTCAGCGCTGCCAGGAGGAGTAGGCCGGACAGGAACCGCCGTGCCTGTGGCACATCGCGATATTGATTCATACGACCTCGCTCTTCCATGCTCCGTTCAGTCCGCCCGTTTCTTGAGCTCGGACGCTTCACGCAGAGCCGAGCGTTCCGCATCCGTCGCCGCCAGTTTCTGTTCCGGCAATTCGACGGTGACGCGGTGAATCTTGCCCGTGAACCGTGAGACGGCCTCGGATCCGACTGCCTCGACCACCGGGGTCGAGAGATCCACGCCGACGTCGGCGGTCTCGTCGGCCGAGAAGATCGTGGGTTGGGTTCGTCCGATGCGCCCCTCTCCCACCTTGCGATCGTTGAGATAGAGGGTGCCGGTGCCGCCCTTGCCCAATCCGCCGCCGTCATAGGCAAATTCGAAACGGATCGTAGACTTGCCCGGTTTCAACGTCTCGCCGGAGGCGATGGTAAAGCGCTCCATGCCCAGGAAGTTGTAATCATAGGCCGGCGCGCCGTCCTTCACGTACAAGGCCCAGCCGCCGAAGCGGCCGCCCTGCGCGATGACGATGCCATGCGCCTTGGCGCCCTCGGGCATGTCCACTTCGGCCGTGATGGTTTTCGACTTGTTCTTGATATTGAGGAACGTGTTTTCCGTCATGCCCGTCATGCCGTCGGCCAGTGTCAGGGAGATCCGCCCCGCCATCAGATCCGGCCGGTTGACCATGGCCGGGATGATCCGCTCGAACACCCGGTCGTCGATCGGCAAGACATGGTTTTTCTCGGCCTCGCGCATGAAGAGCGCCTTCAGGTCGGCCAGTTTCTTAGGATGCTTCGCCGAGAGATCATGCACCAGACTGAAATCGCGGTTGGTGTCGTACAGTTCCCAGATGTCCTCAGCCAGCGGCCGACGAGGCTGCCGCTCCCAGGGCGCTCGATGGATGGTCCTGGCGAGCCAACCGTCCTGATACATGGCGCGGTTGCCGAACATTTCAAAGTACTGCGTCGTATGCCGATCCTTCGCCTGCGGACGATCAAAGGAATACAGCATGCTCACCCCGTCCATCGGACGCTGCGGTGTGCCGTTCACGACCTTCGGCTCCGGCAGACCTGCGGCCTGGAGAATGGTCGGCGCGACGTCGATCACATGGCTGAACTGCGTGCGCAGCTCCCCTTTGGACGTGATCCCCTTGGGCCAGCGGACGGCCATGCCGACCTTCGTCCCGCCGAAATCGGATCCCATCTGCTTGGTCCATTGATAGGGAGTGTCCATCGCCACCGCCCAGCCGGCCGCCATGTGCGGGTAGGTGTGGGGTCCGCCCCACTGGTCGAGGTGTTTGAGCATGTCCGCCACCTGCTCCTGGACCGCATTGAAGTAGGTCATCTCGCTGTACATGCCGTTCGAACCGCCCTCGGCGCTGGTCCCATTGTCGCCGTAAATCAGGAAGACGAGCGTGTTGTCGAGCTGCCCGGTCTCCCCGATGGCCTCGATGACCCGACCGATTTCATGGTCGGTCATTTCGATGAAGGCGGCGAACACTTCAAACTGACGCGTGAACAGTTTTTTTTCGTCATCGCTCAGGCTCTTCCAGTCGCGGATGGCCTCCGGCTTCGGTGCAAGCGCGGTCCCCTTGGGCACGACGCCTCGCTCGATCTGGCGCGCGAGGATCTCCTCGCGCAGCTGATCCCACCCCTGGTCGAATTTGCCCTTCCAGCGCTCGATCCATTCCTTGGGCACATGATGCGGCGCGTGCGTGGCGCCCGGCGCAAAATACGCGAAGAAGGGCTTCTCAGGCGTGAGTGCCTTTTGGTATTTGATCCACGCGACCGCCTGGTCGGTCATGTCGGTCAGAAAATGATAATTGGGATCCGCCGGCAGTTCGACCGGATGGACACCGTCATAGATGAACGGCGCCCATTGGTTCGTCTCGCCGCCGAGAAAGCCGTAGAACTTGTCGAAGCCTTGGCGAGTCGGCCAGCGGTCGAAGGGCCCCGACACGTTCGCTTCCCACGCGGCGAGTTCGTGCCACTTGCCGAATGCGCCGGTGCTGTAGCCGTTCAAACGCATCGTCTCGGCCAATGGCGCGATATTGTTCGGGATCTGCCCCGTGTTCCCAGGAAATGCCGTACCGGTTTCGATGATCGAGCCCATATTGTTGACGTGATGATTGCGCCCGCTCTTGAGCGCGGCGCGGGTCGGAGAACAGACGGCCGTCGTGTGAAAATTGTTGTAATACAATCCCTCCCTGGCAATGCGATCGAAGGTCGGCGTGCCGACCGGTCCTCCGAACGTACTGGTGCCGGCGAAGCCGAGATCGTCGACGAGCACGACGAGCACATTCGGCGCACCGGCCGGCGCCGTGACCTCGAAGTGGGGCGGTGCCTTCGCCTTGCGTACGTCCAGCTCATTGTACAGAGGCCGCTTGGGTAGCTGAATCGGCAAGACCGTACGATCAATCCTGAGCTGCGCCGAAGGGTCCAACGTGTCCGCAGCATTGACGTTCGTCGCCATCATCATGGCCGATACAGCGAATGCCGGCACGAGACTGAAGCGGCTCATCATCCATACCCTCATCGCAGCTCCCCCCTTTCTGTTCATTCTCTATTGGCCGGCGCGTCACTTCATGCCGGCCAACACATCCAGCAGCGCTTGATGCACAAAATCGACTCGAATCACACCGTAGCGCGGATAGTCCAGAGCGACGATCAGATAGATGGTCGCCGTCATCACCAGCGCAAACGCGAGCAGGTGAAGCCCCACCTGACGCGTCTGGGTGCCGGCAATGACGTAGCCCGCCAACAGTGAGCAGACAAGGCTCAGCAGCAGCAACATGATCATGATGAGCTTTGGGGTGTGCGTCAGCGCCGCAATGCTGCGGCTGGTCGCGATCTCGCTCATCTGATTGACCGGGGGAAGCACGATATCCATCACTTCAGGCACCACCTCGCTAAGAGCAGCGACCGTCCCGGTCCAGATTTCCCGCTGCAGCGCGGTCGCCTTGGCTGTCTGCACAGCCTAGGCCTCAAGATCGGGCAGAGCTTGATAGACACCGAGCCGCGCTTCCAGATACCGTCGGTATTGGTCGCGCAACGCCGGTTGTCTGGCAGGAGGCAGCAGGTCCAGGCGCAGGTAGGAGGTCTCGATGGTATTGGCTTCCTCCACGACCAGCTGCCGCCGCATTTCGTATCGGTCCGCGGCCCCGGAGAATGTGAACGCGATCATCAAACCCATCAGGCCGAAAATAGCCGCCTCCACCGCAGTCAGCCGTAAGAGCGTCGAGTCCGTGGTCTCAGTCTGGTCCCGGCGGCCGAGACGTTGCCCGATTATGAGCGCGATCATCATCCCGGCAAAGAGGCCGATGAGCAGCAGCTCCGTGCCGGTGTTATAACTCATGCCACCCGGCTCTCGCGTCTTGCCGTCGCGTCCCGCGCTGAATCGGATCGACGTGTGCTCCGTTCATGCTCCGCCCGCCCCCTTGCCCCAGATGAAGCTCACCTGGAAGAAATTGATATAGGTTCCGGGAAATTGCCCGACCACGGCGCCGGCCAAGGGACCTCGATTCTGATTCACCGGCAAGTCGCCGCCGTAGGCCAGTTCATAGCTGAACGCCACATTCAGCTTGGGATTGGCTTGCCATTCGGCACCAAGCCCGAACCGGAACTGCTGGCCGATCGGGAGGGTCACGGTGCGGTCCTGGTTTTTGAGCATGGAGCTGTCCCAGGCGAACCCGCTGTTGATGAGCCAGGCCTCCGTCACCCGATAGCGGTTTCCCAGCGCCACGTGAAAGGTATCTTGATAATTGATGCTGGTGGTCAGACTCGGATCGGCATTGCCACCGGTGACGCCGACGTCCACCTTGCCGAACTGGCTCCAATCCTGCCAGCCGAAATCCAGCATCATCGCCCAATGGTCCGTAAATTCGTGATAGGAACTCACCATGACCGATTGCGGGACCGTCATCCCGAGATCGAGCGTGCGGTTCAACAGGCCGTTGTTCTGGAGCGCCGTTCCCAGGGGACCGGTCAGGTTGGTGAACGTGGGGGTGGCTCCGAAGTCGAGCTTGATCTGAGAATAATAGGTGATGCCGAACCTGGTGCCCTTTCGAGGTTCGAAGAGCAGCCCGACATTGCCGCCGGCCCCGACCGTCGTGTCCGTCATCTGCATGTTTCCGTCCGGCACGTTGAGGAATGCGCGATTGTTGACGGCGGTGCTGTAGTTCAGGTAGCCGATCATGACGTTCGCCGCGGCGCCGATCGACAGCTTCTCGTTGATGCGATAGCTCAGCCCCGGCATCATGCTGACGCCGATCAGCGTATTTTCAAGCGCATAGTAGCGACCGACCCATCCGGAGTTGTAGCTCATACCAAGGCCGAAGTTCGAAAAGACGCCGAGTCCCACCTTCACGTCCTCGCCTAGGCCGTGGACATAGAACATGCTCACGCTCGGAAGCACGCCCACCGGATTGCCACCGCTGTTGCCGTCCACGGTCGTTCCGGCCGAGGGGCTGAACCCGATGCCGGCCTGCAACAGCTGCGCACCGGCCTGAAACTGATTGCCCGTCAGCCGGCTCATGCCGGCGGGATTCTTCAGCAACGTGGCCGGATCCTGGGCGCGAGACGCCCAGCCGGCACTGGCGAGGCCGACGTCCGCGGTGGCAATTTCATACAGGGAAAGACCGCCGGCCCGAGCGGCCGGGGCATGCCAGGCGTGTAGTGCGATCAGGCCGCAGCCCAGCACAGTCCACCGGGTGACGAAGCGGAGCCCCATGCTCACGACAGGCCTCTTTCCCGTTATGGAGGCGGCGCTTCCACGTCCTTCATCAAACGCTGAAACTCCTTGTCGTTTCGGATCAGCTTCGCGGCCGTCGTCACCAGCCGGTCGATCTGGTCGTCCGTCAGATACAACGTCGTGGGAATCTTCATCATGGCGATGCGCTCGTCCGGATCCTCGATCTCATTTAAGCTGGCATTGATGAAATAGATGTCGGCGTCTTCGGCGAAAGGACTCCCTGGAGGACGCGGTTTGAGCTGGAGTTCCGTCCGCCATTTTTCCACGCCCATCTTGATGAGGGTGGTGGTATCGAACGAATATCGATTGATCGGAATATCGACCAATGAGCTCATGGCCTTGGAAATGACCGGAACATGATCGCTGCGGAATTCCATCACATCCGGAGACGTCTCCGCATTCACGGTCAGAATGACCAATTTTTTGATATTCTTCACACCGGCCATAACCAACAGCTTTGCAAACCCTCCCTGCAAGCCGCTGTTTTCAATGAGTCCCCGCAGCGCGAGATTGTCCGACAGACCGCCATCGAGCAAGTGGATGTAGGGACGTTTCTTGACGTCCAGATAAGAGAGCAACTCGTTAGCCCGTTGACCTCCGATTTTGCCTCGCCTCTTGGCCTCCTCCAACCATCCTGGCACCTCATACTTGCAGTTATTCGCGTAGTTCTTCAACGAGATCGGACTAAGCACGAGGGGAAGCGCGGCCGAGGCGGCAGAAGCATCGGCAATAGGCAGCTGGCCGAGATCGGAACAGATAATATCGAACTGGAATTGCGTGAATTCAAACCGCGCCAGCGTAGCCATATCCGACGCATGGATGATCAACATGGGCCGTTGCCGCAGCGCTGCCAGATCTCCATAGGTCTTGTGATCGAAAAGAGCTTCATCCAGAAGTTCGGACATCAGGTGGGCGCGTCCGAAATAGGGCGACCAGAGGCGGATCCAATTGCTGGGGGACTTGAACACTCGGGCCTTCAGTTCGGATTCCCAGTTCTTGCGAAGGAAACGGTACTCAAAGTCGTGGAAGATCCGATCGCGGTAGAGGGCATAATAGCCGCCGGTAAAGGTTCCGCCGGACAGGGCGTGAATGAGATCGATCTCATCGAGGAGGCGCTTCCTCTTGCCTTCCCACACAATCTCCTGCTGAGCCAGCTCGCGCAAGGCGCCAAACGCCAAGGTAGAAGCGCGCGTGCCTCCTCCGGAAAACGCGGCCACGAACAGGAAACTATCGCTGTTGTCGGACTCCGGCGGCGCCACATTCGTAAAGCGATAACCGCCCTTGGGATCCCATTGTTCCAATGGGGCGTTGAGGGTCGGACGGACATATTCGCAACCGGCAGCGAATAGGAGAGTCAACAGAATGTGCCAGAGACTGAGGTCTCTCAAGAATCGATGCATGGTGCTCCTTAGGGCTGAGATTGTGGGTAGTTGTGCCATGAAGTCCATGGGGCTAGGAACTGTCAAAATTGACAGGCTCCACTGCCCCTCCCCGCTTCACACGCTTGCCTGAGCCCGTTGTGGTGAACCTTCCCGGCAACGAATATTGCACCTCCGACGGAAAGGCAAAATCGGATCCAACTTCGCTCACGATATCCATAATCCGAAGGTTGAGGTCCTCGGCGATTTCCAGCGATTCGTCATAGCTCGCCGCTTCCAGATAGGCGAAGACCTCGACGTCCAGGGAATATTCACCGAACCGGATGAACCGGACCCGCAGCGGCTCCGTCAGCACTTGCGGATGCCCGCAGAGCATCTTCCGGACCTCCACCAGCAGGTAGCGGATCTGATCCGGTGTGGTTTCGTATCGCACTTCAAGAGCCGGATGATACCAGAACCGATCCCGCTCCGACAGGTTGTCGAGATGCAGGTTCGCAAAGTCCGCAACCACTCCCATCTCGCTGCCGAGCCGGCACATGTCCCCGACCTTGACGAGCCTGGCCGTGAACAACGTGACGGCTCCGAAGATGTTCTCCAGGCTCTTTTGAGAGACCAAGGCGACGGCCACGCCGCTGATGCTGAGCCCGGCCAGCAGCGTCGTCACCTTGTAACCGGCGTTGTCCAGCCACAGGAGAACTGCGCCAACATCTATAAGTATTACGTCGCGTACACGTTGCTCCAGGAATGGAACGCCGAACGGAGCGGGACCGCGCAGGCTGAGATCTTAGAGAAGGCAAGATTCATTACGGAGACGGACGCTGCCCATTGGGGAGCGACCGTACGGTTGCGAAGACGAGGAATCACCAATGCAGTGATTGAAATGGCAGCTTGGACAATTCATACGGGTCAAGGCGCTGACCTGTTGGGCGTCACCCTCTTTGACTATCTTTCATGCGACATTGCTGCAGAATGCTATTGACATACGGAGGTATAGAGGGTATGAATTGCTCCGAATGGCTGCCATCTTCAACGAAGAAGCGGTCATCCCTGCTGCTTCCTGCCTTCAGGAGACGGACTTCTTGACACGTCGGTGCTCTGCTTTGCCGATGAAAGAATGCTCAGAGGTTAGTCCTAAGTCGACCAGGCCATTGATCGGCCTATGGGCTCATTGTGTTCTTTCGCGCGATCTCACTGCAAGAAGGAGGTTGAGAATGCAAGCAAAGATGATGTTTTTGGCTGTGTTTCTCCTTTCTCTCCTTGCTGTCACGCCTGCCCAATCACAGAGCGTAGATCCTCAGTGTATCGATGAGGTGGAGAGGCACTGCGGGCAGATTGAGCCTGGCTTCCTGCGTATCCAAAAATGTTTTGAAGCCAACATAGACAAGTTTTCGCCAATGTGTCAGCAGCAGCTTTCGGAGGGAAAGGCCGACGCCGCTGCCGGTATAGCGAAGAGCAGACAGAGCAAGGAACCATCAATGGCAGATGCAAAGGCAGATGCGATCACTCTAACACAAGATGCAATCGTGGAATTGACCGATACCCCCGGGCTGGGTAAACGTGCAACCGCTGATCCCAAAAAGCGCTGGGGTTCGGACGTCTCCGTCATCCAGAGTGCGACGGCAAAGCTGGAGCAGGCGCTGAGCCAGCCAGGGGGCAACGAACGCTCGAGGCAGCTGCTTCAGTTAGCTGTCGATTATGGCAAGTCGGGAGAACATAAAGAAGCTCGCTTGGCGGCACAAGGAGCATTGTTGAATCTCTGCAAGGCTGCCAATAAAACTGATGCCCCATGCGACACCGTGCCAAAGTATGGCAGCTATGTCGCACCGTAACGCTGTCAGCTGCTGTCGCATATACGCTGTTTGTTGTGAAACGCCAAAACGAGCGAGACTGCGCGCAGACTGGAATGTTGGAAACTGGCCCAACACGTTAGTGAATCGACCGGTTAGGCTAAAGGATCGCTTGAACATACATACTGACGTCCGTAATCGGCACGATGGGCGAGGACGAATCATGGTGTGAGGCACTGCCCGAGCAACCGGTTAGGACTCCGGCCACCGCCAGGCTGCTACAGAGCCCAAGGAATCCAGCCGCACAAATGGATTGATCGATACAACCTCCTCTCCGGAGCTGCTCATCGTTGCAAATCTCGCATCAGCCGCTGAAAATCAGGAGCGTTTCGAATCAGTTTGGTGGCGGTTAGTTCTGCCCCTCCCCGCTTCACACGCTTGCCTGAGCCCGTTGCGGCGAACCTTCCGGCGGATAAGCCAGCGTACTCTTAAGCTCCGCAATCTTGTCCGGTGGAAAACCCGGCAGATAGAGTTCCTTCTTTGATTTCCATTGCGTGACCTCCTGACCCACAGCCCTGGCCCGTTCTTCATCAAGCGGCTTTCCCGGCAACGAATATTGAACCTCCGACGGGAACGCAAAACCTGAACCTGCCGCATTCACGATATCCATAATGCGAAGGTTGAGATCCTCGGCGATTTCCAGTGATTCGTCGTAGCTTGCCGCTTCCAGATAGGCGAAGACCTCGACGTCCAATGAATATTCACCGAACCGGATGAACCGAGCCCGGAGCGGCTCCGTCAGCACTTTCGGATGGCCGTAGAGCATCTTTCGGACCTCCACCAGGAGGTAGCGGATCTGATCCGGCGTGGTTTCGTAGCGGAGCTGAAGCACCGGGTGATACCAGAACCGATCCCGCTCCGACAGATTGTTGAGATGCATGTTGGCGAATTCCGCATTCGACACAGTGATGACAGTCCGGTCTAATGTTCTGATGCGGGTCGCCCGCAACCCGATCTCCTCGACCATGCCCATCTCGTTGCCGAACCGACACATGTCCCCGACCTTGACCGGTCTGGAGCTGAACAACGTGACGGCTCCGAAGATGTTCTCCAGACTCTTTTGAGACGCCAGGGCGACGGCCACGCCGCTGATACTGAGCCCGGCCAGCAGCGTCGTCACCTTGTAGCCGGCATTGTCGAGCCAGAGCAGGACGGCGCCGGCCAGTGCAACAAATTTCACAAGTTTGGAGACCGGCACGAGAAGCACGCGCGATCCGCTGAGTCCTTTCTTGTCCAGATTCGCCCCGGCTCGTTGGACCACCAGGTCGATCACGCGCATGAGCAGCCAGGCCAGACCGATGACCTGCACCGTTCTGGCTTGACTAAGCGCTTTGAGCCCGACCGATGACCCGACAAAGTCCGCGATGTTTCTGACTATGACCGTCCAGATCAGGAGCGTGACCGGCCCGGTGAAGAGCCGTTGGAATTGATCGGCAAACTCCTTGTTGACAAGACGGAGCGACCAGGCAATCAGTCTGGTCAGGATCATGGCGACCGGATAGAGCGCGGCGGCGATGCCGAGGACGGCAGCCCATAGCCAGAGATTGATGCCCAGGAACGACACGTCGAATAACCAGGAAGGGAATATCTTTTCGAGGCGGCCGTAACCGAATAGCTGGTAGAGCTCGGGAATCTCAGCCACGGTCACGTCGGCAAATTTCCAGATGTATATCCCGTCGCCCCGCGGCACCCGCTGCATGAACAGGTCATACACCTTGTTCTCACCGGTGGGGATGTGCCCGACTCGCTCGCGCACGACAGGCAGGTTGTCGTGCTGGTCTCCTTCCGGGCTCGTGCTCAGCAGTTCCAGATCGATCCACAACGTCTGGTCGAGGACGATCCTCAACTGCCTGGCCAGCTCCGGCCCTTGGGCTTCCGTCAAACCGGATGGCAGATTTCGGAGATCCAGATACTCCGCCGCTCGCACATAGTTCCGATCCCGAACGGCTGAGAGATAGCCCTGGACGCTCGACCTCGGTGTCCCCCGGTCAAACTGGTCCTCCGGAATACCCGTCGCCATACCGGGCTGCTCGACTTGGAGAACTTTTTTCTTGTCGATGAATTCCTTCAGACTCGGTTGCGGAGCGTCCTTTTCAGCCCACAGGGGAGTGATCCACAGCGCGCCCAGCGCGAACCCAATCAGGGCTATACACAAGGTTCGGGGCATTCTACTCATGGCGGCTCCCTCCTTCTCTCTGCTCGATTGAACGATTGATTGGCACCTTTGAATCGCTCTCCAGATGAACCCCCATACGAACGACTACGCGACGTACATCGCAAGGCACACGTGGGAAACCATCAAGCTTGAAGCGGGATCACGTGGAAACAGAAGGCAGGGATCATCCGATCGGAATGATGAGGACGCTGACTCACTGAATATTTACGCTCTGTGCCGATTAAAACAAATACAGGGTTGCGTACACATAGGCCAGGTTATAACTGAAATTCACCGTAAAGCCTTTATCTCCATCTCCTCTCAAACCGGCCTGCAACCGGTCGTACGCGGCGCCCATCGCGAAATGCTTGAAGAGCCGATACTCAAGACCGGCATAGAACTCGAACATGGCTCCGGAATAATCGTTAATGGTGAGATAGAAAAAGTCGTAGCGATTTTGAAACTGGAGCTTCGGTGTAATGTTGTAATTTACGACGAGGCCGATGGACGGGAGGGGCAACGTCACCTGCTCGTTCACGAGAGCGGTGTTGCTCGCGTTGCCGTTAATGGTTCCTTGTGCAGCGAAATTGAAGTTGGTTTTCATGATGTACAGCCCGGGCGAGAAGGCAAGTTCTACCTTGTCGCTTCGATAAAATGAATAGTTATAGAGCAACCGATAGGTATTGAAGCTCAACCCGGTCTGCGTGGCCGCGCCGGCCGACACGACGTTGTCGCCGATCTGAATCTCTTGGTTGATGCTCTTGTTCCCGCTCAATCCGACGCGATACCAGGATAGACCGACGGCATGCCGTTCGTTGAATCGATAGAGCCCGTCGATCCTGAATGCGTCGGTACTGCTTCTCCCACCGAGCGTGTTGGTGAAGTCCACGGCGGGTCCGAGTCCCAACGTCGGCCCGGAGACCGAGGCATTGGCCGTCGCCCCGAAGACATAGGCCCACCCGCCACGGATCATCAACTTATCGGAGAAGGGAGCATCGGAAGAGGCTTCTTCGGCGAGAACTGGAGAAACGTATCCCGACAGGAACATCACCACCGCCAGGACATATGCCGCGGTCCGGAGGTATCGATACATGAATGGTGTCCTAGAAGCCAATAAAAACTCGCTTCTTATAGCCAGCTTCAATACACCCGTCAATACCCGCGAATAGTAGCCGGCAAGGCAAGGGTGACTCATGTTTACTTTGCGGCCGGCTGAGGCTCGGCAGGGGGCATGGGAGTCGTCGCCTTTTCAGCAGAGGGCATGGGAGTCGTTGCCTTCATTGACGGTGCCTTCATGGCAGCTTCATATTCATCCGACGTGATCTCCTTGACCTCGGACGATTGCAGGGTCACCGTGCTTCCCGACTTTGCGTCCTTGATCTTCACGGCGCCGCCTCTGCCGGCATCCTTGACCTCGGTCGTGTAGTAAGTCTTACCGGAATGGGGATCGGTCACGCGGTAATAATTGGTGCATCCGGCGACCATCCCGACCAGTCCACAGAGTATCAGGCCCGTGGTGAAACATTTCCGCATGCTGTCCTCCTGTTTTCGCCTATGAATTGCCGCACCGATGACTGGAACTCCACAAGCCTCCTCTTCGGGCGCTGGAGTGTACCGGAAAAGCCGGGCGCTGTCTATTCGGATCCGCAGGCGCTCCGCCGCCACCGGGAACCAGCGCCGCACGCCCAGTCCCTTCGTATCGAACGCATCGATTGTCCCTCCCCACACCCTTGGGTTCACGGCATGGACGGGGCTTCCAGAAATTGCCTGATCTTTGCAGCCAGCGATCTGGCGGTCCAGGCCGGATTAAACCACCGGTTCCGGAAGAGTTGACGCCGGAGCAATTGCCTCTCGATGTCGGTCTTCATGTCTTCCAGCAACCCTCTTCTATCCGCCGGATTGAACGTCGGATCGCATTACCGGTCCGCCTTGAGGGAGGTAAATGCCGCGCCTTTTCCGGCTTGGAGGGCTTTCTGAGGGTCAAGCCTGCCGTACAGTTCGATCAACTTCGCGACCAGACCTGTCCACCCTGTCTGATGGCTGGCCCCCAGGCCGGCGCCATTGTCGCCATGGAAGTATTCATAGAACAGAATATGGTCCCGCCAGTGAGGGTCCTCCTGGAACTTTCTGCTTCCGCCGTACACCGCCCGCTTTCCTTGTTCATCGCGTAGGAAGATGCGGCTCAAACGATCCGCAATCTCCTTGCTGACCTCGAACAGGTTCATCATGCGGCCGGAACCAGTGGGACATTCGATTTTGAAATTGTCTCCATAATAGAGATAGTACTGCAGTAGGGCGCGGATGATCGTGGCGTTAACCGGCATCCAGACCGGTCCCCGCCAGTTGGAGTTGCCGCCGAACATGCCCGTATTGGACTCAGCCGGCAGATAGTCCACCCGGTATTCCTGACCGCCCGTGTGGAAGATGAACGGATGCTCCTGGTGGAATTTCGACAGCGAGCGGATGCCGTACGGGCTCAGGAACTCGTTTTCGTCCAGCATTTTCGACAGAATTCGCCGCAGCCGCTCTTGATTGACCAGCGCGAAAATGCCGCGATCCGCCACGCCAAGGTGACCCGGCCCGGTTTGGTGCACGGACGCCAACAGCTCGGGCATTTGCTGCAAACGCCGTTGAAATGCAGCTGTCGCCTCAGGAACCCGCTCTCGTTGCCAGGCTTCGACGACGGTCGTGGCACACAGCGGCAGGAGCCCGACCATGGATCGGACCTTGAGCCTGGTCGCGCTCCCGTCCGGCAACCTGAGTAGATCATAATAAAACCCGTCTTCCTCATCCCACATACCGTCCGGTCCCGACTTATTCATCGCCGCGGCGATATAGAGGAAGTGTTCGACGAATTTCCCCACCATGTCTTCATAGGTGCGGTCGTGCGGCATAATTTCGACGGCCAGTTCGCACATGTTTTGTGTGAACAGCGCCATCCAGGCCGTGCCGTCCGCCTGTTCCAGATGGCCGCCGGTGGGCAAGGGAGCGCTCCGGTCGAACACGCCGATGTTGTCGAGACCGAGAAAACCTCCCTCGAAGACGTTTTTGCCAAATCGGTCCTTCCGGTTCACCCACCAGGTAAAATTCAGCAGCAATTTGTTGAATGCGGACTTGAGAAAGTCGATGTCGACTTCCCCGGTCAACGCCGATGCGGTGCGATGGAGAAAGAGCGTGGCCCAGGCATGAACCGGAGGATTCACGTCGCTGAAGTTCCACTCATAGGCTGGAATCTGGCCGTTGGGATGCAGATACAGTCGGCGAAACATCAGTTCCATCTGCTGCTTGGCGAAGTCAGGGTCCACGACCGAGAGCGGCAAAGTATGAAAAGCCAGGTCCCACGCTGCGTACCAGGGGTACTCCCATTTGTCCGGCATCGAGATGACGTCCTGATTGACCATATGAAACCAGTCGCGATTCCGAAACTCTCGACTTTCTCCATGCAACGGATGCGCGCGGTGTTCCTCAAGCCATTGGTCCGCGTCGAGGAAGTAGTACTGCTTGCTCCACAGCATGCCGGCAATGGCTTGCCGCATTACATTGGCCGCATCCGAAGAGACGGAAGGAGGAGTCACCGCTTTATAGAACTCGTCGGCTTCTTTGACTCGCTCGCCGAGAATACCATCGAAGGCCGCTCCGAACGGCGTGGCCTCCCCTCCCTTTCCGTCCTGCTTAACCAAACGCACCTTGGCGGTGACGGACTTGCCTGGATCGATCGTGAACCGGTAATGAGGCGACACTTTCGTGCCAGTCCTGTTCGGATTGACGGCATTCTCCCGGCCATGAAGTATGTAATCATTGATGCCGTCTTTGACGTAGGGACTAGCGTTGGGATATTCCGGAAAGAGCCGTCCGTTGTTCGTTTCGTTGTCGGTGAAGAGGAGCGGCACGTCGCCCTCGCAATAGAGCATATACTCCCCGAGCGAGACATGCGCGGCCGACACCGCGCTGGTTCCTTTTGGACTTTTGACCTGTTTGAGCATCGGCTTCTGAGCCGGTCTGACCAGCCACTGAGCCCAATCATTCCGGAACCACAGGGTGGGAAGCACGTGCAACTCGGCTGCCTGAGGCCCTCGGTTGGTCGCGGTGATCCGCACGAGTACATCGTCCGGGCTGGCCTTCGCGTATTCCATGAAGACATCGAAGTACCGGTCCTCGGCAAAAACTCCCGTATCGAGCAACTCGTATTCCATTTCCTCCCGGCTCCGCCGCTTGTTGGTCTCCACGAGGTCGGCGTAGGGATAGGCCGCCTGGGGATACTTGTAGAGGTACTTCATGTACGAATGTGTCGGCGTGCTGTCGAGATAGAAGTAGTACTCTTTGACGTCTTCGCCATGGTTGCCCTCACTGTTGGTCAAACCGAACAAGCGCTCCTTAAGAATCGGATCTTTCCCATTCCATAGCGCCAGCGCAAAGCAGAGCCGTTGCTGCTCATCGGAAATGCCGGCGAGGCCGTCTTCCCCCCAGCGATAGGCCCGAGAGCGGGCATGATCATGTGTAAAATAGTTCCAGGCGTCTCCACCCGGGCTGTAATCCTCCCGCACTGTTCCCCACTGGCGCTCGCTTAAGTACGGACCCCAGTGTTTCCACGCTCGGCCGTCCGTGAGGAGTCGTCCATGTTCCACAGTGGCCGGTTTCTTGTCTTCTTTCATGTCCTCCCCCCTCGGTTTCATGGCAACCCCCCTATGCACGAGTTCAATACTTCTCCGGAACGAATTGTCTTCTTTTCAACGTCGCCTGATCATCGTACTTATGCTTCTTCGATCGTTTGGGTAGCGTGACCTTCTCCTGCGGCAACTTCTTGTAGGGGATCAGTGACAGCAAGTGCGCGATGCAGTTGAGACGAGCGCGTTTCTTGTCATCCGATCTCACGATGTGCCAGGGTGCATGCTTCGTGTCTGTTTTGTCCAGCATCATGTCGCGGGCGCGGGAGTACTCGTACCACTTCTCACGCGACGGCAGATCAACCGGACTGAGCTTCCATTGGCGCAGGGGATCTTCGATGCGGGCCTCGAAACGCCGTTCCTGCTCCTCGTTATTCACTTCGAGCCAGTACTTGATCAAGATGAGCCCGCCGTCCACGAAATACCGCTCCACGATGGGACAGAGATCGAGGAACCGGCGGTGCTGTTCCTTGCTGCAGAACCCCATGACGTATTCAACCCCGGCGCGATTGTACCAGCTGCGATCGAAGATGACGATTTCGCCCGCCGCCGGGAAGTGTTGAACATAGCGCTGAATGTACATCTGGCTCTTCTCCCGGTCGGATGGAGCAGGCAGGGCGACGACCCGAAACACGCGAGGGCTGACCCGCTCCGCGATCGCCCGGATCGTTCCTCCTTTACCTGCGCCGTCACGGCCTTCAAACACGACAATGACGCGCAGTCCTTTGTGTTTGACCCAGGCCTGCAGGTGACAGAGCTCGGCCTGAAGCTTGCGCAGCTCCACCTCATATTCCTTGCGTTTCCACTTGGATTTGCCGTTCTCTTTTCGACTCATGTCTTCTCCTTCAGGGAGCTGCCGGGCGTCTCAGTAGACGAGCGGGATTTGTCGCGCGATTTCAGCGTTCAAGACCGCCCGAATCTTATTTTCGATTTGGACAAAGCGGGCCGTTTTAGCTCCGGGGAGCACCTTGCCGACCTTGGCCGCATACGCGCGCTTCAGTTTGAGTTCGGCTTCTTGGACCGACAGTGCTTCGTTAATCAATTTCGTGGCAGTGTCGTTCGGTATTGGGCCTTCATCGAAGGCCGCCGCGTACTCCTTGATCGTTTTACTGAGCCGCTGATTTATCTTGTCCAGTTCCTTTTGGTAGACGTCATAGAGTGGCCAAAACCGCTTGGCCTCGGCCTCGGTGAGGTCCATGTTCGCCGCCACTAACAACTTCTTATCCGCCTTGATTTTCTGGATCAACATTTCCATGTCGGGGTCTGCAGAAGTTGCCCTGGAGTCCTGAGCGAAGGCCGGAGCGGCCAAGACGACAGCTGCGATCAGGAGAAATAGTCGGAAAACTGGCATGGCGAAAACGCTCCTTTCAGAAGGGACCACTGCTCGGCGGTCAGCGTCCCCTATCGGGATTTTGTAAAAATTCCTATCATCTCCTCCCATCAATTGTTGTCGCCTTCCGTCGAACTCCTACGGTTCTTCCGCGAGGTCGCCTGACCCCATTGCCAGTCGGTGATCTCAGGCATGTCTTCGCCGTGCTTGGCAATGTATTCCTTGTGCTCGATCAGCTTGTCACGAATCGCCTGCTTTGCATAGGCCGCCCGGGCCCCAAGCTCCGGCAATCGGTCGATCACGTCACCGAAAAGATGAAACCGATCGAGATCGTTCATCACCACCATGTCGAAGGGCGTGCTCGTGGTCCCTTCTTCCTTGTAACCCCGCACATGCAGATTGTGATGATTCGTGCGTCGATAGGTGAGCCGGTGGATCAACCAGGGGTAGCCATGGAAGGCAAAGATGATCGGCTTGTCCTTGGTAAACAGCGCGTCGAAGTCCTTGTCCGGAAGCCCGTGCGGGTGCTCGCTCGGCGGTTGCAGTTTCATCAGGTTGACCACGTTGACGACCCGGACCTTCAAGGCGGGAAGATGTTGTCGCAGGAGATCAACGGCGGCCAATGTCTCCAGCGTCGGCACGTCTCCGCAACAGGCCATCACCACGTCGGGCTCGCTCCCCTTGTCGTTGCTGGCCCAATCCCAGATGCCGATGCCGGCAGCGCAGTGGTTGATGGCCTGATCCATCGTCAGCCATTGTGGAGCCGGTTGTTTCCCCGCGACGATCACGTTCACATAATTCCGGCTGCGCAGACAGTGATTGGTCACCGAGAGGAGTGTATTTGCATCCGGCGGCAGATAGACTCGCACGACCTGCGCCTTCTTGTTCACCACGTGGTCGATGAAACCGGGATCCTGGTGGCTGAATCCATTGTGGTCCTGGCGCCAGACATGGGAACTGAGCAGATAGTTGAGCGAGGCGATCGACCGCCGCCAGGGAATCTCCTGGCAGACCTTCAGCCACTTTGCATGCTGATTGAACATCGAGTCGATGATATGGATGAAGGCCTCATAACAGGAGAAGAACCCGTGTCGGCCGGTCAAGAGGTACCCTTCCAGCCAGCCCTGGCATTGGTGTTCGCTGAGCATTTCCATCACCCGGCCATCGGGCGCCAGATGGTCATCGTACGGATAGCGGTCCGCCATCCAGGCGCGATTGGTCACCTCCAATGCATCCTGCCAACGGTTTGAATTGTTTTCGTCGGGACTGAACAGCCGGAAATTCCTGCTGTCCATGTTCAATTTCATGACGTCCCGCAACAATGTTCCCATCAGGCGGGTGGACTCGGCAACTACGGCTCCAGGCCTGGTCACCTTGACGGCGTAGTCGCGGAAATCAGGCAGGCGCAGATCCTTGAGCAGTAGCCCGCCGTTGGCGTGAGGATTGGCGCTCATGCGGCGTTCGCCCTTCGGCGCCAGATCGGTGAGCTCGGCCTTCAACCGTCCGGCCTTGTCGAACAGTTCATCAGGCCTGTACCTCTTCATCCAATGTTCAAGAAGTTTTACATGAGCCGGCTTCTCATGCATTTCACCCATCGGCACCTGATGCGAGCGCCAATAATCTTCGGTCCGCTTGCCGTCGATGGTCTTGGGACAGGTCCAGCCTTTCGGCGAGCGCAGGACGATCATCGGCCAGCGCGGCCGGTCCGTGACTCCATGCTTCCTTGCCTTGGTCTGGATACGGCGGATTTCGTCAAGGCACCCATCAAGCGCGGATGCCATAAGCCGATGCATCTTGGCCGGATCATTCCCTTCGACAAAGTGGGGAATATATCCGTACCCTCTGAACAATTGATCCAGTTCCTCATGACTGATGCGAGCCAGAACACAGGGATTGGCGATCTTGTACCCGTTCAGATGCAGGATGGGCAGCACGGCTCCGTCAGTCGCCGGATTCAGGAATTTATTGGAGTGCCAGGAAGTCGCCATGGGTCCGGTCTCCGCCTCACCGTCGCCGACCACGCAGGACACGATCAGGTCGGGATTGTCGTAGGCGGCCCCGTACGCATGCGAGATCGCATAGCCTAATTCCCCGCCTTCATGGATTGAGCCCGGCGTTTCCGGCGCCACGTGACTGGGAATACCACCCGGAAATGAAAACTG
Source organism: Nitrospira sp. (assembly GCA_047150005.1). Lineage (GTDB taxonomy): Bacteria > Nitrospirota > Nitrospiria > Nitrospirales > Nitrospiraceae > Nitrospira_C. Next base: position 3,366,586 of record AP038806.1, on the reverse strand, counting down.
GGTGAACAGCCGCTTCATCCCCTCTTCGTCCTGGGTAATGTTCGGGTAGACCTCGGAATAGGTCCCTTCCAGATAGGCGTTTGCCACGATGCCAGGCCCTCCATGACCGGGACCGATGATGTAGATCATGTTCAGGTCTCGCTGGGCGATCACCCGATTGAGGTGGGCGTAGATGAAGTTCAACCCCGGCGTCGTCCCCCAATGACCGAGCAACCGGGGTTTGATGTGCTCCTTCTTCAACGGCCTCTTCAGAAGCGGATTGTCGTAGAGATAGATCTGGCCGACCGATAAGTAGTTCGCCGCGCGCCAATAGGCGTCTATCAACTTGAGTTCCTTCTCAGGCAATGATTTTCCCATGATCTCTCCAATTCTGGATACAGCGATAGACAGCATCTAACTCGGATCGAACAATCTGGCCGCTGCGACGCGAGCAGTAGGGCTACTCCTACATAACGGCGCCGGCCTTTGCAACAGGCTACCAGGATCGAGCAAGACAAGGACCATCTCGCTTCGTGATCCAAACAGCAATCGTCTCACCATTTTTGGATGCAGAAACGCAAAAAGCCTCGATGTGTCTCAATCATACCGCTCAACTCTCAACGTGCGTCAATCTCAAAATTCAGCTTGTGTCGGGGAGTCAATTCCCGATATTAACTATTCAGCGGGAGCCTGGCTTAGATCGATTCGACACACAGGCTACGCTGTTCCACTGCGGCATCGGATACGACGCAGATAATCGTCGCACGCGATGAACATGCGATAGACCGCTTACGAAGGAGAATGCGCCATGACCGAAACAGTCGCCATATTGGTCGGCGGAGGACCTGCTCCGGGCATCAATGCCGTGATCGGGGCCGCAACGATCCGATGCCTCGCTGAGGGGAAGCGAGTATTAGGTATTCAGCAAGGCTTCAAGTGGATCATGCAGGGTGATATCAGCAAAGTCATGCCGCTGACCTACGAACACGTTGACCGGCTTCATTTTCAAGGGGGATCCATCCTCAAGACCGCGCGGGCCAACCCCACGAAGAATTCGGCACATCTGGGCGAAACGCTAAACAGTCTTCTGCAACTCGGCGTGACGGGACTGATCACCATTGGTGGGGACGATACCTGTTTTTCTGCTCTCACACTTGAACGTTCCGCAAAAAAGCGTTTGCGAATCGTGCACGTCCCCAAAACCATCGATAACGATCTCGATCTCCCGCAAGGAACACCGACCTTTGGTTTTCAAACGGCCCGACATGTCGGTACGCATGCAGTTCAGAACCTCCTCGCGGATGCGTGGACGGCCGCTCATTGGTTTTTTGTGGTCGCGATGGGACGTAAGGCAGGTCATCTTGCCTTAGGCATCGGTAAAGCAGCCGGGGCTACCCTGACATTGATTCCAGAAGAGTTTCACGAGCGGCCTGTCAGATTGGGGATCATGGCGGATATTGTGGCCGGTTCGATTATCAAACGGCTGACTGAAGGGCGGGAGGATGGAGTCGCAGTCCTGGCAGAGGGACTCGCGGAGGTCATGGATCCTCAAGACCTGACTGCGTTGGCGTCCGTCTCCCGCGACGAACATGGCCATATAGAATTAGCGGATCTTGATTTGGGACACGTATTGAAGAAGGAAGTCCTCGGGCGATTGGCCCTCTATGGTCTCAATCCTAAAATCAGGGTGAAGGATGTCGGATTTGAACTGCGCTGCGCGGATCCCATCCCGTTCGATATGGAATATTGTCGCGACCTAGGATGCTGTGCCGCCGAATACCTGATGTCAGGGGGAACAGGTGCGATGATCTCAATCATCAACGGCACGTTTTCGCCGATGCCTTTCGACAGGATTCTCGATCCGGCCACGCAACGTACCCGCGTCCGCATGGTGGATATCGCTGCCGAACCCTATCGTATTGCCCGTCGTTACATGACGCGCCTGGAGACACAGGATTTTGACGACCACGATCGGCTCGCTCACTTCGCTAAAGTGACCGGGTCAACCGCGGAAGCGTTCCGGAAGCAATTTGACTCAGTGGCCACGCATGAACGACTGCGAAGCGCGACTCATTCATGACCGAATACTCCATCTCGCTAACGCCTCGCCACTCCTGCATGTCGGGGCAAAAAGTTCCTCGCAGGTTCTCTGATGTTGCGGGCTTGACCCATTTCGTCACCAAGTGATAGCCTTCTGGCCGTTCCGAGGCGCGTTGCAACACATGACATAGAACAAGGCGACGTACGATGCCGAGTCTCCAATCAGTCCGGCGAAAGATCGATTCCGTCAAAAAGACGCAGAAGATCACCAAAGCCATGAAGATGGTGGCGGCGGCGAAGCTCAAGCGCACCCAGGACCGCATTCTTGCCGCCAGGCCGTACGCGCTCAAGATGCGGGATGCGATTCGCGCCCTCAGCCGGCGTGTAAATCGGGACGCGCACCCGCTACTCAAGAAGCGGGAAGGTCATCGCATCGAGGTGGCTGTGGTCACGAGCGACCGCGGGTTGTGCGGCGCCTTCAACGCAAACATCCTGCGAGCGGCGGCGGCGGCATTGAAAGAATTCGAGTCGGCTGGAGCCACGGTCCAGGTCGTCGTCATCGGCCGGAAGGGACGCGATTTTTTCCGAAGACGCGGCTGGACAGTGCGTCGTGAAATCGTGGACGTCTTCGACAAACTGTCATTCGAGCATGGGATGTTGTTGGGCAACGAGCTCCAAGCCCTTGAGAATTACGCTGCGGATCGCATCGACGCTGTCTACGCCATTTACAATGAGTTCAAGTCGGCCATACAGCAACGGGTCGTCGTCGAGCGGCTGCTCCCGCTCGATTGGGTCGTCGAGATCTCTGCCGTGAAGGAGGCCGACCAGGGAACCGAGCAGCTGCCGGGCGGTTATCTGTATGAGCCGAGCGAGGACGAATTGCTTGAACAGCTGCTGCACCGAAACTTTCACGTTCAGGCCTATCGCATTCTGTTGGAATCGTCGGCCGCCGAACAAGGGGCCCGCATGACGGCCATGGACGGCGCCACACGCAATGCCGGAGAGCTGATCAAGAAATTGACGATCTATTACAACAAGACCAGGCAGGCGGCGATTACGAAGGAGCTCATGGACATCGTCGGCGGCGCGGAAGCCCTGAAATAAAACTAGAACGTCTTGAACATGTATCGGACTCCCACCTCGATGTTCCAGATATAGGATCCGGGCAAATCACGCCCCCAGATTCCGACGCCCGGTCGCACATAGGCACCCAGTGTCCCGACTAAATTCCTGCCGCCCTCAAATTCCATCGTCATGCTGCTCTTTGCGTTCTGCACGAAATTGACCTGCCACACGGCGTTGACGACGGTCCACCACTTCTTTGCCCAGAACGAATTCACCTGAACGGCGGTGCTAAAGAGCGACACATCGCTTCGGGATGGGTCTCCACCGACTGCGGTCTGATATTGCACTAAGCCGATCAAAAACGAGTCCCATTGTGGAACAAATCGGGCCGAGGCGAGGATCGGACCGACCGTATACTTGCCCAGACCCAATCCTGTTTCGTCGGCGGTAGGGAATGTGGTGAGCGCCCCGACGAGTACGGCATATTCGGGCGTATTGTACGCCCGCCAGCCTGCCGTGACGTTGAGATCGCTCAGGCCTCGCAGATTGGTCGCTCCAGGACGGTTGGGATCGACCGTCTTGAGAAACGGCATGTCGAACCGGAGCAGGTAGTTCCCTCGAAACGGGAGATCAACGCGCGCCACCGTCGCGGTGGCGTTCGCACTTTGGGGCAGATCGAGATACTGACTGGATAACTGGACCCGGCCGACGATGGCGGTGGGATCGGTTCCGTACTTGGCGGCCAGTTTCCGGAGTCGTTCGGCCTCCGCCTCCTGTTCAGACGTCAATCCTTGCGGGCCGAGACGCTTGAGGATGCGACGTTTTCGCTTCGGAGCCTCGCCCGGAGGAGTCGCCTCCTGCTCCGGGGTCGCCTCCGACTCAATCTCCTCCTCCGACTCGGTTGAGGCTGGCTCAGTCTCTGCGGCGGATTCGGCGGTCACCACTTCACCCATTGCCGGATAACCGCCGCTCGCGAGAAGAACCGAGAGGAGCACGAGCCCCGCAACCGTCTTGGACCGATCGCATCGCCTGTCCCGGATCATGCCGACTAGTTCTGCACGGGTTCCACCTTCTCTTGCATCTCCTTCAATAGCCGTGGCGGAGGAGGCGCCCATGCTGAGTCGAGGTCCTTAGGAACGCACCATCGGTGTTGATACCTCCGAACGCCGCTCTGATTTCCTCCTCCATGAATCCGGGATCCTGCATCGATTGTATCGGAGTGGAGGATGTTCGCACCGGCCGGCTGTAGAGAGCCGGCGCAGCCGAGCGCCGGGAGGAATGCGAGCCCGCACCCGTCCATACTTCCCCTCGGCGCATTCGATTGCGCTAATCCACCAGTTTGTCGGCAGCATTCCGTAGATTCAGCGCTTTGGGATTCCCGACTTCCTTCTTCACGACAATGTCCGTGGGACGGACTTCTCTCCCGTAGTACGCCTTGTTCGAATCGTTCGAGACCGTGATGCCCGATCCGTCCACGGCGAGTCCGCCAAAGACACCCTTCTTTTTCGCATAGGCCACAATGTCTGCGGCGATACCCTTTGCCGAGACTCCCGCGCCCACGGGACCGGCGGCAATTCCCGCGTTCGCACCCAACTTGAAATCGTTCGTGTAGAATTCTTCCAGCCCCTTTTGAGTCCTCACCACAAGAATCATTTCAGAGACGTCGGCGCCGATCTGCAGTCCGAAGCTGGCGGAGCCGATGTTATAGAAGACGGGATCGCCGAACTTTCCGGTCTTCTCATCCTTCACCAACAGCAGACCGCTCCCCCCTGCCCCACCGAAAATGAAGGCGCCACGCATGAATTGGGGCACGATGAACAGCGCCTTGGCCTCCTTCCCCAACTCTTTCAGCGCTCCCTTCATTCCGTCGTCTGCCGCAAAGGACTCCACCGTCAGCAGTGCCTTGTCCACCAGCATTTGCTGCTCCGGTGCGTCGGCGGCCACGGCCGTGGTCGCACCATATGCGCAGAGTATCCCGAACAACGCGGCACCGACCGCGATCGATCTGAACCGCACTCCGACACGCTGTGAATCTGTCATCATGGCAAGCACCTCCTGTTGGTAAGTCATCCGGATTCCATCCCATTTCGATCTTCAGGCGGGCAAGACCCTAATTGAACAAGACACAAAAGTAAAGTGGGCATCAGGTTGGTCGGGATGAACGTGAACCATGGCCGAGACGGTTCCTATTGTTTCGTCGCGGGCGCGGAAGCGGCGGACCCGTTGGCGGGCGATTCTTCCTCGATATCCGGCCCGACCAGCGAATCCAAGAGATTGTTCGTCGGAGAGTACCGGGAGGCCGTTCTGTCGCGCGCGAAATCCGAGACGATGCTGCCCCATGTGATTCTGCCGGCTTCCCTCAAATAGACGGGATCCTCCGAGAGCGCTTCTTCTTGAAACGATCCCTCAGCGGTGGAAGCCCAGACCAAATCACCCGTTTCGGTGTCCCAAATCTGCAAGCTCAGTCTGATGATGCTGGATCGGATCCGTATGACGTTGATCTCCAGAGCGGGCACTTTCCACCGATCGTACAAGGTCTGTGTGAAGGCGGCCAACCGAGGCTGGAGGACATAGCGCACCCCCAGCGCTTGCCCAATTTTCTTGAGAGGGTCACGGTCAAGAATATTGCTTTGTTCGTAGTCCATCCTCATGCGGGTATACTCAGGCGTCAACCCCTGCCGGTTGATGCGGGAGGCCACTTCAATGGGAGGCACCAGATTCATGGTGGGAGACACTCGCTCGACCACGCGCTTGAGAGAAAGGGCAAGGCCGACCTCGTTGCCATGCAGTCCCGGTGAAGTGAGCGCTTCGAATATGCCGACCGGTTCGCGTTTCAAGACCGCGACGGAAAACTCGGAAGGCTTCCTCGTCGACTCGGTCCTTACTTCCCACAGATACACCGATCCGGGGCAGCCGGCGAGACAGAGGAGAAGGACCACCAGGGCGCCATGTCCCGCAGAATGTTTCATCATTGGACTCTCGCCTCGCTCTTAAAGCACCAATTTCACCAACAGCGAGAAGACCTCTCCCATCGGGATCTGGGTCACGGCTACGGGCAGGAGAGGAAGCAACGCCATCACGATCAGCTTGAGCACATCGTCCTTCTGCAGGGGAAGGATCGACATGTTGCGGACCGCGGTCACCGACTGGCCGAGGTGGGTGACCGCGCGGAAGTCGGGCATGCTCGATTCGAGATCCTCCCGCATTGGAGTCGCGCGAACCCACTTCCCCTCGACAATGTGGATCAGCCGCGACGACAGGGCTCCGTATTGCAGCATGGCTTCTTCCTTGGCCTTGTACAACGGGCGCATGAATGTCAACAAAGGCCCCACAACCAGGATGAGCATAATGGCGACGAATCCGATCACGTGCCACTGGTATTGAAGTGGGGTATCCCCCTCGTACATGACGAAATCCGCCATCGTTCCGGCGACGATCGCTCCCTCGGCGAACACGAAAGGGACGAACGCCTGGAAAGAATCGCTCAAGAATCCCAGTCCTCCGGCTCCATCTCGATGGGTTGGAGTAATCTGCAAGTCGAGTCTCGACACTTGCCGCAGAAACCACCACCACAAACCGATACGGAACAGCCATCGCCAGAGGAGAAAGGCGTAGAGAGGAAAGGCCACCAGGATGTACCAATATCCCGCCAGCGAGACGGTGATGTGACCGTCGATACTGGGTGCGCGCCACGTCGGGTAATGGAGACCATACAGCTGTACGATGATGGCCGTCAGGCCGTGCAAGTAGGCCAACCCCACCAGCAGGCTGTCCGTTCGGCCAGAGCGGCTCACGCGAACGGTACGTTGCACGATCTCGTCGAACTGCCTCCGCGCCTCGTCCTTCACCAGGCGCGCGTCCGTAAACTGCCCCACCACCGTCCGGAGCTGCCCTTCGCAAATCGCTTCTCCTACGAGCAGGACCGGCACAGTAATCAGAAACCGCACGTTGATGATGAAGTCCATCAGAAATGATTCGAGGCGGGTCGGCCCGATCGCCAACCCCTGTACCGCCGCCAACAACAGCATCGGCAGCCATGCCACGAGGAGAGCGAACAACACGCGACGCCCTGTCCGCCGTTGACCGCCCCGGAGCAAGCCGAGCTTCTCTTCAACACGATAGGCCGGCCCGTCGTCGAATAACGTATAGGGGGTGCAAGGATCAGATATGGCAGGATGAGCTTCCAGCATCAGGGGAGGAGTTCCTCAGAACTTGAGTACGTGGAATTTCCACGGATCCAGATCGACGTAAAGTCCGCTCTTGCTCAGCTGGTCGCCGTGACGGTCGAACACCTCTCCGCTGATGACGTCAGCCAGCCGCCAGGAACGCCCTGCGAGATCCTTCCACGGCAGCATGACCTCACCTTGGACCTCTGCGGGCGAGAGATTTGCGACGATCAGATGCCGCGCGTTGCCTTTGCGCCAGCACCAGGCCAGTAGGTTCAGGAAGCTCCGGTTGTCCGGCCATCCACGGCGCTCGCACAAGGACCACTCGCCGTTTCTCACGTCATCGGCACGCAGGAATCTCAAGAGCGTCCGATAAAAGCTCCGCAGCCCCTCGTCCGGCGGCTCATCCGGCCTGCGACGGAGAAACACCGGGAGCCTCACGCAGCGACCTTCAAACTGTCCTTCGTGAAAGAGCTTGGCGCCCGGCAAGGCGGCCGCCGTCAGGGCAGCCGCCGCCGCCTTGCCCGTCTCGAACGTCGCCGAAGCCCGCGGCTCGTCGTGATTTTCGACGAAACGGACGAGTCGCTCCTGATAGGCCAGATCGGCACAGAGATGCAATCGCACCGTCTCGGCCGCATTGTGTTCCAGACGATCGTAGAGCCGCTTGTCGTAGCAGTAATCGAAACCCTGCTGTTGCAGGTCCCACTCCAGATCCCAATAGGCCTCGGCGATGAAGAGCACCTGGGCATGGCGCTTCCGCACTGCGGCGATCAGATCCGGCCAATACTCGGTCGCCGGTCTGGCGCCGGCCCGTGCCCCCCACGTCCGCTCGAAAATGGGATTCATCAGGAGCATGGCCATGTCGCAGCGCATGCCGTCGCATTGATCGGCAATCGAGTTGACCGTGTCGACCGCCGCCTTGCGCAACTCGGCATCAAAGGCGTTCAACTGCAGCACGTCGGGCCAGGCGGGGAAATAGGGATCGCGTCCGCAGGCCAGGACCTTGCCATCTATCCGGACGAACGCATCCGGCTGCTTGGCCGCGTCGTCGTCGGTTCCCTGAATGAAGTACTCGGGATGCTCGTTCACCCAAGGATGATCCGGCGCCACGTGATTCGGCACGAAATCCAGGATCAGCCGAAGCCCGCGTGCGGCCAGTTTCCCTCTGGCGGCAACCAATCCCTCCGGGCCTCCCAGGTTGGCGTCCACGACGTAACGGCGCACACAATAGGGCGATCCCACGTTGTCTTGCGGGGAAAAATCCGGCAGGGCCCTACGAAAGTCCGCCAACAGCCCGCCGTTCTTCATGGAAATGGCCATGCCGGCCGGACTCCGTTCCCACACCCCCATGAACCACACCGCATCGAACCCGTAGGCGCCGAGGCCGTCCCATTCCGCGTCAGGAACGGTCGCCAGCGTCACGGTCTTGCCGTACTTTCGACTGAGCTCGTAGAGCCACACCCAGGTGTTGATCTCATAGATCACCGGTCGTTTCGGCCAGCTGTCCTTCATCATCGTCTCCCTTCGATCAACGGGTGCGGTCCGCAGTCCCGGTCACGTCTTGGTGCCGGGTTTCTTTCGTCCCTGAGCCAATCCGGCAATGCGCCTCGAGGTGCCGAGCTTGCCTTGTTCGAGAATGTCCTCCGGCTTGACCGCTCCGTAGATTTGGAGCAGACGTCCGATGAGGCCGGTCCAGCCGGTTTGATGGCTCGCCCCGAGCCCGGCGCCGTTGTCTCCGTGAAAGTATTCGTAAAAGAGGAGGCAATCCCGCCAGTGCGGATCGTTCTGAAATTTCTCGACTCCGCCGAATACGGCCCTGCGCCCCTCCTTGTCTCGGACAAAAATCCTGCTCAGACGCATGGTAATCTCTTGCGCCACTTCGAAGAGATTCATCCGTCGGCCCGATCCGGCGGGACATTCCACGGTGAACTCATTGCCGTAGTACCCGTAGAGATTCAGCAGGGCTCTGATGATCAGCACGTTGACGGGCATCCAGACGGGCCCCCGCCAATTGGAGTTGCCGCCGAACATGCCGGTGTCCGATTCGGCGGGCAAATAGTTCACCCGATACTCTTCGCCGTGCACGGTGAACACATACGGATGATCGCGGTGGTATTGCGAGAGGGAGCGGATCCCGAACGGGCTCAGAAATTCATGCTCATCGAGCATCTTCTCGAGCACGCGCCGCAGCTTCGACTCGTCCAGAATCGAGAGGAGCCGGCGATTCTTGATGCCCGGCTTGTTCGGCGGAGCGATGGTGGCCATCAGCTCCGGATGCCGCCGGAGAAATTGCCTCGCCCGTTCGAGCAGGTCCGGGAACCTTTCCTCCACGTCCATGTCGAAGACCGTCGAAGCGCAGAGCGGCAGCAACCCGACCATCGACCGTACTTTGAGCCTGGTCGCCTGGCCGTCGGGAAGCCTGAGCAAGTCGTAGAAAAACCCGTCCGCCTCGTCCCACATTTCATCGTGATGCTCGCCGATGCGATCCATCGCGGCGGCGATCCACAGGAAATGTTGCAGGAACTTCAGCGCCATTTCCTCATAGATCGGATCGTGCGCCGCCAGCTCGAGTGCGATGTCCAGCATGTTTTGGGAAAACAACGCCATCCAGGCCGTGCCGTCCGCCTGCTCAAGCGACCCGCCCGTGGGCAGCGGTGCGCTCCGATCGAAGACACCGATGTTGTCCAACCCCAGAAAGCCTCCCTCGAACACGTTTCGCCCGCTGGGGTCCTTCCGGTTGACCCACCAGGTGAAATTCAAGACCAGCTTCTGAAACCCGTTCTTCAAGAACTGCAGATCTCCCTGTCCGCTGATCTGCTTGTCGGCCTGGTAGACGAACCAGGTGGCCCAGGCGTGCACGGGGGGATTGACGTCTCCGAAGTTCCACTCGTAGGCCGGCACCTGTCCGTTGGGATGGATGTACATGTCGTGAAGCATCAAATCGAGCTGCCGTTTCGCGAAGTCTGCGTCCACGGCCGTCAGCGCCACGCAGTGGAAGGCCAGATCCCAGGCGGCGTACCAGGGATATTCCCATTTGTCCGGCATGGAGATCACGTCGTCGTTGAGCATATGGAACCAGTGCCGGTTACGCAGGTTCGGTGCCTTGGCCGGTATCAATGGATCGACCCCGTGTTCTTCCAGCCACTTGTCCAGATCAAAGTAATAATACTGTTTGGTCCACAGCAGACTCGCCAGGGATTGTCGCATCACCAGGGCCTCTTCCTGGCTCAGCCTGCCGGGAGTAATGGAAGCATAGAATTGATCCGCGTCGGCGACACGCTCGCTCACGACCTTGTCGAAGCGGACCGGGAAGGACTTGGCGGCGGCTGCGTCATCCGGTGGAGCCGCGTGTGAGAGCCGCAAGCGAATCACCTTCGTCTCTCCGCCGGGAACGTCGAGCCGGTAGACCGCGGCGACCTTGGTGCCGGTCCGATACGGATTGACCGCCGCCTGCTGGCCGCCCACGAGATACTCGTTGATGCCGTCTTTCACATAGGGACCGGCGTTCGACTTGTTGAACAGCCGCTGCATGTTGGTTTCGTTTTCAGTAAACAACAAGGGCACGTCGCCCTCGCAGGCGAGATAGCGCTTACCCAATTCTTCGTGCGAGGCCATGGCGATGGTCAGGCCTTTGGAGCCGGTCACCTGCTCGATACTCGGCTTCGCGGCGCCGTTCGACCAGGACCAGGTGTTGCGGAACCACAGCGTCGGCAGCACGTGCAGAGGCGCCGACTCCGGGCCCCGGTTGCTGACGCTGATCTTGATCAGGATGTCGTCGGGACTTTCCTTGGCGTACTCCACGAACACGTCGAAGTACCGGTCTTCGTCGAACAGGCCGGTGTCGATCAGCTCGTATTCCATCTCCTGTCGTCCTCGCCGGCGGTTGGTGTCGACGAGCGCGTCGTACGGATAGGCGGCCTGCGGGTATTTGTAGAGATATTTCATGTAGGAATGTGTCGGCGTGCTGTCCAGGTAAAAATAATATTCCTTCACGTCCTCGCCGTGGTTGCCTTCGCTGTTGGTCAGCCCGAACAGCCGTTCCTTCAGGATCGGATCCTTCCCGTTCCACATCGCTAGGGCGAAACAGAGCCGCTGCTTGTCGTCGGAAAATCCAGCCAGTCCGTCCTCCCCCCAACGGTAGGCCCGCGAGCGTGACTGATCGTGGGTGAAATAGTCCCAGGCGTTGCCGGACTCGCTGTAATCCTCCCGCACCGTACCCCATTGCCGCTCGCTCAAGTAGGGTCCCCATTTCTTCCAGGCCAGCTTGTGCGTCCGCGCCGCTTCGAGCCGCTCATGCTCGCGCGTCATGGCTTTCCGCTCTCCTGACTGCGCGGCGTCCTTTTGCGCGGCGTCCCTCTGCACAACTTGCTTCCGCGCGACTCCCTTTTTCTCGCCCCCCCGTGACTTGCTCTCGCTCATGTTGCGATACTCCTCCTCCGTCAACCTCGGTTGCCCGCCCGCCCCGACGCAACATGTGCACCGGTCCGAACGCGGCAACCATATTAGATATCCGAAAACTGCACCACGACCTTGACGTCGGTCGATTCCTTCTCCAACGCGCGGGAGAAATTCTCCGGCTCCTCCCGCCTGGTCACCAGCCGCGACAGCCAGGATCGATCCGCACGGGCGAGCGCCTGGCTCGCCTTGTACCAATGGCGCTTGTTGGCGTTCACGCAGCCGACGATCACTTTGTTACCCAACACCACTTCGGTCGCCAGATCACCCCCGAAAAGTCCGTCTATCTGCTCGCCGCCGCCCACGCCGGTCAGGCCGACGACACCCCCCGCCTTCACCTGGCAAATTGAGTCTGAGACGACCTCGCCGTCGCCGGTGCATTCGATGATGATGTCAGGCTCGAAGCTCAGCTCGCGCACGCTTCCCGTGTGATAGCCCGCGCCGAGGCTCCGGACGAGATCGGGCTTGGGCCCGGATTGCGCCCGGTCCAGCACATGAACTTCCAATCCATGTTGCTTGCCGAGCAACGCCGCCAGCAGGCCGATCGGTCCGGCACCTGTCACGAGCACGATCCAGGGTTCCCAAAAGGCGCGATTGCCTACGGCCATGATCTGCTCCCAGGCCTTGGTGACCACCGTGGTCGGTTCGAGCAGGACCCCGAGGAGGCCCAACGAGTCGTCGATCTTCATAGCGTACTCAGGTTCGATTCTCCAGCGCTCGGACATGAATCCGTGGATTTCCTTGATGCCCCGCTCAGTGTAGCGGCCGTTTCGGCACATGTCCCACTCTCCGGCGGCGCAGTTGGGACAAGGTACCGGATCGGGTCGGCGGACGATGCCGACCGCCAAGTCACCCGCCTTGAACGCCCCGCTCGGCCCTGGATCCAACACGCGGCCCAGCGATTCGTGCCCGAGAATCAAATGACTCTCACCGCAGGGCGCCCAACCGTAGTTCCCCTGGACGATCTCCAGATCCGTGCCGCAGACGCCGACCGCAATGGCTTCCACCAGCATCGAGCCGTTCCGTGCGTCCGGTTCCGGCACGTCCCGCAGCCGAGCGGAATCCGGTTTCGATGGTTCGACCGTGATGGCCTTCATCACCAATCACTCATTCGATGGACGTCCTGCCGACCGGCGGTGGCGTTCATCACTTCGCTCCGTTTGCCCCGCTGACGCGCAGCTTGATCCCGTACAGTCCTTTGCTCGCCGTGATGAACAACGTGCGCCGGTCCCGTCCGCAAAAGCCGACGTTTGCGGTCCAGGCTTCGCCCGGTACCGCGATCTGCTCGATCTGCCGCCCGTCGCGGTCCAGCACCCGAACGCCGTCACCGGTCAGGTAGAGACGGCCTTCCTCATCCAACGTCATGCCGTCGGAGCCGTACTCGGCGATTACTCTCTTTCCGCTCAATCCCCCGTCCTGCTCAATGTCGTATCGATAGGTCTTGCCTGCGCCGATATCCGCCACATAGAGCGTTTTTCCGTCCGGCGTCCCGATGAGGCCGTTGGGTTGCTGCAGATCGTCCGTCACCCGCACCAGTTGTTGGCGATCGGCTGAGAGAAAGTAGACGTGCTGGCCGTCCTGCGGCATCTTGTCATGCTTCCACCAGCGGCGACGATAGAACGGATCGGTGAAATAGAGCGCCCCGTCGGCACGGACCCAGACATCGTTCGGGCCGTTGAGCGATTTTCCGCGATACTCGCTGAGCATGACCGTGACCTGACGGTCCGGACCGATGGACCAGAGCGCATTTTTCTCGTCGGCACAGGCGATGAGGTTCCCCTTGAAGTCGAAATACATGCCGTTGGCGCGCCCGGCCGGCTGCAGGAAAGTCGAGAGACCGCCTTCCGCGTTCCACCGCATGATTCGATCGTTGGGTTGATCGGTGAAAAAGACGTTGCCCTCGGCATCGCAGGTCGGCCCTTCCGTGAATTCAAAGTCGCCGGCCAGTTTTTGCAGCATCGCTCCCGGCGCCACAACACTGTCCTCCGCCCGGATCGGCGCCTGACCGAGCAAGAGGATCGAGCCGCACAGAATCGCGGTCACGCCTCGAGTCCATACGGCAATCCCGCCGCGCTCAGGGTGTTCGATCGGCTTGCCTCTTTTCGGTCGCATCGAGAACGTCATGTCTCCGCGCTACGCCGATGTCTTCGCGGCTCGATACCGACGGATGAGATGGTTGGTCGAGCTGTCGTGGGCAGGCGCCGGTGCCTCCGAGCGTTCCAATTCGGGGGCGATGCGCTGAGCCAGCGCTTTGCCGAGTTCGACGCCCCACTGATCGAAACAGTTGATCCCCCACACCGCTCCTTGCGTAAAAACGGAATGTTCGTACAAGGCCACGAGCTTACCCAGGGCCTCAGGAGTCAGTCGCTCCAGCAGAATCGTATTGGAGGGCCTGTTTCCCTCGAAGACCCGGTGGGGCACGAGTCGGTCGGGCGTGCCTTCCGCCCGGACCTCGTCCGCGGTCTTGCCGAACGCCAGCGCCTCGCTTTGTGCAAACACGTTCGCGATCAGAAGATCATGGTGCCGTCCCAGCGGATTGAGCGGCTTCATGCAGGCGATGAAGTCACAGGGGATCAGCTTCGTCCCCTGATGGATCAACTGGTAGAACGAGTGTTGCCCGTTGGTGCCCGGCTCGCCCCAGTAGACGGCGCCGGTTTGGTACGTCGTCGTGACCCCCTCCAGCGTCACATGCTTGCCGTTGCTCTCCATCGTCAACTGTTGAAGATACGCCGGAAACCGCTTCAGATACTGATCATACGGCAGTACCGCCACCGTATCCGCATCGAAGAAATTACCGTTCCAGACCGCGAGCAACCCCATCAACACCGGCAGATTCTGCCGGAACGGCGCGGTGCGGAAATGCTCGTCCATCTGGTGAAACCCGGAGAGCATGGCGTGGAACTGCTCGGGGCCGACGGCCAGCATGGTCGAGAGACCGATCGCCGAATCCATCGAGTACCGCCCTCCGACCCAGTCCCAGAATTCAAACATGTTGGCCGGATCGATGCCGAACTTCGACACCTCCGCCGTATTGGTCGACACCGCCACGCAATGTTTGGCGACGGCCTTGGCGTCACCGCCCAGACCGGCCAGCAGCCAGGCGCGGGCGCTATGCGCATTCGTCATGGTTTCCAACGTGGTGAAGGTCTTGGATGAGATGATGAAGAGCGTCTGTGCCGGATCGAGATCACGCACCGCTTCGACGAAGTCCGTGCCGTCGATATTGGAGACGAACCGGAAGGTCATGTCCCGGTCGCTGTAATGCCGCAGCGCCTCATAAGCCATCACCGGGCCCAGATCTGAGCCGCCGATACCGACGTTGACGACGGCCCGGATGCGTTTTCCCGTGTGCCCCTTCCAGGCCCCGCTCCGAACGGCGGTGCAGAATCCGGCCATCCGGTCCAGCACGGCATGAACCTGGGCCACGACGTTCACTCCGTCCAACACGATGGACGAGCCTTTGGGCATGCGCAGCGCCACATGCAGCACGGCACGGCCTTCGGTTTCATTGATCCGCTCGCCGCGGAACATGGCCTCGATCCGCCGGCGCAAGCCGCATTCTTCCGCCAGCCGAACCAGCAGCTCGAGCGTGTCGCCGGTGATGCGGTTCTTGGAGTAATCGAGAAAGACTCCGGCCGCTTCGGCCGTCAGATTCTCGCCCCGTCCGGGATCGTTCGCGAACAACGTCCGGAGGTGGACATCGCGGAGCGTCCGGTGATGAGCCTCGAGAGCTTTCCAAGTCGGGCGCG
This sequence comes from Nitrospira sp., assembly GCA_047150005.1. GTDB lineage: Bacteria > Nitrospirota > Nitrospiria > Nitrospirales > Nitrospiraceae > Nitrospira_C. The sequence goes on along the minus strand of AP038806.1, from coordinate 3,351,132 downwards.
CGGTCAAGGATGGGATCGTAGTCGCCATGACGCCGGTTCTCCCTCTCTATGACATTGCGATTCGTTCCGGACTCGCACCATCTCCGACCTCCGCTCCGGATCAGCCTGCCGCCAACGCCCTGTCCACGATCTGTTGGGCGTCATTCACGATCGCGACGAGATGGCGGTCGTCGCGAAAACTTTCGGCGTAGATCTTATAGATATGCTCCGTCCCGGACGGGCGCGCAGCGAACCATCCGTTGTCGGTGACGACCTTGAGGCCGCCAATCGGAGCATCGTTGCCGGGGGCCCTGGTCAGTTTCGCCGTGATCGGCTCGCCGGCCAGCATCGTGGCCGTCACGGCCTCCGGTGAAAGCTTGCCGAGCCTGGCTTTCTGCTCCGGCGTGGCCGGGGCGTCGATCCGCGTATAGCTCGGGGCCCCGCACTCCTTCGTCAATTCCCGGTAGAGTTCTCCCGGATCCCGGCCCGTGCGGGCCGTCATCTCGACCGCAAGCAGGTTCATGATCAAACCATCCTTGTCCGTGGTCCACACGGTCCCGTCCTTTCTGAGGAAGCTCGCCCCGGCGCTCTCTTCCCCGCCGAAACAACAGGACCCGTCGAACAGTCCGGAGACGAACCATTTGAACCCGACCGGAGTTTCGTACAGCCGCCGGCCCAACCGCTTGGTCACCCGGTCGATCAGGCTGCTGCTGACCAGCGTCTTCCCCACGCCGGCCTGCGCGTTCCACAAGGGGCGATGGGTCAGCAGATAGTGAATCGCCACGGCCAGGTAATGATTGGGATTCAGCAGGCCGGCTGCGGGCGTCACGATCCCGTGACGGTCCGAGTCCGGATCATTGGCGAACGCGATCCGATATCGATCTTTCAGCCCGACCAAGCCCGCCATCGCATAGGGGCTCGAGCAGTCCATTCTGATCTTGCCGTCATGATCGACACTCATGAATCCGAACGTCGGGTCGATCGTCGGATTCACCACGGTCAGGTTCAGCTTGTAGAGAGCGGCGATCGGCTCCCAATATGGAGCACCGGCTCCACCGAGTGGATCCACACCGATCCGGATGCCGGCTCCGTGGATCGCCTCCATGTCCAGCACATGGCTCAGGTCCCGCACATACGGCAGGATGAAATCCTCCTGATGCGTGGTCGTCGCCTTGATCGCCCGTTCGAACGGCATGCGCTTTACGTCCGCGTTGCCGGCCCGAAGCAAGGCGTTGGCCCGATCCTGAATCCAGGTGGTGACATCCGTGTCGGCCGGCCCACCGGTGGAAGGGTTGTACTTGAATCCGCCGTCCTGCGGGGGATTGTGTGATGGCGTGACGACAATGCCGTCGGCCAGATGGGCCGAGCGGTTCCGATTGTACGAGAGAATCGCCCGCGACACGACCGGGGTCGGCGTCACTCCGTCCTGAGGCTGGATGACGGTCTCGATCCGATTGGCCGCGAGAACTTCCAGTGCGGTGCGTTCAGCCGGCATCGACAGAGCATGTGTATCCTTCCCCATGAACAGGGGCCCGTCCGTTCCCTGCCGCAGGCGAAATTCGCAGATGGCTTGGGTGATGGCCAGAATGTGGGCTTCAGTGAACGAACCGCGCAACGGCGAGCCGCGGTGTCCGCTGGTGCCGAAACTCACCAACTGGTTACCATCATCGACGTCTGGCCTGCGTGCCTCATACTGCCGTTCGAGCTCGGCCACATCGATCAACATGTCGCCGGGAGCCGGCTTGCCCGCCAATGGAGAAAGTGCCATGCGCCTCCGTCACCCTTTGGCTTGCGCCCGTTCGCCGCGGAGAAAATGGTAGTAGGCTCCGACCATGATGAAATTGATCACGACCGCGACGACGTTCCACATGATGACCGGTCTGGAGGCGATCAGGAGCCCGTAGTAGACCCAGACGAATTGAAACGTGCCCATGATGGCCGCCATCGTTGGATTCATCCCAACGGTGGACCGGCGCCTGAACATGACGATCAGGTCCGGTACCGCCGCAAAGGTGGTCCCGAACCCCGCGATGAAGCCGATCACTTCCTTCATCGTGATCGCGGACGAGGCCAAGGCCTCGACATCCGGCTCCATTTCCTGACCGGCCAGTCCCGTGGCCGTCGAAAAGACGTAGGCCGTCGCCAACACAACGGCGGACACGTTCGAGAAGATCACGGAGGAGACTCCTTTGTGAGGGGGGAAGAGTACCAGACCCGCTGGACCGCGACAACGGCTCATCGTGCCGGCGGTAGCAAGAGCTCGATCGTTCCGTCGGCGACGATCTGCGCTTCCACTCCTCCCTCGATCGGATAGATGCCCTTCGGCTCGACCTTGGTCACGGCCCCGTTGAGCCAACCTCCGGGCAGCACTTCACGATGCAGAACCTTGTCCAACGCGCGACGCATCGAGGCAATCTGTTCGGAGAGGTCGACCCGGGTCTGCGGCTCGATGGTCTCCAGGATTTGGTCCCGCAGCAGCCAATTGGCCGTGCGGACGAGAATGTTGCGCGTATCCATGGTGAAGTCGAATCCGTCGAACTTGAGGACGTGTGTGGAAGGGTCGATCACCGGTTTCCCTGCGGCATAGAGCGTCCCCTTCACGCTTCCGGTCACCCCCAGAGCCAGAATCAGGTTCGCTCCGCTGCCGTACAGCCGCGCGGAGGTGATGGAGACCGGGTCGCCGAGCCTCATCGGGATCGTCTGTCCGACGAGCTGCCGCCGGACCCTGACATTGATCCAGTCATAGTCCACCATCATCGGCATCGCGAGATGGAAGCCGTCGGGCGCGCTGGTCGCCAATTGGAGCGGAGGCAGGGGCCGCTCCCCGACGGACGGCATCGCCCCGCTTGTGACGATCGGCTCCAGCAGCAGATTGAGCGAAGCCACGACCTGCTGATCCTCGTTTCCCATGATGGGTCCGGCTTCGATGGTTCCCGGTCGCAAATTCAGCCACAGTTCCGGCGCCAGCTCGGTCGGCGCCAGCAACGTTCGCCAGGCTTTTTCTACTCCACGGCGCTGCCGGCTGCCCTCCTGAATCCTGTCGTCGATCTTCTTGCTCAGCACGGGAAGCCTCGACTGCACCGTCGTCTTCACGATCGCGCTGACGTCGGCGCCCGCAGCCGTCGAGGCACAGGGATCCGGGAAAACCGGCTCCTCGAACTTCGTGGTCGAGCGTACCGTCCAGTCATCGGCCCATTGCAGGTGCGACCGGCCTTTCATGCTCATGTGTCGAGGCTCATCCGGCTTGTATCCGCAGATGGAATCTTCGATCTCCCCGCTCGATTTGATGCCTCGTACGGCGATTCGATATCGGATGTCGGGAAACAGCATCTCCAATTCATTGTTCTCGACCTGCACCTGAACCGGGCCTCGATGGAGCCGGTACTGCCACTGGAAGGGAGGCTGGCCTTCGATGGACGGCCCCTCGTGCCATTCCCCCTCGTTCTCGATGACTTCGGGAAAGGAATCCGCCGCGATGACGAGCAAGTCGTGGAGCGATACCTTGGCAGGGATAGAAAGGACGGACGCCCCGACCTGCGGCGGAGGAGGCGGCGGCGCAAGTTTGTCGGTCGGCTTGGGAATGTCGAGATAGTCGTCGGCCTTGGCCGGCAGGCCCCCGAGGATGACAAGGGATGCAGCCGCCACCACCATGCCGCGCAGGCTCAACGGCCATTCCACAACGCGTCTTCCCGGTCCCCGACCCATGCGCACGATGCCGAAAGCGTTCCCCTGTGATTCCACGTTCCGCCCCTCCATAATATGCAGATCCTCCGGACCGGTCGGCACACTTGCCTGGCCGACAGGAGTCGGCATTGTGCAACATCCAGCCCAGACAAGAGCCAAATTTACAACATTATTTGGCTACTTTATACAGGGGTGGTCGGCGGCGGAATACTGTCAAATCTGACAGGAGGGGGAAGAAGAATATTCCTACGGGTTCTCTCTTGACTGCCCGACATGAGTTGGTCATGCTTGGCCTCACCTTGCCCTGACACATTGGTGTCACCTCATTCCACCTGAGGCGCCGCGCAAGGGAACGGGTTGATCGACGGGGGTTGATCAATGGGCGTCACCGCATATCGCCGGCAAGCGGCAGCGCTCGCTGCCAATCGCTCGGCATGTTTTCCCTCGACGCAGCCCGGTCCGCGGCCGGATACTGCTCGGGACAGTGACGACAGATCCGCCCGCCAAGCCGGCGAAGAATGGGCCTCGACGATCCTCGCCAGCCTTGGGCAGCGCCTGGCCGTACTCGACGAGCAGGGGACCGTCATCGCGGTCAACGAGGCTTGGCGGGAATTCACCCGCTCCAATGAAGGCTGCCCTCACACCGCCGTCGAGACCGGCATGAATTGCCTTGATCGATGGCATGAAGCCGCGCGGACCGGATCATACCAGGATGCGCAGGTCCTGGCCGGGGTTCGGAACATCCTCACGGGTACCTCGACCTCATTCGAATTTGAATACATGTGGCCTTCACCGTCCGGGCCGCAGTGGTTCTTCGTGACCGCCGTCCCGCTCCGACGAAAGGAAGGGGGAGCGGTCCTCACCCATCACGACATCACAGCCCGCAAACTGGCGGACATGCACTCCGGATCGCTGATCGAGTCTCTGGAAGCGATCGTCTGGAAAGCCGAGCCGGCCTCGCTTCGATTCACCTTCGTCAGCAAGCAGGCGGAGGCCATCCTCGGGTATCCCCGCGAGCAATGGTATCGACAGGATTTTTGGGCGACGCATCTTCATCCCGACGATCAATTGAGGGTCTTGGCCTCCTGCCGTCACTCCATAGAGGAAAAGCGGCATCGGACTCTGGACTACCGGATGGTCACAGCCGAAGGGTCCACCGTGTGGCTGCACAATGCAATTCACGTGATTGTGGAGGGGCCACAGACGAAGGAATTGATCGGCATCATGGTCGATATGACCGATTACAAGCACGTCGAGGCGTCGCTCAAGGAAACGACCGGCCGGCTCCTCGGCGTACAGGAGGAGGAGCGCCGCAGAATCGCCAGGGAGTTGCACGATAATTTGAACCAGCGGCTGGCGCTGCTGGCCATCGGTCTGCAGCGTCTGAACCTGTCGCCCGGTGCCGACCCGGCGGCACAGGTCGAAGGTCTGCACAAGTTGACGCAGGAAATCGCGTCGGACGTCCATCGGCTGTCGCATCGGCTCCATCCGGCGAAGCTCGAACACCTGGGTCTGGTGGCGGCCATCAACGGACTGTGTCGCGAGTTGTCGGAGCAGCATGCGGTGCGCATCGACTGTCTGCACCGTGACGTGCCCCGCGCGATCCCCAAGGAAGCCGCGCTCTGTCTGTTCCGGGTCGCGCAAGAAGCGCTGAGCAATCTCGTGAAACACAGCGGCGTACGGAACGGGAAGCTCGAGTTGATCGGAGACCGGGGCGCGTTGCATTTGTGCGTCTCGGACACAGGCGCAGGATTCGATCCTCGAGCGGTGGCGGCCAAAGGCCGGTTGGGGCTGATCAGCATGCAGGAACGGGTGCGGACGGCCGGCGGACGGATCTCGGTCGAGTCGTTCCCGTCCCGGGGAACCAGAATCGTCGTTCAAATCGCAATCTAGCCGTCGGCCGGCGGCCTACGGAAAGGAACTGGCCATGCAGCGGCCGCGAGTCCTCTTCGCCGATGATCACCGCCTCCTCGTCGAGGCCTGCACCAAGTTGCTGGAACCGGAGTGCGACGTCGTGGGATCCGTGGGTGACGGCCGCACGCTGCTGCTCACGGCGCGAACGCTCCGTCCGGACGTCGTCGTCCTGGACATCGGCATGCCCTTGCTCAACGGCTTGGACGCCGGGCGCCAGTTGAAAACCATGATGCCGGAGGTCAAGCTCGTCTTCCTCACGATGAACGAAGATCCGGACCTCACGATGGAGGCGTTCCACATCGGCGCCTCGGGGTATCTCCTCAAGAGCTCTGCCGCCTCAGAATTGTCCGACGCCATCCGCGCGGCGATGGTCGGCAAGACCTACATCGGCTCCAGAGCAGCCGACGGGATGGTCGAGACCGATGTCGAGGCTGACCGCCGGTCGATGCCGACCCGACTGACGCTGCGCCAGCGTGAAGTGCTCCAACTTCTCGCCGAAGGCTACTCGATGAAGGAAGCGGCGAACATTCTCGACGTCACTCCCCGCACCGTCGCGTTCCATAAGTATCGGATCATGGAGCTGTTTCAGGTGAAGAGCAACGCCGAACTGTACCAGTTCGCTGTAAAACAGAGTCTGATACCTGCATCGCCTCGGCGTCAGTAGAATCCCCGCCCTGTCAGTTTTGCCAGTTTCCTCCGATCCTTGTCGGTGGTACACATCAGGTGCGTCCCGACCACCCAATGAGTTTGCCCCGATGGCTTCGTTTCACCAACCGGCTGACCCCGGCAAGACATCCCCTCGCATCGTGCTGGCCGACGACAACCCGGCCATGTTGGACATGGTGCTCCGCGTGCTGGAGCCCGAATTCCATATCGTCGGCACGGTAGGGAACGGCCGCGATCTGATCCAGGCGGCGGCGGAACTGCAACCGGACGTGCTGATCGTCGATATCTCGATGCCGTCCCTCAACGGCCTGGAGGCCGCCCGGCTGCTGACCGGTGAGCACACGGGCGCGAAGATCGTCATCCTGACGGTGCATGAAGAACCGGAATTTGTCGAAGAGTCTTTTGTGGCGGGAGCGATGGGCTATGTGGTCAAACCGCGCTTGGCCACCGATCTTCCGGTCGCCGTCCGTGAAGCCTTGATGGGGCGAACCTTCGTATCGCCGATGCAGCCGCCTTCGGAGGTCGGATCCGGCTGACGCCCGAAGGCTCCCCTACTTCCGCTTTCCGACATACGGTTCTTCCACCGTGATCTTGACGAGCTGCCCGTCGCGCAGCACTTCGGTCTCCTTGAGATTATTGGCGACCGCGACTTGCTTCGTCGTCCATCTCGATTTTGTTCTGTCCACCAGCGCCTCAAGGCTCTCGCCTGCACGTGCTTCCACGAGACGCAAGCGCTTTTCTCGAATCTCAGCCCGTTCCTCCGGTCGCAGCGGTCTGAAACTCTCGGTCACGGTCCGGAAGACGGGATGGGTCGCGTCATAGTTCTTCGTCTCCGTGATGCCGACTACCTGATAGATGAGCCCTCCGTGCGCGATCCAGGCGATATCCGCCGTGACCTTGGAATCGCCTATTTTCGCCTTGGCCGCCGGGAGGCCGTTCACCGTGGTCGGCCGCGTCTTGTCCACCACGGGAGACTTGCTGGCCTTCTCCAACGCACGGGCGCCGTCCATCGGGTCGGTCCCCTCTCCGACCGCCCGAATGAGGATGCCCATGTTGCCTTCTTTCGGCGCCGACGCCAGCTGAGCCGGTGTGTTTTCCACCTGCCATTGATCCGGAAATGCGACGAAGAAATTCAGGTCCGGATGACGGAACGTGCTGCCCTGGATGATACCGTTGGCGGCCCGCTGGCCGACGATGAGGCCGTCGAATCGTTTCAGGAATGCATTGCGGGTGGGTGTGATCGGATCGCGAGGCGCTTGCTTGAATTCTTTGGCCCACTTGGTCGTTTTTTCGACTCGATCCGGCGTGGCCGGATGCGAATCGAAGAAGCTGGGCCTGCGAGGTCCATCATTCAACAATGATTCTTCTCTCCCCAGCGTATTCAGGAACGCCGCCAAACCTTCCGGATTCCAACCAGCCTTGGCGGCCATTTCCTGTCCGACCTTATCCGCCTCGGATTCCTGCGACCGGCTGTAGGGTGAAAACACCAGGCTTTGTGCAAAATTACCGATTCCCCCGACCATGTTGCCGACCAACGGTACGAAGAACCCCGTTACGCCGGATACGAAGTTGGTGATCAGCGCAAATGGCCCTTGGCGCGAAATCTTTTGGACACTGTGACGGGCTGCGACGTGGCCGATCTCATGTCCGACGACTCCAGCCAGCTCATCCTCCGAATTGACCAGCGCCAAGAGTCCGCGTGAGACGTAGATATAGCCCCCGGGAAGCGCGAAGGCATTGGGCTCGATCATATCGACGGCGTAGAAGTGATAGTCGAGGTTCTGGCGCGGCGACTCCTTCGCCAACCGCTGTCCGAGCTGATCCAGATAACCGGCCAAGGCCCGATCATCGAGCAGTCCCATTTCATCTTCGACCTTCTTCGCTTCCTCCGCGCCGATCTGTTTTTCCTGCCCGGCGGTGATCAGCGTGAACTCCGGCCATCCGCTGACCGGGTTGATCGTACAGGCGCTCGACCCGATCAACAGCACGACCAAGACCAAGCTGCCGGAACAGATTCCCCGCGCCGAACGGAATAACGATGTCGTCATCATCTTCATGCCACCTTCGAAAATGGATCGGCCTTCAGAGCGGCCCGCAGTCTAGCACAGTTGACCGACGTTGTTCACGACGAAGCCTCTTTTTTCCCCCTTCGGTCATTCATGCGCCATGGTCGGGTAGAAGTCCTGTCCAGCTCTTGCGAGCGTGAAGGCTGTTTGATAGTCTTGGCCCCCTCTTGCTTGCCCGGAGGTGTCCCGTGGGATTCGGTCTGACTACACAACGCTCGTCTATCCCGATGACCGCGATGATCGCCTTGCTGCTTTGTGTGAGCCTGCCAGGCAACAGCGCTGCCCTTGACTCAGGTGAGGAGAGCACCGAGCAGCAACAGCTGGTCGACCAGGCGACATCGACGTTCGAACGGTTCCTGGCTGAACCGGGCCTTGCCGCCGGCTATCGGCTCAAACCCGACAGCATGAAGGCCGTGTTCATCGTTCCCAAATTGTGGCGCGGCGCCGTGGTCGTGGGCGGATCCGGCGGTCGTGGCGTGCTGTTGGCGCGGGATCTTCTGAAAGGAGGATGGTCGCCACCGGCGTTCTATACGATGAGCTCGACCAGTTTCGGACCCCAGGTCGGAGTGGACTCATCGGAGTTGATTCTCATCGTCCAGACTTTTGCCGCTCTCGAACGGTTCTCTGGCAAGGGCACGGCAAGACTGGGAGTCGACGGCGGCTTTACAGTCGGCGCGTTCGGGGAAGGGGGAACCACCGCGCTCGACGTGATCTCATTCGCCTGGTCGAAGGGTGCGTTCATGGGGTTCGCACTGCAGGGATTCGCCATCACGGCCTCCTCCAAAGATAATCGGATCTATTACGGGACTCCGGTCAATCCCGAAGAGATTCTCGCCAACAAGACAGTGACCAACCCAGGCGCGGACGGGCTCCGTGCCACTCTCAGCAGATTGATTCCGTAAGCCAAAGTTGTTCGTAACCGTCGCCCTTCGGTGTTGGGCCAGTTTGCCATCAGAAGCACTGAAGTGTGTCATTCCCGCGGAAGCGGGAATCCAGTCAAGGCCTTCTCCTCAGCATTCAGTCTTGATTGAGAGTGGATGCTCGCCTTCGCCGGCATGACGCAAGAGGAAGCTGACCCACCATCCGCCTTTACGAGATCCCTATCCGAATGGTATAAACAAGTTTCGGTTTCTCGCTCCCCTCGCTCAATATGGCGGTGTAGCTCAGTTGGTAGAGCAGCGGACTCATAAGCCGCGGGTCACCCGTTCGATCCGGGTCACCGCCACCATACCAACCTTCGGTTGAACCGACCGCTCTTCATGGCTTCATCGTAACTATCGCGGTCGGATAAAAACCTTCGACTTTCCGAGAAATCTTGCTCGTACCGCGGCCTCATCGGCGTCAGCCATCCGGTATTGATGCCCGCGGATAGACACCTCCAGCAGTTTCTTTTCATTCAATACCAAGCTTGCTCGTGCCGACGGCTCCTTATCGGTTTTTCATACTTGATGCCGTCGGATAAATGCCTTTGTTGTTTTTTTGTCTAGATTCCCGGCGGATCGATTTCGATCCGGCGAATCTATTTCGATTCCCGGATTGCGTGGCTTCATTCGCGACCATTGCCGCGCCTCGCCTGGCTCTCATCGATCTTCACTGAGCAAGCCTTTGATAAGGCTACTTTCCCGTTCGTGCTCATTAAAAACAATTCATCTACGCGATTGGTCCAGCAGTTGCTCATATGTGATGTCAACAGGACGCAAGGGAAATAAAAAGGAGGTTGCCATGAAACGCATTATGGCGGTCATCACATTGTGGAGTCTCATTATCCCGACTGTGGTGCTTGTCGACTCGAACGCCTGGAGCGGCTGCACTATTGAGCAGCGGATTGCGCTCGGCAAACAGGGATATGACAAAGGCGAGGTGGAAAAGGCGTGCAATGACGGTGGCGATGATTTCTGGAATACCATGGGGAAGGCTCTGGGTAATAGCCTGAGTGATGCCATGACGAGAGGAGTCGACAAAGCATTTGGAGGAAGTGGAAAGAACCCCTACACGGATGCTTCCTCGACAATGAATGGTGCCAGCAGGTGTGAAACAAATTCAGGAACGTGTCCGCTGTCAGGAGGACCTGCGGGCTATCCCTGCTATTGTCACGGATGGAACGGCTCCACATTTGCGGGAGTCTCAAGATAAGCTTCTTTGCAGACTGAGACATGGCTCCGCATTTTCAAGCCAAGAGGACTCCATGCATCTTCACTCTTACAGAGGCCTAGACGTGGGAAATTCGAGCCGTAGTCGAATTACGGACGGACGTTCGGTGTCACTCAACAGGCCGTTCAGCGTTCCGTGAGCAGGGTGCAGGGAATCTCCCATGATCGGCCGTCGTTCAGCCCGTTGTCTTGAAGCCGCACGACGCCTTGTTCCTCCTGCACGCAAAGAACGCGGTCGGCGCGGACGCGTAACTGGTCGAAACGTTGCCGGCCGGCGTGCGTGAGTATCGGAGCGGCGGGACAAAGACACACGATCGTGTAGCCCTGCTGCGTCAATCGGTTGAGGGCGTTCATCATGCGACCGAACAACCGTGCGGCGTCCTGATCGGAAACTGTCTGCTCATAGAAGGTCTCAAAAAGTCCGGCCAACATGGCGATGCGGGCTTGATACCGATCGAGCGCAGCGGCGAGACAATCCGATACCAATCGGTCCACCTGATGGGAACTGAACGCCCTGGCCACATGGATCATGGCCAGAACCTGATGAGGCCGGCGGCGCCCGGCACGGGCCAATCGAGCGACGGCAAACGGATCGAACGTATTGGCTCCATCGACATACAGAACCGGCTCTCCGGCCAAGACCCGCTCCGTCGCGATATGGAGGCCCAACCGAAACACCAGCCTATGTCCGTAGAGCAGAAGCAGTTTGTCGTTGAGATAAAACGGCACCTGGGCATACCGCAGCGCAAGGGACCAGTCACCTGACGCGTTGCCTGTCGTCTCCGGCACACACTCGTCGCTTCGCCGATCGAGAAGGGGCAGGGTTGTCGATTCCGCGGTCGCACGCATATCACACCTCTCCGTTACCCACAGCATCCGCCGGAAAAATTCTGTCGCTGTCGCCAGGCATGCCAACAGACTTCGCACAGTTCGAGTTTGGTTTGGGTGAGCACATCCACATATTCCACCCGCTGGGCGCTTCTCGCCCCACAGTCGGCACAGCGCCCCACCGCCTGAGTGTCAGTGTCCGATTGTCTCGGCATAGTCTTCGACCCTCATGTTCGGACGTATCCGTCTGCTGCAGACCGTCGACATGAATCGGCTCTCCTGACGAACGCCGACGAGATTGCGCCAGATGCGTTCCGTCAAGGAAAGGGAGTAGGCTTTTGTCCGCTGCAACTCCCATTGCAAGTCCAGAAGACGCCCGTTGAGCACGCTCACAGTTCGCTCCAGATGCATCAACCGGTCTTTGGTCGTCACGGCTCGTTCCATCATCACAGTCCTCCTTGCTCACGTGCCTACATCGCACAATGTCGAATGACGCCGATCACCACACCTTCGATATGAAACGCGTCCGACGGCTGCACGAGGATCGGCTGCATGGCGGCATTGGCCGGATGCAACTCGATGTGCGTGTCTTTTTTATAATATGTTTTGATCGTGGCCTCATGGTTGACCAGCGCCACCACGGTTTGTCCATTTTGCGCCGTTTCCTGTTTGTGCACGACGACGATATCGCCCGGGAGAATACCGTCATCCTTCATCGACTCTCCCTTGACGCGCAATGCGAAGGTATCGCTTCCCCGCAACATGCTCAACGGCACTTCAATCAACTCTGATTGAGGCACCGGCTCGATCGGCAATCCCGCGGCAACCGTCCCGACCATTGGAATTTCCGAGAAGCGATTCAGTCGTTCGATCGCAACCTTCACCATACCGGGGATGCGGCGCATGCCCGCTTCATATCGCGCGACCGAAACCCGTGTCGTCTGCAACGCGTCGGCCAGCTGCTGCTGCGTGAGCCCCAGTTGTTCCCGGATGCGTTTCAGCTCGGTCGGCTTCATGATGTAACCGATGGTTACATACTAGGCCGGCACCTGTCAAGCCTCAATTTCAGTCGTTCTTTATAATGGTGATGGAAAGCCCCTTTTGGCAGAGGCTCTGTGAATAACTTTCAATGAAACTCTGCGCCTGGCAAGCTGATACGCAAGCGTCACGTCAAAACACCGCTCCTAATCAGCGCATTACCATTTATGCGCTTTTTATAAGAATACCCACAAGATATGGTGGGTTGCCGCCCCTATAAACCTATGCCCAAAAAATAGGCAAACAGATAGGCAGAGCAGCGGAATGCACGACTTCTTTCTCGGATTCAATCGTTACACACAGGGTTATCCACAGAAGCTGGGGAGGAGGTCGGCCGGAGTGCTTCAGCTGGTAAGACTACCTGGTTTTGCAGGTTATCGGCATGGCAATTGACCGCTTACTCGGCGTCGGAGCCGAGTAAACATGGGCGGCAACCACTCGGTTCAGTCTCCATCCCGACGCGGCACGACATGGACAGACCCGGCCTTGATCGCTGCCCGCACCGGGGAGCCCGGCTCGAGCCCCAGTTCTTCCAGGGCGGGCCTCGTGACCAACACACCCAGGAGAAATCCGCAATCCACGTTCACCTTGACCAATGGTCCTGCCGGAGCGATGTCGCGCACGGTTCCCTTCATGTGATTGCGCGCGCTCGTCGCCGCAGAGTCCACCTTCTCAAGCACCACATCCTCCGCACGGATGCACACGAATACGTCGGAGCCTGCGTCGGCACCGCCGAGGGCCGTCAGCGTCTGCTCGCCCACCTTGATGGTGGCCAGACTATCGGTTGTTTGCAGAACCTTTCCGTGCACCACCGTTTCCACGCCGACGATTTTGGCGACCTCCGCATTCGCCGGCCGGCTGAAGACGTCCTCCGGCGTGCCGACTTGCAGCACCGCCCCCTCGCCCATCGCCGCCATCACGTCGCCCAACGCCAATGCTTCCTCGCGGTCATGCGTCACGATGATCGACGGCAACGCCAGCTGCTTCAAGAGGCTTCTGAGCTCCCCGCGAAGCCGGATCCTCGTCGGCGCATCCAGCGCCGACAGCGGTTCGTCGAGCAACAGCAACTGAGGTCTGGGCGCGACCGCTCGCGCGAGGGCGACCCGCTGCTGTTGCCCGCCGGAAAGCTCACGCGGCTTGGCCGATTCCAGGCCGCGCAGTTGAAGCAGCTCCAGGACCTCGTTCACCCGCCGCTTTCGATCCGGCACGCTGAGGTGTCCCAACCCGTACGCGATATTGCCCGCGACCGTATAGGTGGGAAACAGCGCGTATTCCTGGGCCATGTACCCGATCCGGCGAGCTTGCGGGGGGACGTTGACCCGAGCCGCCGTATCCAGCCATATCCGCGAGATGAAGCGGATCGTCCCCTGCTCCGGACATTCAAGTCCCGCGACCGATCGGAGAACCGTGGTCTTGCCGGATCCGGAGGGACCGAACAGAATCAACACCGTGGACGCCTCGACCGGATACCGGATCCGTGCACAGATCGTCGCGCGGCCCGGAAAGGTCTTGCTGATGTCGATGGCTATTTCCGCGGCCATACCGTCCACATGTTCCGATTGACTGCATACACAAGGAGCAACACGAGATACGAAATCACCAGCAGGAATGCGGCGGTTTTTGCAGCCTGAGCATAGTTCAACGCCTGCACCTCATCGTAGATATCGATGGAAATGGTGCGCGTCACGCCGTCGATATTGCCGCCCACCATCAGCACGACGCCGAATTCACCGAGAGTGTGGGCAAAACTCAACACGACCCCCGTCACCAGGCCGGCGGCGGAGAGCGGCACAATCAACTTGAAGAAGGTCTTGAATCGGGACAACCCCAGCGTCCACGACGCCTCGATCAGCCTGCGGTCGACTTGACCGAATGCCGACGCAAAGGGCTGGACGGCAAACGGCAGGCTATAGAGGATCGACGCCAGCAGCAGCCCTTGAAAACTGAACGGCAACGATTGCCCGACGACATCGGTGTACAACCGCCCGACGGGGCTGTGCGGACCGATGGCCACCAGGATGTAGAATCCCAACACGGTGGGGGGCAGCACCAGCGGAAGGGCCACGACCGACTCGACGAGAAATTTCCATCGCCGCCTCGAATACGCCAGCCAGTAGGCGATGGGCAACCCGAGGATGAGCAAGGCAATGGATGTCAGAGACGCCAGCTTGAAAGTGACCCAAATCGCCGTCCAATTCACGATGCGCCCAGCCCTTCGTCGGCGTCCGTCGCTTGCCCCCCGCGGCGTCGCCGCGGGGGAGAAACCATCGAGTTCTACTTACCGATCATGACTTCAGTGGCCTTCACGGCCACCGTCACGGAGTCGTTGACCTTGAGCCCCATGTTCTTGACCGAGCCTTCGGTGATGGCTGCAACGAATTCAAGTTGGCCGACCTTGACGACGATTTCGGCCATTGCCTGTCCGTCCGTGATCCGAACCACGGTTCCTTGAAATTGATTCCGCGCGCTGAGTTTCATGATGAGCCTCCTCTGTTGTGACGTGGATCTTGTCGTGACTCCTTACATCGAAATCGAATGCCCCATCGCTGGCCCGTCACCTCACCTTCGTGCCCTTCCGTGCTCGACATCCCGGAATAGCCCCTCACCTCTCCGTCTCGCACGACCGTATAGCCAAAGGGACACTTCTTGTCGATGACCTGCAAAGCCTCCTTTCGATGCGGGGATCCCATGGGCCCTCCCCGGTCCTCTTTATACAAATAGGTCACGACGCCCCCCGTGTCGGTTTCTCCCACGAGCTGAACCGCGTCGGAACAGGCCGCGCAGGCGAGAAGCGTCACGGCAAATAGACCGGCGGAAAGTCTGTTATGCCGGAATGGTAAAACCATAGCGCTTCATGATCTCCTGTCCTGCCTGCCCTTTCATAAATTCAAGAAACTCTCTCGCAACCTGCGGGCGCGGCGACGATTTCAGAATGACGGCGCCCTGCTCCAGAGCGGGATGTGCGTCGGCCGGCACCTCCCAATAGGTGCCCTTGGCCTTCATCGTCGGGGCAAGGGCCAGCGAAAGTGCGATCACGCCGATCTCGCATGCTCCCGACTCGACGAATTGAGCGGCCTGAGAGATATTTTCACCCAAGACCAAACGGTCCTTGACTTGCTCGTAGACCTTGAAATGCTCCATAGCGGAAACAGCGGCCCGTCCATAGGGCGCATGTTTGGGATTGGCAATGGCAATCTTCCTGATACTCGGCTCGCGCAATGCCTCCATGCCCTTCGTGCTATCGAGGCGCGAAGCGTGTCCGGTCCAGACGACAATCCGACCGACCGCATATCGATAGAGAGACCCCGGCACGGCCAAACCGGCCTCTTCCAACTTCCGAGGATAGCCGATATCCGCCGAAAAATAGAGGTCAAACGGCGCACCGTTTTGAATCTGTGCGTAAAAGTTTCCGGACGATCCCAACGACAATTTAACCTGATGACCCGAGGTCTTTTCAAATTCGACCACGAGTTCCTTGAATGCAAAATTCAAGTCCGAGGCGGCCGCGATGGTGAGTTCCTCCGCCCAAACCACGCCCATGGGACACGTAAGCAAGAGAAACAGCAGCGCGAGGCCCCCACGGACAGCTCCCGATACTCTGTCTCCACCATAATTCATAATTCCGCCTCCTGTATGCGTGACTTTGACAAGCTAGAAAAAGATCTGGAACTGCAGCCGTATCGCATTTTCGATCAACGTGCCTCCGCGAGCATCCAAGGGCACGCAGCCTGACGGAAAGGTGGCCGGACAGGGTACGGTACTCTGCGAGCCGCCCGTACTCGGCAACGGATTGCTACGGCCGATGGCATAGCCGCCTGTCCCCATCGCCAGGTTCGTATACGTCAACATGACCTGATAGTCGTACGTGCCGAACGGAAACCAATTGAGCGAGGCATCGACCTGCTTGATCAAGTCGCCCGACGCATTGGTATCCGGATCCCAATAGGAGTAGCGAGCCGCCACTTCCAGTTTTCTTGGAATCAAGTAATACCCGCTCTGCACGTAGAAACCCGTCGAATTGCCGAGGAGACCAGGTGCCTGGGTCGTGCAAGGCCCGCCGGTCCCGGTCGTCTGCAAGCACGGCGCCCCCTTAAAGGTTCGCTCGATATTCTTGAAATAATATTCGCCCTGCAAGGAGAATCCCCGATACTTGAACACGCCGTCGAAGGCATGCGTGAAATAGTTGACGATGCCCCATCCCAATTGCCGACCGTTGCCGAACGTCGCCAACTGTCGGCGGAAATTCAGATTGGCCAGATCGATGCCGACAAAGGCATTGTCGGTGCTCGTGTTGACGCCGGGATTATAGGCGACCCCGCCGCCCACCGCCATCTGGGGTGTTTCCGAGTAGGCCAGGTCACCTTCACCGTAGCCGGGCCGGCCCATAATATTCCATTGCAGACGACCGGCGTACATCAGCTTGTCGATCTCATTGCGGAAGTTCGCGTTGAGGTTGCGCGTGTTCGTCGGACAACCAGCCGGCGAAGGAAAAGGATTACCGCCCGTCTGCCCGCCGGGACATCCCACGGTGGCTTCCTCGCTGTCATAGGTCCCGTAGCGGTTGAACAGCGGACCGGCACCATTATAGACGCCGAGATAGTAGTTGACCGGGTACACTTCGTCGTCATTCATGATCGTAATGCCGACGTCCCGACGATTGAGACCGCTCGCGGTGAACGCGTCCTGGACCGCGGAGCGTTCGGCGAACTGCATGGAGGCGGTGTTATTGATCTGGGACCGGTTAAAGAACACCTTGTATTGACCGGCCTGCACGTTGAATAAAGAAAAATGCGTGCTCAGAAAATAGAAGTCGAGCAAATTGGCGGCGCCAGGCGTCTGAGCATTCTCCGCAGTCTCGAATCCAAGCTGGACGAAATACTTGAAATCCGGATTGATGAGGTGACCGAGGAACAACAACCGGGCCCGGCGTATATTGAACTGGGTGTAGAAATCGTCCGAGCGATTGGCGCGATAGTCTCCGAAGACCCCCAGCAGCTCCGGATAATTCTTGGCGTCCCCGGGATTTCTCCAAGCGTCGTTTCTCCACCTGGTCGTCTCCCGCATTTGCAAGCGTCCTCTGATCTTGAGAAGGAAGGCATTGTCGTTCATCGAGAAATTGAATCCCCGGTCGTACCAGAGCTTGAAGCTCGGCTGCATCAGATAGGCGCGGGATTCGGACTCCTTGATGGCCTTGTCACGCTCTTCCTGTGTGATGATGCCCTTTTCGTAGGACCGTTCCAACAGCAACCGCGTGGCGGGATCCATGCTTTCGACAAAGACATATTCGCCGTTTTTCTCGACCAACTTTCCCGAATCCACTGCGTGCCCAAGATCGGGGAACAGAGCCAGTAGAGCCGCCGCACTTGTCGCAACGACCGCCTTGACGATTCGAGGTGTACAACCCATTTGGGAAAGCCATCTCCGCAACATCATGACCGACCTCCGAGAATGATTGGATATGGACGTGGAAATAGTCCGAGTCGCCCGGCCCGTAATGGCGTTACTTGGTCGGCACCGCTTTCAAGAATTTGCGGTACTGTACGGATGGGCGATGGGTCACCGGGTCCGTTTCCCAAAAGCGTCCCGGCTCGAAGTACAGCAGGAACGTCTTGGGATCGGGCGGGAGAGCAGGATAGCGGAGATCCCACTGTTCTGACTTTCTGGTGGGGAACATGGCATGGAAATGTTCGAGCGTGAGGTGAAAATACGGTTCGTGAACCGCAATCCAGCCGGCGGTCGTGTCCCGCTCATACGCCGGATTCATGCCGGGTGCCAAGACTTGAAAATAGACCCGCTCGTCAGCGGAGACCTTTTGCAGCGCATCCACGAGCGGAGGGACGATGGCTTCCAATTCATCTCTCCGGAAAATGTCTTTCGGCGGGACTTCTTCCGCAAACCACCGCAACGGCAATCTCTGCTTCTCGCGGAATGAGAAGCCGGACAGGATGGCGGTCAGCTCTCCGATCGTGAACTGGACGGGATGACTGTAGGACGCCGGTTTGGGCTCGCGTTGCAGAGCAACGAAGACTCGTCGATTGTCCTGCACCACCTTCGTTGTGTATGGAAGCCGCGCACAGCCTGTCGCGACGATCCCGACGAGCAGCACGCAGACGACCCTGCTGCTCCAATTCTTCGGCTGTCTGACCCGATTCTGCGGTGACATGACATTCCTCCTCCTGAATCGAAAGAGCCACTGTATGACTTTGGATTAATGGGCTTGACTTGCCTGCTCTCGGACAGGCGAGGCGTAGCCCAGACCTTTGAGCGTGGCCTGGGCTTGGGCCGACTGGATAAATTCGAGGAACTCCGCACACAATTGCCGATGTGGGCAGTACCGTTCCATCGCCATGGAATGGACCACCGGAGTGATGAAGTTTCGCTCGGCCTCGGCGACGACGCGCAGCCGTTGGTTTTCTCGCGCCGCGTCGGGACCGAAAAGGATCCCGGCATCGGCCTGACCGTTCAACACGTGGTCGATGACGGAACGCGTATCCGCCGCTTCGTCGAGCCGTTCTCGCACGTCGTCCCAGATCCCCAGCCTCGTCAGCAGCTGCTTTGTCTTTTGGCCGAGTCCCGTCTTCTCCGGATCCCCGACGGCGATGCGCAGCTTGCCATCGTTTTTCAAGGCATCAAAGGATGTCGGCGCATCGACCAACGACTCCGGCACGACCATGACGAGCAATTCCTCGGCATACACTCGGCGCGTGCCGGGCAACACGTAGTATTTTTGCTCCAACCGAGTGATCAGCTCATCGCCGCCGGGCGCCACGAGATGAATAGGGCCGGTGCCGATGAAGTATCCTTTCGTGCTGTTCTCCATCCCGGCGATGGTCCGACGGAGATCGAGACCGGAATCGAGATGCAGCCGCACACGCACGTCTGGATGGGTGGCTTCAAACTGCCGTCCGAGAGCTTCGACGGGAAGACGCATACTCGGCGACGCGGCTATCACCAGTTGCTCGAAAGCGTACCCGGACGTCGCAGAAACGGACACGAGAACGGCGGCGAGGAACAGGACTCTGGTCAGCTTCATCACTATGTCTCCCGCATCGAGGTGATTCATGATCGCAGGACGTGCATCTTTCCTGTCTCACTCGTATCGTAGCCGCCAAGAGACTCGATCTCGTTGCGAAACGGACGGCTGACGATCGTCTCAAATAGATTGGCTAAGGTGGGATGGGACTTCAGATAGGTCTTGGGAACGACCAGGTCGTACCGGGCCGATTGGAGCGGCACGAAGTCCAGATCGAAGTACTGCGCGGCGGATCGAATACCGATGCCCACGTCCGCTTGATGACCCGCGACCGCCCGAGCCACTTCGAAGTGGGACAAGACCATTCGGTCATAACCCCGGACCTGTGCGGGCGCGACCCCTGATTCACGCAATTGCCGATCGAGAAGGAGACGGGCTCCCGACCCTTCTTCCCGATTCAGGAAGGTCACCGTTGCGTCGGCAAGATCGGCGGCGGCGCGAATCGACTTTGGATTTCCTTTGCGAACGAGAAACCCCTCCTCCCACGTTGCAAAGGTGACCACGTCGTAGCCGGAACCCTTCAACGCACGCCGAACAAATGGAAGATTGGATTCTCCCGTCGCAGGATCAAACAGGTGCAACCCTGCGACGTGAACTTCTCCCCGCTGCAGCGAACGCAGCGCGGCCATACTTCCCATTGTCCAGCCGACGACCGAAGTCTGGTCCTTCCGCCTCCTCATGTGTTCGCCAGCAAGAAAGATCGCGGGATCGCAGCCGGCCACGGAAATTTCCTGTTCGATCGCCTGGCGGTCGCGGGAGAGCATGACTTCCACGGTCGCCCCCCCCACGGAGGAAACAGCCCCCGCCAGATATCCATCCGCACCTACGGTGCACGACAGTACGTCGCCCAACCCCGTCACGGGCCGCACGACGATTCGAGAACCGACCATCGCGACTTTGACGCGAACTGGCGGACTTGAAGGATTTCGTTCGGAAACAGTACCCACGAGAACGCCCTGGATAGGCTGGATAGGCTTGGCCAGGCTAAAAAGATCTTCGACACGACAGGAGAGGACCTCGGCAAGTCTCAGAGCGACAGCGGTGGTCGGCAGATAGAGGTTGGATTCGATCGATGAAACGGCCTGACGGGTGATGCCGGCTTTCGACGCTAACTCACCTTGCGATAGACCGCGTGCGGCACGGAGATTCTTGAGTTCATTCCGGAAATGGTCAACCGATTCAGCTTGATGCCTTACGCCCATGACGGGGCATATAGCAATAATACATTATAGTTGTCAAGTATACTGTCATACTTATCTCGTGATTACTCTTCTTTATGCAATGAGCGCATGCTGGGTGCCTTTATCTTCTGTCTCACATAATTATTTGTTGACAAACTAGAGTAACTTAATTTATACATAGAAACAATTAATTCTGATCGGGATAGTAGGAATTAAATAACTCCTCACCTGTGAACGTTCTAGAACCGAGTCAGACTCGATGGATGGAGGTGCAGATGCAGGCGCTCTCGAATAACCAGAACCTCTCGGATTACAACGTGCACCCCCATGTCGAACAAGCGATCATGCATGCGCTGAAGGGCATCCGCTTCGGCTCGGTGGAAATTATTGTTCACGACTCCAAAGTGGTCCAGATCGAACGAAAAGAAAAGACGCGATTCGATTCCCATCTGTCGCGCTGAACGGTCTTGTCACGATGCGCATTCAATCTGACAGTCACTCCTTGGAGGGTGCAAACGAGTAACGAACCGACCGGATAACCGGACGGTCAATCTAATCTTTCCATCAATCCGAACGGCGGACTGACCGGACCACCGGAAGTTCCCATGTCATGGAGGAACGACATGAGACTTTCTGGTTTGGTCCTTTTCATCATCGGCCTGCTCTGGCTGGTGAGTCCGCAACCGGCAACGGCGGTGGAGGAAGGTCAGTTGGTGAAGAAGGACGGCAAGTGGGAGTACTACTCCGGCGAAGATCCAGGCCTCAAGTACCTGTATCAAAAGGGCCTGATCACTCAAGAGGAGTACGACAAGGGCCTACGGGTAATCGAAAACAAGGAACGGCTCTCGAAACCCAATTATGGCATCGATGTCAATAACGGTCTCAACATTCGAGTCGGAGAGAAGTTCTTCCTGAAACTCCGGCTCTTGACCCAAGTGCGATACAGCTATAGCACCTACAATTCTGCCTGGGGCACGGTGGGCGATTCCCGGAACCCGGAAATTCTCGGAGGGCAGGTTGAATATCGAGCCGTCCGGCATCAGAGCGATAGGAGCGCCTTCAGCGTCCCCCGTGCGCGCCTGCAATTCATGGGCTACGCGTTCGATCCGGACTTTCGCTACAATTTTTCGTGGGGACTCGATCAATTCACCTCGGATCAAGAGGGAGGAAGCGGACGGGCCAAACTGCTGGATGCCTATATCGCGTCATGGCACATCCCTTGGTTGACAGCACAGGTCGGCCAACAGCGCGTCTGGTTCAATCGATCGCAGATCGCCTCCATTGCGACCTCGACATTCTCAGACAACATGATCGTCCAGAACATGTTCTCCGCCAATCTCATTAGCAATCGCGATGTCGGCATTTCGATCCTCAGCGATGAAGATCAATACCGATTTAACTACGCCGTTGGTATTTGGAACGGAGCCGGTGCCAACCTCGCCCGCGACGGGACATCGGTCAGCCAGACGGTCCTCGCACCCACCGGCACGCCCGGCGCCCAGCCCTCCGGCATCACGCGCACTTACAATTACAATACCCGCTTTTTGGGCGGTGAGATGATGTATACGGCCAGGGTGTTGTACAAAATCTCCGGTAATCCAGGGTACGGTCAAGGCGACATTCTCAATTCACGGGTTCCGCAAGCGGCTATCGCGGTCGGCTATGCCTATAATCCAGGCCAGAACTATCTCAGCTCGATCCGCTCGGACATCGTCGACCGCGCGTTTCGCCAAGGAGTGGCAAAAAACAACAATGGGCGGTTGCTCGGCGGCGGCATCTACGATTTTCAGACCTATGAAGTTGATTTCATCGGAAAGTACCAAGGCTGGTCTTTGCAATCGGAAGGATATTACCGTCAGCAGCATGTTCGAGATGCCTTCGCGGGAACGCTTCCCTTCGACCTCACCACCGTTCCGAACCCGAACAATCCGACGCAGAACGCGCTCGTTATAGGACCTCAGCCGGTGGAGCTTGGTGATGCCTGGGGCTGGTACGTGCAGGCGGGAAAATATCTCATCCCGCGCAAGCTGGAATTAGCCGTGCGCTATGGCGTCTTCGATCCATCGACCAAGCAAAAAGACGATCTTACCAAGGAATTGGGCGTGGCTATCAACTATAGCTTTGACGGTACCTATAACAATAGACTTGTCATCGACTATTCGAACATTACGTCGGGCAGTGGAGGACGAGCTCCGGATCGCTATCCGTTCGAGACTCAACCGGGGTTCGGAAGCGATCTCATAGAAAATCGCATCAATGTGCAGTACCAATTCTACTTCTGAGAACCAGTGCAAACACCACTTACTCATATTTGAGGATCCCCATGAACTACACACATGCGATCTCTCGTTTCCTCTTGCTCCTGAGCGTCGTACTGTTCGGATCCTGGCTACCGAACAGCGCCTATGCGCAACCGGAGACCGTCACCATCGCGGCGGCAAACAGTTTACGGGATGTCTTTCGAAAGGTATTGCCTCAGTTTGAAGCTCAGCACCCGGAAGTCACGGTCCGGGTGATTTACGGCCCCTCGCAGAACCTGCGCAAGCAGATCGAAGAGGGAGCCCCGGTCGACGTGTTCCTTCCATCACTCGTCGAAGAAATCGAATACCTCGAGAAGAAAAGCTTGGTGATTCAGGGAACGAAACGTGTGTATGCCGGCACGTCCCTGGTCATCATCACCGGCAAGATGTTCCCGGCTCCTGTTGCCTCCCTCCAGGAGCTTCACACCATTCCGGTCAGACGCATTGCGATCGGGGACCCGAAAACATCGTCGGTCGGCAAGGTGGCGGTTCAGTTTCTCAAACACGCCAAACTGGAACCACAACTGAAGTCCCAGTACGTATTCGGCGAGCATTCGCGGGCCGTTCTCGACCTCGTCGCGAAAGGAGAAGCGGAAATCGGAGTCGTGTATCGAACCGATGCCGTGGCTGAATCACAAGTCAAGATTCTGGACACGGCTCCGGAAGATTCTCACACACCGGTGCGATACGGAGTCGCAGCGGTATGGACAGCCAAGAACATCTCGGCCGCCGGAGATTTCATTCAGTTCCTGCTGTCGGCTCCGATTCAGGAGCAGTTGAAGCAATTCGGATTTGATCAGGTCACACCGGGAGCGGGACTTGCGCAGCAACGGGAGGTGAAATCATGAACCATATCTCAAGACCATTCCATCGAACCGTGATCCGGCTGAGTCTGCCGTTTCTGGCGCTGATGGGAGTCATCCTCGTTGGCTGCGCCGGAACGTCGCCGGAGACGCAGAAAACCATTTATGAATCGGGACTCAATACGGTCCGTCTCGAAGCCGACCCGGATTCGACCTCGAATGCGCATCCGGCTACACTCTCCACAACCGAGATCGGAACCATACTCGGCAACGTGCGGGCGTGGGAACAACGCAATTTTATCCATCGGCTGTTTTCCGGAGAGGCGGATCGCACGCGCGCCTTTCGCCATGAGGAGATCACGGTCCTGGCGCCAGCCCTCTCGAGAGGGCTGGCGCAGGCCTCGCCGGCACAGCGCGTGTTCTTTCACCTGAGCCATGCCACTGAGCACGGAGAGGAAGAGAGCACGACGGGGTGGCTGTCGATCCGTAACGGGACGCTCTACCTTTCGCTCAGCGAGGTTCATGACCGCCATGGTCCCGGGCCGGACATCAGCAAGTACGACCGGCAGATGCCGAACGTGCCCGAGCGCTCGGCTGCGTTCAACGTAACGTTCGAGCCCGAGGACTACCTGATCAAGGTCCGTTCGGGAGGCAGGCTGTTCTCGCCGGATCAACGGGAAGAACTCCAGATACGATATCGGGACGCACTGGCAGCCCTCCCCGTGTATCCGGGGCTGGAGCCGCACTAACCGGGCAAACCGTCGAATCCGTAAGTCGCTGTCGGGCGGCCGCTGACGATCTGTCGGCGGCTGTCCGACAGGCAACAGGAGGCCTTATGACAGACTCACCCCTTGCGAAGACCCCGCACATCGGCATTGTCGCCGGAACGGCGGAAGGTGCGGCCCTCTGCTATCGGACATTGTGCCACGAGGCGGAGGAGTTCATGGGGCACCATGCCCACCCGGAGATCACGCTCCACACGTTCTCGCTTCGCTCGTACTTCGACCTTATCGATCGGGACGATTGGCCTGGCGTGGCGGATCTCTTATCGCAATCAGCGAGCAAACTGGCGCTCGCGGGGGCGGATCTAATCATCTGCCCCAACAATACGCTGCACCGTGCGTACGACCTGATCCGCTCGCCGGTGCCCTGGCTCCACATCGCCGCAGCGGTGTCTGAGGACGCGGCCGGTCGAACGTTTCGGCGCGTAGGGCTTCTCGGCACCCAGACCGTAATGGAAGGGACGGTTTATCTTCCACATCTGGTAAAACGAGGAATCGAACTCGTGATTCCGGATACCCACGCGCGGGTCCGTATTCAACACATTATCCGGACTGAATTGATCGGAGGATACATCAACCCCAGGTCGCGCACATACCTGCGGGAAGTCATTGCCGAGCTGTCGGCCAGAGGAGCCGAGGCCGTCATCTTGGGTTGCACCGAGCTTCCATTGATTCTATCCGACGAGCTGTCGCCGATTCCTCTCCTGGATTCCACACGTTTACTGGCCAGATCCGCGCTGTACCGTGTCACGTCCCACCGATGGGATCGCGCCCTTCGGAACCATGGACCTCTCATGGCCATACATGAAGAATCATCACGATAAGGAGCACCATGTCTGTCATCACCTCGATTGCGTTTGCCACCTGGTTCATGGTTATCCTTCCAACCTTCGCAGCCGCAGGCGAGACGATCCGCGTGGGGCATTTTCCCAACGTGACCCACGTCCAAGGCCTGGTCGCACAGCATCTTTCGCGAGGCGGGCGCGGCTGGTTTGAGGAGCGGCTCGGAACGGACGTCAAAATCGAATGGTACATCTATAACGCGGGACCGAGTGCGATGGAAGCGATCCTCGCAGATTCAATCGACCTCACCTACGTGGGCCCGAGCCCCACGTTGAACACCTATACGAAATCCGGTGGGGACGAGATTCGCATCATCGCCGGGGCGGCTGCAGGGGGAGCCGCGCTCGTCGTCCAGCCGGACTCCGGCTTCGCTCAGCCGGCGGATTTTCGCGGAAAGACCATCGCGACGCCGCAACTTGGCAACACTCAGGATGTCGCCTGCCGAGCGTGGCTGAGTAACGGAGGGTTGAAGATCACGCAAACCGGCGGTGACGCCTTTGTCGTCCCGACCCCGAACCCGGAACAGTTTGGGCTCTTCAAGAGCAAAAAACTCGATGCCGTATGGACCGTGGAACCATGGGTCTCTCGGTTGGAGCGCGATGCAGGAGGAAAAGTCCTCGTCGAACAATCGAAGGACAGCATCACGATCCTCGTCTCCAGCGTAAAGTTTCTGAAAGCAAAGCGTGAACTGGTGAAAAAGTTCGCACAGGCCCATCGAGAATTGACCGAGTGGATTCTCGCCCACCCGGACGAAGCGAAGCGAATGGTCCGAGAGGAACTGGCCGCCGAGACCCGCGCGGAAGTGTCGGCGGATTTGATCGGGCTGGCCTGGAAACGAATCTCGTTGACCACCGACGTCTCACTTGAGGAATACCAACACTTCGTCGCGAACGCCCAGCAGGCTGGTTTCATCCGCAAAGTCCCTGACCTGTCCCGGCTGATAGAGAGACTGCACTGACATGCATGCCCCCCAAGAACTTCCGGCACGAGCTGTCGACACGAAACTGGTTCTCGAACATGTGTCGAAGTGGTTCCAAACCCGCTCGTTGAACGTTCATGCGCTCGACGATGTCACGCTTCGCATCGCCGAAGGGGAGTTTGTCTGTCTCGTGGGACCGAGCGGCTGCGGAAAATCGACGTTGCTCAATATCATTGCCGGGCTCGACCGGGCCGACCGCGGCCTCGTGCAGGCCGACGGACAGCCGATCGCCGGGCCGGGCCCGCACCGCCTCATGATGTTCCAGGAAGCCGCCCTGTTCCCGTGGCTCACGGTGCTGGGCAACGTGCTGTTCGGCCTGAAACTCAACAGCGGATTGAATGCGACGGAGCGTCGGGAGAAGGCTGAGTACTTTCTCGAACTCGTCGGCTTGAAGCGGTTCATGCACTCCAACGTTCATGAACTCTCCGGCGGTATGAAGCAGCGTGTGGCGCTGGCCCGGGCGCTGGCACCGCAGCCCAGCGTGTTGCTGATGGATGAGCCGTTTGCCGCATTGGATGCGTTGACACGCGAACAACTATACGGCGACATCCAGCGCATCTGGAGTCAGCATCGCAAGACCATCGTCTTCGTCACGCACAACGTGCGCGAGGCCGTCTGTCTCGGAGACCGCGTCATCCTTTTCTCCCCGCATCCGGGACGCATTCGCGAAGAATTCGCCATTCCTCTTCCAAGACCCCGCGACATCAACAGCGTGGAACTCGCCCGCTATGCAACGGAAATCACCCGAGTCTTGAAAGGGTACGTACAGTCGGAGGTGGCGGGATGATCGCGCGATGGCTCTCTGCCGCGCTTTTTTTTGTCGGACTGGTCCTCGCCTGGCATCTCGCGGTGCAAGCCCACATCTGGTCTCCTCTCCTTCTCCCTTCCCCCGCCAGCGTCTTCGACTATCTCTGGGGCGCCGCCCAGGACGGGACGCTTTGGGAGTCCACCGTCGTCACCGTTCGGCGGCTGCTCATCGGGTATGGTCTGGGCATTGTGGTGGGTCTTCCTCTCGGCCTCCTGACGGCATCCTCCCGATGGAGTCACGACACGATCGGAATCCTGGCGCTCGGACTCCAGACCCTTCCCAGCGTCTGTTGGGTACCGCTGGCCTTACTCTGGTTCGGACAGACCGAATCCGCCATGCTCTTTGTCGTCGTGATGGGAACCCTCTGGTCGCTGATCATCGCGACCGACAACGGCGTGAGGACCATCCCGCCCATCTACACACGCGCGGCACGGAGTATGGGCTCGACCGGCCTGCACACCTGGACCCATGTGGTCCTGCCGGCAGCGCTCCCCTTCCTCCTGAGCGGGATGAAGCAAGGCTGGGCATTCGCCTGGCGCTCACTCATGGCCGCGGAAATCTTCGTAACGATTCTGACGGGGTTCGGCCTCGGACATCTGCTGCATTATGGCCGGGAATTGAATGCGATGGATCAAGTCATCGGCGTCATGCTGGTCATCGTCGTGATCGGTCTCGCGGTGGACAAGACTTTGTTCGCCCCGATTGAGCGGTTCCTCCATCGCCGGTGGGGAACAGCCCAGCACTAGGGGTTGGGGCCGGTTCAACTGGCGGAGAGATTCTCCCTGTGATACGGTAGCGCCATGAACCGCTCTCCGACGGGGTGGTTTCGCCATCTCTCGATCGGCCAAAAGTTGCTCGTCTCTTTCGGGCTGATCCTGTCTCTCCTGGCGCTGAGCCTGACGGCGCTCTTGTTCTATCTCTCTCGCATCAACAGTTATGTCGACCGACACAAGCGGATCACGGTACCCGCCATCGTCACGGCCGCCGACATGCAACGCGATGCCTACGACTTGAAGCTGGCCCTACACCTTCATGGCACACGCAACTCGTCCGACTCTCTGGCCGACACGCTTGCAGAAATCGATCGCCACACAGCGGATATCCGGAACGCGCTGGACCTCTATAGGCGTACGCATGCGGCGCGCACCCATCCGATCCTGTACGGGATGCTGGAAGAGCATCAGCGGACCGACCTCGCGGACAAGGAAGATCGGGCGATCGAGGATGTTGCCGCTTCGCTGGCCGAGCTGACCGCCGCATGGAAACGCCTGCCGACGCAACCCGCGCCTTCCAGGCTGGACATGGCGGTGACCGATCGGCTCATGACGCAGGTTCTCGACGGCCTCAATCAACTCGTCGAAGCGCATGCACAGATCGACATTGAGATGAAGCACGAAGGGGACCGTCTGCTCGCTCGCGCGCGGCTCATCGCCTTGACCTTGGCGTTCCTGTTGGGCCTGGTGATTGCCGCCACCTACGCGCTGGCCACGAGACACATCGCCCGGCCGCTCACGGCGCTGGCTGCTACCGCCGATCAAGTCGCCCACCATGACCTCACCGCCCGATTCCTGCCTTGGCCAAGCCTCGACGAGGTCGGCACGCTTGCCGGCTCGCTGACCACCATGCTGACCAGCTTGCGGGAACAAAGCACCGCCCTCATGCGCAAGACCAGGGAGCTCGAAGCCTTTACCTATTCCATCGCGCATGACCTCAAAGGTCCCTTGCGTGAGATCGAAGGATTCTCGTCCCTGTTGGAGAAGCAGTTCGCCGATTCCGGCGACGCGCAAGCCAATCACCATATCGGCGTCATCAGGTCCTCCGCCATTCGACTGACGCACATGATCGACGCGTTGCTGAAGTATTCCAGGCTTGAGCAACAGGAACTTCCCAAACAACGGTTCAACGTGAGAGACATGATGTACAACCTGGTCAACGACCGGCTGGCCTCCGGACAGATCTCCGATCGGGTGGTTCGCATCGATCTGCCATTCAGCGAGCTCTACGGCGAGCCGGTCAGCGTCCGCCAGGCTCTCGCCAATCTGTTCGACAATGCCGTCAAATTTTCCCGCGGCAGAACCGATCCGGAGATCCGCATCGATGGGGCCGAGGAATCCGCTCAACGGGTCATCCGAATCACTGATAACGGTATCGGCATCGAAGCGGATCAGACCAAGAAAATCTTCGGATTGTTCGAGAGGCTCCACGGCCCTCAGGACTACGAAGGAACCGGGGTCGGACTGGCGATCGTGAAGCTGGTCATGGACAAACATCACGGTCGAGTCTGGGTCGAATCGACGCCCGGCAGGGGCAGCACGTTTAGTTTGGCGTTCCCCGCGCAGTCATCTGCGAGGGACACGTCATCGGCATAGGTCTACGGCCTATGACACACGGACGCGTGTTTTCCAATCCTGACCGTGGTTGGAGCAGGCCGCTGGCCGTGCTCGGCGGAGAGACTTCATCCGATGGATGGACACAACATCATGCACGCGCTCATTGTTGACGACGAGGAATACGTCCGCCTGGTGCTGGAGCAGGCGCTCCGTGAGGAAGGGTGTGCAGTAACCGCGGCCAAGAATGGCAAGAGCGGCATCGAGCTGCTCCAATCGACCACGTTTGACTTTGTGATCACCGATCTTCGCATGCCCGGAACCGACGGCAGGGCCGTTTTGAAATGGGTCAAGGAGCACCAACCGGACGTCGATGTGGTGATGTTGACCGGACACGGCGACGTCAAAGACGCCGTCGAGGCCATGAAGCAGGGCGCGTGGGACTTTCTGCTCAAGGACACACCGTTCGACCCAACCGTCGTCAAGTCGGCCTTGGCCAAACTTCGCACCATGCGCGCATTGCGGAAAGAGAACGTCGCGGCCCGCCACGGCGGATTTACTCGCAACGTGATCGTCGACGGAACGAGCCAAGCCTGGCGACAGCTCAGAACCCAAATTGGAAAGGTCGCCCCTTCGAACGCGCCGGTGCTCGTACAAGGCGAAACCGGATCGGGCAAGGAAGTGGTCGCCCGGCTTCTGCACGATCTCAGCGCCAGGTCGAGCGGACCGTTCTTGTCCATCAATTGCGGCGCCGTGAGCCGGGAGTTGCTGGAAAGCGAGCTGTTCGGCCACGAACGAGGAGCCTTCACCGGCGCGACCTCAGCCAAGCTCGGTCTCGTCGAAGCCGCGGAAGGCGGCACGCTCTTTCTTGACGAAATCGGCGAGATGCAGGGACCGATGCAAGTGAGTCTCCTGCGGTTTCTTGATCAAGGCGAATACCGCCCGGTTGGAAGCACGAGAACCCTGCACGCCGACGTGCGCCTCGTCGGGGCGACAAACCAGGACGTGCGGGCGCTGGTTGGGCAAGGACGCTTCCGAGAAGACCTTCTCTATCGAATCAATACCGTCACCCTGCACGTTCCCCCGCTTCGCGAGCGGCGGGAAGACATTTCGCTCCTGGCGGAACATCTACTCCGCCACGTCCGAGCCCCCGGATCTTCGAATCGCCGGCTGTCCTCCGAAGCGCTCAAATGCTTGATCTCCTACCAGTGGCCGGGCAACATTCGAGAACTGCGCAATGTCATCGAACGCCTCGTGATGCTGGGCACGGACCAGGGCGCCATCACGGACGACGAGGTCCGACAGGTTCTTCCGCAGTCACTCGACGCGGTCCATCAGGTCGATCTGTCCCGCACCTCTCTGGAAGAAATCGAACAGCGGCACATCAAGCTGGTGCTCGACGCCTGCGACGGAAATAAAACGCAAGCGGCCAAAATCCTCGGGATCGACTACAAGACGCTCCTCAGCAAGCTGAAGAAGTACGAGTCTGTGCCGTAAGAACGCAGGAGACCGTACCCGCACCAGGGAGCAGGCCAAGTCCCAATCCCTTCCTAGACGCACTCAATTCTCCGTCTAGTTGCAGGAACCGCGGAAGGTGGCCTGCCTGTCCGGTGTCCATCTGCCGCCGGCCATCGTGCATCCGGTGTCTGTCGTTTGGCTTGAGAGTGCAGCTTGGGCCATCGCCTGCTCGGCTTCGATACGATCGAACTCTTTGGCCATCCGTCGAATGTAGGCCGTTCGCTGGCCGCTGTTGTGAAAAATAACACCGACAGGATCGGCAGGACAGCGCAATCCTCGTATCTCGTTCTGTTCCTGTTGGTTTCGGAATCCTATGCAGTTGCTGTAATCGTTGAGCCATTTGGCCCAATAGGCGCCCTTGGGATGTCCGAGCTTATCCGCTTTCTTGAACCACTCTATTGCGATCGCACGATTTTGCGGCACGCTCATACCGAACTCGTACATGCGGCCTATAGCGAATGTCGAGTCTTGGAATTTCTCTGCCCCTTTGGAATAGAGACGAAACGCTTCAGCCCAATTTTCCGGAACACCCTTTCCGAGTTCATACAGTAATCCAAGCGTCTTCTGACCGATGGCATTGCCTTGATCCGCCGATTTCTTATACCAAAATGCTGCCTGTTTCTCGTTCTTGGGCACGCCTTCCCCGAACTCATACAGCTGACCGATCGCAAGCTGACAGTCGTCATTGCCCATGTTCGCGCACTGGGTATACAGCTTTGCGGCTTGATCGAAGTTTTTCTGTTTGTACATGCGGTAGGCTTCGGCTTTGATATTCATGCCCGGTCTGGTATCCGTCAGATCCTTCTCTCGCCTTTCGATAAACTTCGGGGCAGCCTTATCGCCCATTTCGACAGCCTTCTTGAGAAGCTCATTCGACTTGGCCTCATCGTGCGGAACGCCGGTTCCGAGGTGATACAGATTCGCCAGACGACGCGCCGCCGCTGCATTCCCGTTGTCGATACCTTTCTGGTACCACTTGGCAGCCGTTGCCGCGTCTTCTTTTACGCCGCTCCCTTGTTCATAGAGAATCCCCAGCACGAGCGGTGCCCTCATATGACCGGCATTCGCCGCTTTTTCCAACCAGGGAATCGCTTCATTGTACTCCCTTGACACGTAGAGCCTGATGGCTCCAGCGCAGAACATCGATTGCACGTCTCCGGCTTTGGCTTTGGCGACATGGCCTTGAAGAGCAATGCCGGCCGGGGCTTTGTGCAGGCATTCTGTGTCGAGAAAGCTCTCGGCTCCGAAGATGGGACTGATGAATACTCCATACAAGAAGGTTGTGACGAGCATGATGGCGGAGGGTATTTGCCTGCGCCCTTGGACGAGCGGTTTGGTTTGCATTTCAATTCGTCCGGAGCAACTGAAAATTATGCACCCCCATTCGTTGACACTGCGCCCACGACGCCGGTCGCCCCAGTTGCCCCAGGACTTGGCTTGCGGGAGGGACGGCAAACCGCACTTCGAGGAACGCGAAGGAGACGGGCATGGGAACCTCCAGCACAGGGAGAAGCATCGCGGGCGGATGGGGGCGTGATTCTAGCGAAGGATGTGACACGGATCAACAGACACCAACGATATGACCGGCGTCAGTCTCGTCTCCGTCACCGGCGTCTCACCGGACGGACAATGGATTCAAGGCGCGGCGACCACGCCACAAACAGGGCCAAACGAGACCGTCGCGTTCATTGCACAAGTTTGCGACGACGACATCGGCGGGCCATGCACGACGAATGGCGTAGCCCGCTTCACGCTCGGCGCCGCTCCCAATCAACTTTCTGTGGCCGCCGGTCAGAGCGGCTCAACGACCATTACAGTCACACCCGATACAGGATTCACTCAGCCGGTCACTTTCGGTTGCGGCGGGTTGCCGGTCGGCGCAAGTTGCTCGTTTAATCCTGCGACGATGACCCCGGCCGGCGGTCCGATCAAAACGACGTTGACCATCACCACGGCCGGAGGACCCGTGGCCCTCCGGCCTTCCGGAATCTCCAGCACGATGTTCGGCTGGCTCTTGGCACCTGTTGGTCTGATCCCGGTCGGCCTCCTTGCGCGACGTCGCGGGATCGATGGCATGCTGAGCCTTGCCGCAGCCTGCTTCGTCACGGTCACGCTGGCCGGCCTGTTGAGCTGCAACGGCGGTGATTCGTCTGCTCCACCGGCGAATACTTCCGGTGGAGCACCTCCGGCGACAGGCACCCCGGCCGGTACATCGACCGTCACCGTCACGGCCACATCCGGCTCCGGCAATGCGGGCGTGCCGGTGACATTCATCGTGACCAGGTAATGCGATAGCGCCCGCCGTGCCGCA
Organism: Nitrospira sp.; assembly: GCA_047150005.1. Classification (GTDB taxonomy): domain Bacteria; phylum Nitrospirota; class Nitrospiria; order Nitrospirales; family Nitrospiraceae; genus Nitrospira_C. Next base: position 3,317,922 of record AP038806.1, on the reverse strand, counting down.
TCAAGTACCCGAGCGGCCGCTTATTGCCGATCCCGACATCAATCGACGCGGCACGTTCTCTCACCGAGTTGCGCTGTCGGAATGATTGTGACGCCGATCCTGATGAAGCCCGTCCGCGATTACCGGTGAAGAACCTTCAGGCGATCGGTCAAGCGGAGATTCTCTTCGTAATCCACGGTGCAGTCGATAACAACAGGCAGGGCGCTTTGCAACGCCTCGGTCAACACGGGACCGAGTTCCGACAAGTCTGTGATGCGGTACCCTTTGGCTCCGAAACTCTCGGCATAGCGAACCAGATCGGGGTTGCCGAAGTCCACCGATGCGCTGCGGCCGAACCGCACCATCTGCTTCCAACGGATCACCCCGTATCCGTTGTCTCGCCAGACCAATACGACCAACGGCAGGCGAAGCCGCACGGCGGTTTCCAGTTCTTGAGAATTCATCAGAAATCCGCCGTCCCCCGTCACGGCGACCACTCGCCGCTCAGGATGCAGCAGCTTCGCCGAGACGGCGCCGGGCACCGCAATGCCCATCGCGGCAAAACCGTTCGAGATGATGCAGGAATTGGGAAGCTCACAAGGGAACATCCTTGCCATCCAGAGCTTATGCGCACCGACATCGCAGATGATGATGTCGTCCGATCCCAGCGCGGCGCGCAACTCTCTCATGAGCCACTGAGGCCGTATCGGACCGGACGAACCGCCCTGGAGTTCCGAGGCAAATCCTTCGACGACCGTGGCGCGTGCCTCGTTCGCCCAGTCGGAGCCGAACGGCGCGAGGCGCGGCGCAATCTGCCCCAAGGCCAATCGAATGTCGCCCAACAGTCCCACATCCACGATGTAATGCTCGTCCACTTCGGCCGGCGAGGGGTCGATATGCACGATGTGTTTGTTGCGATCCGGATTCCAAAAGCAGGGCGCATACTCGACGAAATCGTAACCGAGCGCGATGACGACATCGGCTCGTTCCATCACCGAAGCCGAATAATCTCTGGCTTGCAGTCCGAGCGTATACAGCGACAGTCGATCGCTGTCCGGCATGACGCCCTTGGCCATGAACGTATGCAGGACGGGAATATCCAGTTGACGGGCAAACTGCCGAACTTCCTCATGCGCGCGACCCCGGACGACTCCGTTGCCCGCAAGGATCAGCGGCCGCTGTGCCCGGCGGATCGACTCGACGGCACGGGTGATCTGTACGGGCGACGGCTCCGGCGCAGCCGGCGCCTGCACGAACAGCGGCTCCGATATTCGGTCTGCGCCTCCGATTGCTTGATCCGCTATGTCCTCGGGCAATTCCAGATGCGTTGACCCGGGTTTTTCCATCTGCGCCACTTTAAACGCCTTGCGAATCGCCTCCGGGACGACCTCACTCTTCGGAATCGACGTATTCCACTTGGTGACCGGTTTCAGCATGGAAATGACGTCGATATACTGGTGGGATTCCTTGTGGCGACGATTGAGCGAGACCTGACCGGTGATGGCGACAAGCGGCGCCCGGTCCAGATACGCGTCCACAATTCCGGTCGTGAGATTGGTCGCGCCGGGTCCCAGCGTCGAGAGGCAGACGCCCGCCTTCCCGGACAGGCGGCCATACACGTCAGCCATGAAGGCGGCGCCTTGCTCGTGCCTGGTGTGCACGACGTGAATGCCGGAGTCGAGAAGCGCATCGGTCAATCCCAGCGTTTCCTCCCCCGGCAGCGCAAAAACGAATCGCACCCCTTCATTCTCCAGACAGCGAACCAGCAGTTCTGCAGTCGTCATCCTCTACGATGCTCCTTCACTTCCTCTCATTCTATCAAGCTCACGGCAAAACGAGCGAAGCATCACGCGGCTCGATCCGCGCCGGGTGAGCCTTGGGTCGCTCCGAATCACCGGCGCACATGCGGTCTCACGACGAAGGACCGATCTCGATCAGGAAGGCGACCTGGCGGCGTCCACGCTCCAGATCCCGGACCCTTGAGCAGAGATGTAGAGAAACACGAAGCAGTACAGGGCGGCCAGCTCGCCCATATTTTGAATCGGCAATGGTGCCTGGAGGCCGTGAGCCATCCAATAGGCGAATGCCATGAGCCCGCTGCAGAGAAAGGCGGCCCAGCGGGTGAACAGTCCGATCATGACCATCGTGCCTCCGATCAGCTCGATCGGGCCGGCGATGGCGATCACGATGGAGGGAACCTGCGGAGGCGGCGGCATCGGGATACTGAACAGCTTCTGCGTGCCGTGCCACAAAAACAGGAATCCGGCTACGATGCGCATGAGGGCATAGGTCTGTTGGGCATAGGCCTGCGGGATCGGGGGCATACTCACCTCCTCGGTAGAGTTCGGTAGAGATGGAGCCATTGATCATGACACGGAGGATGTCTCAAGCTACCCAGTTGATCCGGATCTGTCAACGCCTCATGCCACGACATGCCATAATCTGAGCCTTCAAAGCCGGCACGCGCATGGGACGGGCGCTGCAGCTTGCATTCCCAATCCCACATGGCGGTGATCGGCCGCGTGTGTTAGGCTAGATGGGCTATTCACCGTCTCGATCGAACGAGCCGTGACCCGACCGAACACCACATGAACAGATCGCGACTCTTCTCTTTCCTCCTCGCAGCAAGCTTGCTCGTACCGGCGATCCTCACCGGCTGCGCCACGTCGCTCCTTTACAACCATGCGGATTGGCTGATCACGCATCAGATCGACGGCTACTTCGATCTCAACCGCTCGCAACGTTCATTCGTTTCTTCCCGCTTGAACGGGATCCTGAACCGTCATCGCCGGGAGGCCCTCCCCGAGTATGAAACGGTGTTGCATGAAATGGCCGCCAGGGTGCAGCGTGGCTTGACCGATGTCGACGTCGAATGGGCGGCCGCGGAGTATGATCGGTTGAGGGCCGACCTCTTTGGCCGATTCTCAGCGGACGGAGCTGAATTCATCCGCCTGGTGAACGATCCTCAGATTCCGCATCTCAAGCAATCCCTGCAGGCGCGCCTCTCGAAAGAAGAAGCACTCTTGCATGACGATCGCCCCACGAGGCTGACGAAGCGCACCGAACGGATCCTGTCATTGGCGCGCGAGTGGCTGGGAGATCTCTCCCCCTCGCAAGAACGGGACATTGCCAGGGCCGCGATGAACTTACCGGACATTCTGCCGTCCTGGTACGCGCATCAGATGGAACGCAATCGGCAACTCATCACCCTGGTCGAATCGAGGCGAAACGAAGACACTCCCGGACGCGTGAACGAATGGTTGGTGAATCAAGACAAGACGGCCGATCCGGAGTTCCGAGAGCTGTTGCGCCAGTTCAAAGTACGCATCGGGGACCTGCTCCTGGCGATCGATCGGCTGGCGACCGCGGAGCAGCGGCGCCACGTAGTCACCAAGCTCGACGACCTCGCCAAGACCGTCCACGGCCTCGGCCGCACCTAGAGCAGTTTCCGGACTGGTAACCGTCCTATCATGGAAGATCCGTGGCGGATAGCAGTCTTCGCGCCGGCCTCAAGTCGGCTTGGGCGATGTCAGTGGATCACTCGACTGCAAGCACTTCCGCCGTTGAGGCTATAATTACGCCAAGGAGCTTCACGACACCACCCACTCGCTCCGCACCAAATATGATCCCTCCTGTGATTCGTCCTTGTCACCGAGCTGACATTGCGTTCATCCTCTTGCCCACTCCGTAACCGACTCTTTCAGACGATCAAGGAACGGGCGCTGCCCGGGCAACAATTTTTCGCGCGCGGCTTCCAGTTCAAACCATCCGGCACGATCAATCTCAGGGAATCGACGAAGCTTGCCGGACCGCGGAGGCCATTCGAGCGTGAACGTATTGCTCACGATCGATGCAGCATCGGCGTCTCCTTCCACCGCGTAGGCCATAATCGTCTTGCCTCCCGGCTGCTTGAGCGGGCCCAGGGTCCTAAACGGACCTTGCAGCGTCAGGCCGGTTTCCTCGGTGAATTCCCGCCGCGCCGCCATGAGCGGATCCTCCTCGGAATCGTACTCTCCCTTAGGAAGCGACCAGGCTCCGTCGTCCTTGCGAGCCCAAAACGGGCCTCCCGGATGCGCGAGAAAGACCTCAACCCCGGAGGTGCGCCTCCGGTACAAGAGAATGCCGGCGCTGGTCTTCGAGGTTTTCGCGCGACCTGCCACCCTTGCAGCCTGCTCACACCTGTCTACCGCTCCCCGCACCGCTGTCCGCCAACACTGTCCGTCGTACAGGGTCTCGATTCGTGCGGGGAAGAGATGGCCGGAGCCGATCGGCCGGGCGGATCGGCCTGCATCGCCCGTATCGCTTCAAGGTTTTTCTGTTCGTTGGTTCCGGACTCGACATCGATCTTCTCCGCCGGCGGCCCGATCATCATCAATCCGCAGCCGGAGGATAGTCCAGACAGGATCAGCACGAGAGGGACTCCGACGAAGGCGCCGGATCGTATCGTACCTCGCATTGGGCTCGTCTCCCTCTCCTCTACCAGTCTGCTCCGAGTCGATCGATGACGATCTGATGGACGGTCGCGTGCGGCCCGAGCGATGCCAGGTAGAGGGCGGTTTCCGCCACATCGAACGGATTGATCTTCTCGCTACGGAGAATCTCCTCAGGCGACGCATCGACCAATTCGTCCGCGACTCCGCCCGGACAGATTGCGCTGACTTTAATGCCGTGGGGACGGCCCTCGTCGGCCAGCGCTTTCGTCAAGGCCATGATGCCGTGTTTCGACGCGCTATATGTGCCGGTGCCGGACCAGGCTTGCAGTCCCGCCACGCTGGAGATATTGATGATGATCCCTCCATGTTGCTGCTTCATCCAATTAAAACCGGCGCGGCAACACAAGAAGGTCCCCCTAAGATTGACGTTCATGACCTCGTCGAAGGCTTTCGTCGTGGTATCGGCCAGCCGACCGCCGCCGCCGATCCCCGCATTGTTGACCAGCAGATCGACGCGGCCCCACCGCTTGACCGTCTCGGCCAAGAGCGCCTCGACTTGGGACTCGTTGGACACGTCGGTTTGAATCGCGCAGGCCTCTCCGCCCGATCGGGCGATCGACGCCACGGTCTCCTCGCAACGTGCCACTCTCCTTGCCGCCACCACCACCTTGGCCCCCTCGCGGCCGAACCGCAGCGCGATCGCCTTGCCGATCCCGCTGCTGCTGCCCGTGACGATCGCGACCTTGCCCTTCAGCCGCAACATCGCTCACTTCACTCCCACGACCATACCGTCCGGACCGGCCAGACGCTCCACCTTCGTGCGCTTGAATCCGACCTCCTTCATCCATTTACAGCAATCAGCCCCGGTAAAGTCGAAGCCACCCGGGGTCTCGATCAGCATGTTCAGGCTCATCAGCAGACCGAAGGCGTTCGTCTTCCTCGCATCGTCGATCAAGGCCTCGTGCACGATCAACGCGCCGCCGGGAGCCAACGCCTCGTAAGCCTTTCGCAGTAACATCATCTTCTCGTCCAGGTTCCAATCGTGGAGAATATGCCCCATGATCAATACATCGGTCCGAGGCAGCGGATCCTTGAAGAAATCGCCCGGGTGGAACCGCAGCCGTCGATCGAGGCCTTTGCCCTTCACATAGGCGTCGAACACCGGCTGAACGACCGGCAGATCCATGCCGGCGCCGGTGAGATGCTCGTGCGCCAAAGCGATTTCTCCGGCAACCCCGCCCTGAGCACAGCCGACGTCGACGAACGTCCGGTAACGTTTCCAGGGAAATGTTCGCGCAAGAACCTGGGCGGTTCCCAGGCTGAGGCCGGTCATGGCCTTGAGAAAGTTCTCGAGCCGGAACGGATCGGCATAGAGCGTCCCGAAAAAATCATCCCCGGTCGTGGCTTCGTTCTGCGGCGTGCCGGTGCGCAGCCCCTCGGTGAGCGCCCCCCAGAACCGGTAGAGCCGCGCATTGGCCATCTCCAGGATCCCACCGACGTACGACGGTTTCGTCCGATCGAGGAAGAATGCCGCGTCCGCGGTATTGGCGTACCGCATTCCGGTGCGTTTGAGCAGACCCAGCGCCACCAACGCGTCGAAGAAATCCCGCGCGCTTCGCTGGTGGAGGCCCAACCTCGTTCTCAACACCTCTCCTTCCAACGGACCTTTTCGAAGCTCGGTAAAGAGTCCCAATTCCACGGCGCTCAGCAGCGCCTTCGAAGCCAAAAATCCGAGCCCAATCTCCATAATCTTCGCTGGATTGACCCGATGAGCCGCCATGCTCCTCCCTTTCTTCTTCAGAAGTGGTGAACCGACGCGCGCAACGCCCCCACCGCCGTCATGAATCACGCCGCCAACGTGGGCAAGAGAGGTCCGTCGCGGCCGTCATGGGAGTCCGTGCTGTTCACGGCCGATCCGGCCGTCATATCGATTTGTGGACTTGAACAGTTCGAACCGGCCGTCCACAGCATACCGAGTCACGCGCGTCCGCAGGGCCTCCATTTCGACGGCCGAGAGGGGACTGAACCGGCGGGCAATGTCGAGATTCTGTCGAAGGACCTGCTTGGAATCCATCCCGCTCACGAGGGACGCGATCGGCAGCGTCAATACATACCGCAGCGCTTCTTCCGGCGTGAGAATGCCCTGCTTGATGGGCTCGGCGCTTCCGCTCAGGCTTTTCATGCCGATGGGGGCGATGCCGCGCTGATTCAGCACCGGAAGGACCTCTTGTTCGAAGCTTCGATAGGTGGCATCGAAGACATTCAGCGGTATCTGACAAGTATCGAACGGAAAATCGCGCGAGAGCATCTTCAGATGGATTCGAGGGTGCTTGTGGCCGGTGAATCCGATAAACCGCACCTTGCCCTGCTGTTTGGCCTGGAGCAGAGCCTCAGCGGCTCCTCCCTCGGCAAAATGCCGGTCTGGATCGTCGTCATACACGACTTCGTGGATTTGCCAGAGATCCAGATAGTCCGTTTTGAGGCGTCGCAGGGACTCCTCAAGCTGCTGTATCGCCACATGCTTGTCCCGTCCATGCGAGCAGAGCTTGGTCATCAAGACGACCTGCTGCCTACGCCCTTGGAGCCCCTTTCCCATCAGCTCCTCGGACCGTCCCCTATGGTATTCCCACGCATTGTCCAGGAAGTTGATCCCGCTGTCGATGGCCTCATGGAGGAGCCGAACGGCCTCCGCATCGTCCTCGACGCGACCCAAATGGGCTCCTCCGAAACAGATCGCCGAAACCTGAACGCCGGTCTTTCCCAAGGCACGAGTGGGAATGTTTCCCGTGGAAGGACCGGCCAAAGAAGGCGCCGGCGCAAGCAAATCAACCAGCCCGGAAGAACCTCCGAAAGCGAACGCCGAACCGGCTAAACCGAGTAACCTCAGCGCCTGTCGGCGATCGATCCCCTGCGACAAGGTGCCTCCTTCTCAGCTCGCGTGTTGTACATTCTCCAAGAGCTGCGGTCCGGCTTCCCCGCACGGTTCTTCGAGAACTTGCCTGTCTCTCCCCTCACGTCTCCATCATCTCCAAGCGCGCATCGAACTCGTGACCGCAGCTCACGCAGCGAATGCAATCGGATTCAACGGTAAATTCGTCGCTCCTGACCCCCATCCCTCCGCAGTCCGGACAACGGGCCAGATGGACGCGTCGATCGTCCACCGTTTCGTATTGGCTGCCTCGATAGCAATAGATCGGTTTGCCGTCGAGCAGCCAGGCATTGCCCGCATTGTCGATCACCGGCAAGGCAAGATAATGATGTTTGACATAGTCCTCGATTTCGTGCCGGCTCGCGAAGCCGTCCTTGATGAATTTGCCCGTAGCGGCTTCATAGAGGGCTTGATCCCTGATGATCGCTTTCGTCGGTCCCATGGTCCCTCCTCTCCCTTCATAAGAGCCTATGTCACATCGCTGATGACGTACGGCACGAGCGTTCAAGAATTTGTTCGTTCGTGCTATAGGCTATACGCCGTTAGCTCCCATTTTTTGTGTCACACGACGCCCGAGTAGTACCGCAGAATATTCGAAACGGAGATGACCCCGATGATCTCCCCGTCTTGCGCCACTGCCAGATGTCTCGTGGCCTGTTCTTTCATCAACCGCACCGCTTCAATGAGGGGACGATCGCCGCGGATTGCGACTAACGGCGTCCTCGCGCATGTCTGCACGGAAGTCCTGGTTGGGTCAAGGCCGTTGGCGACGACATCCCGCGCGAGAGCAGAATCCGTAATCAATCCAACGTAAGTCCGGCTGTCGGTCACCAATAGAGAGCCGGTTTTCCATTTCTGCATCAATTGGCCCGCTTCGCGTAGCGTGGCGGACTGAGGAATACTCCTCAATTGCGCGGACATATGTTCCGCCACCTGCGGTCCCGTGAGAATCTGCCGTCCGGATTGTCTCTTGGGCACTGCTGCTCGCCGGGCCTCCAATTCTGATACGCAACTTTCCAGTACTCTGCCCCGCTGCATCAGGCTTTGTCTTTCGCTATCCAGACCGACACTTTCCGGAGCTTCTTCCGTCATGTTGACAAGTCCTGCGGCCTCACCCAACTGTGCATACTCGTACGCGTCCACCAACGGAGAGGATTCTCCGAGCGAATCGGCAATCAGATGCACGGTTTCCTGATCAAACTCCTCCAAGGTGCGGCTCGGCTTTCTTTTCTTCACATGTTGCGCAAGATCCGCCAACTGCTTTCGCATGCGCTCGATGCTGAGGTCGATTGAAGGGCGAGGTTTTCTGGACATGGTGCGGGCGGCCATGGCACCTCCTCTAAATAGGTGAGGGTTCCGATATTACGCCCGCCAAGATTGCCAGGCAAGCAGCCCGATGCCCTGGCTCTCTGTCATCGGAGGGTCACACCACGTGGTATTTTTGCGACGTTCGTGGACTGGCAACCGCAACGCTTGGGCGCCATCGAACGATTACTCGACAGCGCACAGGGCTTGAACCAGCGGAAACTTCGCACAAAAGCATCCTCAATGCCCGCAACGATCATTCCGGTACGGTGATTGCGTAGGTCACCAGAGGCAAAGGAGGCCATATGCGCGACGTCACCGTATGGGCCGCATGGTATCTCTTTCTTCTGGCCGTCCCCCTGTTCATTGTCGCCTCGCTGGTCCGCGAGCAAGTGATGCACCGTCGATCGGTCCGGCGAGGGGGCCTGTTGAAACCCTCATAGCCCGCATTATTCACGAAGACTTCTACTGGAACCGCCGATATGCCGCTTCGACGAGGTTCGGGGGACGAAGGTGTCTCTCCGGCGGCGACCATGAGGATGGGCTGCGCCCGATGAGCCGCCGGCTCACACGAAGTGCGGCACGGCAGGCTCGCCGCTCACCCCTTCGACATATTGTTTGGGACAGGCTCCCGCCGTAGCCTTGATCCGTTCCAATTTCGGATCACACGAGCGCCGGGGACCTGCCTACCATCGGCGACGAACACACCGTCTCCCTATCGGATCAGGACCGTACAGACTTGATGTCGTGTTCCGCCTTATCCGTCGTACCTCGAGACGACAAAGGAGCGGCGAGCTCTTCAAGCGGTCGCCCTTCGGCCTGCACCCCAAGCCAGAGTTCTGCCGCCGCCCCCGCGAACATCATTCCCGCCCCCATCAGATACCCGTAAGAGACGCTGGCGACTGAGGATTCGATCATCTTGCCGTACAGCCAAGGCGCGAGGACGCCGGCCCCCTGGGCGATCATGAAGAAGAAGGCGATCGCCATCGCGCGGATTTCCATCGGGAAGATTTCACTGACCGTCAAATAGGCGGCGCTGGCTCCCGCCGATGCAAAGAAAAAGACGAGCGACCAGATCACCATGTGGGTCGAGAGCGTGAAGGCTCCCTGCGCAAACAGGTAGCCGGTCAGGGCCAAGAGCGCACCGGCCACTGCATAGGTCAGGGTGATCATGGGTTTCCGCCCGACCGTGTCGAACCATCGACCGAGCAAGAGGGGGCCCAAAAAATTGCCGAGTGCGAAGGGCACCACGTACCAGCCAACCCGGTTGGCCGGCACCGCATAGTGCTTCGTCAGGAGGAGCGGATAGGTGAAGGAGACCGCATTGTACATGAAGGATTGGGTCACCATGAGGGCAATGCCCAGCGTCGTCCGTCTGGGATAGGTCGCGAAGAGCTCCCGTGCCACTGTCGCCGGCGTGGCGTGGGTTCTCGGGTGCACGATGAGCGTCCCCCGAGGTTCCGGCAGCAGCCCCTGCTCCTGCACCACCTGTCTCTCGATGCTGGAGACCACCCTCTCCGCTTCGGCAACCCGACCATGGGTCATGAGCCAACGGGGGCTTTCGGGGATCAACCGCCGGACCAGCGCCACTCCCACCCCGAGCACACCGCCGAAGAGAAAGCAGAGGCGCCAGCCGAGATATTCAGGGAACAGGGCCGAGTCCAGCAGGACAAGGGTCAGGAGCGCGCCTCCGGCGGATCCCAGCCACCAGCTGCCGTTGATCGCCAGGTCCGTATGGCCCCGGCGTGACGCCGGAATCAGCTCGTCGATGGCCGAATTGATCGCCGCGTACTCGCCTCCGATGGCCGCACCGGTCAGAAAGCGAAAGACCATGAAGCTCGCCAGGTTCCAGGAGAGAGCGGTCAGCACGGTGGCGCCCAGATACAGCATCAGCGTGATCATGAACCATTTCTTTCGCCCTTGGCGGTCCGTGAGATACGCGAAGAGCAGGGCGCCGAGTACGGATCCGAAGAGATAGGCCGAGGCCGTGAGTCCGACCTGGGATTCGGTGAGATGTAACGTCGACGTGCTCGTCAACATCGGCCCGAGCGAGGCGACGATCGAGACTTCCAGCCCGTCCAGGAGCCAGGTCACGCCCAGCGCGGTGACCACCAGCCAATGCCAGCGCGACCAGGGAAGACGATCCAGGCGCTGAGGGATGTTGGTGGTGACGGAAGCGGCTGATTCGGCCGGCATGACCTCCTACCACCCCAACTGCCAGCGATGCCCGTTGCGTTCCACGACAACATCCGCTTCCTTCGGCCCCCAAGAGCCGGCCGTATAGAAGTGCACGTCGTGTTTGCCGGCCAGCAGCGGATCATAGAGTTGCCAGGCCGTCTCCGTGAAATCCGCGCTGACGAACAGGGTCTGATCACCGATCATCACGTCGCGGAGCAATGTTTCATAAGCGTCGGGCAATTCACCCCCAAACGCCCTGCCATAGTCGAACTGCAGCGACTGGGACGTGAAACTCAGCGGTCTGGCCGGCGTCTTGACCGAGAAGCACAGGGCGAATCCCTCGTTGGGCTGCAACGTGATCAGCAGCCGGTTGGAGTCAAGGCTTCCCGGTTCGAGCGAACGGAAGACCTGAAAGGGAGCGGGGCGGAAGGTGACGGCCACTTGCGTAAGCTTGCGGGGCAGCCGTTTGCCGGTCCGTAGATAAAACGGCACGCCCCGCCATCGCCAGTTGTGAATGTCCATCTTCATCGCGACGAACGTTTCCGTCGTCGAGTCCGACGACACGCCACGCTCCTGCCGGTAACCGGGGATCACATGGCCTGCCACATTCCATGCGGTGTATTGACCGAAGGCCACGTCCCGCGGATCGATCGGCGCGATGGACTGGAGGACTTTCAGTTTTTCGGCCTGGATCGCCGCCGCGTCAAAAGAGACCGGCACTTCCATGGCCACGACGGTCATCAGCTGGGTCAGGTGGTTTTGCACCATGTCGCGCAGCGCCCCGGCCTCCTGATAGTAGCTCCCGCGGTGCTCGACTCCGAGGTCTTCGGCGACCGTGATCTGCACGCTTTCCACCATATCCCGATTCCACAAAGCTTCGAAGATCGGGTTCGCGAATCGAAACGCCAAAAGATTTTGGACCGTTTCTTTCCCAAGGTAATGATCAATACGGTAGATTTGCGCCTCAGCGAGATGACGGTGCAGGAGCGCATTGAGCCCTTGCGCGGAGGACAAGTCGTGACCGAACGGTTTCTCGAACACGACGCGTACCCACCCGTCGCTCTTCAACAGGCCGGCCTGATCCAACCGTTCGACGGTGGACGGCACGGCGGTGGGCGGCAGCGCCAGGTAAAAGACCCGGTTCGCCGGCTGCAGGCGGCCTTTCTCCAATCGGGTCACCAGGGCCGCCAGAGCCTTATAGTCCGCTAGCGAACCTTCGTGCACGGTGAGGTAATGCAGATGGTCGTCGCACCACCGCCGCAGATCCGACGAATCGGGGGCGCCGGAATTCCGCAGACCTTCGTAGACCCACAAGCGAAAGGCATCCTCGCTTATCTCCGGCATGGCGGCGCCGACGATGAGCGTGTTCTGCTTGTCGAGTTTACCCATCGTACGCAGATGAAAGAGGGCCGGCATCAGCTTCCGGCGAGTCAGGTCCCCGGTCGCCCCGAGAATCACAAAGACATGCGGCTCGACAGATTTTTCCACCATGGTATTGATCCTCCGCGAATCCGTCCGGGATCGTTGTGCAGTCCGGCTTCGTATGACACTACGATCCGTCCACGGTGGGCGTCAACCCTTCATCATCCGGATGTCGGCAGCGGACAGATGTCGGAGAAGGAACGAGAAGGCAGAACGGTCCGCCGAAAGACGGGAACGCCGGTGAGGGCCGCGGAGAGTGCTAGTTCTTGGATGGTCCGTGCTTCTTGTGGCAGCGGACCCATTCTGCGATGCACTCTGCGCACCGAAACGGTTCGTGCGCAACGAGCGAGCACAATGTCGGAAGATTACAGGACGGGAGGCGGACGAGAGGCCAGATCAAAGAACACGATGTCACGGACGAGGCGCCGCGTGACCGACGGCGGAGCGTGGAGTCCTACTCGAGACCCGGTGAGGACGAGATGATCGGTGACCTGATGATCCGAAGAGAACGGACTGGTGAAGTCCTCCGACGGATCGACCTCCTCTCCGTCCACCACCACCGGCTGAGCCCAGGAAACGGCTTCGACTTCATGACTGCCGATGAGATCGAGGACAAAGGAGGTCAAGCCCAACACCAGCACGCTGACGCTGAGCCAAGTCAACATCCTATGTCGTGGAAACAGTCGCCGGCCCGACATGGTGTCCATTCTAAAAATACGTGAAATAAAAGGCAAGGATTTCTCAAGAGGATAGCCCGATCCCGCTCACTCCCGAAACAGTCGAACCGGCACTTTGCGCCCTTTGATTCTGGTCCGGCTCAGCGCCTCCACTACGTCCCGCGCGATCGTTTCGGGCACGTCGACGATCGAGAAGCGCTCCTCGATCTCGATCGCCCCGATGACCTTGGCATTGACCCGCGCCTCGTTGGCGATCGCGCCGACCAAATCTCCCGGCCGAATTCCGGACTCTCGTCCAGCTCCGACATACACCCGGGACGAGCCCGGCTGTCGGGTCGAATGACCGGATCTCGGTCCCCGGCGAAGCTCGGCTCCACGGTACGACTCGGAGTGGGCGCGACCGACCGGACGCGCCTCCCGATCGCGGGTTCGAGGATTCGGAAGCACCGGAGCGGGAATGTCCTGTTCAGGCCGCTCGCCACCCTGCGCTCTGAACACCAATCGCAAGGCGGCGGCCGCCACCTTGACCGGATCGCTCGCAGCGGCCAGAGCCTCCACGACCATGTGAAACTGATCCAGATCTCCCGCCTGCAATACCTCCAGCACCGCTGCCTTGGCCCGCTCCATTCGCTTCGCGCGCAAGGCGGCGGCGCTCGGAACCGGCAGGACGACGACCTGTCCTTTCGTGTGCTGTTCGATACTCCGTAGCAACCGCTGCTCGCGGGGATCGAGGATCGTGATGGCCGCGCCCTCCCGGCCGGCCCGACCGGTTCGGCCGATGCGGTGGACATAGACTTCGGCGGACGACGGCAGGTCGACATTGACGACGTGGGACACGTGCGGAATGTCCAGCCCACGGGCAGCCACATCGGTCGCGACCAACAGCTCCGTTTGACCGGCACGGAAGGACTGCATCACGCGGTCACGTTGGGTCTGACTCATCCCGCCGTGAATCGCTTCAGCCCGATACCCGCGGGCGTTCAACATCGAGGTGACTTCGTCGACTTCGAGCCTCGTGCGACAGAAGACCAAGGCCGAGGTCGGTACGGTCACGTCGAGGACCCGTGCGAGCGCCGCATTCCGGTGCGGTCTGGCCACGATGTAGGCCGTCTGCTGGACGCGCGGGGCGCTCCCCGGCTTCACCGTCTCCTTTGCAATCGCAATTTCGACGGGGTTCCGCAGGTGCCGGTGCGCGATCGCCTTGATACGCGGCGGAATGGTGGCGGAAAACAATGCCGTCTGTCTGGTCTCCGGAAGATGCCCGAAGATCGCTTCAAGCTCGTCGGCAAACCCCATATCGAGCATCTCATCCGCTTCGTCCAAGACGACGATTCGAACATGCGCCAGCAATTGCGGCTGCCGGCGAAGATGATCCAGCATACGACCGGGAGTGGCCACCACGAGATCGACGCCGCGCCTGAGCGCGTGAAGCTGCGATCCGATGGCTTGACCTCCGTATACCGGCAACACCGTCGTCCGCAGCTCGCGACCGTACCGTTGCACCGCCTGGCCTACCTGCATGGCCAGCTCTCGCGTCGGCACGAGCACCAGCGCGGCCGGGCGAGGCCCGCCACCATGCGCGATCCGTTGCAGCATCGGCAGCGTGAATGCCGCGGTCTTGCCCGTTCCGGTCGCCGCCTGACCGAGCAGATCACGTCCGGCGAGCAACGGAGGAATCGCTTCCCGCTGGATCGGCGTGGGTTCCTCGTATCCCAAGGTCTCGAGCGAGGCCAGTAGCGACGCTTCGAGGCCGAGCGCGGCGAAACCCGGTGAAAACCCCGTGGCTGTATGGGCGGCGGGAGGATGAGTATGGTCAATCTTCATGGAGTCTGATCAGGCCTTTCCGGTTCGCACCCTTGGATGTGTCGACACTTCCGCCCATGCGTTCGATTTCGCAGCATCGGCGCATCCGACGTTCGCTGCTGCGAACCGTCGTCAACCGGCCATTCCAGCCGGCCAGAGGGACTCCAACTCAGGAAACTTTATGCGATAGTCGGCATGACTGGCCCGAATGACTTTCAGCGCTTCGTCCCGATCATAGACACTGGTGATTTCCACCTTATGCTGCACGGAGCCGGGAGCCTGCTTATAGGTGAGAAAATAGTGCTGCAGGCGATCGATCAACGACACCGGCACGTCCCCGATGTCCTTAAAGCTCCCGTAGGCCGCGTCCTCTTTCATGACGGCGATGATCTTGTCGTCGGCCTCTCCGCCGTCCGCAAGACTGAACCCGCCGATGGGAATCGCCGTCAATAGAATGTCGCTGTGGGGGATCGTTTTCTCCGTCAGCACGCAGATGTCGAGCGGATCACGGTCGCCGACCATTCCCTTCCGTCGCGCGCGTTTCGAGAAAAGGCCGGCCACCTTGTCGCCGCAGTACGTTTGCGGAACGAGTCCGTAATAGACGGGACAAAAATTGGAGAATCGTTGCGGCCGGTCGACTTTCAAAAAACCGCTGTCCTTGTCGACCTCGTACTTGACCGTGTCGGTCGGCACGATTTCAATATAGGCGGTCACCACCTCCGGCGCACGCTCTCCGATGGAGACCCCGTGCCAGGGGTGCGCCTTGAACATCAGACTCATCAGCCGTTGTATCGGATCCCCTCCCATACGCCTCATCAGCGATGCCTCCTATGCTTTTCTTCTCTTTTCCCTTTCACGTCGATTGAGGAACCATTTCTTAGCGGGTGACGCCAATCTGGGCGACTTTCTCACCCGCCCAACCCCGCCGCGCCGCGACGCAGCGTTCCCCAACCGCCTGCAGCGGGGCCCTACACCGGGCGGGGTGCGAAGCCGGTTGGGCTGATTGGCGGCAGGATCCGCTCATCATTCGCTCGGCTCCTCAATAGGCCCCGCCCATTCGCCTTTGGCCAGCTTCACTTCTTGATACCCTCCGTCCGGCCATTGAAACTGTCCCGCTTCATCCACGAGAACAATGAACGGATCGGCTTCGTGAATCTGCCCCCGAAACCAATACCAGCCGGCGTTCGTCGGTTTCGCCGTCGTCCAGTGATATTGAGTCATGCCACTCCTGTATCGTTACGGCTTCTGATACAGTCTCGCCTGTATGAAGGCTTGACCCTATCATGACTCGACTTCCAATAGAAGATGTGCTGCCGGCGCTACGAGCCGCCCTCATGGCCGACCCGAATGCGCTGTTGACCGCCTCGCCAGGGGCCGGAAAAACGACCGGCGTGCCTCCGGCTCTGCTGGCTGCTCCATGGCTCGCCGGCAAGAAGCTGCTGCTGTTGGAGCCGCGCCGGCTCGCCGCCCGTGCCGCGGCTCATCGTATGGCCGCATCGCTGGGTCAACCAGTTGGCGGTATCGTCGGCTACCGCACCCGCCTCGACACCAAGGTCGGACCGGCGACTCGCATTGAAGTCGTCACCGAAGGCATTTTGTCCAGGTTGCTCTTACAAGATCCGTCGCTCGCCGACTACGGAATCGTCATCTTCGACGAGTTTCACGAGCGGAGCCTGCAGGCCGATGCCGGATTGGCCCTCTCTCTGGAGACTCAACGGCTCTTCCGTCCGGACCTCCGGCTCTTGGTCATGTCGGCCACGCTGGAGTGCGGACCGATCAGCGAACTGCTCGGCGGTGCGCCGATTCTGGTCTGTGAGGGTCGGCTGTTTCCGGTGGAAACCCGCTACCTCGATCACCCGCCGGCTGGGCGGCTCGATGCCGCCGTCGTCCAAACGATCCACAGATCGCTGGCGCAGGATCGAGGCAGCCTGCTGGTGTTTCTTCCCGGTATGGCCGAGATCCGACGGGTCGAGCGCCTGCTCCAGAACACACAGTTGGACGCGAGCATTCGCGTCGCACCGCTGCACGGCGACCTGCCGCAAGCGGTGCAGGACGAGGCCATCGCCCCGTCCCAACCGGGCACGAGAAAGGTCGTGTTGGCCACCTCCATCGCGGAAACCAGTCTGACGATCGACGGGGTGCGCGTGGTGATCGACGCCGGTTTATCACGTATCCCTCGCTTCGATCCGCGCACCGGGTTGACCAGGCTGGACACGGTGCGGGTGACGCAGGACTCGGCGGACCAACGTCGGGGCCGGGCGGGCCGGCTCGAACCGGGCCTCTGCTATCGCCTCTGGCCTGAGAAGGAACAAGCGGCGCTGGCGGCACGCAGGCCGCCCGAGATCCTGGACGCGGATTTGGCGCCACTGATCCTGGAACTGGCAGAATGGGGCGCGCACGATCCCTCGGAGTTACGCTGGCTGACCGCCCCCCCTCCCGCGGCTGTCGCCCAAGCCAAGGATCTCCTCAGACACCTGGATGCTCTGGACGCGGCAGGGTCCATCACCGCGCACGGCCGAGGCATGGCCGGATTGGCGATGCATCCCCGTCTCGCCCACATGCTGATCAAGGCTGATGGGCTCGAGTTGACCGACCTCGCCTGCGACATCGCCGCCTTGCTCGGCGAGCGCGACATTGTGCGTGCGCCGGCCGGCCGGCGCCAGGCGGACATGCGGCTCAGACTCGATGTGTTGTGGGGTCCCGACAGCCGGATAGGCGAGCTTACGGTCGATCACGGAGCCTGTCGGCGGGTCAAACACACGGCCAACCTCTATCGACGCCGACGGCCGGATGCTGCGAAGGGACGACCCGGTTCGTGCGATCCAGGATCCGCCGGCCTGTTGCTCGCGCTCGCTTATCCCGACCGAATCGCGCAACGACAACCGCACGGCGAGGCTCGCTACCTACTCGCAAACGGGCGCGGCGCACTGTTCGCCAATCCGGATCCACTGGCCTCGGAACCCTATCTCGTGATCGCCGATCTCGACGCAGGCACCCAGTGGGCAAGAATAGACCTGGCCGCTCCCGTTACGCAGAGCGATATTGAAGCGCTGTTTGCCGATCGGATCGAGCAGGTCGAAGACGTGGCCTGGGATGAACGGACTGGGAGTGTTCGCGCAGCCAGACGACGGCGGTTCGAGGCGCTGACACTGTCGGAACAAGCCTTGTCGAACCCCGATCCGACAATGATGGCCGGCGCCCTGTCGGTCGGCCTTCGCCGGGCCGGGCTGTCGACATTGGCCTGGACGCCGGAACTGCGACAGTGGCAGGCCCGAGTTCGATTTCTCAAGATCCTCGACGGCCCGGATGCTCAATGGCCCGATCTGTCAGACGACACGTTGCTCAGGACAATCGACGACTGGCTCGAGCCATTTCTCGTGGGAATCACCACCCTGGAGCGAGTCAAGCGGATGGATCTTGCTCCGGCACTGCAGACCAGACTCAGTCGCGATCAACAGCATCAATTGGACCGCCGGGCTCCCACACATCTGACGGTCCCCAGCGGATCGAGGCTGCGGCTCGACTATGACCAGCCGGAGGGGCCGGTGCTGGCAGTGCGGCTGCAAGAAATGTTCGGCTGCTCAGATACGCCGAGAGTCGCGGACGGCAAGGTGCCTGTCCTTTTGCATCTGCTCTCACCGGCCAAGCGGCCGATCCAGGTCACGAAGGATCTGGCCGGCTTCTGGGTCAATACCTATCGGGACGTCCGCAAGGACCTGCGGGGTCGCTACCCCAAACACCACTGGCCGGAGAATCCGCTTCTCGCCACCCCGACCGCCAAGGCGAAGCGCCCGGGCCAATGATCGGTCTTGATCGTTTGCGACAGACTTCGACACATCCGCAATTCGGCGTGGGCCGACGCCCGATCTTCGGCCGGCACCAGCCCTTTGACCAAACTCTTTGGTCAGTTCTTCCGCCCTCTTTGGTGGGATAGACGGTGATGCTCCTTCCATCATATCGTGCGGACCATGCATCGCCTGCTGAGATCGGTCGTGGCCGTCATCTGTTGGTCCACGCCGTCGTTTGCCCAAGTCCAGGAACCGTTGCCACCGCCGGTCTTCGTCGTTCCCTTCGACGAAATCGCGGAGGCCGAGCTTCAAACGGAAATCTCCAAGCAGGTCGCGACCTTTCTTCAGACCGTCCGCTCTCATCAGGGCAAGGACAAGGCCGCACTTCGTACCTCCATCGCCGGTGACGTGCGCGACGACGACCAGAGCAAGCTCGTTTATCTCCGCAATATCGGCGATCACGGGGTGCTGGAAGGCTACGAGTTCAACCTGGATACGTTGGCCCGTGGCCAGTACGTCCTCCTGCAGCGCCCGCTCAACCGGCTCAATGAATTCATCGCCTATTATCTGACGGTGAAACAGACCCTGACGGACACCTATGGGGCACCGGCAGATGATCAGGTTATCTGGAACAACGACCTGTACCAACTGTTGCCCGACTACTGGGGCGTCGCCGTGATGATCGGCCATCTCCGTTACCATGCCACCTGGGACACCGCCGACGGCACGGTGACCCTCGAACTCACGGGCGACCAGCATAGCCGCCTCTCCGTGGACTACCGCATTCGCCATGCCGGCGCGCTCACCTGACCTGAATAAAGCTCGGCACCCTGCCGCCTTCCTGCTTTGCCACCTCTTGACCCGGCTCTCCTAGTTGGGCATCTTCATCGGATCATGGTCGCTCGGGGAGGATTCAATGGCCGTTGAATCTGTCATGCTGCCGCTGGGAACCCTGGCTCCTGCCTTTCGACTCCGGGACGTGGCTTCCGGACGGTGGTGGACCCTGGAGTCCTTTGAAGGGAACGCCGCTCTGCTGATCATGTTCATCTGCCGCCACTGTCCCTACGTCCAACATGTGGAGGGAGAACTGGCGCGGATCGGTCGTGATTATCGCGAGCGCGGCCTCGGCATCGTGGCCGTCAGCAGCAACGATGCAAGCCGATATCCTGACGATGCTCCACCACGGCTCAAAGAGATGGCCGAGCGGCTGGCCTTCACATTTCCGTTTTGCTTCGACGAAAATCAAGAGACGGCTAAGGCCTACCGGGCTGTCTGCACGCCGGATTTTTACCTGTTCGATGGCGAACGCAAGCTGGTCTATCGTGGACAGCTTGACGACAGTCGCCCGGCGAACGGCAGACAGGTCGACGGCCGCGATCTCCGTGCGGCGGTCGAGGCGGTGTTGGCGAAGAAACCGGTCTCGAGCTTTCAACGACCCAGCATCGGCTGCAGCATCAAGTGGAAGCCGGGCAACGAGCCGACCGACCATGCCTGACATATCTGCGGTTCCATTCGAACTTCCACGGTCGTAACCCATCGAAATCTCTGGACATGACAAGCGCTCGGCTCTTACAAGTGATCACAGGCGCGGTGCTCCTGTCCTGCTGCGCCTGCGACGGTCCGGTGCAGATCGTTTCGGTCACCGCGGAAGATTACCGGTTTGTGCCTGACATCGTGCGGGTGAAAGCCGGCTCTCCCTTCACCCTCGCGCTCTATAACGCCGGACGCGAGGATCACGAGTTCATCAGTCCGATCTTGGCCTATGGAACCGGAAGCATGGAAGGAACGGCGAAACAGGACGCCGCCATGCCGGGTCTCCTGAAGCCGGGGCGGTCGGTGCGGCTCCTCGTCGCGGCGCCCCCGGGAACCTACCTGTACTCCTGCCGGCGCAAAGGCCACCCCGGCATGACCGGAACCCTGATCATCGAATAGCGGGTGCATCTGGCGTCAGACGCTTCTGAGGCCGTGATCGCGCAGCGGCTCAGAGACATGGGAGGCCTCCAGTCCTCCGCGAAGGCCAAATTGAAGCGCGTATTGCCTGGTAGTGGGTCAGTTTGACGTCAGAAGCACTGAAGTTTGTCAGTCCCGCGGAAACGGGAATCCAGTCAAGGCCTCTCCTCAGCCTTGAGTCTTGATCGAGGAGCGGATGCCCGCCTTCGCGGCATCACGCAAGAGAAAACGGACCCACGACCGGTGGCCTTGACGGGACTTGGCGATTGACTCTACCCTCATGGCTCGACGACCTAAGCGCTTGCGGTAGAATCGTTGTCGTACTGTTGCGCCATGAAGACTCATCGATCTGTCAGGGCCTTGATGCTGTTGACCGCACTCTCCCTCGCCGGTTCGGCCGATGCTGAGGGAACATCCCGGGATCAGCTCCGCATTGAGAACGATCCGCAATCCAGTCAGCTCAGCATCTCTTATCAAGACCGCCCGGTGCTCACCTACGCCCATGCCACCGGACAATTCAAACCGTATATCAAGGCGCTCTTCGATCTGTCGGGATACAACGTGCTGCTCGACGCGCCGTCGGACCACCTGCATCACCATGGAATCATGTACGCCGTGATGGTCAACGGCATCAATTACTGGCAGGAACGAGAGGATACGGGCTTCCAACGTTCGGTCCGGATTGAAAAGCAACAGACCGGCGTGGATGAGCGGGGACGACCCTATGCGAGCTTCGTCGACGTGATCGAATGGCTCGCCCCGACCGCTCGAAGCACGGTCGACGGAGGAGAACCCATTCTTCATGAAGGACGAACCATCACCGTAACCGTGGACGAGAACAATCGAGAAGTTGCCGTGCAGTGGTCCTCCGATTTCGTCGTCGGCGCTCGCGTGAAGTCCGCCGTCCTGACCGGAGATCCATACAACGGGCTCGGCCTTCGACTGTCGCGGGATTTCGATTCCCGGGTTGTGCACCGCAACGCGGAGAAGACCTTGGATCCGCGGCGGGGTGATCCGAATATCTTAAAGGTTCGCTGGAGCGCGGCCAGCGTGAGCCTCCCGGTGCGTGAGTCGACCGTGGCGGTTTTCGGGGATCAGGCCAACCGGCTCGGAGACCCCGTGTTTTTCCTCATGTACGAGCCTTTCGCCTACATCTCGGCAACACAGGCTCTTGATAAGGGCAAGCTGGAGTACGAATCCGGCGCTCACTACCGCTTGAATTACCTGGTCACGACCTATCCGAAGATACAGAGCTCGGAATTCTTACGCCTGAGGGGAGAAGAATGGGAACGCACGAATCGTTCCCGGATAGGCTCACAATAGTCGGTTCTGACTGGTGGAGGACCGACGGGAGTCCGGCAAGCAGAAGACGTTGATATAATCTCCTCCCCTCGACAATTCCTTCAGCGGCACCAACCGATCCCGATCTGCCACCCAGAGACCGTAGTTGAGTTGACGCAGCAGAGCCGCCAGCCGATCCACAGAAGAGCCCGCCCGGACGAGTTTCGGCGGATCAAACTCGATCAGCATCGTCGGGGCCGATCGCTGGATCGTCCTCCTGCTTCCCAAAATCATTCTCTCCTCGAATCCCTCGACATCGACTTTGATGAAATCGACCTTGGCGATGGCCTTCCGCTCACAGAACTCGTCCAACGTGATGAGCTCAATGTTGTGCGCGGCAACAGGCGCGTCGTCCGTCACAGCCAACGTGGCGGCGCCGGAATTGTCCGCTCGAATCATCATCTTGCCGATCCCGGCGGCATCAGACAGGCCGATCGGATGAACGTGAATGACGTGTTCCAATTCGTTCAAACGAATATTGGTCCGCAGCCGCTCGGCATTGGCAGGAAACGGTTCAAAGGCATGGACCTCACACGCACGACCCAGGGCATCGGCCAGCGTGATCGCATAGTGTCCGAAATTGGCGCCCACATCGAACAGGACGTCGGCGGGGCGAATCAGCCGCTTGGCCAATAGAACATCCCAAGTGTCACGCTCTCCCAGCCAGAAAAATTCCGCCTGCACGAAATCCGAGGGATTGAGCAGCCAACGATGTCCGTCCCGCATCACTTCGAGATCGACATCCAGGTTGGGCTGCAACCACTTGCGCAACAGTGCATGGACTTTCCATTGTCCACGATGGTGCAGACGGGTTCCGTAAAATTCCAGCAACTTGAACAGCCACGAATCAGGAGTCATCTCAAGGGGGCACCATGCCAATCGAATGAGTCCTCCGCTTGCCTCTGCCGAATCGGTCCGCACCATACTCCGGCGGCACCGGGAGATCAATAGAATGGTAGAACAGCAAGACCTCATCTCCTGATGAAATCTTAGAAGGCATCGATAACGATCTCGGCAAACCCTCCTCAGAAAGGACAGATCAGCCGGGGATCACGTGCTACCTGCTCATGGGAAGCAATGACGTCGAGGGCCAGAGGCTCCGCTTCAGTCAAATGGCCACCACGAAAATGGCCTGCGCGGATGGAATGCGGCAAGAACAGGCTTTCCTGGATGCGCTGCGGAATGTCGAAACCTGGAAGGTGATCGGGAAACATCTCGAGATCTATGACAACCAGGGACGACGCTGGCGCGGTTCGAAGCCACCCACTTGCGATGAGCAGTCGCCAGCGGCGGGCGACACGGCAATCCCCTATCGCACCTGCATCGGACGGTTCACGACCTCTTCTGCCAGTGCAGGTTGTCGCTGCCGGATCGCAGCGATCGCGGTGGCCCGCTCATCGACAATCCGAAACGTGTACGGTGCTCCAAAACTCACGCGCCGGGGCACATCGAGGACCAACCGGCCCAGATACTGCGTGCGGCCCGCCTCCACGGAGAACCTCACATCGAGGTCTCCTCCGATCGCAGACAGCCCCTCATGCCGGAACGTCTTGATGAGATAGCTCCCGACCGGAAGCCGGGCGACAAACATGCGTTCCACTCTCGGCTTGGCATCCAGCCGATACTGCTGGGCATAGGGATGGGACGTACCGTTCGGGTCGGTCAATTCAACCTTGACGATCTGGAATTCATAGGTGAACCCCTCCGCATTGCGGCCGAACGTCCGGTTCCACCAGGAATCCGGCGGGTCGTCCTCCGCTTCCACCAACACCGATCCCACAACGACACCCCAACCTGGACCCGGAGGCTCGACCGGTTGGTTCGACATGTCGAGCGACGTCGTCGAGCAGCCGGCCAACAGGAGGAGGACGATCGCCTGAATCGATGCCGGGAGCCGTACTCTTGCCAAGAGGGCCGACATTCCAGAAACCATTCGGACATTGCCGGCCTTGCCGTCTGGGTCATGACCTGTGCGCATTATCCAATCCCTCTCCCGCGTCACATTGTACGCATTCGCCTGCGACAGATCGAGAGGAGGCCGTCGCCTTGACAGTGGATCGGATTCGAGCTACATCCAACCGTGCCCAACGCTCCGATATCACGCTCTTTCTCCGACAGAGACTGATTATGAGCCGGGTCTGTGCGGGAGGTCGGATCACCAACCTGCTCACGGTGCTGTCCTTTGTGGCAACGAGTCTCGCGGCCGTCACAACCGGATGTACACCGGCAGAACCGCATATGATGCCCACGCCGCTGCTGTTCAAGGACACGCGCATCGACCTCTCACGCCGTGTGCCTGTGGTCCTTCGTTCGCCTCAAATACCGGTCTTCTACGCAACCAGTCGCAAGCCGGTTTCACCCGGATCGCCCGGACACTACTCCGCCACCGAGAGCGAGGCCGTTATGCTGGGAGTCGCCGACGTCGTCCTCGGCAGTCCGGGCTGGGACTGGAATCAGTTAGTCGCATCCGACCTGACCGACCGAATCGACAGCCCACGCCCGGCGCACGTGCAACAGGTACGAGAATTCGGACTTCTGCGGGGGGACGCGGAACTGACCGCATCCGAACGGGCGTTCGTGGCCGCCATCGATGACCATCTGGGGCTGACCAGAAACCAGGACCTGACGCTGTACGTACACGGGTACCGTGTCACCTTCGACGAGGTTTCGGTCCTGATGGCGTCGTTCGCCAGATACCTCGGCCATTCTGCAACGGTATCCTTTCAGTGGCCGACGAATCTGTATTTCTGGAACTATCTTACCGACTGTCCCCGCGCGCTCAAGTACATTCCCGACATCGAACGATTGATCGTCTTGATGACGCACACGCGGGCGGTGCGGCTGAACCTGGTGGCCTACAGCTGCGGCTCCCCGCTGCTGGCCGACGCGCTCGTACGCCTGCGAGTCCGATATCCGGACGCCGGTCCGGAGGAGCTCCAGAGACGTTTCCGCATCGGCAATGTGATTTTCGCGGCATCCGATCTTGACGTGAAAACCTTCGCCCGCGACGGGTTTCCTGTCATCAGGCAGCTGGCAAGCCAGATCATCGTCTATGTGTCACGGAAGGACGAGGCGCTGGGTTTCTCGGCGTTCTTGGCCAGAACATCCCGAGTGGGCAGGCCCAACGTCAAGGACCTCTCACAGGAGCAACTGGATGCCTTTGCGACCGACTCGACCTTCGAGGTCATCGATGTGACGGATGTGCAGGGCGCCCATGAGTTGCATGGCATGAAGGGACATGGCTATTGGTTCGCCAATGACTGGATTTCATCCGACGTCACGGTTTCGATGCGATATCCGGTCCCGGCGAGGCAGCGGTGTCTGAAGGCCGGCTCGGCCAACAACGTCTGGCTGCTGCCCGATAACTATCCAGACTGTCTGGTCAAACGTCTACTGGAAACGTATCCGGATCTTAAGGCGGCTTCTTCGCCGTGAAAGCGCCGACGCCCCGGCAACGATCGGGTCCGGCCTGCAGGATTCCAACGGCGTCAGGCCTTATGGAGTCGCGTCGTGACGACGGCCCTCTTCCGGCTTCGCGCCGTCATAGAACGCGCAATGAATGAGGACACACACATGGCTATTGCCGCCAGGTAGATCCGCATGTTCAGATACGCCATGGTCATGCTCCGACATCAATCTCACTGGACATCTCATCGTACCCTTCCAACATTAGAAGGGCATGAGCGCAATGTGAGCAGGAATCGGATTGCGCCTTGGCGCTCGGCATTGTGCGTGGCAATGATGGCGGCGCTGGCCTTCGCTTGCGCGTCACCGAAGGTCGGCTATGACTACGATCGCAGCGCCGATTTCACCAGCTACCGAACCTACGAGTGGATGCCGGATTCGCGAAGTCCGACAGGAGACAGACGGATCGACAATGATCTGGTCGATGCCCGCATCCGTGCGGCTGTCGACAGGCAGCTGCGAGGGAAAGGCTATACGAACCCGGCCGCCGGACAGCCGGATTTTTATGTGGCCTACCGTGCAGCCGTGACGGACATGATGAAGGGCGCCTCGACTCAACGGTACATCGGCGACCGGGCGACCGGCCTCTATACCACCGTCAGCGACATTCAGCCCTACAAGGGCGGAGCGCTCCTGATCGACATCGTAGACGGAGCCACACAGCGGCTGGTCTGGCAAGGCACCGCATCGGCCGAAGTCGACCCAGGGATGACCGCGAAAGAGCGGGATGAGCGGATCGCCCGCGTCCTCAAAGCCATGTTCGAACACTTCCCACCCTAATGACCAGAGGAGATCCGCCGTGGCTCGAAAGAACATTCTTCATTGCTGTCTGATTGTATGGTCGCTGTCGGGATGCGCATCCGCCAAGATCGGGTACGACTATGACCGCTCCGTGAACTTCAACTCTTATCGGACCTACGAATGGCTGCGGGACGAACAGGAGAAGACCGGCGATCGTCGCGTGGACAGTTCGAGCACCGACATCCGCCTTCGCACGGCGATCGCCGCGCAACTCGGCCTGAAAGGCTATACGGCTTCCACCGGCGGCCGACCGGATTTCCTCGTCGCCTACTACATCCAAGTAAAGGAAGGGACGGCGGATCAGTCGCAACAGTATTTTTCGGACGGCATGGCGGGACGACCGTTCGTCCATTCGGTCGACACCAGAAATCCGAGCGGGAAGCCGAGGACCGAGCCGGAGGCTCCGTCCTACATGGCGGGCACGCTGCTGGTCGACATCATCGATGCCTCATCGAACAGACTGGCGTGGCGGGGAACGGCGGCCGGTATGGTCGAACCGAATTTGAATTCCCAGGAGCGGGACGAACGGATCCGAAAGATCCTTCGCGACATGCTATCGAACTTTCCTCCCAAGTAACGAACAGCCGCAACGAGTCTCACACGGCCAGATTGGTCTCCATCAGTTTCATGGCGACCAGGAGATTGGCATGTGCCCATATCAGCGGGGTATGGTCGTTGGCGACATAGCGCCCGCGCGAAAGATAGTACGCTTCCGGGCACCGAAATGCCGGGATGCCCGGCGATGATTCGGTCAGTTGCCCCAGCGCCCGGTTGAAATAGTACGTCTGGTACTCCCGATCGGCCTGCCTTCGGGTATGTTGGAACCGCCGACCGTAGGCGGCGGACATGACGGAGTCGAACAGACACCACTGGGCCTCTTCGCCGGGTGACAGCAGCTTGTTGCGCATCCCGACCGTATCACTGAAATCGACCGTGCGTTGGGACGGGCTCAGCTTTTCCTTATAATCGGCAGCCCAATAGGAGTCTCCCACGTACCGTTTGATCCCATAGGCCCCCTCGAGCTGCTCGGCGATATCCGTAAGAATCCGTTTCCCCATCGCCTGTCCGACGACGTCGAGCGGGTACACCAGGAACAAGAGCGCTGCGTCGGTTCGGCGTTTCTTGGCCGGCGCCTTCTGAATACATTCGTGCGGCAAGATCTTCCGCAATTGTGCTCGCCCGCAGCCTTCGAGGACGCGAAGCTCGGCATCCGACAACCCCGCCGCCTCGCGCCGGTGCTTCCCTGTCGACAGGAACTCCCGAAGCTTCGCCAATCCGGCGACCACGACGCCGATGCTGGAGGCTTCAATCTTACGCTCCTCCTCCCAATGACCGCAGTCCTCGTCCGTCCAATAACGAATGGCATCGAAGTAGCGGGCGAACAACCCGAGCACTTCCACCTCCGAGAGAGTCGGTTTGAGCACACCCCGGCAGGCCAACAGGCAGTACATCCACAGAAAGTAGCCGAGCGCGTCGTTCTGCGCATGAGCCCAGGTCTCTCGCGACTCGCGCAGGGTGGCTCCGTCGAACCGCACATGAGGCCGGGACATGATGTCGGCCGGCGTGGACTCGCCGCCGATGATGCGCTCGAAGCGGCGCCGATGTCGCGAAAAGAATCCCATGAGCGCCGAGAGGCAACGACCGGCCGCGCGTACATCGCCGTGGACGTACAGCGCGTGACTCACGTGCACATTGTCTCTCACCCAGACGTGATGATAGCCGCTGTGCCGATTGAATCGATCGACGACGGCCGCGGGAAACAGATGCGTGCGCAGAGGCCTGAACGTAAACACGCCCTCACGCTCCAGAAACCGCTTGAGCCGTCTCAAACTCTCTGGATCATATCGATCGGACATGTACGGCAGCAGTGCTCCATTCTGAACGACGATGGGAGGCATGCTTCATCTCCAAATGGGTGGACAATCGGAACGCCGCCGGAATCTACCGTGAGTCGGAGCCGACATCAAGACGGCAAGCATACATCGGACGGGTAGCGTGAAGGAGGAAAGAGGCTGCCGTTACTTGGTCAAGGTTCGCACATACGCGAGGACATCCCGTGCCTGCTCTTCCGAGAGAAGGTTCTTCCAGGCCGGCATGTTCGGCTTGCCGTCATGAATGGTCTTGAGTAACTCGCCGTCGGACTTTGCAGCCGTCCGCCTGGACGTGAGATCCGCCGGATCAGGTCCGAGCAGTTTGTAGCCGTTTCCCTTCCCTTCTGTTCCATGGCAGCCGGCACAATTGCGGTCGAAGAGGACTCTGCCTTTCGATACATCACCGAGTGCGGTGTCGGATTGCGCCATTCCAGGCTGAAGGGCGACCCAGGCACATGCAGCGAGGAGGCAGTTGATTGCAACCAGACCCTTCACCAGACCTCTCATCAGACCTCTCATCAGACCTCTCATCAGACCTCTCATCAGACCTCTCATCTTTTCGGCTCTTCGCGAAGCCACCGGGCTATAACCGGGCGGCAGGGCTACCGCACACGTGGAGCAGGAGCCGTCCCGGCGTCGGGAATCTGCAGCGTGATGGTGGCGGCGTGTCCGTCGGGGGTAAGCTGGGCGGCAATCTTGTCTCCGGTCTTGAGCCGTGCCGCCGCACCTTCAATCTTCGTGTCCGCGGTGACACGCATCCGGACTTCATGCCCGGACATTTCCCGAACGACCAGTTCTTCCCCCTCCCAATACAACACATCCCCTTTCACGACGTCGTTCGCAGCCGCTTGGGAACCGGGTTGCGCCTGCACTGGAATCACCGCGGTCAGCATGAGGAAGAAAGTCAGTATGATCGGCATAGTGCTCCTCCTCCTGTCTATTCTGAGACTACGGACCCCCTGATGCCTTTGTCAATCTCTGCGCTACGCGACGGGAGTGGGTCAGTTCCTGTTGCGTCATGCCCGGGAAGGCGGGCATTCACTCCTCGATCAAGACTCAAGGCTGAGGAGAAGGCCTTGACTGGATCCCCTAGATTCACAAACGAAGTGCAACACCTGTGGGGTAAGGTGTTGCAATGGGACGACACTATGCGCAGCTCTCCTTGGAAGACCGGTGTACGATTGCCCGGGCTCGCGAAGCCGGGCAAACCATCCGCCAAATTGCAGCAGCTCTGGATCGCGCGCCATCGACCATTCTGCGGGAACTGAGGCGCAATCGCGGCGCCCAGGTGGGCTATGCGCCTGCCTATGCCCAGGAGCAGACCCGCAGCCGCCGCTGGCGCGGGAGTCGTCTGCTCCGGCAACCGGCGCTGCAGGCCCACGTCCTGCGCTGGTTGGGGCAGGGCTGGTCGCCCGCTCAAGTCGCCGGCCGGCTCAAGCGCGACGGCTGCGCGCTGCGCATCAGCTCCGAGTCGATCTACCGCTTCATCGCCAGCCAGATCCGCCGGACGAAAGACTATCGCTGGCGGCATTATTTGCCGCGGGGCAAAAGCAAACGCGGGTGGCGGGGGCGCAAAGGCGGCAGTGCCGTGGACCACATCCGCAGCCGCGTCCCCATTAGCGAGCGACCGGCGGCGATCCAGCAGCGGCAGGACCCTGGCCATTGGGAGGCCGATCTGATGCTGTTTGCGAAATATGGCCAGGCGGTCCTGGTGACGCAGGAACGCCGCTCGCGCGTGTTGGTGGCCAGCCGGCAACCCACGAAGGGGGCCCAGCCGGTGGCCGCCCGACTCACGGCGCTGTTTGCCGCCCTGCCTCCGGCCCTGCGCCGGACCATCACGTTCGATAACGGCACGGAGTTCGCGTATCACGATCAGCTGCACCCGCTCGGCATGCGCACCTACTTTTGTGACCCGCATGCCCCGTGGCAAAAAGGGGGTATCGAAAACGGTATCGGCCGGATGCGCCGTGCCCTCCCCCGGAAAACTGACTTGGCCACGCTCTCCACCCGCCGCTTGCTGGCGCTGGTGCGGGCGTATAATCACACCCCGCGCAAGTGTCTCGACTATGAGACACCGGCCGAGGTGTTTACTCGTGATCTGTTGCACTTCAAATGTGACTCCACCTCCCCGCTTCCGCGGGAATGAGAAACGGCCTCGTCGACCCGACGGACAGCAAATTGGGTCATGGGCCAGACAGACTGTCAAAATTATCGTCCAAGAACATTCGTTTTGCATTTGGTTAGTCCAATGTCTTAGACTTTGCATTCCACTCTGAAGAGAAGGTTTCTGCACGCGAGGCGGAAGAGACCGCTCCTATCCACCCACTTCCCCTAACTCTATAGGAGGCCGCGCCATGAGACACACCGGACTCGGAATCGCTGCAGCTGTTTTGGGATGGGTCACATTTGCCTCTTCCGCCCTTGCCGGAGAAACCTCCGCCACGATGGAAAAAATGAAAGGCGAAGCCAAGGCGACGACCGAAGAGGTCAAGGGACAGACCAAAGGCGCCGTCGAGGATGCCAAAGGCAACAAGATGAGCGCGGAGGCGGAACGCGCCAAGGGAAAGGCCAAAGGCACAACGGAACGAGCCAAGGGTGAAGCAAACGCCGCAAAAGAGAAGATGAAATAGTCAACGACGTCACGAGGGGGGAGCCGCCAGGAGCGCATCGCTGACGCCTCCCGGCGGCCCTCCTCGCCGAGGTATGTATGGATCGTTCGCTTGCTAATAGGCCGAGGAACCCAGCAGACTCATCGAAGGTCCGCTTCGACCGGCCGTTGGTCAAGGCACGACTCCTGTTCACGTTCCTGATGTTGTATGGATGGGCAGTCTTGTCTCCCCGCCCCGCCCTCCCCGTTCCGATGGCCAATGATCCGAAAGGCTTCGAAGGTATTCCATGGGGAGCGGCCTTTTCCGAAACGCAGGAGTTTCTGCTCGTCGAAAACGGCGCACGCATCAAGGGCTATGAACTGAAGCAGGGGCCGCCGGATCTCGGATCTGCGAAAGTCGACTCGATGCGCTTTGTGACCTTCGACGGACAGTTCGCGCGAGTCATCATTCGATATCACGGGCATCAGACGCACGAGCAAATCGTGTTGTACCTTCAATCCCGCTATGGACCGTTGGATCGGACGCCCGGCCAGATTTCGAAAGGCCCGGTCCAACAATTCAACTGGCAGGGAGACGACAGCGAGATCGTTCTCACGTATGAAAGTATGAAAGACCGCGGCATTATCTTCTTCGAGCACCGCCCGTCCGCCTTGAAATTTTCCGAGGGGCAGATGGCTCCAGAACCGGACCTCGGCGGCGCCACCTACTGATGACGCAGCCGTCGCCTTCGTCCCGGCATGAGCAACCTGGGATCGGTTGCTGCTTCCTCCTCGGTTTCCGAGGCACCGCAATTCCGCCCTGGCTGGAGCAGGTTGCCGGGATCTACGGGCTGGGAGGGGTCATCCTATTTGATTTCAACTGCCAGACCAAGACCTACGACAATAACATTCACAGTCCCGAGCAAGTCCGGGAGCTCTGCGCGGAAATCTCGACTCTGCCATCCCGGCCGCTGCTGTTCGTCGATCAGGAAGGCGGCCGGGTCCGCCGTCTGAAGGACACGAAGGGTGATCTCCAAATGCAGGGGCTTCAACAGAAATATCAGACCGGACTGGCCTGCAGCATGGGATTGCGGGCTGGATTGGATATGTTGTGTATCGGAAACAATCTACTGCCAGAAGATGAGATGGTCTTGTCCTACGCCGAAGCTATCGGTCGGCAAATGAAAAGCGATTCATTCCTCGCGCATCAGGTTCGTCTGGCCTGTGCGCGGGTTACCGAGGCAAAGGCTCGATTCAGCCCAAGCTGATTTCCCCGACGTCTCCTTCGCTCAATCGAGCCGAGCAGGCATACCGACGTCGTCGGCCTGCGACCGGTGGGCGCCGTCAGGTCGCAACGCCCCGCCTGCGCCGCGGTCACGCCGGGGTGAAGGGCATGTCGGTACTCTGACTTCACGCTCGAGCACGGTCTTATGCCTGTACGGTCCTCTGTCGAATCCGAGCCTCCGTCTCCTGACGCCCGCATCACGGCCCTATATCACATCGGTGGCTCAGAGACCGAGGCTCTGAAGACGGCCGAGTTGATCTGCCTGGACCAGACTGTCGAGGCCAGCGACGAGATCGTGACACCTGCACTGCGTCGGCGCATCGTAGGCCGGGTTGAAGAGTTCCGGACTCGATCGCCCGGCGGCTACGAAGCCCGGATCAGCTATACCGTCGATCTGATCGGCCGCCACCTCGCCGATCTCCTAAACCTATTGTTCGGCACCAGTAGCCTGCGCCCCGGCGTCCGGCTCGTATCGTGGGAGCTTCCTGACTCCGTCCTGTCACAATGGCGCGGCCCACGATTCGGCCTGGAAGGTCTCAGGGATCTCACAGGGATACGAGACCGTCCACTCGTCTGCGCCGTGCTGAAACCGCTCGGCCGCTCCCCGCAGGAACTGGCCGACCTGGCCACGGAGTTCGTGCTGGGGGGCGTGGACTTGATCAAAGACGACCAGGGCCTCGTCGATCAGTCGTTCTGTCCGTTCAACGAGCGCATCGCACGATGCGCCGACGCCGCGCTCACCGCTGCAGCGCAACGCGGCAGACCCTGCCCTTATCTGGCCCACATTAGCGGCCCCCTCGACGTCATGAAGGCGCGCGCTTCGCTGGCCAAGAAACGGGGAGCAGGCGGGCTGCTCGTGGCGCCGGGGCTGACCGGATTCGATGCGCTCCGTTCCTTGGCAGAAGATGAGTCGCTGGCCCTGCCGATCGCAAGCCATCCCGCGCTGCTGGGTAGCTACGCGATACATCCGGATCAGGGAATCGCTCCGGCAGCTCTCTATGGCCAACTTCCCCGTCTCGCAGGCGCCGATCTGTCCATCTATCCCGGCTATCGTACCGGCTACGCGATGATGAAAGATGACTGTGCGGCGTTGGCGCGGACGTGCCGGGCCGCCTGGAGGCACATTCGTCCCATAGCGCCGACGGCAGCGGGACGTATCGGCGCCTCGGATATCCCGGAGTTCGTGTCCTTCTACGGCCGGGACGTCGTGTTCATCCTCGGCAGCCGCATTCAAAAGGACCCTCTCGGCCTCATGACCGCAACGCAACACTTCGTTCGAGAGCTCCATCGGTACACCGGCGCTTGACCGGACGACTCCGGCCGCCCCCGCCGCACACAAGACCGGGCTCACTACCAGGCTTTGGTACCGGTCGCAGGAATTCCCTGACTATTTTCGATCCGGGAGCGGTTCGGAGACGGGCTTGTCCTTCGAGCCTGGTTTCGCCGCTTGCTCCAGCCTGCACTCGCCCTCTTCGCAGGACTTCGACTTGGCGTCATGTTTCTCGTGGCACGAAGCCTTGTCCTGCGCACTGATGGCGGCTTCCATGCACTTCTTCAATTCCTGCTTGGCAGCGTCGAGGCACTGCAGGCACAGGCTGTCCGCATAGCCGACGGAACCACTCATCATCAGAAGAGAAGCCGATGCCAGTACTCCGAATCGTTTCATGACCGTTCCCCCTCGTGGTGAATCGGATTCCGGCGCCACCCTCTATTTTCCCTGCACGGGCTGCTGAGCGGCCGGCAATGGCTTGGCCCGTCGAATCAGATATGCCGATAACGCGATCGACAGCGCGAGCAGCACCAGGAGGATAACAATCGTCAGCGTTCGATGAATCAGCGGAGACAATCTGGTCCACTCATCTCCGGCGACGTACCCGAGGCCGATAAAACTGGCGGACCAGGCCAATGCCCCTGCGTAGGCGAACCTCGCGAACACTGCCGCCGGGAGCATCGAGGCGCCCAGCAGGAGCGCGGCCAGATGGCGGACGCCGGGAATGAAGTAGGCCACGAGGAGGGAGTACTTTCCCCAGCGTTCGACCCATAGGCGTGACGAGGCCAGATGCTCCGGTCTCATATGGACCACATGGCCGAACTTTTCGAGAGCCGGGAGGCCGATGAGCCGCCCGATTGCATAGCTGAGGCTGATGCCAGTCACACTTCCTAGAAACGCAGCGACGAAGGCAGCCTCAATTCTCAGGGTGCCCTTCGCGCTCAGATAGCCCGCAAACACCAAAAGCGTCTCATCCGACACCGGAAGCCCCAGTACGCCCAGCATCAGCAGGACGAACAGGCCGCCGTATCCGTACTGCTCAATCCAATGAAGGCCGGTTTCCATGGCTCGGGGTTCTTCAGTCTCGTCCGCTCAGCCCTGCAAGGTCGATGACGTACGGGAGACTCCTTCGACAGGTCTCCGACAGAACTTGACAGGCCGGCGGTTGGTCACAAAGCTCAGCGGGACCGATCAGGACCAGAGAGGAATCTGGAGCTGCGGGCGTGATTCCCCCGGCGCCCTGCGTGACATGTCCGCAGAGCACGGGAAATCCGAGAGGCCTTACTTCCCGCTGTCGGACAGCGTCACCGGCGACTTGAGCGCCTCACCTTCCTGCGCGAGAATGAAGAGGAGAATCTTAGCCGGCACTTCCCGGCTGGCATTCCTCAGCACAACGTGCGGCTGCCCCGGAGGCTCATACCAGCTCTGCCCGGCGCTGTAGGTCACCGGCTTCTCTCCCTCCAATTGACTGACCATCGCCCCTTCCAAGACATACCCGAACACCGAACCGGGATGTTGGTGCGCATCGGATGCCGTTCCTGGCGCGTACTGCACGGTCAACACCGTGGCGACCTTCCCCTGAATATCCGGCAGGCTTTGCTGGATGAGCATCGATGTGGGATCTCCTGCCAGTACGGTCGTCGGCGCCGCCAAAACCAGGGCTACAAGCACCCAGATCATCGTCCCAGCCGCCGGGCGGTCTGCGGCTGATGCAACAGTCATCATCATATGAAGTCCTCATGTGTCTGAAGGTTGACAGTCACCGTGGCTCCGAGGGGGAGCCCTCACGGTTTGTCGGCGCGGATCTTCGCCGGACCCACGGTCACAGGTTGCTGGGCTTGACTCGAAAGCCGTCGCAAACCTGCACGGGAGTTCCTGCAAGATCGACCGACCAGATGAGCGGGCAGGCTACTTCGTACCGCATCCTGTGTCAACAACGAGCGGGAACATCGGTCGGACAATATCGCTACGGTGGATGTTGCCGTGAGCAATACGCCCGCCTGCACATCGCATCGTCTGAGCCGCCGTTCTCGATGGCCTTCACCGGTGGCCACGAATGGACGGAACAACTTGGTTCGGTAAGGCGCAATCGTAGAAAAATCAATGGAGATTAAGCACCGCTTCGGGCATCGGCTCTGCATGCTCGACTGAATGGAGTCGTTGTACGTCCATCGTCGATCAACAGAGAGGCATCATATGGTCATCCGACAGCAGCCCCGCTTCCAGGTATCCTTCTTCGGGACGCTGGGATATCAGAACCGCCTGCACCAGATTACGAAGTCCTTCGATCTGTCGCGGAACGGCTGCCGAGTCGAAAGTCCTCTTGAAGCCTACGCCGGGATGAAAGTCAATCTCCTGCTCTCCCTCCCGGAAGGCGAGTCGCCGATCCTCATCGAACAAGCGGTCGTCCGGTGGTGCGGCGTTCGCGATATGGGCCTTGAATTTCAATCTCTCTCCTCTCCTCACCGCGAGCGTTTGGACCGGACCCTCCGGCGCTTCGAAGCCGCCATCGACCATGAGTATCCCTGCCCCCCCTCCACGAGCACCATGTGATCCATTCGATACAATCCATACCGGCCGCCGTAGACCAGCCGGTCTGAAAACAAGCCAGCGGCAATAGACAGGAGCGAGGGATCCTCCCAGCATCGCTTGCGCATCCTGTTCGTGGTCGAACAGATTGTCGTGTCACACAACAGAGCACAAACAGGCAGCTTTTGCCGGTTGTCGCGCAGAACGTCGCCTTCCTGTGCTTCTCCAACGGTTGAGTCAGCCGTAAGACACTTGGGCTAACTCCATATCATCTCTGGCATTTTTGTCATTCTCCTCGCTGGCAAACACCTTGCGGTGTGAATCGTGAGACGGCGGTCTACCAGCGCGCTGTATGAACCGAGGAGGACACCATGAACACATTTCGCTATCTGATCGTATCAACCATATCGGCGGTCATGATCAGTCTGACCGGGTTGCCTCAGGCCGCCGCCGGCGAGTCCATGCCCATCAGGGAGGGATCGACGGTCACACTGCTCTATCAAATCACTGTACCGGGCGACGAGCAATTTGAAGTCCGGGACCTGAGTCAATTTGTCCAAGGGAAGCACCAAATGCTGCCGGCGTTGGAACGCGCGATGGCGGGCATGAGGCGGGGCGACAAAGCGCAGATCGATCTGACTCCCGATCAGGGGTTTGGGCCATACGATCCCAGGAAGAAAACCATCGTTTCAACCAGCGAACTGCCGAAGGGAACAAAACCCGGCGACATCCTGGAAGATCAGTCGGGACACCAGGCCACTGTGACCCAGATGTCGGAGACGACGGCCGTCGTGGATTTCAATCACCCGCTGGCGGGGAAGCCGCTCATCGTCACACTGACGGTCTTGGACGTCGACAATCCATCTTGAGGGTTTCGGGCGAGGGACCGATGTCTCCGGGATGCACCAGGGCGAACCGGCATCCCGGCGGCACTCATTGACGCGGGCCGCAAGCGCAGCGCCTAGGCCGTCAGGGGGTCCAGATCTTGGCGGGAATCGCTCGAAGGGGTAGATGTGGATCATCCATCCAGGGCGACGCCGTAGAGACTCCTTGGCTTGATCACGATGAAAACCCTACGCCCGGGATCGCCGGGCGTCAAGAAATCCTCTGCGGACGGTCCGCGAGGGAGACTATCGGAGCACGTCAGGGAAGAATGATGGCTTGTTCGGCGTGACCGATCGTTTTCAACGTGACTTCCAAGGCATCGACCATCACGGGAGGACCGCAAAGAAACACAACCGTGCCTGGCCCCGGCGCCGGCAATTGCTTTCGAAGTATCTCCTCGGTGATACGGCCGACCCCCTGCGACCACCCCGAAGGCGGCTGCTCCAGCACGTGATAGCAGCGAAAACTCGCGTGTTCACGCGCATTCTCGTCCCACTCGTCCCGAAAGATGATGTCGGCCTCGGTTTTATTGGCGTAGACCAGAGACAATTCCACCGTCAGGCTCTTCGCAAGAATCCAACGAATGATCGAAATCATCGGCGTGATGCCGGTGCCACCGGCCACGAATCCGACCTGGGTCGCCATCCCGTCCACCCAGTGACCTCCGGAATAGGGCCCGCTCATGAGCACCCTGTCCCCAACCTTCCGGTCATGGAGGTACCTTGAGACCGTGCCGGCCTCGTATCGCTTCACCGTTAAATCGAAATATCCCGTGGTGCCCGGCGTGGACGACGGCGTATAGGGGCGCTTCACGGCTTTGCCGTTGATCGTCGCATGCACGTAGAGATGGTCACCCGGGAGGAGATCCAGCGTGGCCTCGTCCGGCA
Source organism: Nitrospira sp. (assembly GCA_047150005.1). Classification (GTDB taxonomy): domain Bacteria; phylum Nitrospirota; class Nitrospiria; order Nitrospirales; family Nitrospiraceae; genus Nitrospira_C. Next base: position 3,280,537 of record AP038806.1, on the reverse strand, counting down.
GAGCGAAGCAGAACGTCTTTGTGTCGTGCGTATCCTGATGGACGGCCGTCAATTCATAAGGAGCGGGAGCGTTGGTTTTGATGCGTGAGGTTTGGTTCGGATTCATAAGAGCATCTTACGGATCCGCGATGAAGGCTGCAACCGTTCTCAATTCCCTTCACCCCTGTGGCGAGAATGACCCGGTCCTTCGCGCTGCCGAGACGACAATCCAAGAAATCACGAGGAAATTTACACTTCGCGCATCCAAAACCGGTGGCATCAGCTCTGCATTGCACGGTAGTGTGCCAGTATTTCCATCATACATATGCGGCAGCCGCTGCGGAAAGGATACGTGTACCAACTTGAGACTAGAACCTCGGTTTCCCGTGACATTTACAGGGACGGTTTCCTATCAGAACTATCCGCATCTCATCACCAAATCGTTGGACCTCTCCCGAGCGGGCTGCCGTCTCGAAAGCCCTTTGCAGCTCTCGGCGGGCATGAAGGTGAACTTGCTCCTGTGTTTCTCGGAGGGCAGCACGCTGATCCTGATCGAACAAGCCGTTGTCCGGTGGTGTAAAGCGCGTCAAATCGGCGTCGAATTCCAGGCGGTCTCCACGACTTATCAAACGCGGTTGAACCGCACGCTGCAGGTGCTTACGACGCGATTCAGCTAGCAGGTTGCTGAAAAGCTACTGTGACACCCCCGGGACGGGCAGTCGCTTGGAGGTCACGGACCGAATCAGTATCGCCCACAGAATGTTCAAAACGGACCCGGTTCTCACATGCCCAACCGCGGCGCGTCAAGACGCGCCGTTACGCAGGCAACGGGTCACCGCGAGGCGTACGGCGCGAGGAAGAACGAGCGTCACTGGGAATAGTCATTTTCCCGAACCGTACGTTGAGCCTCTGAGTAACGTGAGAACGAAGCGGGAGGACTTTTTCAACATCCTGCTAGGGCCACTCAGTAGGCGATCGCCCTGGGCGCCTGAAGCCGGCTGATACAGTCTCGCCAAAAGGTGGAGGGATCCCGGTCGAAGATACCGGCGGAATCAGGGGGCAGTGTCGCCCACGCTCCTTGATGCATCTCGTAAGCCAATTGCCCCGGGGCCCATCCGGCAGACCCGGCAAAGGCCCTGAATGTCTCGGTCGGTTTGGGCTCCTTGATGACCCGTTCCAACGTCCTCGGCGTACCCCCCACATACACCCCGTCGAACACCGATCGTGCATCAGCCAAAGGCTCCTTCAGACGAAACAGCACGAGCAACTGAGCCGGCTGCACCGGTCCTCCGGCGAACAGCCGATAGGTCGTTCCCTTGAGCGCCGCGATGTCCGGAAGGGCCTCAGAGAGCAGGACGCCGGTCGGACGATTCACAATGACCCCGAGCGTTCCCTCTTCACCATGCTCGATGATGAGCACGACCGTCTCACGAAAGTTCGGATCGTCCAGGGTCGGGCTGGCCACCAGGAGGACACCCTTCTTGACGGACGATGGGGCAAAGTTCCCTTCCGCCCAGGCCGGCGCAGTGACCAGAATGACCAGCAGCGCCCAGGCCATCATCCCCGTCGCGGTCAATCCATACGCGCCACCGGATGGAGCGGACAACCGGACTCTCGAAACGGAGAGGACCATGATCGCGTGCCCCGGCTTGTCGACAGTACGGTGATGGTACGGGTCGCAAGGCTACGACGCGCCGATGCGGCTGTCAACTCGATGGAGAACGTCCGGTCATGGACGCTTCGTCGGCATGGATGCTCTCAGGTGCGTGCCGTCTTGGAAGAACCGAACCTGCGCCTCGTGTTAAGCTGATCAGGATGGCATGAGAGGAGCAGGATGTTCGCCTGGAGTGGCCGGCTCGGATTGCGGTTCTGGCTCTGTCCCATCATCGCGGCTCTTGCTGCCGTCCATGCTCCGGTTTCCGCTGCAACGACGATCTACACCTATACCGACGACTCCGGCACGCAGAACTTCACGACCGAGCTGAGCTCGATTCCCGAGAAGTTCCAGAGCCGGGTCACCCAGCTCGATCTCGGCCCCGTCTCGAATCCGCCCGTCGTGCCGGCTGCGCAACGGCCGCCCTCCGAACATGTACGCGTGGTGACGGCCAGCGGCGAATACCGGATGGGAGATCACGACACAAAAAGTGATGCAACCCGCCTGGCCGTCGAGGCGGCCAAACGACAGGCGCTTGAACAGGTGGCCACGTATCTGGAAAGCATCACCGAGGTGACGGGGATGGAACTCACCAGAGACGAGATCCGCACCTACACGGCCGGGATCGTCATGGTTGTCGATCAACAGATCAGCACCCTCCTCGATGGGGACGCCATCGTCATCCGAGCCGATTTGACCGCCCAGGTCGACCCCGCTGAAGTCGCGCAAGCCATCATGGCTCTTCGGGAAAACGAGAGCGCCAAGACCGAACTCGTGGCGCTGCGATCGGAAACGGATCAGCTGCGCCGGCAACTGGATATCGCAAACCAGACTCTGGCCGCAGCCGTCTCGCCCGAGGAAGTACAGGCCGCGAGCCGCCAGCGGGAGGAACTACTCAACCAACTCCAGGCCAACGCCCTCGTGTCGCAGGCCTGGACCGATTGGGTCTACGTGACGCCGGGAATCTACCCGTCCCGGTCGATCGGCCTGCGGCAGGTTCGTGGACTTCTGGTGCAGGCTCAACGGCTCCAGCCGAACAATCGTCACCTGCCCACGGTGCAGCAAGTGATTTCGGCACAATCGGTCGGCTCGGCCTCCGCGCCGCTCGGCGTGCCTCCGCCGGCTTCGTCTTCCGGCTCATTGCTCGTGCCGCCCTCTCCCGCACCACCCTCTCCATCCCTGCCCTCAGCAGCGGCCGGCACGAACGCCATGCGGCCTCCGATCCCGACACAGGCTCTCCCTCCCGCCTCTTCCAATGCCGTGACCAACGCTCAAATGCGTCGAGGACCGTCGCTTACTCCTTTGCCGCCGTTGCCGTCCCCGTTGCCTCCCACGCTGCAGCAGGTTCACCCGCCGCATACCGCACAACCCCATCCCCCGGTGCTCCGTGCTCCTTATACGATCCCTCATCACTTCCAGCAGGGAGGGCGCGCCTTCGGACGGCTCGGTGGTGGCGGCCGCGGTGGAGGGCACCGCTAGCTCATGCATGTGCCGCCGATCGATCCCTGACAGCGCTCCGAGCCGGCAGTAGCAATCATAGGACGGCTCTGCTAAGAAGAGCGGGTGGGGTACATTGACGATAATCTCCTGCCAGGCGAACAAGTTCACTACCGCGCGCACTTGCATTGGAAACTCTTCGTTGGTCCTTCTCTGCTGACCATCCTCGGCTTCGCTTTCGTTGGATTCGCAATCAGCCAAGGATTCGACCCCTATTGGTCGCTGGTCATCCTCATAGTCCCTGCAAGCGCGGTGCTGTCGGCCTATTTGACCTGGCGTTGTTCTGAATTTGCCGTCAGCGATAAGCGCGTCTTGATCAAGACCGGCATCGTCGGACGGCATACTCTGGAAACGCTCCTCACCAAAGTCGAAAATATCGGAGTCGAGCAAACCCTCTGGGGTCGGCTTTTCAATTTCGGCACGATCTACGTCACCGGCACCGGATCCACGAGAGAAACCTTCGCAGGTATCCATGCACCTCTGGAATTCCGTAAAGCCATCGAAGCGGCAGCCGTCGCCTTTGAGGAGCGGCGGCCCAGCGGACGGATCCAGACCTCCTGACCGTCCAACCGACCACTCTCGATCCTGATACAGACAGGCAGACGTCGAATGGACGTGACGGGGACTCTATCCCCGGCCCGTCGCAGCACAGGTCGGTTGCGGATGCGCCGTGGCCGGATCGTCGAAGAACGCGGCAAGATCGCCGGCGAGCGGAACCTCCCGCTCGTAAACTGTGAAGTGGTACGGATCGTCGGCCGTAAGTCCGAACTCGTCGACGAGCATGCGGTGCTGCCGCTCGCTTTGAATGTGGTAGCGCACCGTCGCTTTCAGCGTGAATCCGGCCGGCGTCTTCGGCACCCGGTACGCAAACGAGTACTCACGGCTGGCCAGCGGCAGGAGACGATTGTCATAGAGCTCCACGATCGCCGGTTGCCACATAATCCAGCGCCCCATCGTCTCCCGCTGTTCCTTGACCACTTTGCCCTGCAGATCCGTGACGGTGAACTCGACGGTGAAGTGCCGGTCCGGGTCGCCGGTCGGGAGCTTATGGCCGGCCCCGGCGTTGACCAACGTCAGCGTGACCTGCACGTCTTCTCCCGGTTTGGGTTGCGGCGGTTCAGCCGTGACCTGAACAGCCACGGCGCTTTTGACCATTGCAGGATCGTGCCCACCGCGCCAGAGATGCTGGCGTCCGTGCCTGAGAGGACTGTCGACCGCCATCGGCCTGATGATCTCGGGCATGTGGCAACTTTGACAGATGAAACCCCGCTCTTTCATGAAATACCTGCCCTCGTACTCCGCATAAGTCCCGCAGGGTCCGACGTTGTAAAACTGCGCCGGACCGGACTGCACGTTGTGACAGCGATAACAGAGCTGCGGCGTCCTGAAGTTCGGATCAAACTTGGTCGGATGCGGTGCCGCGGAGTCTTCGTAAGGACCTACAATCACCCCGTCCCGGACGTGGCAGGCGGCGCACGTCACCCCTTCCTGCTGATACTCCGGGTCGTAGCTCCGGTTCTGCTCCTGAACCGCTTTTTCGACCCGCTGGCGCGGAATCTCCTTGATCAAGGTCGGCTGCTGATTTTCCAGCGGTGCGTGGCAATTGAGACAGACCCACACGTGTTTGTCCTTCGTCCAATAGGCCTGAAAGAAGGGATCACGATAGGCATACGAATGGATGCTGGTTTTCCATTCATTGTAGATCTCGGTATGGCAGGTCCCACAGGACTCGGCCTTGAGACTGGTCAGTCCTTCCGGAATCGCCTGGTATGGGATGGCATGCGCGTAGTCCGACCGCAATCCAAAGATGACGGTCGGCTTCACCTCCGTATAATAGAGGTAGACGAGACCTGCAAGTACCACCGCACCGATCGCGACCTTGACCGTCATGGACATCTTCACGTATCCCGCCTCCGGCCTGGCGGCGTCTGAATCAATCGCTTATAGGCAATCGGCATCAGGAAGAGAAGCCCCAGCGCGGTGAAAGCCAGCAGCAACCGCGGAGACGCCAGCTCGCCGAGCGAATTGATGGTACCCAACTGCCGCCCGGCAAAGGTGTAGACCAGGCTGCCGGGAATGATGCCAAGGGCCGTCGCGGCGACATAGGTCACTGCGCTGACCCGCGTGAGGCCGGACAAGAGGTTGACCAGGAAGAACGGAAAAAGCGGAATCAGCCGTAGGGTCAGCAGATAGTTGAACGCATTCCGCGCAAATCCTTCCTGGAACGCTCCAAGCCGATGCCCGAACTGCTGCTCGACCCAATCGCGCAGCAGATAGCGAGCGGACAGAAAAGCCAGTGTCGCCCCGGTCGTGGCCCCGATGTTGACGTAGAGCGCAGCCGGCACACTGTCGAAGAGAAAGCCTCCGGTGAGCGTCATGAGCGTCGCGCCGGGCAGCGAAAATGCCGTCTGCGCGATGTAGGTCAGGATGAACAACAGCACGGCCGTGACATAGTGCTTCTCCGTGAACGCAAGCAACCGCTCCCTATTGGCTTTGAGCAGGTCCAGCGAGAAATAGATTTTCAGATCGAACAAGTAGAAAGCGCCAATCGCGCCCAAGAAGAGCGCCGCCAGGATGACCTTGCCCGTGATCGACGCTGGCGCGGATGCGTTGGGACTCGTCACCTCTTTTTCGACAGGCATCGCGATGCTTGCGGGCCTCCCCTCCTGCGCCTCAACCGTGGCGACCGCCGTCCAAGGCCCGGTCCAGATTGAACGCGGCGCTGATCAACGCGATGTGCGTGAAAGCCTGTGGAAAGTTACCGAGCGCCTCTCCGCTGTCGCCGATTTCTTCGGCATACAGACCGACATGGTTGGCATGCCCCAGCATCCGCTCGAACAGCTGCCGGGCCTCCGCCAGTTTCGAGGGATCGAAGCGTCCGGCCCTGGTCAACGCTTCGACGAGCCAAAACGAGCACATCGTGAAGGTCCCTTCCTGCCCTTGGAGGCCGTCCGTTCCGGTCTCGCTGTCGTACCGGTACACGAGACCGTCGGAGACCAACCCTCCGTCTCTCGGAGAACGGTTGATCGCCTTCAGCGTACTCAGCATGCGGGGGTCGTTGGGGGCCATGAAGAACACCAGCGGCATGATGAGATTCGACGCATCGAGAGCCTCGCCGTCATAGTGCTGGACGAACGCCTCGCGTTTCCGGCTCCAGCCTTTCGACATGATCTCTTCGTAAATCTGGTCGCGAACCTGCATCCACCGTTCTTGATCTGCTGGAAACGACCGTTTGCCGGCCAGCCGCAGCCCCCGATCCATGGCAACCCAGCACATGAGCTTCGAATAGACGAAATGCCGCCGCCCGCCGCGGACTTCCCAGATACCCTCGTCGGGCTGCTGCCAATTGTCGCACAACCAATTGAGGCGCTGCCGAATGCGTAACCAGGCGTCAAACCCGATCGGCATGACGTACTTATTATAAAGATAGAGGCAATCGAACAATTCGCCGTAGATGTCGAGTTGCAGCTGCTGATAGGCACCGTTCCCGATCCGGACCGGCCGCGAGCCTCGATACCCGTCGAGATGCCCCAGCACTTCTTCCTTGAGATCATGACGCCCATCGATGCCATAGACGATCTGGAGCGACCCGTCGGCCTCGACCTCGCCTGTCCTGGCGTCCAGCCATCGCATGAAGGCGTGGGCCTCCTCGGTGAACCCGATCCGGAGCAATCCGTAGAGGGTGAAGGCGGCGTCGCGAATCCATGTGTACCGATAGTCCCAATTCCGTCCTCCGCCCAGGGTTTCGGGGAGGCTGCAGGTCGGCGCCGCCACAATCGCTCCGGTGGGTTCGTAGGTCATCAGCTTGAGGGTCAAGGCCGACCGATAGACCATTTCGCGCCAGCGGCCGGTGTACGTACACTTCGAAAGCCACCGATGCCAGTAGTCCACCGTATGATCGAAGACCTGCTGCGTTTCGGCGGCGGACGGACCGCGCCGGCAGGCCTCGCCGGCCTGCAGCCGATGCAGCACGAAGACCGCTTCCTGTCCTTCCTGGAGGACAAACGTCGAAACGGCCGCGTCGCCGACCGCCTGAAGGGGCACACTGCTGGACAAGCCGAGGCACAAGGGCGCTCCTTCGAAGACGGCGCCATGTTCGCCCATGACTGCTCGGTGCGGTGCGCGCGCGTAGTCCAACGCAGGTTGACACGTCATCCGAAAGGCCAGCGCCCCGCGCGTCACTTTTACACGACGGACCAACTGATCGTGCCAGGGTGACTCCGGCGGCAAGCCAGTCGGCATGAAATCCTCGATTTCCCCGACGCCGTCCGGCGAGAGAAAACGGGTGACCAGAACATTGGTTTCCGACCAATAGAACTGCTTGGTCCGCGCGGCCGAGTCTTTCGGAGTGATTTCGAACCGCCCGCCCTTCCCGTCGTCCAAGATGGCGGCAAACACGCTGGGAGAATCGAACGACGGGATGCAGAGCCAATCGATGGAACCGTTCGTGCTGATGAGCGCCGCCGTACGCATGTTGCCAATGATGCCGTAGTGCTCGATCGGTTGATAGGCCATGTGAGTGTTCGACTCCTGATTGATCGCCTTCGAACGGATTCGTTCGTTCTCATGCCCATCCTGGACTGTCGGGGAACGCAATAGCAACCCCCGGTTCCGCGCGAAACACCGCCTGCGCGGCAAGCGTCGGCGTTGATTCCCTCTCCGACGATTCGGGGTATAGTGAGCCATGGCCGCCCGACCAAACCGTCGCTCCGCCAGGAAGGCTCACGGACGGAGACCCGGTCTTCGAAGGAGGCTGGCGAGAATTCGCTGTTTCGCGCAGGCGCGATGGAACGAATTCCAGTTGATGCGGGCCGCCCTGGCCGCCTCGCCCCTCCCGTTTCGCGTGATCGTGGGCGGAATCCTGCTTCTCTTGATCTGGTCCACGGTGAATTGGACGTATCACGCGATCCACAAGCCGAGCGAGCTGTTTTTTCCGCTGGACGACTCACTGGACAAGAATCCCGCCGACACATGGCGGCAATACAAGTCCCTGTTCGTCGAACATTCGACCGTCGTCATCACCCCGGAATTTCTCGCGGCGCTCGCGCAACTGGAGAGCGGAGGCAACCCCGTGGCCCGCACGTACTGGCGATGGCATCTGACCTGGAATCCGTTACGTGTGTATCAACCGGCGTCGAGCGCCGTCGGTCTCTATCAGATCACCGACGGAACCTTCCAGGAAGCCAAACGTTATTGTATCCACGACCATCACGTCGTCGAAGAGGGTCCCTGGCACGATCTCCGCTCGTGTTGGTTCAACGATCTCTACATGCGCGTGTTGCCGAGTCACGCGATCGAGCTGACCGCCGCACTCCTGGACCGTCGCGTGGCCCAGATCCTGGGACCCCGCCGCCTCGCCGCGGTGTCGCTGCGGAAAAAGCAGGAACTGGCCGCCGTGATTCATCTCTGCGGAGCTGGCGCGGGTCGTGAATTCGTCGCCCGTGGATTCCGGTTTGTGTCCAGACAGCGGTGCGGCGACCATGACGTCCGCCGTTACGTGGCGCGCGTCACGATCTTGATGCGCGAATTCGCGAAGCTGGCGGCCGGCACGGCGTCGCAGAGCACTCCGTCGGCCATGGCATCGCCAGCATCTTCGAACCGGACGGCTGCCATTCGGGAGGCGGCGGCTTGACCTTCCACTCCTTGAAGCGCATGCTTTTTACATGCATGTCGCCAGCTGGCCCCTGTTGGGGCTTCTCCTGTCGGCCGGACTTTCCGGATGGGAGCCGGCTCAGTCCCCGCTCATTCGTCTTGTGTCCTCCGCCGGCCAATTGACGGGGGACGAGCTGCTCCGGATCGGAGAAATCCACGACCACCAGCACCACTTCCGAGAAACTCTGACCTATTACCAGCTGGCATTGACGCAATTCCGGAAGGCCAAGCAGCCGCGCGGCGTCGCAGCCTCCCTGGTCAAAATCGCCCTGGTCCACGAGCGGCAAGGCAGGATGCAGGAGGCCTATGTCCAACTTCAGGAAGCGGTCTCGATCTATGCACGATCGGTCGATCGACTCGCCCACGCGAGGGCCTTGCTGGCCATGGGGCGGATTGCCGCCGGTCTCGGACAGATCGACGTTGCGCGCGATTCCTTACGACAGGCGACGACGCTCTTCGAGCGCGCGAAGGACCGTCAAGGACACAACGAGGCCGGAATTCAACTGGGACTGTTGGACGTCGCCGACGGCGCGGCCGAACCCGGCATGACGCTGTTACAGCAGGCGTTGGAGGATGCGCGTGCCAGGCGGGATCCGGCCCAGCAACTTGCAGCGACCGTCGCGCTGGGCAACGCCCAGTGGCTTCTCGATCGGGAATCGGAAGCCAGATCCTATTATGAAGCAGGCCTTGAGTTGGCCCAGACAGAACGGGATATGGCGATGGAAGCCTCCCTTCACCTCAAACTTGCCTATATGGATGAAGCGAGCGGCCGAGTGAAAGAAGCGGTCGAATCAAGCAAACAGACGATTTTTCTCTCGCAAACCCTCCGTGATCCGCTCACGGAAGCGAAAGCTCTGGCGCTTCTGGGCGGTCTGTACCGCCAAGCGGGAGAACCGGCGGAAGCGGAGGCCGCCGAACGACGCGCCCTGTCGATCTATCGCCACCGTCAGATCTTCGTGCACGGCATGGAACGCGGGACTCGTCACACGGAAGGAATCGGTCAGATCGACGCTCAGGCGCCGGGCGGCCCACCGGATTCTTCGCGCTGATTCGTGGCCGCCCAGGCGATCGTCATGGCCAGCATCAGCAGACATGAGGCCAGGAGAAAGGGTGCCCCCGGGAGATGCCACCAGGTGTCCGGATTGATGAAGTATGCGAACGTTTGTGTGAACAAGCCTGGCCCGACCAGACCGGCAATACCGATCAAACTCGCGATGGCCCCTTGCAGCCGCCCCTGTTCCGTGTGACCGACCCTCCTGGTCATCAAGGACTGCATGGCCGGACCGGCCAGTCCCCAGAAGGCCATGATCGGGATGCCGAGACAGTAGACCCAGCCGCGCGGCGCCAGCCCATAGATGGAAAATCCCAGCGCGCCGCAGAATAATCCGGCTCGTACGGTCCGCGGCTCCCCATACGCCCGGGTGATGGGCCCCACGAGAACGCCTTGTACGATCATGGCGAAGGCTCCGACGGCCGCGAGGGTCAGTCCGACCGCGGCGCTGTCCCATCCGAACTTGTAGCCCAAGTACAATACCGTGACGCTGGGCAGCACCACATGCGCGAGGTTCATAATAAAATTCGCCAAGGCGAGTCCGAAGAGTTCACGATGGGATCGGAGCAGCGCCAGGGCGCCCACCGGATTCGCCCGCGTCCATGTAAAGGCACGGCGTTTCTCCGGGTGCAGTGATTCAGGCAGGACGAAATACCCATAGCAGGCGTTGATCAAACTGGTCCCAGCCGCGCCCCAAAACGGCAGCCGCGGATCGACGGCACCGAGCAGTCCACCGACCGCGGGACCCAGCACGAACCCCAACCCGAACGCCACTCCCATCTTGCCAAAGGCAGCGGCCCGCTGCTCGACCGCCGTGACGTCTGCGATGTAGGCCCCCGCGGTGCTGAAACTGGACGACGCCATGCCCGACAGGACCCGCCCGACGAAGAGCCACGTGATATCGGGCGCAAGGGCCATGAGGATGTAGTCCAGTCCCAGCCCGACGTTTGACAGCAGCACCACCGGACGCCGCCCAAACCGGTCGGAGAGGGCTCCTTGAATCGGCGAGCAGGCGAACTGCATGAACGCCCAGGCTGTGCCCATCAAACCATAGACTTCCGCCGCGCGGGCCGTATCACCCGACGTAAATCGTTCCACCAGCACGGGCAGCACGGGAATGATGATGCCGAATGAGAGGACGTCCAACAGGACGGTGACGAGGATAAAGACCACTGCGGCGGGTCTGGGTCCTATCGGCATGAATGATGGCGTCATGGACGCGGCCCGGCATTGAGAGGAACGGCGACCGGATCAGGTTGGGATGTCCCGCGTGCCGTCGTATGACGCTCTGGATTGATAGGACAGTTTCACGACATCGCCGTCTTTCACGGCGCTGTCTTCCGTGCTCACCTTCTTGTTGACGGTGATCAACACCTCCCGGTTGGCCATGAACTGGGCCAAGGCGCCGAGCGTGCCCTGGTTGGCCTCGACAAGTTTCTTCACCGTGGTGGGACCAGGACATTCGACTTCGATTTCATGCTCGCCGACGGCATCGCGCAGAGTCAGCCCGAATACCAATACTTTCACCATGTCGTTCGACCTCGTCTCGGCTCCGTAGCCCCATCTCTCGTTTTGCCTCACGACCCGGCCAAGAGGACCGGGTACTTCGCCCGCGGCGACCGCCGCATTATGCTCCACGCGCATGACAACGCAGGCAGTCCTGCCGCTTAGGATGGCGGGCCGAAATCGGCCTGATGCCGTCTACCCGGTGGCACCCCACACAATCCTTCTCGACCGCAACGGCTTGGTGTTCGGCATTCCCGGGAATCCGAGGGTTGCGGTCCCTCGGCGCCGGCAGCAGCGACACACCGAGGACGACCGCCAGAGCCGCGGCCACGAAGATCCAATCCACCTTCCGCAGCGTCATGACCCACTCCCCTGCGGCGGACGATCGGCGGCCTCATAGGCGTCCTGAAGGACCTGAGCCACGTGCTTGACCTCCGCCGTCCCGCGCAACCCGGTCCGCAACTGAATCATGCAAGCCGGGCAGCTCGTCGCCACCACCTCCACCCCGCTCTGTTCTACGGCGCGCTGCTTGCGCTCCACGATGCGTTGGGACGTCTCGAAGTCCTTCACCAGATACGTCCCGGCTCCGCCGGCGCACCGGTCGGCGTCGGGCATCTCGACGTAGTCAACGCCCGGCAGTGCTGCCAGCACGGCGCGAGGCTCTTTCGTCACGCCGGCGGCGCGCAGATGACAAGACGAGTGGTAGCCGATCCGCCGCCCGCGCTGGTCCGCCGCTGCAGCCGCCGGCTTCACCGGTGACTGTGCCACGAATTCTGAGATATGCCGCACGCGACGAGCCAAGGCCTCGGCTACGCTCTGTTCCGCTTCGCCGGCGAACCATGTGGGGTAGTCCTTGAGCATCAGCGTGCAGGACGCGCAGCCGGTCACGACGGTGTCGTACCCGGCGAAGGAACGCAGATTCAGCCGCGCGCCTTCCTTGGCGAGCTCGCGATGGCCATAGGTCTCGATCGGGGTCCCCGAACAGCGCTGGGCCGGCAGGTCCGGGGTGACTCCGTGCCGCCGCAGCACGGCGATGACGGCGTCCCCGACTCCATCGTCGAAATAGTTGGCGGCGCAGCCATGAAAGTAGGCGACGGTGGACCGAGCCCCGCCCGGCTTCGGAATAAGATCCGCATGGCGATCGCGCAGCTGCCGAGTGGCGAGCTTGGGCAGTGCCACGTCGGCCGAGAGTCTGGCCTTGTCGGCCAGCCGGCGCATGATCGGCCTGGTCGCGACGTCCAGAATTCTACGGACAATCGGCCGGTCCCACAGCGGCTGCAGCCTGGCCAGGATTCTCAGATACCGGGCAAACTTCTCCTGTTGGGCGTGTAACGCGAAGAGCCGTCCGGCCAGCCGGTTCGGACGTTCGGCGCGCCGGTCGAGGATCAGTTGCGAGACGTCCACCCCGGCCGGACAGGCGGTGCGGCAGGACTTGCAGTTGAGACAAGCCTCGACCACCCGCTTCGAGTCGTCGTAGGAATAATTTTTGTCCGTCAGGATCTCGAACCAGCCCCGAGAGCTCATGTCCTCGGAGCGGAACACATCATAGACCGGACAGACGGCATTGCACTTGGCGCAGGTGGCGCAGGACTTCGACAGTCTCGTGTAATCGATCTGGTCGGTAAAAGGGCGATCGCTGATCTTGACGCCGGGATTGAGCACCCCGGCCGGATCGAAGCTCCGTTTCACGCGGACGAACAGATCGTAGAGTTCCGGCCCGAACATCGCACGGACGAACTCGGCCCTCACCCGCCCGTCACCGTGCTCGCCGCAAATCGAGCCGTTAAACCGGTCGAGGACGGTCTGATGGATCTCATGATAGCCCCGCACCATCTTCTCGAAATCCCCCTCGTCGTTCACGTCCAGGAGGGGAACGATATGGGCGTTGCCGTTGCCGATATGGCCGAAGATCGCCACCGGAACGCGCTGGCCGTGAAAGAAATCCTCGAGGTAGCGGATCAACTCGCTGATACGTTCCGCGCGCACCACGACATCGTCCACGAAATTGATCGGCTTCTTGTGCGGGTCAAACCGGTAGAGCGTCGGATAGAGAGCCTTGCGCGCCTTCCAGAGCTCGTCCCGGCGCTCTTGATCATAGGCGATGGCGATGGCGGAGGCCAGGGGATAGCCGCGGCACACGGTCGCCATGCGCTCCGCGCGCTCGTGCAAATCGGCCTGGTCGTCCTGCGCGTCGAGTTCGGCCAACAACGTCGCGGCTGCATCGGCCGGGATGCCGTGTCGTGAGCGCCCGATCAAATCGAGCGTATTGGCATCCATGACCTCCAAGGCGCTGGGCCCGAGTTCAAGCAGCTTCGGCACCACGTCTCCCACGTCCTCCAACCGTTTGAAATGGATCAGCGCCGTGAGGGTTGCGCGCGGCTTGTCGACCAGATCGATCGTGGCTTCGCCGAAAACACCCAACGTCCCTTCGCTCCCGACGAAGAGCTTCGGCAGATCGAACCGCCCGCGGGCCAACCCGTCGGCGATCCCGAAGAGGTTATAGCCGCAACTATTCTTGCTGACGTCCGGACGCGTACGCACCAGGAGGTCGGCATGCCTCCGGACCAACGACCAGGCGTCGCCGACCGCGTCATGCGCAGCCAGCAGTCCGGACAGGTCCGGATCGTCGATCGCATAGTCGCGCGCATCAAGCCAGTCTCCGGACTGGAGACAGACGCGCAGCGCCCGGACATTGTCCTTGACCGACCCGTAACGGAGGGTATGAGGACCGGCTGAATTGTTCGCAAGCATCCCGCCGAGCTTGCACATGTCTCCGCTCGACGGATCGGGACCGAAGAGCAGCCCCTGGCGTGCGAGCTGCTTGTTGAGTTCCGCCAGGACAATGCCCGGCTGTACCCTGGCCCAGCGCTCCTCGCGATTGATCTCGAGAATGCGGTGCATGCGCGAGACGTCGAGAATGATCCCGGATCCGATGGCGGAGCCGGTGAGATTGGTCCCCGCCGCCCTCGCGGTCACCGGAATGCCCCGCGGTACAGCATAGCGAATGACGGACTGGATATGGGATTCGGTTTCCACCAGCGCAACGGCCTGTGGTATCATCCGGTACATGCTGGCGTCCACGGCGTACGCCGTCTTGGTGGCCGCGTCATCTTTGACGGCGGACGATCCCAACAGACGACGCAGATCCTCGGCGACGGCTCGGGATTTTTCGGGCAAGATCAACGGCATGGCCGCGCATTGTAGCAGGATGTCGAAAATGACCGCCAGCAATTCAAGAAGGTTCAGGCTGAGGTTGAGATTCACGCACAGATTCGGAGTGAGTTCATAACGATGACGGTGCGCCGGACTGTGATCGGAGTCTATATAATGGTTGCGGCCTTCCTGGTCGCTCACACCATCAATGCGGTGGTCGCCGAAGCCCTGCTGGTGCCGGCCGGCGTGGTTGCCCCTCGCACCGCCGGCGCCGTCGATCCGTCGACGAATCAGTCCGCCGCTACCCTAGCGTACCAGGTTCGAACCAGCGGACTGTTCCCGCTACCGCCAGACCCGGTTGCGACGGCCCCGGATGGGACGCCGGGCGCGACCGCAGGGGTGGTCCAACAGCCGCTCAACCTGGCCTCGAAGATGAAGCTGCTGGGCGTCGTGATCGGCGATCATGGAGGTGTTTCCGCCATCGTCGAGATGATCGCCAGCAAGCAACAATTGTTCTTCCGTTTGCATGACCAGGTGCCGGACGCAGGAGAAGTCATAGAAATTCGTCGCGACGGTGTGGTGATCCGTCAAGGGGGACAACAGGAATTTCTCGGGCTCAGCACGGGCGAAGACCAGCCGCCGATGATGCCCAGACCGCAAGCGGCATCGACACCGGCAGTCCCGGGCGCCCCCATCAAGAAGACGCTCGACCGGCGCGAAGTCGACCAGGCGATCGGCGATCTGCCGAAGCTGCTGTCGCAGGCACGGGCGGTTCCGGTGATGGCCAACGGCTCCATGAGCGGATTCCGCATGGACTATATTGCCCCCTCGAGCTTTTATGAGAAAATCGGCCTGCATCAAGGGGACGTGCTAAAACAGGTCAACGGGGTGGAGATCCGCGATCCCTCGACCATGCTCACGCTCTTTCAACAGCTGCGCAACGAGCGTACGGTCAAGTTGGACGTCCTGCGCAGCAATCAGCGCGCGACGTTGCTATACGACATCCGCTGACAGGACGGCGGCGATCCGCCCGTCCGACCTACCCGATGCGCCGGAACGCCTCATTGGACTGGCATCCTTATGTATGTTCGTCCGGTGGGCTTCGTCGCTTGTGTTGCTGCTCATGTTCACATGCGCCTATCGACCATCCGGCCCGCAGTACTGAGGAATTGTGACCTCTTCTGAATCAAACGGCCCTCCTCTGTTGGGGAGCATCTTGGAAGGCAAGTTCGGGGTCCCGGAGGCGAAGCTCCTGGAAGCGCTGAACCTCCAGCAAACCAAGGGCGGCCGGCTCGGGGAACTGCTGATCCGCCTCCGTGCCATCGAGGAGGACCAGCTGCTCCAAGCGCTCGCGCTGCAATTCGGGCTGCCGTGGCTACCCCATCTCGACACCGCCCAGATCGAGCACGACTGGATCAAGAAAGTTCCGATCCACTTTGCGCGGCGATACCGCGTGCTTCCGATCAAGGCCGAAGAGGGAGCCATTCTAGTCGCGACCACGGACCCACTGGAAACCGCCGCCCTCGACGATCTGCGTCTCCTGTTGGGTCGGCCGGTCAAGCCGGTGCTGACCACTGCCATCGCGCTTATGGGCTGCCTCAACCGGGTCTATGACGAAATTGCCAGTCCGACCGGCGCCGAGCAGGTCATGGAGGACATCGCCGCCAACGAGAATCTGGACCAACTGGCCCATGCGCTCGACGAACCGAAAGATCTCCTGGATGCCACCGACGAAGCGCCGATCATCCGCCTGGTCAATTCCGTTCTTTTTCAGGCGGCGCGACAGAGAGCAAGCGACATCCACTTCGAATCCTTCGAGCGCGGCTTGGTCGTCCGCTACCGGATCGACGGCGTGCTGTATCCCGTTCTGACGCCTCCGAAACATCTGCAGTCGAGCATTATCGCGCGGCTGAAGATCATGGCCGGACTGAACATCGCTGAAAAGCGGCTGCCGCAGGACGGACGGTTCGCCATCCGCACGGCCGGCAAGGACATCGACCTGCGCGTGTCGGTGCTCCCGACCTCGCACGGCGAGCGGGTCGTGCTGCGGTTGCTGGAAAAGGAGAATCGCCTTCTGAATCTCTCCGAAATGGGGTTCTCACAGGACCGGCTCCGCACCATTCAACAACTCATTCAACTGACACACGGCATCATCCTCGTTACGGGGCCGACGGGGAGCGGCAAGACCACCACCCTCTATGCCGCCCTCAGCGAAATCAACGCGCCGGACAAGAACATCATCACCGTCGAGGATCCGGTGGAATATCAGCTGGTCGGCATCGGGCAGATGCAGGTCAATCCGAAGATCAATCTGACGTTCGCCGCCGGACTCCGGTCCATCTTGCGACAGGACCCGGACGTCATCATGATTGGAGAAATCCGGGACCGTGAGACGGCGGAGATCGCGATCCATGCGTCGTTGACAGGCCACCTCGTATTTTCCACACTGCACACCAACGACGCGGCCAGCGCCGCGACGCGCCTGATCGACATGGGAATCGAGCCGTTTCTGGTGGCCTCGTCCGTGGTGGCCGTGCTCGCCCAGCGGTTGATCCGCAAGATCTGCCCGGACTGCAAGAAGTCGTATGAACCGGACGACGAAGAACTGATCCGCCTCGGGGTGGTCCCGGGAAAGAAACGGCCGACGTTCTTCCGAGGCGCCGGATGTCCAGCCTGTTCTCAGACAGGCTACCGCGGCCGAACCGGCATCCACGAGCTGCTGGTGATGGACGACGACATTCGCCGCCTCATCGGCAGCAAGGCGGATGCCGCGGCGATCCGACAGACCTCCCTCGCCAAAGGCATGATTCTCCTGAAAGACGAAGCCGCGGATAGGATCTTTCAAGGGATCACGACCACCGAAGAAGTGTTGCGTATGACGCAGCAGGAAGTGGAGGTGTAATGCCGGTCTATCAATACCGTGGCTACAAACAGGACGGGGGATCGGCGACCGGTATCATCGACGCCGAAAGCCCCAAGGTCGCCCGGCTCAAACTGAGGAAGGACGGCGTCTTTCCCACGGAGATGTCGGAGCAGGGAAGCGCCGGCCAGGCCCCGACTGCCTCCCGCGCATCGACGGGACCGGCTCCCGTGGGCGGCCGGTCCGCGTTGGGGCCCGGCGACATCGCCATGATGACGCGGCAACTGGCCACGCTGCTCGTTGCGGGGCTGCCCCTCGTCGACGCTCTCGGCGTGCTCCTCGAACAGACCGAGAAGAAATCGGTCAAGTCGATCCTGGCCGACATTCGCGAGGAGATTCGCGGCGGCAAGTCCTACAGCGTCGCGCTCGAGCGTTATCCGCGAGAGTTCTCCCAGATCTACGTTCACATGGTCAGGGCCGGGGAAGCCAGCGGCGCGCTGGATCAGATCCTGTTCCGGCTCGCGGAGTTCCTGGAGAAGCAGCTCGCGCTCAAGCACAAGGTGACGAACGCCATCCTCTACCCAGCCTTGATGCTGCTTGTCGGCGTGGCCGTCCTGTTTTTCCTCATGACGTTCGTCGTGCCGAAAATCACGGCCGTCTTCGCAAACTTGAAGCAGGCGCTTCCCTGGCCGACCGTAGTCCTGATGACGCTCAGCCGCTGGTGCGCGGATTACTGGCCCGTCCTTGTCGGCGGCGCGGTCGTCCTGATGTGGGCCGTGCGCCGAAGCGTCAGGACGGAGACCGGCCGCGTTCTGGCCGACCGTCTCATCCTCAGGCTGCCACTGATCGGCGACGTCGCGCGCATGGTGTCGATTTCCCGATTGTCCAGCACCCTCGCCACGATGCTGGCGAGCGGCGTCCAACTGCTCGAGGCCATGGACGTCTCCCGGAGGGTCATGAATAACCGGGTGCTCGAACACGCCGTCGAAGAGGCGCGCCAGAATATCCGGGAGGGAGAAACCATCGCCGAGCCGCTGAAGCGAAGCGGCGAGTTTCCCTCGCTCGTCACCCACATGATCGCCGTCGGCGAGCGGAGCGGCGAAATGGAGGAGATGTTGCGGCGAATCGGACAGATCTACGACGGCGAGGTCGACCGAGTGATCACGCGTTTCACCTCGCTGCTGGAGCCGGTCATGATCCTCGTCATGGGCATCCTCGTGTTTTTCATCGTCGTCGCCATCTTGCTTCCGATCTTCGAGATGGGTCAAATGGTAGGGTGAAACCCGACGAGTACGGCAACAACGATCACGTCAACGGAGGTGTGTGGTGAGCGACAGGATGGAAACGAACGACCGACAGACGGCACGGCAGACCGCTTGCGACTTTGAAGTCGCTCCGGGGCGGCCTCATCCCCACCACCTGCTGCTGGGGCACCGCGGGTTCACGTTCATCGAGATCATGGTCGTGGTGGCGATCCTCGCCATTCTCGCAGCCCTGGTCGTCCCGCGCATCATGGGACGGACGGACGACGCGAAGCGCACGGCCGCCAAGGTGCAGATCCGCAATCTCGAAGGGGCGCTGCAACTGTACAAGCTGGACAACGGCGTGTATCCCACGACGGAACAGGGCCTGAAAGCCTTGGTCGAGAAACCATCGGTCGGCGTCATTCCAAAAAAGTGGAAACTGGGCGGGTACATTCCGAACGTCCCGGAAGATCCCTGGGGCAATCCATATAAATATGTGAGCCCGGCCCCCGTCCAGCAGGGCCAGTACGGCCAGATCAAGGGCGACTATCAAGTCACGTCGCTCGGCACCGACGGAGAGGCCGGCGGAGAAGGGGTGAACGCCGACATCACCAACTGGAACCTCGATAAGGACTGACCGTCCGATCCGGGATCGGATCATCGCGGAGGTGCTACCGCCGGCTCCCGCGATCGGCCCAGAGCAGCTCCATGACACATTATCTTTCCCGCGCAGCCGAGCCAGGCTTCCAGAACCGGCCCCGGGAGCGCCGCCGTGGGACGGACGGTTTCACCATTCTTGAAATCATCATCGTGCTCTTCCTGTTGACCGGTTTGCTGACTATCCTGATCCCGCGCATCGGGATCGGCGAGACCCTTGCGTCCAACGGACGAAAGTGGGTCAGCGCGCTTCGGACCTTCCAAGATATGGCCGTCGCCGCCCAGAAACCCGTGCGGTTACACATCGATCTCGAACGAGGACAGTACTGGCCGATGATTCTCCAGGATGGTGAGGAACGGCTGCCGCTCAATGAAGCCTGGCAGACGCCGGTCAACCTGCCCGAATCGATTCATATTACAGACATTCAGATCGGCCAGAAGAAGAGTAGCGCCGGCCGGACTGCGCTGTTGTTCTATCCAAACGGCAAGATCGATCCGGTCGTGATGCACCTGATGGACGACAACAACAATCTCCTGGGAATCCAGGTGGAGCCGGTGACGGCCACCATCCGCGTGAGCGATCAACGGATCGAGCCTCCGCGACCCTGGACGCTTCCGGAGCGCATCCGCCAATTGCTGCAGATTCAACAGACCCTTCCCGGACTCAAGCCCGTCGCGCCCGTGGCACCGGGTGGGCAGTCGTAAGATGCACGACGCTCGAGGTTTCACCCTGCTGGAAGTGCTGATCGCACTGGCCATCCTGGCGATGGCCCTGCCGATTCTCCTCGGCTTGCGCAACTTCGATTTGGGCCTGTACTCGCGGGCCGGCGACATTGCGGCCGCCACCATGCTCGCACAGGAAAAGCTGATGGAAGCGGAGGCGGCGACCGCCTTTCCGCTGGGCGAAACCGGCGGCGATTTTCAGAATCCCCCTCCTGGGGCTCAATCCCCGGCTGACTTCCAGCATCGCGCGGAGAAATACCGCTGGAAGCGCTTTGTGATGACCACGATGCTGCCGAACGTCCGGGAAGTGAAGATTCAAATCATCTGGCCACAAGGGGCCGCAGAGGAAATGGTCGAGGTCAGCACCTATGTCTTTTCGTCTGCCTCGCTCTGAGCAGGGATTTACGTTGGTCGAGGTGCTGCTGGCGGTCGCCCTGGTGGCCGTGATCGCCACGATGGTGTTCAGCGCGCTCTATCTGACCGCCAGCGCGATCGATCGGACCCGCACCACGGCCACGGAGGAGCAGTTGCTGCGGAGCACGCTGCGCGTCATGGCCGACGAACTGGCCATGAGCCTCCAACACCCCGCAAGTCCCTGGGTCGGCATCAATGGGCAACAGGGAGGGGAACCGGCCGATACGATCGCGTTCATGACGGTCGGACCGTTTCGCGCGATGAACGCCGCAACCGATACGGAAATGGTCCGCATCGTCTATACCAGGAACGAAACCAGCCTGATGCGGATCGTCCGGCGCAATATCTTCGGCATCAACGACGAATCGCTGGAGCAAATGGAACTGGCGAAGAGAGTGCGAGGGTTCAACGTTCGTTACTACAACCGGACCGGCAATATCTGGACAGACGAGTGGGACGGGCGGGCCAGGTCCGGGGTCCCGGCGGCGGTCTTGATCGAACTGACCCTTGAGCAGGACGCGCCGGATCCGCGGATCATCCGCCAGTGGGTGTCCGTCGGAGCCCCGTCATGACCCTGCGCCTGCCCTGGTCCAGCCTGGCAAACTCCATGAAGGAGCCGCTCCTCTGGACGGCGGCGGGAGTGCTCAGCTTCGTCGGCTTCCTGTTTCTGACCTTTCCGTTCCAGGCGCTGCAGGCCCGTATCCTGACCGAAATCATGCGGGCCACCGGATGGGACGTACGAGCGGCAGAGTGGTCCGTCGAATTCCCGCTCGGCGTGGCCTGGCGCGACGTGATGGTCTCAAGACCCAACGCCGCTTCGTTTCCGATTGAATCGATGACCATGAAGGTCGGGCTGTGGGCCCAACTCACGGGACGCCACACGCTCGACGCTCTGGTGCATTTTCCGGGTTCGGGCCAGCCCGGTGCGGCCAGGGCCACGGGAACCGTCACGGCTTCGTCCTGGTCCTTTCGAGGACCGACGGCCGTGAAAGCCCACCTCCAGCAGATCGATCTGTCGTTGTTCCTTAAACCG
This sequence comes from Nitrospira sp., assembly GCA_047150005.1. Lineage (GTDB taxonomy): Bacteria > Nitrospirota > Nitrospiria > Nitrospirales > Nitrospiraceae > Nitrospira_C. The sequence continues at coordinate 3,259,114 of AP038806.1, read as the reverse complement.
CTCGTCACAAAAGGTCTCTTCCGGGCCGATGTGGATCAGGCATGGATCGGCAATCCGGACGGAACCGTCGCGTTCAAAGGCGACGGAACATGGAAGGCAGAAGCAGCGGACCTGACCCTGGAGCAGATCCCGGCGGGGCCGAGCCGAATCCCTTCGCTGACATTCAACCGCGTCATGCTCACGCTTATGTGCCGCAACGACCAATGCGACGTGAAGGAATTCAACGGAGAGGGTCCGGACGGGACCATTTCGGGGCAAGGCCGATTCCGCCTGATGCAACCGATCCATCAGACCGAGCTGGAGTTGAGCGTCACCGTCCAAGCCGGAGCCGGCTGGGCTCAAAAATCCGCCGGACTGGCGCTACCCCCGCTCCCGCCCGGCACCTCTCTTACATTTAAAGTGCTCGGAACTATCGCAAATCCTAGGTTGTCGGTGTAATATCAAAGGTTCTGGCGCCAGGAATCGGCCTGGTCTCTTTGTAACGGTGAATTCGGATGGTCGCCGAATGTGTGGGCCTCGATATCGGACTGACGGCATTTAAGGCTGTGCGATTCCGCCGCCGCCTGACCGGCCGAGAGTCCGTCGAATACTTTCATCTTCCGCTCCCTTTCGGTCGTCCGGAAACCGCCGAACCGGCCAAGCGCGCCGGTCAATTACGAAGCTTTCTCTGGCAGCACGGCCTCTACGGTAGCGGCGATATTGTCACCGCCCTGCCCTGCCAGGATCTGTTCATCCGCACCCTGTCCTTTCCGTTCCGCGACGCCGCAAAACTGGCGCAGGTCGTGCCGTTCGAGGTGGAAAATCTCATCCCCATGGCCCTGGACGACGTGGCGATGGGGAGCATGGTCCTGCCCGCGAGAGAATCGGCGGATGCCCCGCAGAAACCCAAGACCGCCGAAGTCCTCGTGACGGCAGCACCGAAAGAGAAGGTCGCCGAGCATCTTCAATTCCTGGCCGCGGCGGATTTGAAGCCCTCCGCCATCGGCGTGGACGGCATGGCGCTCTATTCCGTCACCCAGTTCCTGCAAGAAGAAGGGGCCCGCGTGCCCGGCGACCTGGCGATCATCGATGTCGGAGCGACAAAGACAACGCTCTGCCTCATTCGAGAAGGGCGCCCGACCCTGCTCCGTACCCTCCTGTGGGGCGGCAATCACCTTACCCATGCCCTGGCCGCCCGTTACGCCTGCAGTTTTGCGGAAGCCGAGCGGCGCAAGCGGACCATGGCCGTTCACGACGTCAACGCCTGGCTGGAGCCTCTGTTGAAGGAACTGCGTGTGACGCTGCACGCCTATGAGGGCAACGGACGTCAGCGTCTCTCCCATTGCTGGGTCTCAGGCGGAGGGTCCAAACTGCGAGAGTTGGGCGGACACGTCGCCCAGGAGCTCGGGCTGATTCCCGTCGGACCGCGCCAGGGATTCGGCGCGTCGTGCCCCAGAGCCTTTTCGATCGCCTTCGGTCTGGCCATCCATCCCAAGATCGTCCGCCCACGCTGGAAGACCAAAGCCATCGGCTCCGACCTTGCCGTCGATTTGAATGCCGGGACGGCAGCCGCCTCCGCACAAGCTGCGGCGTTGCATCAGGACCGCCGGCTGGCCCTGTGGGGCGCCGTGGTACTCGGCATGTTGGCGTTGATCGATCTTTCCGTGCGGGTCTACGTCAAGGACCGGGCCTTTACCGACGTCAAGCAGACGCTTCACGCCGACTTCGTCCGCAGCTTCGGCGAAGGAGCTGGGTCGGGTGAGGAGATCGATGTGGCACGCTATCGCGTCGGACAGCTCGAGAAGGGTCTCGCCGTCATCGACGGCAGCCGTTCCAACATGCTGGCCCACCTGTCGAGCCTGGCGAAGCAACTGCCGTCCGGCGTTCCCTTGACCATCCGGGATCTGACGATCGACGGCTCGACCGTTCATCTCGAAGGCGAAACCGCGTCGTTCGATGCAGTGGAGAAAATCAAGCAAGCGTTCTCCGGGAGCGGTAAGTTCCAAGACGTCTCGGTATCGGACACGAGAGTCGGATCGACGGCCAACCAAGTCATCTTTCGCCTGACCTATGTGGTGCCGCAGCCATGATGATGCAGACCCTCAGAGAGCGATGGCGCCATCTTGCTCCTCGCGAACGGATGATCGTGAGCATCGGGGGAGCGGTGCTCTTGGCCTGCCTTCTGTTTCTGGTGCTGATCGATCCGCTACTCGCCAAGATGGACCAGCTGGAGAGAAAAACCGTCCGCAAGCAGAAGGAACGATCGGAGCTGACTCTGCTGGCCGCGGAATACGCCGCGAAGCAGGCCAGACTGGCCCAGCGCGAGCAACGGCTCCCACCGACCGAGAGCAATTTCTCCCTGTTGGCCTTCATGGAAGAGGCGGCCACATCGGCCCAGCTCAGGGACCGTATCGTCGGCATGCAACCGCAGCAGCCGACCACGGTACAAGGCTATCAGGAAACCGCCGTCGATCTCCGTCTTGACGGCGTGGAACTGCCGCAGCTCCTGGCACTCCTGGTCGTGCTGGAGCAGGCACCCTACGACGTTCAGGTGCGTCACATCCAGATCAAGCCGAAATATGACAACCCGGTCAGTCTGGATGCCTCGTTGAGAATCGTCACCTATGTCAAGGTCTGACGAGCGCGGCGTCGCCCTCCTTCTCGCGCTGTTGATCCTCACCCTGCTCGTCGCCTTGATCTTGGAGTTTGACTCCGAGGCGCGACGCGAATACCGGGACGCGGCAGCCTTCCGAGACAGTTTCAAGGCCACGGTGCTGACGCGCGCCGCCGTGCAGGCGGCCAGGGCCGTCCTCCAGCAGGATTTCCTCAAGGACCGGCAAGCCGGACGGTTTTACGACGCGCCGACGGACCTGTGGGCCTTTCCGATTCAGCAATACCCCATCGGCGACGGTGTGTTGAGCGCGCAAATCGAAGACGAGCGCGGCAAGCTGAATCTCAACGACCTGGCGGCGGGCGGGGATCCCAATGCCAGAAAAAGCAAGGTGCTCAGGGTGAAACGCCTGTTCGAGCTGATACAGATCAGCCCCGAAATCGTCGATGCGATCGTCGACTGGATCGACCCCGACGATACTCCGGAGCCGGCCGGCGCCGAGACGCTCTACTACCAATCTCTGCATCCGCCGTATCGTGCCGCGAACGCCCCGCTGCAGACTCTTGGGGAACTCCGTCTCGTCAAGGGCATGACGGCGGACAGCTTCGACAAGATTTCGCGCTACGTCACGGTGTTTCCTCAGGAGGGCGAGGGCCGTTTGAATCTCAATACCGCCGAGTCGATCGTGCTGCAGGCGTTGGATGCACGCGTCAGCCAAGCCGTCGCCGGCGAGATCATTCAAGGCCGGCCCTACAAGACCCTTCAAGAACTGGATCGGGTCGGAAGCTTCGAGGCGGTCGGCAAGGAACTGCGTCTTCAAAACGTGTATGACATCAAGAGCGATGTCTTCTCCGCCCGCATGACCCTGACCGTCAACGACGTCGTCAGGCAGGCGATCGTGATCCTCCGCCGAGACGCCAACACCGGCACCAGCACCGTCCTGTATTACCGCGTCCTATAGCCTCTAAACTTGGCTCGGCTCTCGAGACTACAGGGCTCACTGCGCTTACTGGCTCCGGTGAGAGTTAACAATCTTGTAACATTCAGGTTACCCGCCGGAAACTCTATCCCGATAACGTTCGGGGATAAATTGGGTATGAACCCAGCGACCTTACGAAGAAAGGACCCGGGAATGTTGCACTCAATGCTCAAACGAGGTGCTTGGCTCGTCGGTGTCTGCGCCCTCGCCGTGACGGTCGATCCCGCCGCCGCCGAACAGGGAGGACCGTTCGCTTCGGTCAGTCCGGATAACGAACTCGCACGCTATGCTCCTCAGACCCAGGTGAAGGGCAGCCTCAAGATCCAGGGTTCGGAAACCATGTACCCGTTACTCTCACGCCTGAGCCTCGAATTTCAGCGCCGCCAGCCGAACGTCCGTATCGAAGTACGCGGCGGAGGGTCGTCCAAAGCGATCGAGGAATTTCTCCAGCCTCCACTGAACAAAACTGGAAAGGTGATGCTCAAAGAGGAGCGCTCCCAACACTTCTCCCTGGTCGCGACCTCGCGCGAGCTCTTCGATTCGGAGCTCAAGGAATTCGTCGCGCAACACGATTACGAACCGGTGGCCGTGCCGGTGGCGGTCGACGCCGTGGCTATCTACGTCCATAAGGACAATCCTTTGAACGCGCTGACCCTCGAACAGGTGGACGCGATGTTCTCGAGCACACGCCTTCGCGGGCACAAGACCCCAATCACGCAGTGGGGACAGCTCGGGCTGTCGGAGGGCTGGAGCGACGCCCCGATTCAGCTGTACGGCCGCGACAGAAAATCCGGTACAAGGGCCTTTTTCCAGGAACACTGTCTGGGAGGCGGAGAATTCATACCGTCAGTGCATGAGAATCCGGGAGCCGCTTCGGTGATACTCAGCCTGGGCCGGGATCAGCTCGGCATCGGATACAGCGGGCTCGGTCTGGAATCCTCGATGGTGCGCGCCGTTCCCTTGGCCGAGGCCGCCGGCACACCCTTCATTACCCCCTCCCCGGCTACCGTCGCCGATCAGTCCTATCCGCTGCGACGCATGCTCTATCTCTATCTGGACAAGACTCCTAAGACAGCGCTTCCCGCAGCCGTACAGGAGTTCCTGGCCTTCCTGATGAGCCAGGACGGCCAGCAGGCGGTCGTCAAAGCGGGCTTCTTTCCATTACCTGCGCAGCAGATCAACAAGAGCGCCGTGGCATCGGAAATTACGACGGGGTCCGCACCGGTTCGTCGCTAGTGCGCCCGTCAAGGGGCAGAAGGGGCCGGGCTCTTGCGGGGAGGCGTCTTAGGTGACTTGGCCTGGTCCATCTCGAGACGAAGACGATTCATCTCGTCGTTCAAGGCCTTCATCTGTTTGGCCTGATCATCCAACCGACCCCGCAATTCAAGGTTGGAATTCGTCAGCTCGCGGACTTGGTTCTGCAGATCCTGCTTGGACGGCCCGGCGTCGCTGGCGACAGGAGAAGGGGTGATGGCGGACTCTCGACCGACTTGGACCGGGGGTTTCGCCGAGCGAAGCGCGATGGCCTCCTTCATATCCAGCGAGACGTGAACCGTCTCGAATGCCGCCCAGTTGGGCTCCTGGAGATCCGGAACGACGGCCGCACGGGCCGGGAGAGCCACCCAGAGCTTCATCCCTTTGGTATCCCGAGGATCCTTCAGGTCATCGCCGCCCGTGTCGGCACGGGTCAATGAGGCATGATCCGTCAGCACGACGTGCAGATACTTATCGCGCACGAACAGGGAGCCGATCGTTCTGTTGTCGCTGTATTTCACGTCGGGCTTCGGAAATGAAAACGTCACGCGTTCCGCCGGTCCCGCCTGCCGAAAGGCATCCGATAGTGGATCCGCGTACGCGTTGAGCTGTTCCTCGGTCAACAAGGGCGCGGGTCTCGGGTTCTCGAAGATTCCGACGATCGTCCCGGTCCAGCCGCTCACTTCGACCGCACCGAGCAGCGTCCGCACCTCGGCCCCCGTCAGATTGGCGGGATGGGCATTATGAACGTCGGTCTTTGCGCGGGCGATCGTCGGATCGCGCTCGAGGCCGATCTTCGCCCCTCCCTGGTTGAAGGTCGTCCTCTCACCGGTCAAGGCCGCGCAGCCGGACAGTCCCGCTGCTGCGACGACAAGCCCTATCCCTAGAATCCATCGCATACTCATGAGCGGCACCGCGATCATTGTCCGCATGTGAATTGAATCCCCCAGATACGTTCGGTTCCCATTTGCCCGCGCCAGTTGCGATCGGCTGCTTTGCTGACCTTGGGAATTTCACCTTCCTTGACGATACGCGAGCCGTTCGGACACTTGTCGGCGATCACGCGAAGCGCATCTCGGCGGCCCGCAGACGACAATACATCCCCCTCGCTCTGGATCGGAAACGTGACGACTCCGCCCGTCTCGGTCTCACGGGTGAGCGCGGCCTCATGGCCGCATCCGGCCACCACGGCACCGGCTATCCACAGTACGAGAACAGGACAAACGCTGCGGAACCATTGCCGTATGCTGATGTGCCGGTCTTCTTTCAATCCGTTCTCACTATGGCCGCGGTCAGCACGACCTTCCTATTTGGATGCGCACCACGTCTGGTTCTCGAGCGTCTCGTAGCCCGCTCCGAACGAAGGGAAATCGGCAATCTCACGTCCGCCGGTATTCCAGATGTGCAGGCACTTGACTTCCAGGTTCGGGAGGCTGCGGGGAATATCGTCCACGACGACGACTTTGGCCAATCTGGTCGTCCCGATCACGACCACCCTGTTTCCCCGTTGAAGAAACTTGGGTTCGAGGGTTCCTGAGAAGGTGGCGGCGAACTCGCCGCTCCGCTTGCCCGTGTCTTTTGGGCCGTACGCGGGATGTTTAACGATCGGGAGCTGCCTCAGCACCAGCGTAACCGTATCCTCCTTCACATCCGATTGCAGAATCGCGCCGCCAAGCTCCACTTTCTTGCCCTCATCCTGGTTCGGCAACGCCCGCCATCTCGAGAAATCAAATTCCTGCTCCACCCCTTCCATGACCTCTGGAGCGAACACTTGAGACGGCGAGCAGGCGCCGCACGCCAGAGACGCCAACAACATCGCAGTCGCCGAAACACGTTTCATATCATCCTCCTTACTCCCTAGCCGGTTTCCGATGCAATGAGAAAATTTCCACCGACACATTTATTCAGGTTGCTACATGAATCGGACTTGAAACTGGATGAAGAACGCATTGTTGGCGAAAGGATCAGTCGCTGAATTGTACGGCGGCGTATTCGGCCCAGTGCCCAGGCCTTGATGGTGCCGGAACTCGTAGTTCAATTGGATTTTTGATTGTACCTTCGGCGGAAAATTCTCGAAGTAGTAAGTCAGGCCGACGATGGTTCGTTCATACAAGTCATTCCCCATGCTGGTATTGGGATCGAACTGCTCCCACATGACGGTCGGCTCGAAATTCTCCAATGGCCCATCGGTAAAGAGATACTTGCCCAGCACATAATAGGTCCTTCTCATCTCACCGGGCGCTCCCGAACCTCCGCAAACCGCCGTGACTTGACAAGAACCGTTGGCCCCGGTGCCGACGGTCGTGGCGTTAGCGCCGTCGTGTCCTTGCCAGTATTCGCCTTGCACCATGAAACCTGGCAGGATCTTAGAGGTATAGCGAAAATCGACCGCATAGCGATCGAACACCCCTTTTCCTCGGCCGTTGATCAACGTTCCCGCATTGTTGGATTCACCTTGGATCGTCGTGAAACTGACGAATGACACGTCGCTTCCGAACAGACGCACGCGTGCATACCAAGCCTTTGGAGAATTGGCTCCCCCGAGGCCCGACGTCGTGTTGACCAAGCCATTGGCCTGAAAATTATTGTTGTTCATGACACCGGTCACATATTCGAGCCGGTTGGCGATTTTTCCGCGCACATCGATGAAATAGTCGCGCTCCTGCACGAATTCGATTGATCCACCGGTTCCATTCTGGTTCTGTCCTGGTCCCCCTCCGCCGCCGACTTGGGTGAGATAGGGGGAGCTGATGACATCACGCAACCCGCCAGACTGTTCAGTGAAGATACCGAACGGCATTCGGAAGATACCCATCCGGATAAGATTCAGATTGGGCGCCCAAGACTGAACTGGTCTGACGTCGATATAGCTTTCCCGGAAGAACGTGGCGGAAGTCGGAGTCCCGACCTGATTGGCGGCGGCCGGCGTGTTACTCGTCAGGTTGATGCTCTGAAACTCCATCAGAATGTGCCAGCGTGGAATCGTTTCGCTGATCTTGCCCCAAAACAGCATTTCCGACCGCCGGATGGAAAAGCTGTCCTGGCTGCGTCCTTCCGGAACCTGCGTGTCGAGATGGCCGTAGAGAAACTGCAACGCGTTGAGTCCGAAATTGACCTTGTCTCTCAGGATCGGGAGCAATTCCGTCTTATTCTTCCATTCCTCCAGCGAATCGATGCGCCGCGATTGGTCCGCCACGCGATACTCTTGCTCCGCACGGATCTGAATCCATTCGTCCATCGTGATCGCGCCCTTTTGCAGCAACAGATCCTCGATCGCCGTGCCGCCGGGCGGCAGGTCCTTTGCCGAGGCCGGGCCTTGCGGCGGCGCCGGCTCGTCGGTCTTCTGCGCAACGATGACCGGTGAAGCAGTGGACGGCTGGTTCTTGGCCGTACCGGCGAGGGCGAGTGGCGTCTGCAAGCCCACCATCAGTGCCAGAACTCCAAATGTTGAACCTATCCAAACTCGAACCCACGTCATATCGACTCCCCCTTGGTTGGTATGAAACCGGATCCTTAATGACGATGCTGACAATTACGGGTGTAGCTCGAACGGATCACAGGGCAATTGCCGCGCGGTTACAGGATTGTTAACAAATGCTTTTCCCGCGGTTTCGGAACCGCGCCGCTTCCACCGACTCAGGGCGAAGAATTAACGCGTTGTTAACAGAGACGTAATCGAGCCGAAAGGTTCCTCGCACATGCTGAGCGTTGTATGAAGCGAACGTGCCGTCTCGAAGGAGTCGTAGGATTAGAAAAGGAGTCCGTCCATGAGGAGGATGCAGCAAGCCGGAAGCGTCGTCACAGGCCTTGGCCTGATCGGAATGCTCGTGTGGTTCAGCAGCCCGACCTTGTCCCAGCCCACGGCGCTGGTCAAGGTGGACGGATCAAGCACCGTCTTCCCGATCACCGAAGCCGTGGCGGAGGAATTTCAGAAAAGCGCGCGCGGATCGGTTCGCGTCACAGTGGGCATTTCCGGCACAGGGGGCGGCTTCAAGAAATTCTGCCGAGCCGAAACGGACCTGCAGGACGCCTCCAGGCCCATCCAGTCCGGTGAAATGGAGGTCTGCCGAGCCAACGGCGTTTCCTATATCGAACTGCCGGTGGCCTTCGATGCGCTGACGATTGCCGTGAGTCCACAGGCCACGTGGGTCGACCACCTCACTCTGGACGAGCTCAAACGGATTTGGGAACCCTCCGCGCAAGGCCGCATCATGAAATGGAGCCAGATTCGTCCCACCTGGCCCGAAGTCCCGCTCAAGCTCTTCGGCGCCGGTGCCGACTCGGGAACCTTCGACTACTTCACGGAAGCCGTGGTCGGCAAAGCCAAGGCCAGCCGTGGTGACTATACGGCCAGCGAAGACGACAACACGCTGGTCCAAGGAATCTCTCACGACAAGCAGGCGCTGGGGTACATCCCCTACGCCTATTTCGAACCCAATCAACAACGCCTCAAGGCGGTCGCGGTCGACGGTGGGAAAGGGCCCGTGTTGCCTTCCCGCGTGACCGTCGAGAACGGCACCTACCAGCCGCTGTCACGCCCGCTGTTCATCTATGTCAACGCCAAAGCGGCCGAGCGCCCGGAGGTCAAACGGTTCGTCGAGTTCTATCTGGCCCAGACGGCGACCTTGGCGCCGCAGGTCAAGTACGTCCCCCTTCCCGCGCAGGCCTATGAGCTGGCGCTCACGCACTTCCGGAACGGAAAAGTCGGCACCGCCTTCCAGGGCGCTTCCACGATCGGCATCAAGATCGAAGAATTGCTCCGTCGGGAAGCGACACTGTAGCCCACGCTGAAGGAAGGATCGTCGCCATGGACGCCGAAGCCGCCAAGTCCGACGTACTGAAGCACGCACAGGAGTTTCGCGTCCCGCCGGTCTTGGTTCCACGGTTCAAGGAGAAGATCGTCGAATGGCTCTTGATGATCACGGCGTTGGCGTCGGTGGCCGTCACAGTCGGGATTGTTGGCGTCCTCTCGTATGAGTCATTCCTGTTCTTTCGACAGGTCTCGCTCCTCGATTTTCTGACCGACCGCCAGTGGACTCCGCTGTTTTCCGAGCCGCACTACGGCATTCTTCCCCTCGTGTCCGGCACCGTGGTGACCACCACAGTCGCGCTGGTCGTGGCTATCCCCGCCGGCAGCGTGGTCGCCGTCTACTTGAGCGAGTACGCATCCCGCCCGCTGCGCGAAGCCGTCAAACCCGCCTTGGAACTGCTGAGCGCCGTCCCGACCGTCGTATACGGTTACTTTGCGCTGCTCTTCGTCACACCCGTGCTGCAGCGGATTTGGCCGGACCTGCCGGGCTTCAACATGCTGAGCGCCGGATTCGTCATCGGCATCATGATTGTGCCTTACGTCAGCTCGGTGAGCGAAGACGCCATGCGGGCCGTCCCTCTCGCCCTCCGTGAAGGCGCCTATGCTCTCGGCGCCACACGCATGCAGACGGCGTTGCGCGTGGTCTTTCCCTCTGCCCTGTCCGGCATCGCCGCCGCATACGTGCTCGGCGTGTCTCGAGCCATCGGAGAAACCATGGTGGTCGCCATCGCCGCCGGTATGCAGCCGACCCTGACCTGGAACCCGCTGGAGCCGGCCGCCACGATGACGGCGTACATTGTTCAAGTCAGCCTGGGCGATTTGCCTCACGGCAGCATCGGGTACCGGACCATTTTCGCCACGGGTCTCACGCTGTTGCTCATGACATTCGTCTTCAATCTCGCAGGCCATGTCCTTAGAAAACGCTATCGCCAAGTCTATTAGCTCCGATTCCGATCGCAGGCGTCTGGCCCGCCGCAAGCGGATGGATGCATTGTTTGCCCGGACCGGTTTTCTCGTCACGCTGACGGTCCTCAGTGTGCTGCTTGCGCTGATCGGCCAATTGGCGGTGGAAGGCGTCGGCCGCTTGTCCTGGCAGTTTCTGACGTCCTACCCGTCACGGTTTGCGGCGCAGGCTGGCATCCTGAGCGCCTGGATCGGAACGATCCTCGTCATGCTGCTGACTGCGCTCGTCGCCGTCCCTTTGGGACTCGGAGCGGCCATCTACCTGGAAGAATATGCTCCGAAAAATAGGCTGACCACCCTGATCGACATCAACATCGCCAATCTGGCCGGTGTGCCGTCGATCGTCTACGGTCTGATGGCGCTTGCGCTGTTCGTCTACGAGTTCCGCCTTGGGCAAAGCTTCCTGACCGCCGGCCTGACCCTCGCGCTGCTGGTCTTGCCGATGATCATCATCGCCGCGCGCGAAGCCATCCGGGCCGTACCGCCGCAGATCCGAGAGGCCGCCTATGCGCTGGGAGCCACCAAGTGGCAGACAGTCCAGCACCATATCCTACCCTGCTCCATGGGAGGCATCATGACCGGTCTGATTCTGGCACTGTCTCGCGCCGTAGGAGAAACCGCCCCGTTGATCACCGTCGGCGCCCTGTCCTTCATCGCATTTCTGCCGCATCCTCCCTGGCAGGCCGAAGCACCATTCATCTCCTTTCAATGGATGTTCGATCCCTTTACGGTCATGCCGATTCAGATGTTCAACTGGATCTCGAGGCCGCAAGAGGATTTCCACGTAAACGCCGCCGCGGCCGGACTGGTCCTCCTGTTCATGACGCTGGCGATGAACGCATTGGCAATCACCGTTCGCGCGCGTTACAGGAAACGAATCCGTTGGTAGCCCGCATGTCCACGACCACGACGCCGCCCACCGCACTGAAAGCGGAATCCAAGGACCTGAGCTTCTTCTATGGTGACGTCCAAGCGTTGAAGACCATTTCCCTCGGCCTGCCCGACCGCCATGCCACGGCGCTGATCGGACCGTCCGGATGCGGCAAGACGACTTACCTTCGCTGTCTCAATCGGATGCATGATCTCTATCCAGGCAACCGGTACGAAGGCGAGTTGCTGCTCTATCCGGAGCGGATCAACCTGGTGGCCTCCGAGATCGATCCCATCGAAATCCGCATGCGCGTCGGGATGGTATTCCAGAGGCCGAACCCGTTTCCCAAGTCCATTTATGAGAATGTCGCCTACGGCTTGAAGATCCGCGGGGGCATGAAGCGGTCTGACCTGGATCAGGCTGTCGAACGGGCCCTGCGCGATGCGGCACTCTGGCCCGAGGTCAGAGATCGCCTCCACGATCAGGCGTTCAACCTCTCGGGAGGGCAGCAGCAGCGCCTATGCATTGCCCGGGCGCTGGCCACGACACCGGAAATCCTCCTGTTCGACGAACCGACCTCGGCCCTGGACCCCACGGCAACTGCGCGCATTGAGGAACTGGTCAACGATCTCAAGCAGAAGGTGACGATCGTGATCGTTACCCATAACATGCAGCAGGCGGCTCGCGTGTCCGACTACACGGCCTTCATGTACGAAGGCCGCCTGATCGAGTGCGATCGAACGGACAAGATCTTCACCAACCCATCGAACACACTGACCGAAGCATACGTGACCGGCCGGTTCGGTTAGCCCTCGGAAGCGAGATATGATGCAACGGCACTTCGATCAAGAACTGGCGGAACTGAAGACGCAGATCCTCCGCATGGGCACGCTGGTCGAACAGCAGATCGAGGGCTCGATCCAAGCGCTGGTGAATCGAGACGTGCACCTGGCCTCCCGCATCATCGAACGCGATGCCCTCGTGAACTCCCTCGACGTGGAGATCGACGAAACCTGCATCCGGTTGCTCGCGTTGCAGGCTCCCGCCGCCGGCGACCTTCGATTCATCACCACGGCGATGAAGATCTCCACCGAGTTGGAACGCATGAGCGATCTCGCCGAGAATATCAGCGAGCGCGTCATCGAGCTGAACGAGGAGCCGCAGCTGAAGCCCTACATCGACATTCCTCGCATGTCGAGCTGGACCATGCGGATGGTGCGCGAATGCCTGGAAGCGTTCGTTCGTTCGGACGCTGTGTTGGCGAGAAAAGTCTGCGCGGACGACGATTTTATCGACGACCTCACGCACCAACTGTTCCGGGAACTCCTGTCCTTCATGATCGAAAAGCCCGACACGATCACCCGCGCCATCCGTCTCACCTTCATCGGCAAGTACCTTGAGCGCATCGCCGACCATGCCACCAACGTCGCAGAATTGGTGATCTACATGGTCGAGGGCAAGATCATCCGCCACACGAGTCAACACGTGCGCGCGGACAACGGCGCCTGACACTGCCCCGAGAACGACAAGGATGCGTTCGACTACCCGAAGGCGGTTTGACTCTCAGAGAACAGATCCTTCCTCGGCGCGCGATGTGTCTACAAACGAAGCGGTTACGATTCAAACGGACCCACGACTGTCACTTGCGCTCAGCTCACAACCTTTCTACAATGAGCTTTCCAGACGGGGTGATATGCCTTGTTCATGATCCGCGTCAGGATTCCGAATCGAGCCTTTGCGAGAAGGCGATCGCGTCCGCGTAACCGTGCACGTTGAAGTGTTCCTCAACCGTGACAATGTGCCGACCCGCATCTGCGTCGAAGCGGCCGAGATTCAACACCTCACTCCATAAGGCACTGTTCTGTCCACGCGATGGTATCGCCGTGCGGACATCGGCCTCGTTACTCTGGCAAGTATGACTGTCGGCACCGCGGCCAACCCATTTCTGATGATCCTCATGGGAGGGCTCATCTTTGCCGCCTGCGACCGTAGCCCGAGCACCGAGGGCCATCCCGCCCCCACGCATTCAGTCACAAAACCGTCGACCCGGACCGCCTTGGGTTATGAAAACGGCGCCTGGCAGCTTCGACGTCATGCCGAGCTCAACGAAATCGCTCGACGCGGCAACATCGATCTTGTGTTTCTGGGCGACTCCATTACACAGCGATGGAATGAGGCCGGCAGAGAAGTCTGGCACTCCTATTACGGGAGGCGCAAGGCCGCCAATTTCGGGATGGATGGCGACCGCACTCAGCATGTGCTCTGGCGAATCGAACATGGACATTTTGACCGAATCCATCCCAAGACCATTGTCCTGTTGATCGGCGACAACAATTCCATCGACGGCAACACCCCGCAAGACATCGCCGATGGGGTCATGGCTGTCGTCCAGAAACTTCGCGAAAAGGTTCCCGAGAGCAAGATTCTCCTGCTTGCGATCTTCCCGTCCGGCGAGCGCCCCGACAACCCACAGCGAGTGAGAGCCATGGCTGCCAATGCGATTTTCCGAACCGTCGCCGATGGCAGGACGATTCACTATCTAGACATCGGTACCCGATTCACGAATCCGGACGGTACGATTTCCACCGTCATCATGCCCGACTTTGACCACCTCAGCGCGAGCGGATATCTGATATGGGCCGAGGCCATCGAGCCGGTGGTCAAAGACCTTCTGGCGGAGCGGTGACCCGCCATCTTCGATAATGGCTGCCTGTCGTGAGCCCGCCCTATTCATGAAAGATTCTGGGCGTCTCCGCCGTTTCCTCGCGAACCTTCATGAATGACGCCGGCTAGGCGACGTAATGTTTGGAAAACACGGTGTAGTCGAATCGGTGACGGCGAAGAATGAGCCGTCCGTCGCGGGCTAGACGGTCCACCGTGATCAGAATCTGATTCCAGCTGTAGTGGGGAAGCGACATCACCAGCGAATCCAGGCTGACGACCGACTCGTCTTCGACTCGGTTCAGAATCTCCCAGGCAAGGGTGTCCGAGTGGTGGCTGGCATCGACTGACGGCTCAAGCAGGACATGGCCGATCATGACATCCTCCTGCAACCGCCTCGACGGCTGCGGTCGCTCATGTGTGTCACTGTCCACCGGGGTCGCTGTGCGACCCGGACGGCCGGATGATTCGTGGGGCATTCGACCGATGCGAGAAATCCAGAAACTGACGCTCGACCGAACACCGCCGGATCACCATGGTGACAGTTCACCATGGTCACAGCCTATCCGACCGATGTTCCGGAGCTGTCAACGGTGAGTAAATTCTTTGTTAACCACCGCGGCCTGGGGGTGGTTCTGGAGACGAAACGGGGGCAGAAATACGATTAAAACCGACCGATGGGCGGGAACCGGCGTCGAATTTTTAGTGCTCGACGAGGCGCCACCCTTCTTTCTGCATGCAACGTTCGGTGGCGTTCATCACGAGAAGCTTGCTGCCCTGCTGCAGCTTGGGATCGCTCAGCACGGCGTTCTGGCATTTGTTGTAATCGTTTGTGTATTCCTCCGGCGGCTTGTTGGGATGAACCCATTCCGTCGTACTGCATGCCGCCAGGGCAAATCCCATTGAAACCACCATCAACCAACGTCGCATAGCGCCTCCCCATAGGAGTGAAAACGTCGGAAAGATAAACCGTCTGCGCTGAGAGGTCAAGAACCGGCCCATCCCTTGGTATGCTTGTCCGTCGACAGGAAGAGCAGGGAACCAAGAGGAAACTGACCCACGACCCGCACAGACGACCTTGCTTGACAGGGTGGCATGCACTTGCTACGTTTTCCGCAACCTTCACTCCATCGTGGCTGGCGTAGCTCAATGGCAGAGCAGCGGTTTTGTAAACCGCCGGTTGGAGGTTCAATTCCTCTCGCCAGCTCCAGATCCTGCTTGCCCCGTTCTCACCTCTCTCACCGGGTACCGGTCATCGCTTCGACACCGGCTTTCCCGTCCGCGGAGCACCAACCGGTCATTCTCGCCAGCCTTCCTTCATAGACTTCTTGTCTGAGACCACCAAGACAAGAGATGGAGGTTCTATGGCATAGCGACGTTGTCTTGGATATTGATGGTTGTGGGTTTGACTCAGGGTTGAGGTGTGTGCAGAATTGGGAACCTGCCAATCGGTTCGGATGAACGGGAAAAGGAGGCGTGAGAATAGCATGGCACCAAAAACAACCTATGAACCGTCTCTTGCCAGATTTAGCTCCCTTCAGGCTATTCTCTGCTGTCCACGTACGAAAACCGACCTCCGCTTGGTGCCGCTCGAGGATCTTCTTTCATGCTTACCGGAAGATGAGCGTCAGCGTCTGCCGGATGAGACAATAGGTGCGTTCATCTCTGACGCTGATCGGAGGGCGTACCCTCTTACGGAGACAATCGCGTATTTCCTTGAACACACTTCGCTTCGAATCCGTAAGAACCGCGTCTCAGAAACCAGTTTCGCTATAGAACCACAGATTTCAGTCGATGACATCACACAGAGTGTTAGAGATTGGTACGACCGGTTCGGATGGAGAAAAAATCAGCAGAGCGTTTATAACGACTCCGCGCTTTTCTCCCAGAACTGGCTTGTCGGACACGGAGCATATGAGTTGATGTCCCATCTCTCGATTCTCGATCGTTTACCAGGTGGCGACTTCATTCTCGATGCAGCAAGCGGCGCCATCCCGCACGCGGAGTACTTGGCATTTTCATGGTTTTTCAAAAGCCGAGTGTGCGTGGACATGTCGATAACGGCTTTACAAGAAGCCGGCATGAAACTCCGGCAAACAGATATCTGCTGCTTGGCAGATATATGCAAGCTGCCTTTTCGAGACGATTGCTTCGACGGCGCGGTCTCCGGTTACACCATCCAGCATATCCCGGAATCTCTTCAGCTTGGAGCCATTCAAGAGCTCTTCCGTGTTATTCGACCCAAGACTCATCTATGCATATTCACAGAGGTGCAATACTCGATATGGCACAAGGGCCTTTTCTTTCTCTTGAGGGCCTTTCGAAAACTGTGGAAGGTCCTGCATCCGGGCAGCTCGCAGATTCTCATGCCCCAAAAGAACCCCGGTGGTGAACCAGCACCCCACCAGCTCTACTACTTCTTCCGAAATCGTGCATGGTGGAAACAGGTCGCCGGAGAGCTGACAAACGAACACTCGGTTGAGTCGCTTCGAATCTTGAACAAGTCTGAGTTCGAGTGGCTGTTTGGACAATCGAATCGAGCGGCCAAAGCCCTACGATTGGTGGAAACCGTTTTTCCGCGTCTTACCTCCGTCATGAGTGCGTACTGCCTCATTGATCTGCGTAAACCAGACCGGAACAAGTGAAATCGGCCTACATCATGCGAGGAGCCGACTCCCATCAAGACTGCAATTCCGGGATGTCCCGCACGAACAGATCAAACATCGGCCCATCGGCGGATTGACGAGTTTCGCATTTCGCAACGAAATCGATCGGGATCTCGAGCAGCGACGGGGCTGTGCCCGTGGCCTGGTTGTAGGTCAGGATGTGAAAATTCTTGAGCCTGGCGAAGTATTTTCCGATGTCCTCATCCGACGCATAGCCGACATAGTAGGCAATTCCGTCACGGCGCTTCTGCACCTCTAATGACGGCTTCCCATCTCGCTTCGCTTCAAGCGACTCGCTGCACTCCGAAAAGCCGAATACTCCCATCGGCAGATTCTGAATCTTTGAGCCGCTCTCTTGAACGGTGAGCGGCCGGAGATGATGCATTCGCCGCAACTCCTCCAATAGGACGTCCTGAAGAACGGTCTTTCCCTCCGCGGTCTTTTCGGTTGTGCCGCGCGTATCCGCCGGGTGGCCGCCTTGATTCCATAGACGTGACAGCTTGAACGACGGACTCCATGCGGCGGTCAGATACGCCGTCAACACGAGCCCCAACAATACTGCAACGAGCGTCGGGTACAACCATTTCATGTCCGCAAGAATACCCTCGTTCCTTCCTCGAAGCAAAAAGGATCAGGGCCACTTGGCTCTACTCGTCAGAGAAAGTGTCCATTTTGTCCTTCACCCATTTATACCCTTGCCCCTGGAATCCCCATTTTCCTAGAATGCCTTCAGATGACCAAACCGCAGCCCGCCGGGAGCATCAGCGGGCCGACGGAGGCGACGATGCGCTGGGGAGATCAGTCATGTGGGCATTCATTGTTGCGTTTCTGGTGATGCTCGTCGGTTGCAGCAGCGGCGGCGGAAGCACCTCAGATCCGGCGCCGACCGGTTCGTCCACCCCTTCGCCCACCGGGGTGATCTGGGGACGGTCAACCGGCTCCCAAGAATCTCTGTTTCGCAGTCAAACCGACGGAAGCGGCCCGGTCACGTTAGCCGACGAACCGGGAGTCCGTGCCTCCTTCTCTAAACTTGCCGGGTCGCTCGTCGTGTATCAAACCCAAACTGTCCCGTTCTCCGGCGCTGATCAGCGTGACATCTGGAAAGTATCCGTCTCAGGTACAGGCCGACAAGTCCTGGCCAACGCGGCGGACGACGAGGTGGTCCGGGATGTGGTCGGGTCCCGTGTCGTCTACGATCAGGTGTTTTCCTTGCCGAGCGGCGTTCGCCTGAGCGATCTGACCAGCGTGGTGACGGACGGCAGCGCCCGACAGCCCATTGGTCCGGCCGTGAGAACACCGGGAAGCGAATCGATCGCGTTCTACGAAGGGAGCGTAGCGGGACGAGTCGTGTACCGTCGGAACAATGAGCTTCACAGTATTCTGCCGGACGGCAGCGACCCTCGTCCGCTCGTAAACACTACCAGCAGCCCCAGCGGCCAATTCACCCTCCTCGGCATGCAAGGAGCGGTCGGCACATCCGTGATCTATTCCGCTCTGCTCTCATCTCAGGTTGTGCCGGATCTCTATGCCGTACCGGTGAACGGGGGAGCGATCGTACCCTTGTCCGCCGATCCCGACAATGACTTTCTCGGCGGGGTGAGCGGCAATCGTGTCGTGTACCACCGTTGCAACGGCCCTTGCGATCTCTACAGCGTCAGCGGCGATGGGACCGGCACCGTTCCCCTTGCCACCGATCCCGGCAATGAGTTCGTGGGCGAGATCGTCGGCGGGCGGATCGTATATACCCAGTCCGCGAACGGCCAGACCGACATCTACAGTGTGAATGCCGATGGAACCAATACGGTTCCCCTCGCGACATCGCCGTCGAACGAAGAAGTGGTGGGAGCCGTGGGTTCGCGCGTCATCTTCCGTCGCACCGTGGGAGGACTGGACAATCTGTACAGCATTCAGGCCGACGGTTCCGGCGGCGAAATCCCTCTGGCGACGTTTGCCGAGGACGATTCCTTCGGCGGGGTGGTCGGTTCCAGAGTGATCTTCGAGCGGGTCATGGGGTCGAACGCCATGACCAGTCCGCGCGCGCTCTATAGTGTGCAGGCGGACGGCACGGGTCTAGTGCAACTGACGCCCGGGACGTCGTTGGATGAATTTGCGGGAGCAGCGGGAGGATTCGCCTGCTTCGAACGTACCCAGTCAGGCCAACGTGATCTTCTGTGCGTACCGGCCGACGGCAGCGCGCCGGCTGCGCCCATCGCGGCGACCTCGGCGGACGAGTACTTCATCGTCGGCTTGTAGGATATTGCGGCGGTGCATGGTGTCCGGCGCGACCGCCTGGTCGCCTACGCGTCAGAATCAGCGAGGTTACCGTTCGGCCTCGGTGAGGTCACTCTCTTCGTCCAACTCCTCGACTTCCGGAGCCGCCTTACCCTTCGTCATCGACGGATGGAGCCCGTACTTCTTGAGCATCTTGTAGAAATCCGCGCGGTAACGACCGGCGAACTGTGCGGCGCGCGAGATATTCCCTCCCGTCAGCTGAAGCACGTTCTTGAGGTAGGTCTTTTCAAACTCCTCTTTCGCTTCGGTCAGCGGCTTCAATTGAGCATCCGGTGCGCTGCCGGTTGAAGGCAGCAAGTCCGGCGTAATCATGTCCTGCCGTGCCATGACGACGGCCTTTTCGATCGCGTTCTCCAGTTCACGCACGTTCCCGGGCCAGAGATTGGTGACCAAGCGATGCAACGCGGCCGGCGTAAATCCCCGCATATCCTTATTGGCGCGTTTGGCGCTCACGGCGAGAAATTGCTGGGCCATGATGGGAATATCGTCCCGCCGATCCCGAAGCGGCGGAATGAACAAGGGAACCACAGAAATTCGGTAGTAGAGGTCGTTGCGAAACGTCCCGCTCTTGACGGCCTCGTCCAGATCCTTATTCGTGGCGGCGATGATCCGCACGTCCACCTTGGTGGCGTGCTCGGCGCCGACTTCTCGCACCTCCCGCTCCTGAACGGCGCGCAGCAGCTTGACCTGCATCGAGAGCGGCATCTCCCCGATTTCATCCAGAAACAGGGTGCCGCCGTGCGCGCTCTGGAAGAGGCCCTTCTTGGAACCATGCGCGCTCGTGAACGCGCCCTTGACATGTCCGAACAACTCGGATTCGAACAGCGTCTCGGGAATCGCCGCGCAGTTCAGCGCGACGAACGGCCCCTTGCTCCGCCGGCTGTTGGCATGCGTCACACGCGCGAACACTTCCTTGCCCGTGCCGGTTTCGCCGAACAGAAGCATCGTCGCATCGGAATCCGCCACCTGGACGACCTGCTGGAGCAGTCGTTGCATGGCCGGGCTGCGGGCCACGACGTTGTCCATCCCGTAGAGTTCGTTGACGAGCGATTTCAACCGCTGGATTTCACGGCTCATGCGCTGAGGCGACAGCCCTTCCTCGATTTTGGCCTTCAGCTCCTTGTCGTCGAAAGGTTTGGTCAGATACCCGAAGGCGCCGCGTTGGACGGCTTCAACCGCGTTGGGAATGCTGCCGTGCGCCGTGAGAATGATGACCGGAAGCCCCGGATGAATGCGGAGGAGTTCTTCGGTTACGTCCAGGCCGTCTTCCCCGCCCAATCGGAGGTCGGTGATTGCCAGGTCGAACCGATTTACTTTGGCCGCCGAGACGGCTTCCCGCCCGGTCGTGCAGGCCGTGACGGCGAATCCCATCGCTTGCAGCCGCATCTTGACCAGCTGCAGCAAGCCTTCTTCATCATCCACTATGAGAATGTGCTCCTGTTCCATGGTGTCCTTTACTGGGGTGCCGTCGGCTCAGGGGTCGGCAGCGGCGCCACCGTTGAGGGTGGACGAATCGGCCGAATCTTCTCTCGCGTTTCCTGATCGATACGTTTGAGAGCCTCGAGTTGATTGTACAGTTCGTCGATCTTCTTCTCCCGCTCGGCCAACTGCTTCTGCAAGGATTGGATCGTTCCGCTCTCGACCGGCGCTTTCTGCGATTCCTTCTTGTTGCCGATCAGCGCATCGGCCTTCCGGTCACGGTCGGCCAGGTCCCGCTGCAGTTGTTCCAGCACTTGCGCGTCGGCATCCCGGGTCGCCCGCAATTGCTGAATGACCAGTTCCCGATCAAGCAAGTCCCGCACCAGCCGATCGGATGCCTGGCCTAGGACAACTTGTCCTTCGGAGACCGCAGGGGCCCCCATAACGGACGAGAACCAGGAACGATCGTTCGGCGTGGGATATTGCTGCAACAACTGCAGCCATAGCCGGCTCGACGAAGCCAATTGACTGCGAGGGGCAGCTGCAATCACTTTCTCGAAGTTTTTCACCGCCGCGTCGTGACTCTCATAGAGGCTCATCAGCGCGCGGCTGAAATAGGCATGGTCGCAAGTATTATGTTCAGCGCACCTTGCGATCACCGCGTCCTGCTTCTTGGCCAAGGCATGGATGGTTTTCGCATCCGCCGGATCGACCGTAAAATAGGGTTGCGTCCGTGACGGCTCCGGAGCCCAAGACGCGCAGCCGGACAGGATCAGGCAGGCCATCGCCCTGAGCGTCAGGGTCCTCATGCCGCCCCCGCGCGTTTGGTAAGGCGTAGGATAAACCGTACAGTCGTTCCCTTCTTCAACTCGCTTTCGATCCAAATCCGTCCTCCGTGCGCTTCAACCACCTTCTTGGCGAGGGCCAAACCCAGGCCGCTCCCGGGAAGCACCTGCTTGCCTTTTTGACGCCCCTGGTAGAATCGCTCGAAGATGTGCGGCAATTCGTCGGGAGGGACGCCGGGACCCACGTCGGATACCGAGACCTCCAGGACCCCGGCCTTCATGTCCGGCCGCATGTGAATCTTAACAATGCCTCCTTCCGGACTGAACTTCAAGGCATTTGATAGCAGATTGTCGAGGACCTGCTCAATACGAATGGCGTCCGCCTTCACCCAGACCCGCTGTGCGGGGGACTCCACGACCAGTTGAACGTGCTTAGCATCCGCAAGCAATCGAATCTTGCTCACGGAGATGTCGGCGATCCGTCGCAGATCCGAGGAGACGATGCGGTATTCCATCATACCGGCGTCCATCTTGGACAGATCGAGAATGGTCGAAATCAAGTGAATCAGCCGGCGACTGCTGTCGGCCATGATCCGTAAGGTTGTGCGCTGTTCCGGTTGGAGGGGTCCGGGAATCTCGTCCAGGAGCAGATGCGTGCCTTCCTGGATCGAGGCCATAGGCGTCCTGAGTTCGTGGGACACGTGGGCGAGAAACTCCCCCTTCATATCGTCAAGTTCTTGAAGCTTGCCTCCCATCCAATTCACCGTGTCCACCAAGCTGCGGAGCTCGCTGGGAGCGCGAATGTTCAACGACTCCCGAAAATTCCCCCGCCCGATTTGCTTGATGTGACTTTGGAGTTGGCGCAACGGCTGTAGAATCGTGTAGCTTGCGATGCTGGCGAGCCCGATGCCGAACAACAGGGCCAGCAGGACCAATTGTTCCGTCACGGCCTCCGCCTGCGCCGAGCTTTCGCGGGAACGCCGGACCCCCGCGCTGATGCCGGATTCGTGAAAATCAACGTAATGTTGGAGCGTCGTCGTCATCTGGTCCATCACCAGATCTCGACGGCTCTCATAGTCCGGAGACGCGCCTCCCTTGCCCTTGACGGGCTGTTCCAGTTCGACGTTCAACATGCCTAAGCGCTCTTGCTGGAGCCGTTGGACATGTTCTAAGAGCTGCAGTCCTTCCAGAGAAAGTTCCTGGGCAGCCAGGGCCGTCATGCCCCGACGAAACTCGTCGACCTCTTCGTCCAGATGCTTGAGGAATGTATCGTCACGCACGGCGAGGTACTTTTTTTCGCTGTTGAGTTGGACGTAGGCCAGCGTCAGCAAGCGCTTCGCCGCTTCGATCGCCGGGTAATGGTGGCCGGCCATGCTGGTACTCAGGGCAGAGAGTTGTCGGAGTTGGAACAGGGCATAGAGATTCACCCCTCCCATCACCACGATGATGAGCAGGGAGGTCAGCACGATCCGCCAGAAGATCGATAGATGCATGAGCGTTGCCCTTACGTACCAGGAAGAGCCAAGGAAATTGAATCAGGTGTAGGCAATTCCATACACTATCCCGTCGTGCATCTCAAGGCAAAATAGAAAAAACTTGGACCTTGCCGGGAGCGGCTCGAGGAAGCCCGATCACCGGAGAGCAAGGCCGTTCCTCGTCGTCGGGCCGTCTCGATGCTGGTGAAATTTACTCGCCCCGATAGTGCTGGGAAGCGAAACGCCGTTGACGACGGGAGGAGCTGGATAATAATGCAAAAAGGTGGCCTCGAAAGAGCAGCATGCCGACCGCCGTAGGAGGCGTCAGCAGCAACATCAGATACCAACTCATTGCCGAGGGCATCCCGAGATAGTCGAGCCACCCCCCCAGGATCGTGAACGGAAGGACCAGAAGCTGAAAAAAATCCAACCCCGCTCCCCTCCCCGCACGACTCGACAGGGAAAAAACCTCCCGAACGCCGGCGGGCGATAGCACGATCGGCAGCAGAAGCAGGGCAATGGGCAGGAACCATTCCATCCAATTCTCCAGGACGAACTCATACGAGGTCTTCATGACATCGAGTGGAGAATCATGATGAACCTGATAGATGACCTCGGGAGCGGGATTCAGGAGAAGGAACAGCAGCAGCAGTACCGCATAGGAAAAAAACGGGCCGTACGGATTGGTTTGCGTTCCCAGCTCCAGCGCCAATAAGGGTAGCCAGAGGACAAATCCGACCCCGATGACATCCCAGAAGTACCGGCCGAAACTGTCGAACACATCCTGCAACGTCAGGGTGCGGCCGTAGGAGATCGATTGCTCGATCAAACTGAGGACGGCGCCCACGAGCAGGGCATTAACCGCTCCAAGGAGAAACCCGCCGGCCACTCCCAGCGGTCCCGCCAACTGGGTAGTCACCGCCAAGATAACCATGAATCCGACGAGGGCCACCATGATGATCCACCCTCGGACGAGCGATTGCCAGGTCTTTCGGAGAGCCTGCCGGTAGAGATCGACGGTCGCGGTCACCAGTTCAGCCATGAAGGCGACAATAGCGAGGCCGGGGCCGACGGGTCAAGCGGAGGCGCAGTTTCAAGGCATTGACTTGGGGAAGCCGCGTGATTATGTGAAGGCAGAGAGGCATTCGGACGGAGGAGACGCCCCCTATGGATATGAATCGCGCCACGATCAAGCTTCAGGAAGCCTTACAATCCGCGTCCTCCCAGGCCATGAGGCGGAATCACCAGGGTATGGACGTCGAACACCTGTTGCTGGCCTTGTTGGAACAAGACGGCGGCATCGTCCCCACCCTGTGCGAACAGGCCGGCGTCTCCGTGCAAGCCGTCAAGCAGGCAGCCGAGCAGGCGCTCTCGAAGATGCCTCAGGTCCAGGGGGTGGGCGGCGGGCCAGGGCAGTTGCACATCACGCCCAGGCTCAATCAGGTGTTGACGAAGGCCGAAGAGGAGCAGCGGGCGCTGAAGGACGATTATCTCAGCGTCGAGCATGTGCTGCTGGCCATGGTGCAGGAGGGCGGCGTCCTCAAGAAACTGGGCCTCTCGCGAGAACGATTGCTGAGCGCGCTCCAGCAGGTGCGGGGCAATCAGCGCGTCACCAGCCAAGATCCGGAAGGCACCTATCAGTCGCTTGAAAAATACGGTCGAGACCTTACGAAGCTGGCCGGGCAGGGTAAATTGGACCCCGTCATCGGACGTGACGAGGAAATCCGCCGGGTCATCCAGATCCTGTCCCGTCGTACCAAGAACAATCCGGTGTTGATCGGGGAACCCGGCGTCGGAAAAACCGCCATCGTCGAAGGGTTGGCCATCCGCATCGTCAAAGGCGACGTCCCCGAGGGACTCAAACACAAACGGGTCGTGGTCCTCGACATGGGCGCCCTCGTAGCCGGCGCCAAGTTCCGCGGCGAATTCGAAGAGCGCCTCAAGGCGGTCCTCAAGGAGATCCAGGCATCGCAGGGACAAGTCCTGCTGTTCATCGACGAGCTGCACACGGTGGTCGGCGCGGGAGCAGCGGAAGGCGCGATGGACGCCGCCAACCTGCTGAAGCCGATGCTGGCCCGCGGCGAGCTTCATTTGATCGGCGCCACGACATTGGATGAGTACCGCAAGCACATCGAGAAAGACGCCGCGTTGGAGCGCCGTTTCCAGACCGTGCTGGTCGATCAGCCTACCGTTGAGGACACCATCTCCATCCTTCGCGGATTGAAAGAACGGTACGAAGTGCACCACGGCGTCCGGATCAAGGACGCCGCGCTAGTCGCAGCGGCCAAGCTCTCGCATCGTTATATCGCGGATCGTTTCCTTCCAGACAAGGCCATCGATCTCGTCGATGAGGCCGCCGCCCGCCTACGGACGGAAATCGACAGTCTACCGGCCGAACTGGATGAAGTGTCCCGGAAGGTCCTTCAGTTGGAGATCGAACGCGAGGCATTGCGAAGGGAAAAGGATCAGGCCAGTCAGGCCCGCCTGGCGACGCTGGAGCAGGAACTCCAGGAGAAACAACGAGACCTTCAGGCTCTGAAAACCAGATGGGATTCGGAAAAGGCGTCGGTCTCGCGTCTGCGAAAGACCAGAGAAGCCATCGAAGAAGTCAAGCTCGCCATCGAAAAGGCCGAGCGGGCTTACGATCTCAATCGGGTCGCCGAATTGCGCTATGGTGAACTGCCGCGGCTCGAACGAGAGCTGGCCATCGAGCAGCAACAACTCGGAAAGAAGCAAGGCGAAAGCCGCCTGTTAAAGGAAGAAGTCGACGAAGACGATATTGCCGCGATCGTCAGCCGTTGGACCGGCATTCCGGTATCCAGGCTCATCGAAGGCGAGATGGAAAAGCTGCTGAAGCTCGAAGAGCTGCTCCATCAGCGCGTCGTCGGACAGGATGAAGCGGTTCAGGCCGTGGCCGACGCCGTGCTGCGCGCGCGCTCCGGCATCAAGGATCCGAATCGGCCCATCGGCTCATTCTTGTTCCTCGGTCCGACCGGGGTCGGCAAGACGGAGCTCGCTCGGGCACTGGCCGCGACCCTGTTCGACGACGAGGCCAATCTGATCCGTATCGACATGTCGGAGTACATGGAAAAGCACACGGTCGCCAGGTTGATCGGCGCTCCGCCAGGCTATGTCGGATACGAAGAGGGCGGCCAACTGACCGAAGCCGTTCGCCGGCGTCCGTTCTCGGTGATTCTCTTCGACGAGATCGAGAAAGCCCACCACGACGTCTTCAACGTGCTCCTTCAGGTCTTGGACGACGGGCGGCTCACCGACTCGCAAGGGAGGACGGTCGACTTCAAGAATACCGTACTCATCATGACATCCAACATCGGGAGCCCGCAGATCCTGGAGGCCCAGCGGAAACGATCGACCTACGAGGAAGTGCGGGACATGGTCATGGGCGAGCTGCGACGGCACTTCCGGCCGGAGTTCCTGAACCGGGTCGATGAGACCGTCGTCTTTCACGCGCTGGAGAGCGATCAACTCACCAAGATCGTGGACATTCAGCTGGAGCGATTGCGGCTGAGATTGGGCGAGCGGCGTATCACCCTGACGATCGCGCCGGGGGCTCTCGAACAGTTGGGCAAGCGGGGCTATGACCCAGTCTACGGAGCCCGCCCGCTCAAACGGCTGATTCAGCAGGAAATCGAAACGCCGATCGCGCGGCAACTGGTCAAGGGGGAATTGCGGGACGGCGATACCGCGGCGGTGGATCTCAAAGCCGACCGGATCGTGATCGTGCCGTTGGCGGGACCGGAAGGGCCGGCTAGCCGATCTTGACCGAGCCGCCGCTCACGTCGTGGGTGGCTCCGCTGCTCTTCTGCCGGTCAATCTTCCATTCTTTGGCCGAGACCTCCAAGAGGTGTCCCTTGATCGAATGGAACCCCGCTTTGCTGAACACGACCTGATCCGGGGACTTCACATCGATCTGCAGTACGACGTTCTTCGATTCCGAATGAGTCAGGGTCAGACGCGTAGGTGTCCTGTCAAGTTCATACGCACGCCGCTCGTTGAACGTTAGCGTGCTGTCCACCAATTTGGCGATCATCTTGCCGTTGGAATCGAACAGCGCAAAACTGACCAGCATGGCTTTGGAAGGTTCCTTCAGTTCAATTTGAATCTGCGGAATCCCCTCGATCTCAATCGTGCCGTTCGTGTTGCGGTACACATTCGAACCGATTTCCATATCCATCATAATACCCTCATGTCCTCGCATGCCCTCGTCTTGACCGACGAATGTCCGATGTCCCTCTTCGCTAGGACTTCTTGATCCGATCGAGAATCAGGGCGATGCAGCCTCCGAGGAGCCCGCCGCCCATGATCGTCGTCAACAATTCGACCAGTTTCAGTTCCCACACGGACCCCTGGGCTTGCATGACCTCGCGAATGCCCCCTTGCAGCATGATGACCGCCAAGGCCATCGTCGCGCCGATCACGAACCACCACAGAAAGACTTTGAGCGCCGATACCATGACTGTCGATCAAAGCTCCACGCGACGATCCAGGCTTCGATACTGAATCGCTTCCGCCACGTGCACGGAGTCGATCCGCTCACAGCCGGCCAGATCCGCAATGGTCCGGGCAACACGAAGAATCCGACCATGCGCCCTCGCCGACAAGCCGAGCCTGACCATGGCCCGCTCCAGCAGCTCCCGTCCCGAATGATCCAAGCCACAATACCGCTTCACCAGCCTCGGCTTCAACTGGGCATTGCTGTGGATGCCGTCGTCGCGATATCGCGCGGATTGTCGGGTCCTCGCCTCGAGCACCCTGGTGCGGATGGCGGAGGAGGATTCGGGTTCGGCCCCGCGGTCGTGAAATTCATGAACCGGAACCGCGGGAACTTCGATGTGAATGTCGATCCGATCCTGTAACGGCCCGGAGAGCTTGGCTCGATATCGTCGGATCTGCTGGGGAGTACACAGGCAATCTTTCGATCGGTCACCATAGTAGCCGCAAGGACAGGGATTCATGGCTGCGACCAACATGAACCGGGCGGGATACCGCAACGACCCGCTGACCCTTGTCAGGGTCACGTGCCCGTCCTCCAGCGGCTGACGCAAAGCGTCCAGCACGGGCCGGCGGAATTCCGGCGACTCGTCCAGGAACAGGATGCCGTTGTGAGCCAGCGATACTTCACCCGGACGGGGAACCGTTCCTCCGCCGATCAACCCTGCGTCCGAAATACTGTGATGGGGCGCTCTGAACGGTCGAACGCTCAACAATGGGCTTCCGACGGGCAATTGCGCAGCGACGCTGTGAATGCGGGTGGTTTCGATCGCCTCATCCGGCTCCATCAGAGGCAGGATCGTCGGCAGCCGCTTCGCCAACATCGTCTTCCCCGAGCCGGGCGGCCCGACCATCAACACATTATGTTCTCCGGCTGCCGCAATTTCCAAAGCCCGTTTCGCATGGGCCTGCCCTTTGACATCACCGTAATCCTCGTCGTCCGTCGGTCGAGCGGCATCACACCTGACCCGATCCGCCACTACCGGCTCAATCGACTGAGTCCCGCGCAGAAATCCGACCGCTTCAGGAAGCGTATGAACCGGGTAGACGACGACGCCGGCCACCATGGCAGCTTCATTGCCGTTGCGCGCCGGCAGAAGCAGACTATACTCACGGCCGCAGGCGATCCCGATGGAGAGCGCGCCGGGAACCGGCTTGATGTGCCCATCCAGCGACAGCTCTCCGACCAGCACACGGCGGAGGACACGGTCGGCGGGTACGAGTTCCTCGGCCACCAGGATCCCGATGGCGATGGCCAGATCCAGACCGGCTCCCTCCTTCTTCACGTCTGCCGGCGCCAGATTGACGGTGATCTTCTTGGCCGGAAAGTGAAAGCCGGTGTTTTTGAGCGCGGATCGTACCCGGTCCCGGCTCTCGCGAACCGTCGCATCAGGAAGACCGACGACTGAAAATTGCGGGAGCCCGCCCGCAATATCCACCTCCACTTCGATGAGATGCGCGTCGAGTCCGACAAGCGCCACGCTCAGCACTTTCGCCAACATGACCAGGTTTGTCCTCTCCTTGGACCGTGCGCGATGCTGAGAGGATTATAGAAATCATGCTCACGCTGTGCAACCATAACATCTTGTAAATACAGTGAAATGATTCCATTTATCGACACAATAATAAATGGATTCATGAACCTCTTTGAAGTTTCTCACGCAGGCGAGGAGGAGACCGGGTAGCCCGCCGCCGAACCAGTGATTCCAGAACTCATCGACTTCTGTATAATCCGCCCATGCTGATCCGAACCGGACTCCTGCTTTCAGAAATCGCCGGCACCACGATGGTCCTCTCCGCTGCGTCCGCCTCAGCGCAACATCCGACCCCTTCGCAACATGTGGGAGCCGCCATGGCTCTGCTCGCCACGCTGGAAGACGCCCGAGTCCTGCCCCCCGAGGGGACGCCGGAAGCTAACCATGTCATCAGGGTCGTCATTCAATTTCAATCGGTCTTCATGAAAAGCACCGACCCGGCCGTTCGCGAATTCTTTCATCAGGCGTTGGTCATGCACTTCGGAGAGGTGCAAGCGGCACAGGCGGACGCTGCCTTTGTCAAAACCGGTTGGACGGCGGCGGTGCTTGCGGCGCTCGCGGCACGCCGGCACTCAGCCGATCCGGTCGATCTGGAGAGGTTGACCGCCGGCTTCGCCCGCTTCAACCTCACACTGCAGGATTTTGACTTTTTGACCGGACTGTTCGATCAGGCTCGTCGCGAATATCAGAATAGAGGACGGGATATCGAGGAAGTGTTCGCCGAACGCCGGCGGGACATGCCGGGAGGGAGATCATGACGACGACACAAGGAGGGGGACCATGGCAACCAAGGCCTATATCTTGATCAAAGTGAAAGCCGGCAAAACCAAGGACGTGCTCCAATCTCTCAAACGGTTGACCGGCGTGGAACAGGCGCATTCCTGTTTCGGACAACCGGATATCTTCGTGTTTATCAGCGTCAACGACGAACGCGCCTTGTCCGATGTCGTCATCACGAAAATTCACCAGATCGAGGGCGTCGAGGAAACGGACACCCACATCGTGGCCGATACGTAAACGCGTCCCACGCCGACGGCGCGACGGCGTCAGGGCGACTCCTCCAACGAAACAGCAGCTCCACCCAGCGCGGCTGATCGATAGCAGGCGTCCGCCAATTCGACGGCTCGACAGCCGTCCAGTCCCGTCACGGGCGGTATCGTCTTCGTCTTGATTGCGTGAATGAAGGCGCGCAGGACGGCGACGATGGTCGGCGACGCCGCGACCGTCCACTGGCGCTGGGGCTCCCGTCCGATCCGGCAGGTCACAGTCCGTTGAACCCAATCCGCGGTCACCGTTCCCTCTGTTCCCTCCCAGCGCATGGTCCCGACCCGCTTTGCATCGACGCGGGCGGCATCGATGGAACAGACCGCGCCAGCGGAGGTTCGCAGCACCGCCTGCGCGGCCGCTTCCGCCGCACCGACCGGCCGATCCAGCCGACACCGTACTTCAGCCACTTCCTCCCCGGTAAAAAACCGAACGAGGTCCAGCAAATGCACGCCGATTTCGAGCAGCGCTCCGGGAGCAGCAGCGCCGGAGGAACGGGACGCAAGGCTCCCCGCCGAATCCACATGATTGACCAGATCGACCAGTCGAAGCGGGCCGATTGCCCGCAACTGCGCCTTCGCCGAAAGCACCGTGGGATCGAACCGCATGGTGTGGGCGGTCATCAACAGGACGCCGGCCCGCTCCACCGCTCGCACCATCGCCCGGGCTTCCGCACCGGAGTTCGCCAGCGGCTTCTCAATGAGCAATGGTTTGCCGGCCGCCGCCGCCGCCAGGCAAATCTCCGGACATAACGAAGGCAGCGTGACGACCACCAGCGCCTGCACCAGCGGGTCGGCGATCAATTCGTGATAATCGGCATAGACGGAAAGGCCGGCCAATGCGCCGGTCGCCGGCATATCCGTCCTCTTTCGACAGACCGCCACGACGCAGGCCTCCGGCACATCGGTCCGCAGATGATCCAAGTACCGGCGCCCGTGCCGTCCCACGCCGATCAAGCCGATTCCGATCTGTCGACTCGCCGTCGCACTCATGGATCAGACTCTACGCGCGCCGCGGGGCAAGATCAATTGCACGAATTCCAAAGCTACCAGTTGAACCCATGCACGCTCGGACCGGGCCGGATGCATCAGGCCGATGCACGCCGCCGCGCTCCGGCAAGGTCGATTGACAAGCCGGCAGACCGGTCCCTATAGTACGTTTTCGGCCGCATGACGGCCTCTGGGACCACCAGTTTGAACAAGAAGGGCGCGCCGTGATGACATCAGCTTCAGCCCCGTTCACCTTGCAACAGATCGGAACCGGTACCTCCCGGTTTCCCAGCGGAGTGGCCATTCCCACCAGCACTGATGCATCGGTCGACCCATACATCCGCACCAGGACGACCAAGGATGTTCATGTCGAATGCATCCAGTTTTGGCCTCAGGAGAAGGGGGCCTACCCTGGAATTGTCTTGCTCCACGAATGGTGGGGTTTGAACTCTCAAATCAAGGACCTGGGTGCCAGGTTAGCCTGCGAGGGATACGGCGTCATCATTCCGAACCTGTACGGCCGCCTGGGAGGGACAGTCACCGCCAATGCAGACGTCGCCGATGCCCTCATGGGCAAATTGAATGATTCGTTGATCCTGCAGGACATCAACTCCTGCTGCGAATACTTGAACACGCGGGACTATATCAAGCGGAACATCCACGGCGTTGTGGGATTCGGCATGGGGGGAACCTTCGCGCTGCGGTTCGCGTGCCAGAGGAAGCGACTCAGAGCCGCCGTGTCTTATTACGGGCGGATCCCGCAGTCCGATTCGGTGCTGAAGGACCTGTATTGTCCGCTCCTGTATCATCGGGGCGAGAAGGATGCGTGGGTGTCACAGCAGGACATCGAACGGCTCAACGCCTCCGCGCAAGAGCATCGAAAACGCGTGGAGATCCGCACCTATCCCGGTACCGCTCATGCCTTCAGTAACGAGACGCGTCCCGAAACGTATCACGCCGAAGCAACCGCTGAAGCCTGGGACGCCACCGCCTCGTTTCTGAAGACCTGTTTTCAAGGAACATAGGACCGGTTCCGATCCGCTCGGTGACAGCCGGATTTCTCTTGGATCTGTCGTGTGACACATTGAACCAGTCCTATTGCACCGGACGAGTGGTCGTCCGTGCGCTGATTATCTTCATGTGCTCGGCCCTGAGTCTGCTCGGCCCGATCGGGAACGCCGGCGCGGGAGCGACCGACTCTCGGCCGTCCGGTTTTCCGGACTGGTCACGAATCCTCGAGACGCATGGCGACAAGCTGGCGGCGGTGGATTCGGACCAGTCGGCGAAGGAGACCTTCGTCACGACCGTCGGCGCCGCCGTTAGTCTGTCAGAGACCGCCGCCACCATCGGCGCCAAAGCCCTCCCGGCCAAGATGTCCAAAGAACTGCTGGTCGGAGAGATCACTCAATCTGCGCAGCGGCTCGTGGCTGCACTGGCAGTCTGGCACCTGGCCGAGCACGTCACCAAGTCCATGCAGCAAGCCGGCGATTCGATTCCCGCTCTACCGGATCCGTCGGCCCAGCGGATCGAATGGTTGAAGGCCAACGGCTCGTTCCCGTCCTTGGCGCGGATGTGGTCGGCCGTCCCGAGCCCCGGCCAGGACCTATCACCGGCTGCCGCCCCGCTCCCTGATCGGACGGAGTTGGCATTGGCCGCAGGCCAGACCGCCTTGGAGGCCAGTCAGCAGGCCCTGTCCGAATGGTGGCGGTTGAAATCCTGGAAGGAACGGGTCCGCACGCTACGCGGCCAGACTCGCCTCTGCGGGACATGGCAGTGGGTGATTCACAATCACCAACAACATCACCAGGAGCAGAAACACTCGCTCTTGTTTCCTCCCCCGGGAAAAGACGGAACAGGCATCGTCGGTCTCGCGGAAACGATCGTCCTCGGGGATGCCGTCTATCTTCGGTGGGAAATCGATGGAAGGGTTCAAGAAGACAGCCTCCTGTTTACCAAGGAAGCCCAGCGTCTGGAGGGTACCTTCGTGAATTCTCAAGGGGGATGGGGCTCGATCAGCGGGAAGCGGACCTCCGGCTGCTCACCCTGAACCTCGCCGGCCTAGTCTCTTCCGGGAGGCCGCATGATCTCTTGCCAGGCATGCCGGACCAGCAAGGTCCAGCCGACGAGAAAAGCCGTCCCTCCCACGGGAGTCAGCGCTCCCAGCCAGCGGGTGCCGGTCAGCGCGATGCCGTACAAGCTTCCTGAGAACAAGACGATCCCCGAGACAAAGCACCAGCCGGCGGCGGAACAATACTTCGCGTGCTCTTGCCGGCCGGCCCATGCCACCACACAGAGTCCCAGCGCATGATACATGTGATAGCGAACGGCCGTTTCGAAGACGGCCAACATGGAAGCGTCCAACATGCCTTTCAGCAAATGGGACCCGAATGCGCCGGCTGCGACCGCGAGTCCGGCGGCAAGACTTCCGAGAAACAAGAACGGCGCCGGCCGAGACCCTGAAATCATGGACATCATCCCTTTCTTCAGCTACAAAACACAGGATACCATCACAGGACGGTACGTCCCAACATGCCGATCGAATGCCCACGCTGCCTGCTGACCAATCCCGACACGAACTATACCTGCGAGTGTGGGTATGACCTCGTGCCGCAGATGCAGAGACGGACACGCTCCCCAGGCGGAGGCGGCCGCGGCGGCTCGGACTACGGCATGTCCAAAGAGGGGTTTTTACTCGGCGTCTTCGTCGTGTGGTTCCTGCTCATCTTCGGCGAGTGGAGCAGGATCCGTCCCGAACTCAAGACGCGGAAGACCTTCAATCTGCTGACCGACAGCATGTTGCTCAGTCTGACCGACATGGCCGGAGCCCTGATCATCGGCGCGCTCGGGTGGATGGTGGTCTGGGTGATCCTGGCCTACGAAGGACGTCGCCTTCGTCCTTGTCCCAGACGCACGACGTTGGGCGTCACCGTGGTGGCTGCGGGTTTGCTCTACCTCACCCGCTGGATCGCACCGGACATCCACGTGCAGCATCTCGTTCAGGCCGTGGTGGTCCTTGGCGTGGCGGTCTTCGCGTACTACGCCGGAACCCGCCAGTGGCTCGGCAAATGGTGAGCACGCCGGCGCTCGGGTCCGGCTCCCTTACAATTTTTTTCGCACGTCCTTCCAAGTCTTGGCCACTTTGGCCTTACGCG
Source organism: Nitrospira sp. (assembly GCA_047150005.1). GTDB lineage: Bacteria > Nitrospirota > Nitrospiria > Nitrospirales > Nitrospiraceae > Nitrospira_C. The sequence goes on along the minus strand of AP038806.1, from coordinate 3,225,117 downwards.
GCGCCTCTCCCTTCGCCGGCTCCGGAACCAGCACCGCATCCAAACGCCGCTGCACGAACACGTCGGCAAACTCCTTGGTGCGCCCGATGCCGATCTTGATGGTCGTCCATCCGGCCGAGCGCAACTCGTCCAATTTCGATCCAAACGCCTCGGAGGACGCCGACACGAGCACATAGCCGACGGGAAACCCGTGCTCGGCCAGCCACTGTCGCGTGCGATCGCTGGCGGCGAGCTTCCGTCCGGCATCGCCCGGTTCGGCCGTGACATACACGACGTTGTAATAGAATTGGGTCACCTTTCGGAGTTCGTCCGCGGCGTCGGGGAGCGGCTCGCCAGAAGCGGGATCATGCAAGGCGGCGACTTCGACCGTCAAGATCGGCATCCGCCGCTCCCAGACCGCGGCGGTCGCGGCGGCTGTGGCCGTCACTCCCGATCCTGAGACTGTGCGAACGACCAGTTGCTGGATTCCTCTCCGGGTCGGAACAAACCGCAACGCGGCCATCCCGCGCTCGTCCGTGACGGCCGTCGCCAGAACCTGCGTGTCCTGCACGAGCTCAAGAGAAGCGCCAGCGGCCGGCAGCCGCTTTCCTCGCCGCTCCACCGTCAGCCCGGCGTCGATCACGGCAGGTTGCCTTGGAGAGACCAGCACGTCGTGCGCGAACAGGCTCGTGCTCGGGACAGCCCCGGCCAGACTGAAATCCGATGGAAGGATCGCGAGACACAACAGCATCACGACCCTTGGAAGAACCGCCGAAGGCCATACGCGACGCGCGACCATGTTCAGGAAAAGGTCAGGACTTGAGTGCCGTGAGGACTTCGTCCGCGTGTCCGTCCACCTTGACTTTCCGGAAGACGGCTTTGAGCTTGCCGGCGGGATCGATCACGAACGTGCTCCGCTCGATCCCCCAATACTTCCTGCCGTACATGTTCTTTTCCTTGTACACGCCGTAACTCTTCGAAATCGCCGCGTCTTCGTCGCTCAACAACGGAAACGGCAGACCGTACTTCTTGATGAATTTCTGGTGAGAATCCTGTCCGTCCATACTCACACCGACGATCGCTGCCCCGGCCCGGACGATCTGCGATTCGATATCGCGAAAATCGCACGATTCCTTGGTGCAACCGGGCGTATCGTCCTTCGGGTAGAAGTACAGCACGACTTGCTTCCCCTTAAAACTCTTCAGCGCAACCGTCTTGCCGTGCTGGTCCGGCAGAGAAAACTCCGGCGCCTTGTCCCCGACTTCCAATGTGCTCCCCATGATCCCGGCTCCTCCTTCAGAACGAAATGATCACTCCCGGCCGTCAGCGCGGTCCGCCGCCGAACGTGGGACGGCTGGTGGTGGTCTGATGCTCTTTGACAGCCTTCGGCGATTCGGGATTTCCGAACTGATGCAGCGCCGGCGAATCCCAGATCACTTTGTCGCCGGGAGCCAGGTTCGCCGCTTCCATAAAATGCTTTCTGGCCTGCTCAGAATCCCCCAGCGCATAGAGCACAATCGCATAATTATAGTGAGCGGGACCGGACTGTGGTGCCGCCGTAACCGCCTGGGAGAAATACGCCTTCGCCTCTTCGAATTGTCTGCCTTGATACGCCTGTGCACCCTGTCCGGTCAGCGTGACGGCTTGCGGCGCCGCCCCGGTCTCCAATGCCAGGGGGACCAACGGTTTTGGCTTGGATGTCGAGCAGGCGATCATACCGACCAAGCTCACCATGGCCAGGCAGATTATCAGACCGTTGACTCTGTGTTTCGGTTCCATGTGCGGTTTATCCCTTCGCATATTTCTGTGTTTCTTCTTCGAAGGTCTTTCGATACAGCACGTCCCACTCCGGGCTTCCTTCAACAATACCCCTGGAATAGGACGTCAGCTTGGCCCGTATTTTCCTGTCGATGTCGACTTCGGCTTCGAGTTCGGCGGCCAAGATCCGCTTGATCTGTTTCAAGACCCGTCCGTCGTCGGCCACCACGGCAACCAGGGGACTCTTCTTGACGGCCTGCAGAATCACGTGCGAGAGATGGTTGACCTTGTCGTCGCTCAACATGCAGCGTCCGCCTTCGCGATGTCGCCGACCGAGAAGCGAGTCTCGGTCATCCCGTCACAGGACGATGCCTCGCTCCCGGACCAGCTTCTGTTTGAGCAGGGTGAACATCTTCTGGTAATCCACGCGGCCTCGCTCGATCTCCTGTTCATGGGCCTTCAGCATCTGCCGGACTTCGGCGTTCAATCGGTCCTCAATCGACAATTCATCGGTGATGACCGTTTCAAGCGACTCTGCAAACGATTTGCGAGGGGCATGCAGCACAATATGACCCTCGGTTTCGAGCCGAACCGCCAACGACTCGGCCATGTGCCTAATCCGCTCTTTCGACAGACGCATCGGTTAGAGTTGCTCCACTCTGATGGTCCGAGCCTCCTCTATGACACGCCGCAAGACCGTCGCGTCCCCCACGATCCTGCCGATGACGTTGACACGGTCCGCAGGGACAGGATCCGATCCCATACTCATGGGGGTGCGCCCGAAGAACACCGCCAGGACCTGCCCCGCCCCCCAGAACGCGACATCACCCACCTTGAGCTGCGTCGTCGCAGTCTCGCGATGATCCTTGACGCCCCCGAGCTTGAAATGAAACTCCTCTCCCCAGACGTTGACGGAGGTTTCGACCGGCAACGCCGCATAGACCTCCCGCGCCGTTCTGGTGGGTTTCAGCTCCGCCTCGACCTGAACCGGTCCGACGGTGATGCGAATTTTCTTCGGTGGTTCAGGCGTCATTTCCGACCGGGCGACGTCAAGCGGTCCGCATGAAAAGCCGCATCTATCGCGGACTCTAGCTTGTTTATCAGGTGAAATCAAGGCTACAATGCGCGCCGCATGCTCACCTCGACGTTCGTGCTGCTCAAAGGCGTCGGACCCAGCACCGAGCAGCGGTTCTGGCGGGACGGAATCGGCGATTGGTCCGAGTTCTTGAAGCGACCGGCCGTCTCCAGCATCTCTCCGGCAAGGAAAGCCTGGTATGATCGCGACCTTACCGAGGCCATGTCGCACCTGGAAACGGGACGGGCGGACTTCTTCGCGACAGCCCTGAAACGCCACGATCATTGGCGCCTGTTCGAGACATTTCGGCACCGGACTCTCTATCTCGACATCGAAACCACCGGATTGCCCCACGGCTCCGGGCATGTGACCATCGTCGGCCTCTACCGAAACGGCCGGATGAGCAGTCTCGTGCACGGCGACAGCCTGACGGAGGATCGTCTGCAGGGAGAACTGGCACACACCGACCTGTTGGTCACATTCTTCGGCAGCGGCTTCGACATTCCCTATTTGCAAGCGACCTTTCCGAGACTCGACTTCCGAAAACCGCACTTCGATCTGTGCCCGGCTGCGCGGAGGCTGGGGTTACGGGGCGGCCTCAAGCGCATCGAACGCGAAGTGCATATCCACCGTGACCACGATCTTGTCGGCCTGGACGGGTGGGATGCCGTTCGGCTATGGGAACAATGGCGTAGCGGCAGCGAGTCGGCCTTGAGCTTGCTGCTCAAGTACAACGCGGCCGACACGCAAAACCTGGAGCCGCTGGCCCACTGGATCTTCGAGGGTTTGGCGGCCCGCTACGGTCCGCGCTCGGTCGCGGGCACCGGCGGGCGCGGTCCAAGGGACCGATCAGAGGATTCGTGAATCCGCCGGATCATCATTGGGTCGGCACAGGTCGGACAGAAACCGGACGAGTCCGTTCGACCAATCAAGATGCGTTCGCCGTCCTGAACGAACGGATGGTGTGGTTGGTCGCAGACGGAATGGGCGGACACCCTGCCGGTGACGTGGCGGCACGCATGGCCGTCGCATCGGTTGTACAGGATGCCGAACGCTGTTTTCACCTCACGCACCGGATGACCGACGACCCTTCCCGTCTGTTGAGCGAATGGCTCATCGCCGCGAACCGGGGGATCTACGAACACGCTCAGGCTCAGCCGGCACTCACAGGCATGGGCACCACGATCGTGGCGATGGCGATCACCACGGCGCCGGCGCCGGTGGCCCACATCGCCCATCTCGGCGACAGTCGTGCCTACCTTTACCGCGCCGGGACGCTGCGTCAGTTGACGCGCGACCATACCTTGGTCGAGAAATATCTTCGCAGCGGGCTGATCAGCGAAGCCCAGAGCAAGACCCATCCGGAACGGCACGTCCTCACAGAAGCCCTCGGCATCGAGCGACGCGTCGCGCCGACGAGAACGACGGTGCGGATCGAGCCGGAAGATCGGTTGCTGCTTTGCACCGACGGTCTGACCAAAATGTTGGACGACCGCGAGATTGCCGCCCGCCTTTCCGATGTCGAAGCAGACCCTTCACGGATCTGCGACGCGCTCATCGACGAGGCGCTCGACCGGGGAGGTGAGGACAACGTGACCGTCATCGTCTGCATATCCATAAGATCAGCCAGCTGTCGACCATCGAACCATGTAATCCCACAATGATAATGTCCGCTTCTCCCACAGTAGAAATGTCCGCTATAGACTGCCGGCTCTCACCAGGAGGGCGGGATGGTCAGAGAGGACCGCATTGTCATGAGGGAGAGCGAACTGCGGCGGGTCCATGTGATTCGCCAAGTCCTTGCAAAGCAGCTCACGCAACAGCAGGCCGGTGAGACGCTGGGAGTCACGACGCGGCAGATTCGCCGCCTCAGCCACCGGCTGCAAGCCGAAGGCGACAGCGGGCTCGCGCATCGGAGCCGGGGCCAGCCCTCGAACCGGCGGAAACCGGCCGCCTTTAAACGACAGGTCCTCCAGCTCTACACGCGCCACTATGGGGATTTCGGGCCGACGTTAGCCGTGGAGCAGTTGGCCGCTCACCATAGCCTCCTGCTCAGCGAGGAGACCCGGCGGCGGTGGTTACGCGCGGACGGGATCGACCATTTCCGGCGGCGCCCGCGGCCCCACCGCGCCTGGCGAGCCCGCCGCACACACCGCGGCGAACTGGTGCAGTTGGATGGCTCCCATCATGATTGGTTCGAGGGGCGCGGTCCGCGCTGTGTGCTGATGGCCTACATCGACGATGCAAGCAGCCGGGTGTATGCCCGCTTCTATGAATATGAAGGGACGATGCCGGCCCTCGACAGCTTTCAGCGGTACGTCAAGCAGTACGGAATTCCGCTCGCCATCTATGCCGATAAACATACGACCTATCGCTCGCCAGCCGAACCGACCGTGGAGGAGCAACTCACCGGCGGCGCACCCAGGAGTCAGTTTGGGCGGGCGTTGGCGGAGCTGGGCGTCGAGCTAATCCCGGCCCACTCGCCACAGGCCAAGGGCCGTATCGAACGGCTCTTTCACACGCTGCAAGATCGGCTCGTGAAAGAGATGCGGTTGGCGGGCATCGCGACCCTGGCCGAGGCGAATCGCTTCTTACCGGCGTGGCTGGTCCGGTACAATCGGCGCTTTGCGGTCTCGCCGGCGCACACCACCGATCTGCATCGGCCGCTGTCGGCCGGGACCGAGGTGCGGGCCCTGCTCGCCCTGAAGACCCGGCGGGTGCTGCGCCGCGATCGGACGGTGAGGCATGGCGGCCAACTCTACCAAATTCAGAGCCGGGTGCACGCCACGCATGTCGTCGTGGAAGAGCGGGTGGATGGGACACTGCGCATGCTGCATCAGGACCGCCCGTTGACCTATCAGCCCATCCGCCCCCAGCCTCGCACGGTCGCCCCGCTGAGGCCGACTCGACGACCCCGACCATTAGTCAAGCCGCCAGCGACGCACCCGTGGAATCGGTTCGGCACCGTCGCGCAGAGGCGGCCCCAAGAGGCAATCCGATGAACCGGACATTTCTATTGTGGCAGGAAGCGGACATTTCTAAAGTGGGTGGACAGTCGACCATCGAACCATTGACAACATTAGATCGGGCATGTAGCCTCGATTCACAAGACGCGCAACGCTGAGAGGTGTGTCGGGAATGAGGATGCGACAACTGATTCGTCGGACGGCATGGGCTCTGAGCGTCGGCGCGATCCTCTTAAGCCCATCAGGACGACCGGCAGCCGCGGAGGACCACGGACCAGAGGCAGCTATTCGTGCCATGGTTCGCGCCAATGCCGACAAGGACATGGCCGCCCTATCACGACTGATGGCCCACGACTCCGACATTATCAGTTATACAATCGGAGGGAGAAAATACGTCGGATGGCCCGACATCGAGCGCGACATGCTCGAGGAGTTCGGCTCGGCCGCCAAACTTGAACTTCCGATCCGGGAATTGAAGGTTTGGACCAAGGGCGATCTCGCCTGGTACACGATGGAGCTGGATTACATCCGCACCGTCGTGCAGGACAAGGGGCACCAACGGGCCTTGCTGCCGCTGCGGGAAACCGGTGTATTGGAACGCCGCGACGGACAATGGGTGCTCTTGTCCTGGCACGAATCGTTCCGAAACTCCGGCGGCGCCGTTCAACTGGCCGACGAGGAATCGCATAATTCCTCCGCGCGGCCTGTCGCGGTCTCACAGGACGGGGAAGCGGATCTGAGCGGTGAATGGGACATCCTCGAAGTCGAGGACAACAAGACGTACAAGGCGACACTGGACAAGGCCGGGAACGGACCCTACAGCCAACAAGGCGGACGCTTCGTCACGACAAAATTCGAAGACCGCGCCTGGCACGGCACATGGCACCAAACGGGAAACGACCGTGAAGGGGGTTTCGAAGTCCTACTGTCCGAGGACGGCATGCAAGCCAAAGGCGTCTGGTGGTATACGCGAGTGGGCGACAAGAAGAATATTCCTCCTCGGCAATGGGGCGGCACATACGTATGGAAGAGGATCACTCCGGCCTCGCCGAGTCAGTGAGCCTGCTCCGCTTTTGACTACATGGTATTGATTCAGACTCAGCAAGAACTCATGGGTTGCGAGAGATTGTGGATAAATCGGCCTTAGGAGGTACCATGTTGCCAGCCTTCGTTGTGCTGTTCGTCAGCCTCTGCATGATACCGCCGGCTTCGGCATCCGGTGGACATGACGCGCACGACCACCACGCGGTTCCCACGCTGGCCAATCAGGTCACGACGAAGGTCACGATCGAAGATGATCTGGTCAGGTTGACGTTCGGGCCGATCGACCTACCGTCGGCCCATGACGGTGACTTGGCCGCTTCGATGCCCAAGCATGTCTTTCAATTGCCGAAGGACATGTATATGGTCGGATTCAAGTCCGAAGTCTTCACCAAGGACGGCACCCCGCTGCCCCGCAACTATCTGCATCATATCCTGATGCTCAACAACGACAAACCGAGCGTGTCCTGTCCCGGTGAGCCGTTGTTCTTCGGCGGTGCCGGTCTCGAAATGACCGAGGCGAAGTTCCCCGACGGCTACGGGGTGAAACTGGCCAAAGGCCAGAACCTCATGTCGGTCGTCGCTTTCTATCACAAGGCCCCGCCCACGCGGGACGTGATGGCCAGCTTTACGATGTACATGGCCCGTGAGGGTGCTCCGGTTAAGGAGATGGACGTGTATCAAGTCGGTGTGAACGTGGTCTGTTACAGCAAGTTCGCCCAGCGCGGTCCCGATCAGACCGATGAAGGGATCGAGATCCAGGCGGGAGTCCAAGTCCATGCCGCCCCGCTGAAGTTTTCGATGGACGGTTGCGTCAAATTTGCCTATCCCCACGGACATGATGAGTTGCTGTTGATCGCATTGGAAAACAAGACTCGCAGGGAGACTCTGTTGCGGACCGTTCCCGATGTCTCCATGGACGGCACCTTCCTGGAGTTCCCTCCGCACCAGGTGTACAGGAACGGCCAAGGGTTTGCGGTGACGAAAACGGACGATTATGAGATGGTGATGGTCCATCATCATCCGCTGCAAAAGAAAGAGGAGCAGCACGGCATGGGCAACTATCTCTTGTACATGACTCCCGGTGCCTGTCCTGGTCCCAGTACGGCACAAGTCCGATAGTCTCCCGCCGGCTCCTGCCATGGCTGGCGGCCCAGGCGACCGCCGGTTCAGCGTACCGCCCCTTCGACCTGTTTTCGGCGTCCGTCCATTTTTGTGCAAGTTTTCCAGTTCTGTTCGCCCGCCCCCTACCAAAGCGGGAGCGAGTTCCGGCCTATCTGGACTGTGTTTCCATCGAGCCCGTATGATATTCACTTACCCACCTACACGTGCGGTCGACGACGATCTCGGACATGACCGGCCCGTCCCGGTTTCGATATAGCCGGCACGACCGCGCGTTCTGCCGACGCGGGTCGGAACGATCCGGACGACCTCGGTACGCCAGGGAATTTTTCGATGGCGCAGCGCATGCCGGTTTCGATCCTGATCGTCAACAGCCATCCTCAAGAGGTCAAGCTCATCACGGTCGGTTTTCGCGGATTTTTTTCGGATTGCCGCGTTGACGTCGCCTATTCCGCGGAGGAGGCCAAAGTCCTCTCCCAGACATATGCGATGGAATGGATCTTGATCGTCGTCGATGACGGATGTCTTGCCGGACATGATCAGGGATTGATCGAAGACCTCAAGCGGCAGGCCGCCCATGCTTCGGTGATCCTACAAAGCGACCAACCCGATGCCGCCATGGCCGCTCATGCGATGCAGGCGGGCGCGGACTTTCTTCTATCCAAGCAATCTCCCGCGTTTCTCGCTGAACTCCTCTTCTGCGCCAGACAAACGCTGGAAAAGCAGGAGCTCAAAATCGCCGCGGCACGTATGGAGGCGCGCTATCAACACCTGCTCGCCGCGATACCGGACATTTTCTATGAACTGAACGCCGACGGACAGTTCGTGGCGCTCGGCCCGAATGTGTCGTTGTTACTCGGTTATGCGCCGGAAGAACTCGTCGGCACCCCCTATACCACGGTGTTTTCTCCGAAAGACCATGCGGCGGCCGCCTTCCGCTTCAACGAACGGCGGTCCGGCTCCCGAAGCACCCAAAGCATCGAGCTGATGTTTCGGGGGAAGCCCTCGGCGGACCAGCCCGAGAAAGCCGTGCCGGCGGAAGTGCGTGCGCGCGGCCTGTACGATCCGCACCGGCGCTTTCTGGGCACCATCGGGATCATCCGCCGCCTGACCTCCGATCGAGCCGGGAGGCACGCGGTTCAAGGCTCGATATCAGGAGCAACGGGCGGCGACATGCCTCGAACAGTCATTCACCAGTTCATCTCGCTATCCGAGGAGATCGTCCGACCATTGGAAGCTCTGCGCCAGGAGGCCCAGATCCTCCTGGACACCGTGCGCTCCGCCAATCTGGAAGACAAGTTGGCTGGTCTCGTCGAACAATCGACTGCCGCCGGGACCCTGCGGAGCCGGCTTGTCGAGCTTATGCATACGACGGCTGACCAATCCGCAGTCGGACGCACCATCAACGACCTCATTGAAGAAGCGTTGGCGTCCTTGTCCGTTCGCAGCACCTGGCCGTTCGCCGTCACGACGGACTATGCTTCCCAGTTGCCGTTGTTTTCAGGCGATCATGCGCAAGCCGTCGAGTGCTTGCGTCAACTCCTGTTAGCCATGCGAACCATGCTGGTCGCCGGCAGGCGGAGTCGCACCCTGAGTATTCGGACAGGCACGGTCGGTCGAACGTCAGAAGGAGCCGGTCCTGTGCTGTTCCCCCTACCCCCTCCGAGCGAAATCGAGATCGAATGTCTTGAGTCGGAAACCTCACCGACCGAACAATTAGACAGAGCATCCCAGCCGGACACACCGGATATCGTGGACTGGCCGGTTCTCTACGGCCTGGTTTCTTCACTGAGCGCCAGGTTGGACTTCTCTCTCCCCGCGATCGGGCCGCTTCGCGTCGTCCTGCGACTTCCCGTCATCGCCGGAACGCCGGCGGCCGAGGCCATCGAATCCGTCCCCATCACGCGCCTACGAGTCGAGGAGGACCGCCCATTGCCCCTCCCGCACCATCGCGACGAGAAAGATCGCAGGGCCGCTCCGCGTGTCGCCACCGCGTTGCCGTCTCGCGTGACCATCGGGTCGGCGGTCTGGCACGGCACTCTCGTCAACCTAAGTCAGGGAGGCGCCTGTGTCACCCTGGCCTCAGACTTCCCGACCTTCGATCAGCAGGCCGTTCCAGTCGTGCTGCGGACCTCGGTCGGGACGTTGGAGCTGGCCGCCTCGGCCATCCCGCGCCAGACCAGCGATACGGCGAGGTCGCAAGGAATACCGCCCGTTCGTCTGATTCTGATCTTCGACGCGCCCAGTGATTCGGAATCTTCTGTTCTGGCATCCTTCATCGAGGCCGCCCGAGAACAGTCGCTGAGCTTTTCCCTCGATGTCCAACTGACGTCGACCGTGGGAGATCGTCCACCTTCGGCACCTTATGGCGACGACCGACGGGAAACCGTACGGGTACCGTTGGCCCTCCCGGCTCGACTGGACACGGACACGGCCGCGCAGGACCGGTTGATCGCCCGAGTAGTGGACATCAGCCGCCAGGGAGCGTACCTCGTCGTCAACGCCAGTCCCGACCGTCTCCGGGACTCTATGCTCCTCCGCTTCGCCTCGGGGAAAATCTCGAGCCATTCAGGCCTTCACGAACCCGGTACGCCGGACTTTTCGTTGCCGGTCAGGATCGTCTGGTCGGCTCCGGATGCCGCCTCTTCGAGCGAGTTTCGACCGGGCCACATCGTCCCAGCCACGCGCGTCGGGGTCGGCTTCTTGTCGCTGACTCCCTATGCCGAGCGCGAATTGGCTCGCCTCGTTCGGCAGCACCTTTCGGCGCCCCCCCTCACAAAAACTCATGGCGAGACATCGATCGTCAGCATTCAACGGGAATGCCGAACTGCCCGGGGTCAGACCATCGTTATCATCGACGATCACCTCGGACGGCCGATGGCGCCGGACACTCCGGTGCTGATCATCGCACCAGGCTACGGTCAAACGTCGCGCGACTATGCCGGTCTGTCGTATTTTCTGCTAAGCCGGGGACTGCGCGTGCTGCGCTATGACCATGCCAATCACCTCGGTCTGAGCGACGGGGAGCCGCAGAACACGACACTACGCGGTATGCAGGCGGATCTCGCCAAGGTCGTCGAGTTCGTCCACCACACGTGGCCATCTGCCCGCGTCGTGGTCTTAGCCAGTGATCTGAGCGCTCGAGCGGCGTTGAAGATGACGGTTCAGACGCATCCGCTCGACTTACTGATGCTCCTGAATCCCGTCATCGACGTCGGAGCCGCCCTGATGGCCGTCCACGGACACGATCTGATCGGGGATTATCGCTATGGCTTGCGGCGCGGGACCACAAATCTAGTGGGCCTCAACGTCAATCTCGACCAATTCGCGGCCGACGCCATTGCAGGCCGCATGACGGACCTTGGCTCCACCCTTGAGGACATCCGGCTCCTGCATTCCTCGCTCGCGATCGTCACCGGTCCACGGAACGAAGCAAGCCCGCTTCCCCCCTCGGATCTGCCGCATGACTTTCTCAGCGCCCTCAGCAGCCAGACAAGGATCATCAGCATTCCTTCCTCCATCGCCGGCCGGTTCCATGCCGATGAGACGGAGTCCGCGGCATTTCGGAAGATCCTCGAGCACATCACGATCGCGCTGCCATGGCAGCCGGTCTCCACCGACCTCGGTCTCGCGACCCCGGAGGTGCTTGCGCGCCAGCTACGCTTGGAGTTGGAACAGACTCGCCTGCATCGCAACGTATCCCAGATCAACCGCGATGCACTGGCATTGGCTCATCTGCAACAACTCCCTCACCTGACCAATCTTCATGAATACCGGAAACTCCTGGACGATCTGCATGCCTTCCTCACCCCGCTGTCTCCGGAAACGATCGTCGTGGATGCGGGTCTCGGACAGGGCGACATGACCCGGACGATACTCATCAACCACTCCTATTGGACGAGGCAGAGGAGGCAGTCGCCGGAACAGGCTCCGCTCCTCATCGGATTGGGACGCGATGCGGACCACGTACGGCAGGTGCGGCATCACACAGGCACACTGCAGCGGGAATTGGCCAGCGGAGCAGGCGGAGGGCTTACATCGATTCCTGCGATGAAATGCGCGTGGATGCGCGCGGATTGGGCCCAGGCGCTCCCATTCCGTTCGCAATCGGTACACCGTATGGTCTGCAATCTTTCATTGTCCTTCGTTAACTCGCCGCATGCCACGGTTCGCGAGTGGGTCAGGGTTCTCCATCCGCAAGGGCGTCTCGTCTTTACGACGTTTCATCCTGACACGGACCTTTCTACCCTCTACCGACGACACCTCCGGCTGGCGAACCAGGATGAGTTCGGCGCACAGCCTCAAGGCGTCCTCCATTACCTTGGGCGTCTGCACGAAGCCATACGTCATGGTATCCTGCATACTTTCGACCACAACGCCCTGGCCTCCCTGCTGCGCCAGTCCGGGGCCCAGCCGTTTCGCATCAGTTCCATCTTCAATGGTCAAGCCCTGGTTGCCATCGTAGGAAAACGGATTTCCTCTAGCTCGTTCTAGCCCATCAGTGTATACTCCGTACATCTTTGAACAGGGGCTAGATTGAGCGCAGCAGAGTCAGCCAGACGTTGAAGTAGGACCTCCGCCTCCCGGGTGACATGTCGATACGACCTGCGAATCCTGCATCGGACAGTTCCCCGACCACTAAATTTCTCGATCAGCTGACACGATTTTCCATCGACTTGGGCGCGATGACCGATTTGAACCCCTTGAGCGGGCGCGCCATCCAAGAACTCTGTCGAGTGGGTGGCGCAACGCAAGGGGCTCTCTACCTTCTCGACCGGGAGCATGAACATTACCGTCGGGCAGCTGCGACGGGCTCATCGTCTGCGACCAGATTTCCCGAATCCATGGCCTTGGACCATCCCGTCCCGAATCGACTGGCGTCGCCGCAAGCGGAGGGGGGCCCGCATCATTCTCCCACCTCCGGTGGATTATTCGCCCTCGAATCTTCCGACGAGCCGACATTGGCGGCCATGGGCATGGCGCTTGCGCTGCCACATGTCAGCCGCGGGCAACTGATCGCGTTTTCCTTGTTGGACTCGGCACAGCCTCGCGGTCACGATGCGGCGTCTGTCCGTGCCTTGTTGGCCGTCCTGGCACAAACGGCGACGAATGCGGTCGACCGACTGATGCTCTATGAAGACCTGCACCGCTCGCACCTGCTCATGAAACGAACGGACCGCCTCAAGTCATTGGAGACGATCGCCGGAGGATTCGCTCACGAGATCCGCAACCCGTTGACCTCCATCAAAACCTTCATTCAACTAGCTCCAGAGCGCAAGGACGACCCGGACTTCATACGGGACTTTAGCCGTATCGTGCTCGACGACGTGTACCGGATCGAACGACTCATCGACGAGATCCTCGACTACGCACGATATATGGAACCCAAACTGACCGAAGAAGACATCAACGACATTGTGTCGTCCTGTCTCTATTTCATCGACGTCAAGGCCGACACCAAAGGGATCAAGATCGAAAAACAGTTGGCGTCGAACCTGCCTCGTGTCATGCTGGACCGTCAACAAGTCAAGCAAGTCTTCTTGAATCTGTTCTTGAACGCCCTGGACGCCATGGGAGAAGAGGGCGGCTTCCTGCGCGTCCGCACGAAACTCTTGAACAGACCCGGCGGAAGAGTTTGGGTGCAAGTAGAAACGGAGGATACCGGAGAAGGTATTCCGGAAGGCAATCTGGAACACATCTTCGATCCGTTCTTCACAACCAAGCACGAAAGCGGCGAACACGAAGGAACCGGACTTGGATTGACGATCGTGCACCAGATCATTCAGGAGCATCGGGGTGAGATCCAAGTCCGCAGCGTGCCGGGACAAGGAACGACGTTTCTCGTGAACCTGCCCGCCCTCTCGTCATAACCGGCTAGAGATGGAGTGATTGCCAGCGTGAAAAAGCGAGTCCTTTTGATCGACGACGAATCGCGTGTTCGCGCATCCTTGAAGGCCGTCCTCGAACCCACCTATGAGGTCATCCAGGCCGCCGACGCTCAGGAAGGGCTTGACCTCTACCACAAGGAAGCGCCCCATCTGATCCTTCTGGACGTGATTCTTCCCGGTACGGACGGGCTGTCGGTACTCCAGTCGCTGCGGTCGGAAGACTGTCCGGCCCCCATCATCATGCTGACCGGCACAAAATCGGTGAAGACGGCCGTGGACGCCATGAAGCTGGGAGCGGCGGATTACCTGTCTAAACCGTTCGACGCGGAGGAACTCCGCATCGTGGTGGACCGCGCGCTCAATTCAAAGGAGCTCGAACGGGAGGTCCAGACCCTCCGGGCGCAAGTCACGCAGCGATATGCGTTTCACAACCTCATCGGGAAAAGCCGTCCGATGCAGGAGATTTATACCAAGATCGAGCAGGTCGCCGACAGCCGAACGACGGTGCTCATCACCGGCGAGAGCGGAACCGGAAAAGAATTGGTCGCCAAAGCGCTGCATTTCAACAGTGGGAGGCGAGATCGTCCGTTCGTCGCGCTGAACTGTGCCGCGCTCCCCGAAACCCTGATCGAGAGCGAATTGTTTGGTCATGAAAAGGGGTCCTTCACGGACGCCACGGCCAGACGAGTCGGCCAATTCGAGCTGGCCAACAGCGGCACGCTGTTTCTGGATGAAATTGGCGACTTGAGCGCCATGACTCAAGCCAAGTTGCTTCGCGTCCTTCAGGAGCGGGAATTTACTCGTATCGGTGGTGTCCAGGCCATCAAGGTGGACGTCAGAATCGTCGCGGCGACCAACAAGAACCTCGAGGAGCTCGTCAGGAAAGGACAGTTTCGGGAGGATCTCTACTACCGCATCAACGTCATCGCCCTCTACCTTCCTCCGTTGCGGGATCGAGGCGAAGACGTCCCGCTGCTTGCCAGACATTTCCTATCGAAGCGCATCGAAGAGGATAACCGACCGCACCAAGAGTTCTCCAAGGACGCCGTCGACCTCCTGACACGCTATCCGTGGCCCGGCAACGTCAGGGAGATGGAGAACATCATCGAGCAGGCCTTCATATGGTCAAAAGGATCGGATAACGTCACTCCGGAGCACCTCCCGACGATCGTTCGCAACGACAGCCGCTCCTCGTCGTTACGCGACGATACCCTGGCAGGGCGTCTATCTCTTGAAAAGGCCGTGATGGAGTTCGAGCGTGAGATCATTCTGGATGCCTTGAAAAAGAACAACTACATCCAAACTCACGCGGCGAACCAACTGGGCATCAGCCGCCGCATGCTGAAATATCGAATGGACACGCTGGGAATCGGCAGGCCGGACAGCGAGAGCGGCGGTGAAACGGACCCTCCGGTGCAGGAATAGCACATTCCCTTCAAAAGTGAGTGGTTTTTGCAGCATTCGTGCAGAATTGCTCGCCTGATCGACTGCGTGCTGTTCGGATTGTGAACCCATATATAGCGTTTCGGTTTTGCCCGACCACATGTGCTCGGAGTCCTTCAAGTATGCGCCATAAATGGCTGAAAAGGAATGGGAATTGCTTAGTGATACTCCAAACTCACATAAATGAGACCACCGATGCACGTTGCGCTTCCAGAGAAAAGCCCGCAGGCAAAGCCAACGGTACTCGTCGTCGACGACGAAGCTGGACCACGGGATGCGCTCAAAGTCATCCTGCGGCCCTTCTTCAATATCCAAGCGGCCGGATCAGCCCGCGCCGCGATCGACGTCCTCAACTCGCAGCGGATCGACCTTATCACCCTCGATCAGAAACTGCCCGATCGCCAAGGTCTCGACCTGCTCCAAGAGATCAAGCATGACCATGCCGATATCGAAGTCATCATTATCACCGGCTATGGCAGCCTCAAAGCCGCCATGGACGGGATCCGTCACGGCGCGGCCGGCTACCTCCTGAAGCCCTTTAATGTGACCGAGCTGGTCACCTTGGTGAACCAGACGCTTCACAAGAAACAGCGCCTGGACTATCTCCGCCGCTTCGTGCACTACCCGGAAGCGATCTGGGAGTCCGAAGCATCCTGTGCCGCGACCTGGAACGAGATCCGGGCCGGCTATGCCGCGATCTGCCCTCAGCCGGACGGAACCGCCACGGACGAAGCCGCGGAGTTCAGATCGCTGCTTCCCCTGCTCTCCGACCTCCTGGAAGCCAAAGAACGGGAGCTGCTCAACCATTGCAGCCGGGTCAGCTTCTACGCCACGCTCCTCGCCAACCGTATGGACCTGACCGAAGGGGAGCAAAAGTCCCTGGCTCTTGGAGCCTTTCTTCACGACGTCGGAAGAATCGTCGCCGGTCCCTGTCATTTTGCCAATGACGCGATTCGAAGCCTCGGCGGGACGCAGGACCACAAACGCCACACGGAACTCGGCGTCAGAATGATCGCGCCGCTGGGCTTACCGGCGGAAGTGGGGCAGATTATCGGCTATCATCATGAACGGTGGGACGGAACCGGATATCCTCACGGATTGCAGGGCGAGGGCATTCCGCTTCTCGCACGGATCGTGTGTCTGGCACAGGCTTTCGACCATCTGACTGCCGAGTTGCCGGACCGGAGTTCTCTTTCTCTGGACGAAGCCTGTGATTTCATCACCGGTCACACCGGCGATTATTTCGACCCGACCTTGACCGCGCTGTTCGTCAGAGTGGTCCAGGAATGCAAAGCCTCCCTCCCGGCGATGGCGATCGCCACCAATCCCTCGAGATCACCTCACGCCTGACGGGGCATTCCCCGGCGCCCGTTACCGGCCCCTGCAATCAATTCGGCCGCCGTTTCACGGATCTTTTTCGTCACGGTCGTCCCCCCGAGCATCCTGGCGATTTCGTCTTCACGCCCTTGCCCGTCGAGCAAGGCCGCCCACGTCGAGGTTCGCCGGTTGTCCGTTCCCTTTGAGACCAGGAAATGGTGCTCCGCCTGGGAGGCAACCTGGGCAAGATGGGTGATGCAGAACACCTGATGATACGATCCCAATTTTCGCAGTCTCATACCCATCGTCGCAGCCGCAGCCCCGCCCACGCCCGTGTCAATTTCGTCAAATACCAAGACCGGAACATGATCCCGCTCAGCCAGCACCGTTTTCAGCGCCAACATGATTCTGGAGAGCTCGCCGCCCGACGCAATGCGCGCAAGCGGCTTTGGAGGCTCCCCAGCGTTACTGGCTAGCAGGAATTCCACACGATCAGCGCCGGCAGGGCCGAACTCTTGCCCTTCCCCCTCATTGGAAACCGACACCTCGAACGCTGTCTGCTCCATCTTCAAAACGGCCAATTCAGCTCTGACCGACTCCGTCAGACGCCTGGAGGCTTCCTTGCGCTTCTTGGAGAGCCGTTGAGCCAGTCCCTGGACTCGTTTGAAGGCTTCCTGAACGGCCGCAGCCCCTTCTGTTGTTCGGGAGTCCGATTCCTCGATCGCACGAAGTTCAGTGCGAGCCCGGTCGCCCGCGGTAAGAATGTCCTCGATCGTCCCACCGTATTTTTTCTTGAGGCGTTGGATCAGGTCCAGCCGGCTTTCCACCTCGTTCTGCCGTGCCGGGTCCGCGTCCAAGCGATCCGCATACAGTCGGAGCCGCCCGGCCAGCTCCTTGAGCTGAATCGTGGCACCCGTCACCGGTTCGAGACAATCCTCCATGGTCTGATCCGTCTGTTTCAGCTCGACAAGAAGCCGGCCCATCCGTCCCAACCGCGTCAGAACACCCTGTTCATCCCCCTGCAACTCGCCATAAGCCCCCTCCGCCAGTTCACGCAGACGATGGGCATGAAGCAGCCGCTGCCGCTCCGCCTGGAGGTGTGCGTCCTCGTCCGGATTCAAGCCTGCTTGATCGATCTCCTGAAGCTGAAAACGGAGGAAATCTTCGCGCTGCCCCCGGTCGGCCCCGGCACGCCTGATCGACTCCAATTCGGCAAGTCGGGATTTCCATTGTCGGTAACCGGATTCGTACTCTTCCCGCAACCCCTCAAGAGATCCGAATGCGTCGACGGCCTCCATTTGCGCTGTTGCGGACAACAGAGATTGTTGCTCATGTTGGCCGTGAATATCGACCAACGTGCCGCCGAGCTCCTCCAGCGTGCGTAAAGGACAGAGGCTGCCGTTCAGATAGATGCGGTGACGTCCCGTTCGGGACAGCACCCGCTTCAAGATCAGCTCGGAATCGCCGGCTGCAACCGCGCCGGCTGTGCGGAGACGTTGCAGGACCGGATGCGCATCAGAAAGGTGGAACGCAGCCTCCAGTTGCGCCTCTTCCGTTCCTGAGCGAATCTGTTCGGAGAAACCGCGGCCGCCGACAAGCAGGCTGATGGCATCGATCAACAGAGACTTCCCGGCTCCGGTTTCACCCGTGAGCACGGTAAAGCCCGGTTGGAATGAGAGGTGAAGCTCGTCAATGAGCGCAAAATTCTTAATGCGCAACTCGGCGAGCATGGTGACGAGTGAGCAATCTCCCCTGAGCCGTCGACGTCCTCTGATGCGTGAGCCCGGATGGTGCCCTCAGGAAACGGCTGACGATACGGCGAGCCATTGACCCACACGCGACGGCGTGGACATCCGGGCGCAAGGGAGCCCCCTGCGGAAAGTGGTGTCTCGCCGTTACGCAGAGCCGGCGTGCTGTGCCAGCAGCGAGTCGATCATTTCCTTGAATTGACGCTTGGGCCTTGCACCGACCAACTTCTCCACGACCTGTCCGTTCTTGAAAAACAGGATCGTCGGGATGCTCATCACTTGATAACGTCCGGCAACCTCCGGATTTTCATCGGTATTCAGCTTGCGAACCTTGATCTTCCCGGAATATTCCTTGGCGAGTTCGTCGACGATGGGTGCAACCATTTGGCACGGCCCACACCACACGGCCCAGAAATCGACCATGACCAGTTCCGAAGCCTTGATGACATCGGCTTCCCACGTTGCATCTTCGACTTTGAGCGCGTCACCTGCCACGTCACACCCTCCTTCACATGGTTACAAGCACTGTGTTTCTTATCCGCTCATCGTATACCAGCGATCTTCGGCGAGTCAATTGAGCCGTTCACCAGGACCACTCAGGCGGTATACCGAACCACCACCTGTCCGGTTTGGACTTCCGCCAAGCGGTCTGTTGAGGCCAGATACGAGCCACAGCCACGGAATCGAGTCTCGTCGCCAATTCGGCGGCGATGTCGGCCTGCTGTCTCGCGCCCGATTGGATCAGTTCTTTGGCAATGCGCGAGAGCACGTCGGGAGAATCCACCAGATCCTCCGGCTTTCCCGTCACCAGCCCCAGATAGAGGTGCTCCAATGGTACCCACTGATCCGTCTTTGCGAGAAATTCCACATAGGCGTCGAGCGCCTGATAGACGTACGTGAGGTACACATACGCCTCCACGGAAGGACGTGCATCGACCTCCTGTCGACAGGCATCGATCGCGCGTCGAAAGTCTCCCGCGGCGAGATAGACCTTCGCCCGCTGAAGGTCTGTAAAAGCACCGTCCTGGCCGGCGCCCTGCGCGCCGTTCGCTCCACTCCCGCAGAACAGCAGCACGAGGCATACGAATACGCCCAACCGTCCGCATCCCGAGCTGGAGAGAAGCCTCTGCCTCATAGCGTCCCTTGGCTGAGAACCGAACCCGTCAGCGCAGCATCGGATTGGTGCCAGGAAGCACCGACTGGGGACGGCCAAAATGCCCTCCCGGAGCCGCCCACGGCAGCCCCTTTTCGCCGTAGAGCAGCGGGCTCAGGATGCTGCGGACCACCGCGGTACCGAAGTTTTCCGTCCATCCGATTCCGGTGAGGCTGAACATGAAATTATACTGGGCGCGATCCGGAAATTGCAGGTAGTACAGGCCCAATGACCAGCACTTGCAAGGGTTCTGATACAAACCAACCATGTCGTATTCGGGACTCTTTCCGTTAAGGATATCGTAATAGGCTTTCGCACCCAGGGTCCAACCCCATGGGGTACGGAACGCTCCCCCGGCCGTCACGAACTGAATTTCCTCGGTCGGAGAAAAGACTTCATTGAACGAGATCGGGTTCCAGACGTCACCCCGGCGCACGCGATTTCCATTCTGCGCATACCGCTGCCCGACTTCTACATACCAGTTGTTGGAATCCTGAACGCGAAAGTCTGTGTTGAACTGGCTGAAAGTGCCTCGGTAGGGATCCACGAATGCGTCGACCGTCACGTATTGGTTGATCACCGGCTTCTGCTGAGGTGTCATGCCGCCCTTGTCGAACGTGGACACAGCGAGTTGCCCGACCGTGTACTGCGGTAGATTATTTCCGATGATGGCATGCACCCAGAAATCCGAGAACTTCTTCCCGTTGACCGGGACGGTGGCCGGCTGGAGCGGCTGCGTGACCGTACCGACCGGCGGCACGACGCCGGGAGTGAAGTCCACCGCGCTGGTCTGCACCCCATCGACGTGGTAGCTCTGCGCAAGCGTCAGATCGAGCCAATTGAAACTCGTGTGTCCGTCCTGCTCCAACACCCGGCTCCGAAGCATGTACGTCAATAGGTTTTTCTTCGGCAGATCGTCGACCTGGTCGATCTGCGCAATCTGTGATTGGTTCGTCTGCGGAACATACTCATACATCGCGCTGGGTTCGAGGGTATGCAACACGGCATGACCATCACCTGCCACGAACCGGCGGCTCAGCTTTGAGCCTGCGTCCAACGCAGCCCAGAACGTCTGGCGGTTGATGTTGCTGGTACTGTCAATCCCGCGCGAGTAGTGCACTTCCCGGAACTTCGCCTGCGGGCGGAAGCCCAATACATGGCCCACGTCGATGATTTCGGTGGACAGTCCGGGCAGAAAGTCGATGCGGTTTTCCGTGAAGCCCTGTTCGCGATAGAAATAGACGAAATTCGTATCCGTACTGAGCAGAAACGGCGAATTGAAGAGAGTCGTATCAGGAAGGCTGTAGCCGATCTCGGGCAGTCGTTGAAACGTGTCGCTACCTCCGGCTTGCAGCGGTTGGAGATATTGGCTCCAGAGATACATGTTCCCATAGGGCAGCCGGTGCGTCCCCAACAAATTGTTCTCGTTGCTCGGCAGCGCCCGCTGTGCGCCCGAATTGCTCAACTGTTGGAGGTACTGGGGGTCGGTCACGAGGTTCGCCTGGACGCGGAGCAGCGTATTCGGTGTGAACTGTTGGGTGTGCGTCCCGGTGATCAATGCCCGAGACTCCTGGGCTTGGGTTCCCGATGCGGCGGCGCCGGAGACGTTGGGGAGTTGTGTCTGCTGAAGCGCACTGACGAACCATTGTCCGCGTGAAAGGCGGTCCAAGACGTATCGATACTCAAAGTCGCTTCCGTACCCCAGATTCGTAAAATAGAACGGGGAGACCGTGAGATCCTGACTCGGATTAATCGCCCAAAAAAAGCTTTCCTGAAGATGCCAGCCGAAACGATTGTCGTAGCCGATCGTGGGGATGAGAAATCCGGTTTTTCTGGGAGAGAGCGGATAGGTCATCGTCGGCAACGGAAGGACCCGTGCGTCAAGGACGCACAGCCATCCTCCTTTGAACGCCAGCGCGTCTCCTGCATTGAGATCGAGATCCTTGAACTGGAACCGCCAGGCCGGCGTCTCGTCCGGCTCCGCATCGCAATTCGTGAATCGGCCCTCCTTCACCCGGTAGTGATCTTCCGAGAACCGCTGCATCAAGCGTCCGTCGATCTGAGTATTGGAGGCCTTCAGATAGAGCTGGCCGTGGGTCACGATGCCCGCTTCCGTATTGACGTTGAGCTCGAGTCGGTCCGCGGTGAGGTCGCCTCTGGGATCAAGCAAACGGACATGGCCGGTCGCGATCAGCACCCCCGGAAGGGCCTGAATCGTCATATGATCCGCCGTGAGACGCAGCGTCCCCTGTCGGACGAGGACCGACCCCTCGGCCTCGTAAATCTCCTCCTCTTTCAGGTAGTCGATGCGGTCAGCCGTGAGGTCAAGCGGAGCGGAGCCCGACGACGGCAGTGCGGTACCGGTCGGTTCATCAGCGGCCACGGCGGCGCCGGGAAGCAACAGAAACAGCAGGATGGCGTACACCAGGCGCTTGCGGGCCCCAGCGAGCGTCTCCGCCATTTCAACCCCGAAGAGGCGACAGCCCACAGCCACGCCATGATGCCTTCACCTCTCCGATCAGCATGAGGGATCCCGTGACGCAGATTACATCCTGGGGAGCAGCCAACTGCTTCGCCGATGCCAGGGCCTCGCCCGGATCGGCCGTCACCGAGGAGGGTATGGTGATCGTCCCCGCCAGTTCGTCCCGCAGTTCCTCGGCCGTCGCGGACCGGGCAATCGACGCGCGCGTCAGCACCACATGATCCGCCACGCTGTTCAACGATGCCATGAATCCCTTGTGATCCTTGTCGCGCATCATTCCCAGCACTACAATGACCCGGGATCCTGGACGGGCCTCCTTCACGGATCGCAGATATGCCGCCAAGGCTGCCGATCCGGCGGGATTGTGGGCGCCGTCAAGCAGGACGTCCGGGCGGGCTTCCAGCGTTTCGAGCCTCCCTTCCCACTGCACGCCACCCACTCCCTCGCGAATTGCCCGTTCGCATACCTGAAGCCCGCTCACGACTTCGGTGAGTGCAATCGCGCAGGCGGCGTTGTCCACCTGGTGTGCGCCGGGAAGCCCGCAGCGTAAGCCGAGGTATCGACCTCGTTGGCTCTCATAGGTGAACCGGTCAGGGCCGCCGTCGATGCGGAATTCCCGATCCAAGGCCGACACCGGGCATCGTCTCTCCTGCGCGATATGCTCGATGGTCCGCATGGCGTCTTCCGTCATCCGACCGACTACGAGCGGAACTTTTTCTTTGACGATCCCCGCCTTTTCGAACGCAATCGCGGACACTGTCGTGCCAAGGTATTCCTGGTGATCGAGCGCCACGGTCGTGATGGCACAGGCCTCGGGCTGCACGATATTGGTCGCATCGAACCGGCCGCCGAGTCCCACTTCGAGGACGGCGACATCCACTCGCGCCTCGGCAAAATACTGAAGGGCCAACGCCGTCGTACTTTCAAAAAACGTCGGCTGTAGATCGGCGCCCCCCGCGTCCCGCACCGCAGCGATGACCCGACCCACCGCCTCCTCCGGAATCATGACTCCGTCCACGCGAATACGCTCCCGGAATTCCACCAAATGCGGAGAGGTGTACAGGCCCACGCGATAGCCCGCCCCCCGCAGAATCCCGGCAGCCATGGCCGCGGTCGATCCCTTGCCGTTGGTCCCCCCGATGTGAAGCGACCGATACCGCCGCTGAGGATCCCCCATGCGCTGCGCAAGCGCGACCATTGTCTCCAACCCCAATTTAATGCCGTGCTTCTGAAGGCCGAGAAGGTAGGCGACCGCAGCGGAATAGGTCATGATGCGCGCCGAGGAGAAGGAGTTCGCCTAGAAATGTGCGACGAGAGTGCTTAATGTTTCTTTCAGGTGTTTCCGCTCGACGATCATGTCGATCATGCCATGCTCCAGCAGGAATTCCGCACGCTGAAATTGGTCGGGCAATTGCTGCTTGATGGTCTGCTCGATGACACGCGGCCCCGCAAACCCGATCAACGCCTTGGGCTCGGCCAAAATGACGTCCCCCAACATCGCCACACTGGCGGTGACTCCGCCGAAGGTCGGATCAGCCAATAGACAAATGAATGGCAACTTGGCTTCGCCCAGCTTGGCGACCGCCGCGGAGGTCTTGGCCATTTGCATGAGCGACAGAATGCCCTCCTGCATGCGGGCCCCGCCTGACGTCGTGACCAGAATGACCGGGAGTCTGGCTTCCAAGGCGCGATCGATGGCGCGGCAGATCTTCTCGCCGACCACCGAGCCCATACTGCCGCCCATAAAGCCGAAATCAAACACGCACAACGCGACACGCCGGCCGTTCATGGTGCCCTCGCCGATCACCATCGCGTCTTTGCGACCGGTCTTCTCCTGCTGCGCTTTGACACGGTCCTTATACGACTTGGTGTCCTCAAAGCTCAGCGGATCCTGCGGGGCCAGATCAGCATCCCATTCCTTGAAAGTCCCGAAATCGACGAGCAGCGTGATGCGTTCCGTGACGGAAATGGGGAAATGATAATCGCATTTCGGACAGACCTTGTTGTTGCGGTCAACCTCCTTGCGATAGACGATTTCGCGACAATGATTGCACTTGAGCCACATCCCTTCGGCAATCTTCGATCGCTTGGGACTGTCCGTTTCGGATGGCTTTTGCTTTTTAAACCACGCCATTCGCGCCTGTCTCCCACGGCACCGGATCGAGTCGGATCCTCTCGCCGCCCCGCCGGTCACCGCTCCGGCCGATGGGAGCGGAGAATACCATAGCCGGCCTCATGACGCACGTAGTTTCCCCCTCGATGAAGCGCCACGACGGTAAAGGAAGCGGCTCAGCCGAACGACGCAACGCAATAAGTCCAGGCCGCGAACGTGCCGACGTTCCGGCTAGAGCGGACGTTCGCCCATGGCGGTGCGGAAAAGCATGGACAGACCCAATCCGATGCTGCCGAGACCGGCGAGTCCTTGCACCATGAGGAGAGCCTGTCGTCCGAGCGACAAGGACCAGATCACCGGAAGACTCAACACCAATCCGATCAGCATCATGCCGATGATCGAACCCAAGCCGAACACCGCGATATAGGCGAGCCCTTCCAGAACCGTGCGCGACGCGGTCACGACGACGAGGATGAGCGCCGCAGAGCCGGCGAGCCCGTGTGCCATGCCGATACACAACGGTTTGACGGAGTCACTCCACCAATGCGCGTGCCCATGGCCGGAGGTCACCGCATGGCTGTGCAGATGCTCGTGTCGATGCCCTCCATGATCATGGCTGTGGGAATGCCAGCGCTCTTGGAGAACGCGGACGACCAGAGTGCCGCCGAGCACGATCAACATGAGACCGACCGCGAATTCGGCCGCGTTCGCAATCGACTCCGGGATGCTTACCTGCAACGCCAGCGCGACGGCTCCCACAAAGAGCAGCACCAGCGTATGTCCGAGCCCCCAACTGAATCCGATGAGACCGGATGCCTGCCACGATGGTCTGGTCGCGAGCACGGTCGACACCGCGGCAATGTGGTCGGCATCGAGGGCATGCCGCAACCCCAGGACAAAACCAAGACCGAGGACCGTGAGATAGGAAGGATCCGTCATGATGCCCCGGAAGCGGTGAGGGGCAGGTGGGTGTCGGAAACCGGTTGGACCCGCGGTCCTGTCCGCCCAAGACAGACAAGAACGTGCGGGGACTGGGTGGAAATCCGCCGTATCGTGAGCCGAGAAGCAGCCGGAGTCGGCCGCCGAACCGTGGAGCGACAAGCTGACGGAGGGAACGACGGTTCGTACGGTCGACCGTGCTCAGCCTCCGCGGGCATGCATCTCCAAATGAGGATCCGCGCGCAGCCGGTCGATCCCGATCAAACCGCCTTCGCGCAAACCAGCACGTTCAAGAGCCTTTCGTTCTTCCGCGCCTCGGTCCTTTCTCGACTCCCAACCGGCGCGTATGAGTGCACGCATATCGTCCCCCGAGAGACCGTCGCGCAGAGGCTTGCGCAGATCGGTCCCCGCGGTGGCGTATAGACAGCGATACCACATCCCGTCCGCCGTCACTCTGCTGCGGTCACAGGATGAACAAAACGGGGTGGTCGTCGAAGGAATGACGCCGAACGACACGCCGCCCGGAAGACAGAACCGCTGGGCTGGGGCGGAACCGCGCTCCGCGATCGGCTCAATGATGCCGTAGTGTTTCCCGAGCGCGTCCAAGATCGCATCGCGGGAGAACACCTTGGCGGGTGCCCACTCGTTCGCCCCGCCCACGTCCATATATTCGATGAATCGCACTTCCGCCTGGTAATGCCGGCCGAATTCGATGAGGGAGACCAGCTCGTCGTCATTGAAACCGCGGATGACGACGGTATCGAGCTTGAGGCCCATAAAACCGGCCGGTCCGACGGACTCGATGCCTTCCAGCACTCGAGCGTGTTCGTCGCGACGGGTCAATTGACGGAATCGTTCCGGCCGCAAGGTATCCAAGCTGACCGTGATGCGGTGCAGTCCCGCTTCATACAACGACTGGATCTGATCCGCCAAGAGAATGCCGTTGGTCGTCAACGCGATCTCACTGACCCGGTGATTCTGCAGCAACAACCGGATCAACCGCGGCAGGTCGCGCCGGAGCAGCGGCTCTCCTCCGGTCAACCGGACCTTGTTCACACCCACGTCGGTGAACAACTCCGTCAGCACGGCCATCTCCTCGAACGAGAGGAGATTCTCCCGAGGCAGCCACACGTACTCCTCTTCCGGCATACAGTAGGCGCAGCGCAGATTGCACCGATCGGTCACCGACAATCGCAAGCTGCGCAGCGGCCGGCCGAACGTATCGGTGACCGCCGGATGAAGATTTGTGTGCATCGCTCCTGATTCCATCACAAACGTCCTACCGTCCACTTCCACGTGATCGAAGCGGAAGCGGCACGGGCCCGATCACGGATGCTCCTCCACCCACACTTCGCCGCTCGGAGTATGTTCCAGTTTCCAAATCGGCGTGATCTGCTTGAGCTCGTCAATCGCCCATTTGCAGGCGCGAAACGCATCGGCCCGATGCTCCGCCCCTGCGACGATGAGGACGATGTTCTCTCCGATCGTGATCTCGCCGTAGCGATGGACGATCAGCAACTCGAGAATGTCGAAGTCGACCAGGGCGCGATCACGAATCTCCCGCAGTGTCTTTTGCGCCATGCCTTCGTAATGCTCGAACGTGATGCCGTCGACGTCGCGGCCCTTCGAGCGATCCCGGGCCGTGCCGAGAAACAGGGCAATGCCTCCGATGCGCTTCGAGCGGTTCCGGACACGGTTGATTTCCGCGTCGATGGAAAAATCCTCGCGCTGGACGCGGACGAATTGGGCCTCATCCAAATGCTGTTCCGTCGCCCCTCCCCCGGCAAACGGCGGCAGTAGCGCAACCTCGTCTCCGTCGCCGATCGCCGTGTGCTCGTGAGCGATCTCCTGATTCACGGACACGAGGACCTTTTTCTTCTGGATCAATTCCCCGATCATAGGATAGCCCTGATTGACCAGCTCGATTAAGTCCTTCACGCTCCGTCCGGCGGGCAACTCCAGCGACAGGGAAGACTGATTGCCTGCCAGCGATTTCGTCATGCCGAACAGTCTGACTGTGATCATGTCCCCTCTGTCCCGACCGAAGTCTTTCCGCCACGCTGGTATGTTCCCGACTTGCCACCCGATTTCGAAAGCAGACAAATCTCGCTGAAGCTCATGTCCCGGTCGATCGCCTTGCACATATCATAGATCGTCAGGGCCGCGACCGATGCCGCCGTCATCGCTTCCATTTCCACCCCGGTCTGGCCGCTGGTCTTGGCCGTCGCGGTGACCGTGATCGAGCATCGGCCGTCCCGATCAAGCTCCGCGTTCTCCGCAAAGGATATGTCCACACTGGAAAGGAGAATCGGATGGCACATCGGAATGAGGTCCGGAGTCTTCTTGGCTCCCATGACCCCGGCCACTTGGGCGACCGCTAAGACGTCACCCTTGGCGATCTTGCCGCGTTGAATCTTTTCAAGGGTCTGGGGCTGCAGGAAGACTTTGGCTTGAGCCGTGGCAAGACGCTCGGTCTGAGCTTTGGCGCTCACATCGACCATCCGCGCGCGGCCCGCTTCGTTGAAGTGTGTTAACTCAGCCATTTTCCTCGCGGAATCAGCCGGTTACGACTGCGCCAGTCGGTCATTATAAGAGCCGGCCAAAAACGGAGTCAAGAGACGCACTCGCGGCCCGCCACGTATGAGACCCTTTCAAGGATATCCATATTCTTGCCGGCCGGTTGACACCCAGAAATCCAATCCTCGACAATGCCCCTATGGTCGGCAAAATCGTCATCGAACGGTTGGAATTCCAAGGACGGTGCGGTATTACGAGTGAGGAGCGCCACCGGCCTCAACCGTTGGCCGTAGACCTGGAACTGGATTGCGACACAACATCGGCAGCGGCTTCGGAGAACCTGGCGGACACGATAGACTATGCCAAGGTTCTGGAGCGAGTTGAAACCATCGGTGCAATGCAGGATTGTGCACTCCTGGAAAGTTTGGCCGAACGGCTTCTGGCCATGTTGTTTGCGGAATTCCCCATTGAACGAGCTAGACTCTGGCTGAGAAAACTGGCTCCGCCGGTCGCGCAAACTACCGCATCGGTCGGCCTCAGGATCGATCGGGTACGGCCGGCCTACCCTGTCTCCTCACAGACCTTGACCCCCGCCCGCTTTCTGCTGCAGCACATTCATCGTTTACCGAAAGGCCGCGTGCTGGATGTGGCGTGTGGAAAAGGCCGCCACGCTCTCTATTTGGCGAATCTGGGATTCGAGGTTGAGGCGATCGATCGGGATGCCGACGCCCTCTTCCATCTGGCATCGACCGCGAAGCAGCGAAGTCTGACGAATCTCACCGTAAACACCGTCGATCTGGAACGTGTGACCGACGATCGGCCGGAATTCCCCCCGCACCGATATGACGTGATCGTCGTCTGTTTCTATCTGCATCGGCCCCTCTTTCCCTGGTTCGTCGACGCGCTCAAGCCGAACGGGGTCTTGCTCTACGAAACCTTCACGATCGACAACTACCGGCGCCATCGGCACCCGCGCCGTTGGGAATTTTGCCTCGCGCACAACGAACTGCTGCGCCTGACTTCCGCCCTTCAGGTCCTCTCCTATGATGAAGGAGAACATGTGACGAATTCCGGTATGGACACGGCTTTCACCGCGCAATTGCTTGCGCGGAAGACGGCCTTTCCCGGTTCGGACGGTGAATCGGCGTCATGAGTCGCATCGATTTGCACCTGCACACCACCCATTCGGACGGAAGCCTCCGACCTTCGGAGGTCCTCGCACTGGCGAAGGCCGCCTCCGTCACAGCTCTGGCCATCACGGATCACGACATCACCTCCGGACTCCCCGAGGCCATTGCGAGCGGTGAGGCGCTCGGCATCGAGGTCGTACCGGGAGTCGAGATCAGTTCGTTCGACGGCAGGAGTGAATTGCACATCCTGGGCTACTTTGTCGATTGGAAGAACCCGATCTTCAACGACCGGTTAGTGTCGTTGCGCGCCAGCCGCCACCGCCGCAATCCTCTCATTGTGGAACGGCTCCGTGCCGCCGGTTTGGACGTCACCTACGAAGAGGTTCAAGCACTGGCCGGAACGGACGCCGTGGGCAGGCCACACATCGCTCAACTGCTCATGAAAAAACGGTATGTGACCTCGGCGAAAGAGGCGTTCGACCGGTATCTGGCGGAAGGCCGCCCGGCCTATGTGGCCAGGGAACTCCCGACCCCCGCAGAGGCGATCTCCTGGATCCGCGAAGCCGGAGGTCTGGCCGTCCTGGCTCATCCCACCTGGGTCAAAACAGCCGGTTCTGAACTCGCCGTCTGCATTGCGGAGCTAAAAGATCAAGGTCTGGCCGGTATTGAGGTCCATTACAGCACCCATACGAAATCGCAAACAGCTGCCTACCTGAACCTCAGCCGCCAATTCAATCTTCTCGTCACCGGAGGGAGCGATTTTCACGGCGTCACCAAACCCGACATCGAGGTCGGAACGGGACGCGGCGATTTGCACATCAAGCCGAACCTTCTGACGGCAATGAAAGAAGCGGCAATTCGTTGACTCTCCGACCCGTTTCGCTACACTGAAGCCGGTTCATCATCACCGAGACCCTGCCCGATGTCGATGGCCTGGAACTGGCTGATTCCGCACATTGTCGGTATTCTGGCGGCACTGCTTGCAGGCCCCATTCTCGGCAACCTGACGGCCATTCACACTGTTTCCGTACCGGCTTTGTCCCTCAGCGGCGGTGCCGCCGTTCGCCTGGGTGCAGATGTGGTCGCCCTGGCACTGCTCCTCTCCCTCGCCATGAACGCCTATCGGGAAATCCCGGACAATGGCCGGGGCTCCAGCTTTCTCCGGCATATCGTCATCCCGCTTGCAGCCTTGATCGCCGTCATCTACGGCGACAAGGCGTTTCGCGGGGTCGGATTGCCCTTGGTGGAACGCATCGGTTCGGTTCGCTACCTCTGGGCTTACACCTTCGCAATGATCGCCTCCGGTCTATGGCTCACCGTGATGTGGTTGAGTCATCTCGGCTCATTGCGGGAAACGTTCTGTCCTGTCAGGAACGTCAAGCGTTCCGGCCTGCGCACCGCGTCCGATGAAGCATCGGGCGAGACGGACATCGGTCGTGCGCAAGACGACGCACCACAGGAGGGATCGACCGCCGTGCTTCAGACCGGAACCCCTCCCCCCATGCTCGGTCGGTACAAGGTCCTGAAAGAGCTGGGACGTGGGGCCATGGGCGTCGTCTATCTCGGCAAGGACCCGACGATCCAGCGATTCGTGGCGATCAAGACCATGCACTTGGACCAGATCGACGACAGCACGAAATTGCAGGAGGTCAAAGCCCGCTTTTTCCGCGAGGCGGAATCGGCCGGTCGGCTCTCCCATCCCAACATCGTCACGATCTACGACGCCGGCGAGCAGGACGAACTCGGATACATCGCGATGGAAGTCTTGGAAGGCAGCTCTCTCAAGCAATGGTCGCGACCGCCGAACTTGATGTCGGTCGCGGACGTCGTGCATGCCTTGACCACCGTGGCGGAGGCCTTGGACCATGCACATCAGCAGGGAGTGGTCCATCGGGACGTGAAGCCGGCCAACATCATGCTGACCAAAGATCGGATCGTGAAGGTCATGGACTTCGGCATCGCCAAGATGGCCTCGAGCAGCAGGACCCAGACCGATCTCGTACTGGGTACCCCGACCTATATGTCGCCCGAGCAGATCGCCGGTAAGAAGGTGGACGGACGGTCCGATATCTTTTCGCTCGGAGTGGTCCTGTTCGAGATGCTGACCGGCCGTCCGCCGTTCACCGCAGACAACCTTTCGGCGCTGCTCTTTGCCATCGCCCACCAGCCGCACCCGCCCTTGAACGAGTTGCGAACGGATCTTCCTCGGATGTTTCAGGAAGTACTCGACCGCGCACTGCAGAAGGAACTCCCGCAGCGATATCGCCGCGCCGGGGAGTTTGCGCGGGATCTCCGAGCCTGCCTCCAGAGCCTTGCGGCCTGAGTGGGGAGCCATGCCGATGCGGACCCTCCATAGTGCCAGGTCGGATATGGGACTGAAGCGGACGCACAACGAGGACCGTTTCCTGGCCGACCCTGCGCTCGGAGTCTACGCCGTCTGTGACGGGATGGGAGGCGGCAACGCGGGAGAGGTGGCCAGCATGCTAGCGATCGAGACCATTCACGCTCATCTCCGAACCATTCGACAGAATGACGACTGTGCGGCGCGTTTTCCGGACGCCAATCTCTCCCCGAACACCCATCGACTGGCTGGGGCTATCCGCGCCGCGAACGAAACGATCCATGAGGCCTCCTGGACCAACCCAGCCTATGCCGGCATGGGCACGACCATCGTGGCCGCCTGCCTGTCGGAGGACCTCCTCTCGATCGCCCATGTCGGAGACAGCCGGCTCTATCTCATCCGCAACGGCAAAATCGACGCCTTGACGGCGGATCACTCTTGGGTGGCCGAACAGGTCAGGCGAGGTCTCATGACGGAGGACGAAGCCGAATGCTCCTCCAAGCGCAATATCGTCACCAGGGCGCTGGGCGTGGAGCGAGTCGTCGACATCGAGCTCGGAGAGATTCCGGTCCGACACGGCGATCGGTTCCTTCTCTGCTCCGACGGACTCACCCGTGGAGTTCGTCCGCCGGACATTCTTCGTACCGTCGAAACGGCGTCGGACATGGAGGATTCCACCGATCGGCTTCTTACCATGGCCAATGCGGCGGGAGGCGACGACAACACGACCGTGCTGCTGCTCAGCCTGTTCGACAAAGCATCGAGCCCGTTCTGGCGACGCTTGACGCAGCGATGGTTTCCCATGGCTTCATAGTCCGGCGCGAGGAGACTTCCCATGGCTGACACCGCGGCCGCACAGGCCAAACTGCTCGTGAAATTGCACGGACAAGGCTCGCGCACGATCGAGATCGTGAACGACCTGTTCACCATCGGCCGGAAAGCCGAGAACGACCTGTCGATCGACGATCACACCGTGTCAGGCCATCATGCCCGGATCGTCAAAGTCCAGGCCGTGTACTTTCTCGAGGATCTCAAGAGCACAAACGGGTCTTCGGTCAACGGCCTGCGCGTGGAGCGACATCAGTTGCGGGACTCGGACGTGATCACCATCGGCCGGCATCGGATCATTTTTCAGGAGCCGGCCGCTTCAGCCGCAGCAGCATCGCCTCCGTCTACCGTCGTGGATGAAACCGTGGTCATCAGCGGCGGAGAGTCGCGCGCCGCGGCCGCGTCTCCGTCCGCGAAAGTCATCGTGACCCACGGCAGCACGGACCGGTTGGAATATCTTCTGAACAAGCCCGTGAGCTCGATCGGCTCCCAGCCGGGCGCGGCGATTCGACTGACCGGCTGGTTCGCGCCGAAATCAGCCGCTCAAATCATCCAGCGGGGAGGGGCCTATTTTGTGAGCTTGGCCCAAGGGGGGAAGACTTTGCTGGTCAACGAACAGGACGTGACGGGACAGCAACAGCTCAAAAACGGGGACCACATCCAGGTCGCGGGCGTCAGTCTGACGTTCTACCGGCTCGGCCCAGCCAAATAGATGCGATCGCACTTACTGCTGGCGGAACAACAACACGCCTTTGGGCAGCGTTTGGTAGCAGCGGTCGGACACGTCCTGCGCATGGTCCTG
Source organism: Nitrospira sp. (assembly GCA_047150005.1). Classification (GTDB taxonomy): domain Bacteria; phylum Nitrospirota; class Nitrospiria; order Nitrospirales; family Nitrospiraceae; genus Nitrospira_C. Next base: position 3,192,475 of record AP038806.1, on the reverse strand, counting down.
TAAACACTGCATCACTCGGCCGTCCCCGGGCCTCATCGTCGCGCACAATCGCCTCACATCGTCTCGACAGGCAGCCAGGGTGCGGCTCCGATCTTCTTTCCATTTCACAAATCGCTCCCGGACCATCGCTTGGCAAGGCGGCGGCAGGTCTTTCATGCGCCGTTCCAGGCATCTGAACGTTCCTGCCCCTTCCATCCCGTCAGGACACACCTGCTCGACCTTCGCTTCGCATTTCAACCGCGTAATCTGCGTCGTGCGGGCATCGACGATTGGGAGGCTGCTTCGGGCTTCGCCGGACGGATCAGAAGGGCTCTGCTCGGCGGATTGTGCCGCGGGCGGAACGGAAGCGACGACACCAGGAACGGACAGATCCAGACTCGGCTCGACCGGAACCACCGGAGCAGCAGAGGCGACCCGCGCCGGCTGCAACGCGTCTCCGGCCAATTCTTCCTGCGTCGGAAGACTCGTGACCACGGCAAGCCAGACCGATGTCAGTCCGACCACGGTGATCGCCCCGGCGGCGATTCGACTCCATGCATCCTGTTGCGCCACGATTCTCCCTGCCGTGCTACGGGCCAGCATAAGACAGCGGTTCTGAAAAATCGATGAAATGTCGGGATTCCGCACTCGCGTCGTATCGGCTTCGACAGGTGCGTAGGGAATCGCGGCCTCGGTACGGCGATGACGCCCGTATCGGAGCGGCGGGGACCGGAACGGATCGTCCGGGGTCGTGATGCGAGCGGGCTAGTTTTCCGGGGCCTCGACGATGTGGTTTTCGAATCGCGTACAGCCTTCGGCGAGAAGACGATTGGTGAGCATTTCACCGGGCCACTCGATGGGGAGATCGGCCGTGAAGACCCACACATCCGGTGAAGTCCAAACCGGTCCGTGTTCTTCCGGAAGCTCCGGATCGAACAAATCCGTCCAGACCGGCATGTACACACCGTTGCCGCACTGCGTATGGAGATGGACGATCGTCCGCGCCCGAACCAAGGGATCCAGATCTCGCCAGACTGCGGCCGTTTCATCCGCCAAGCGGTGAAGCCGCACGGCATTCTGGGCGTCGAACATCGCGTAGGCGGCGTAGACGGGAGCTTCGATCGAATCCGGTGCATGCGCAAGCTCGGGGCACTGCTCCACCAGACCTTCCAATAGGGCCCGTCGATGAGGATCTTCCAGAGAATCCGGCAACCCTGCGTCGGGAACCCCGATCAGTTCGAACAGGAGAAACGCCGTGTTCTCGACCGGCGGATACAACCGGGCGGCGATCGAATGGACGCGCTGGGAGTCGGCCACGGTGCTGAGATGTTCATTGAGAGACTGGAGGCTCAACGGTTCCAGAGTCGCATCCGTGAGCAACCGGGCTTCGACGCGCACGACAGTTCCGGACGGAAGCCGCAGATGGCGGTGCAGCAGATCAGCGGTGGCCACGGGGTCGATCTTGAGCTTCAACGGATGGGTGAGATTCGCCTGCAGCGGCAGCTCTAAGGCGGCCATGACGGCATACGACAACTTTTCATCCGCCGGGCCGTCCATCAGAATGGCACAAGAGGCCTCGGCAACCAGGTCGAAGAGCCATTCCGCCATGTCTTCGTCAAGCGCCGCCAGCACCGTCAACAAGTCATGCTCGCGGCCTTGCTCAAGAAAGGCCTGCAGGGTGTCGATGGCCGCGTCGGTATCGCCATGATCGTGGCGACGGGCGTTGATCAAATGAATGAGATCCCTGGTCAACGGATCTGGACGGGACCAACCGAGCATCATAGCTTCCTCGGGATGTGGACGATCACCATGTTGCCAAACTTTTGCGCGGGGAGCAAGCGTCGGAGCGGTTCGGCATCGCGGCTCCCGCGCGGATGCGATCAGGCTTCGCTATTCACCGATGACTTTCACAAGAACGCGCTTGCGTCGCCGCCCGTCGAACTCCCCATAGAAGATCTGTTCCCACGGCCCGAAGTCAAGCCGGCCGCCGGTGATCGCCACCACGACCTCCCGTCCCATCACCTGACGTTTGATATGGGCGTCCGCGTTGTCCTCACCGGTTTCATTGTGGCGATAGGAGGCGCCGTGGGGAGCCAAGTCCTCAAGGAATCGATCGTAGTCCTGCAGAAGCCCCGCCTCATCGTCGTTGATGTACACGCTTGCGGTAATGTGCATGGCATTGACGAGCACCAATCCTTCGGTGACGCCGCTCTTCCGCACGACCGCTTCCACTTGCCGGGTGATATTGATGTACTCCCGGCGAGCCTTGGTTTCGAACCAGATCTCTTCACGATAGGACTTCATGCCGTGCTCCCCATCTCGTCCGATATTCTCGTCAAACGGACGGGACGGATGCAAGACCGGACTCTATCGGCAAACCGCCGCCTCAAAAACGATATAATGGTGATCAGCATGTCCGATACGTCTTCGACAGCCTTTCCGAGTCACAGGGGATCGCTCTCCCGGGGGGCCCGCTTGGTCTTGCGTCAGCGATACCTAGCACGGGACCGCAAAGGACGGGTCGTCGAAACTCCCGCTCATATGTTCAGGCGCATCGCCTCGGACGTGGCTCGGGCGGAACGACGCTATCCGACCCGAGGCCGCCTTCCTCGGTCTGCAGCGCGTTTCTACGATATGATGGCGAGCCTCGACTTCCTTCCCAATTCACCGACGTTGATGAACGCCGGTCGGCCTCTTCAACAACTCTCCGCCTGCTTTGTCCTGCCGGTGGAGGACTCGCTGTCCGCCATTCTTGAGAGCGTGCGGGACCAGGCGCTGATCCATCAATCCGGCGGAGGAACCGGATTCTCCTTTAGTCAACTCCGTCCGCACGACGACCTCGTGGCCTCCACCAGCGGCGTCGCATCCGGTCCTATATCCTTCATGCGCATCTTCAACCTCACCACCGACGTCATCAAACAAGGAGGGATGAGACGCGGCGCGAATATGGGGGTCCTTCGCGTCGATCACCCCGACATCCTCGATTTCATCGTGCTGAAGAACAATCCGAGGGAAATGACGAATTTCAATCTGTCGGTCGGTCTGACAGACGCCTTCATGGAGGCCCGGCGCCGTAACGGGCGCTATCCCCTGTTGAACCCGAGAACCGGTCGGCCCGTCGGACGGCTCCCCGCGCGTCTGGTGTTCGACCGCCTGGTGGACGCAGCTTGGACTGCCGGCGAGCCGGGGGTCTTGTATCTGGACACCATCAACCGGACGAACCCGGTCGCTCACCTGGGCGAGATCGAAGCGACGAATCCTTGTGGAGAACAGCCGCTGCTGCCCTACGAATCCTGCACGCTGGGATCCATCAATGTGGCACGGTATCTCTTGCGGCGAAATGGCCGAGCGGAGATCGACTATGCTCGCCTGGCCGAAACGATCCCGCTCGCCGTCCGCTTCTTGGATAATGTCCTCGATCGCAACCGCTACCCCCTGCCCGACATCGAAACGGCCACGCTCCGGACCAGAAAGATCGGGCTCGGGGTCATGGGTTTCGCCGATCTGCTGATCGCGTTGGAGATTCCATATGACACGGAAGAGGCGCTGCGCACCGCGTCACGATTGATGGCCTTCGTCCAATCTCATGCGCATGAAGCCTCGCGACGACTCGCCGACGAGCGAGGGCCGTTTCCGGCCTACCCGGGCAGCGGTCTCGCTCGGCGGCGCGATCCACGACGTCACGCCACCGTGACCACAATCGCCCCCACCGGAACCATCAGCATCATTGCGGGATGTTCTCCCGGCATCGAGCCGCTCTACGCCGTCCAAACCGTCCGGACCATCATGGATGGGACTCGCCTGATCACCCTCCATCCGACCTTCCGCAGGATGGCGCGAGCGGCCGGTCTTGATATGGACCGCTTGCTGCCGCGGCTGAACGAGGGACCTTCGATCCGGCATCACTCCATGATTCCGTTACAGCTTCGTCGTCTGTTCGTCACGGCCCACGACATCGATCCGGCTCATCATGTCAGAATGCAAGCCATTTTCCAGCACTACAGCGACAGCGGGGTGTCCAAGACCATCAATCTGTCGGCCGCCGCCACCAAAGCTCAGGTCGCCGATGCCTTCCTGCTCGCCTATCGATTGGGGTGCAAGGGCCTCACCGTCTTTCGAACCGGCAGTCGTGCGGAACAAGTCCTATCCTGCGCAGTGAGCCAGACCTGCTGAGAACCGATCCACCGGGGCAAAATCGCTGCATAAATTGACAGGGTTTGAGGTTGGTGATAAGTATTTCCCTCACGTGATTGGACCAAGTTCGATTGTTCAGCCTGGAGGTGTTGGATGGCCGCCCGCCAACCGGAACCGGATCTGGAGTTCACGGAAGAAGAGCTGGATCAAACCGCTGCCACCAAACCAACGACTCCGACCAAACCACCCAAGAAGGGTGGAGGGGGTCGGCCGCTCCTGTGGGTGCTGCTGCTCCTCTTGATCGGGGGAATCGGCTACATCGCTATGGAGCCGGAGCAATTGACCGAGTGGCTCGCCCCGCTGCTTGGCGACAGCGGTCCCAAACAGCATGTGCCTCCCGTTGCGGCCTCTCCACGCTCCCAACAAGAAGACCTTCCCGGCGGGCTCCCGATACCCGCGCCGGCGGCGCCCACCGACACGGCCCCGGCTTCTCCCGCAGACCAGCCATCCATGCCGCCTACCTCTGCCGGTGCGCCTCCGGCCGCACCTCACACTGTTCCACCGATGGACGCACCTGCCGCAATCACCCCGGGACGGGCACCTGCATCTCCCCTCTTCGCGGAAGGACAGCGGGTCACCGTCATGGGTAATCCGACCACCCCGGGAGAAATGGTCCCGCTGACTCTGGATCCGGCCGGTGCCAAACCCGGTCCGTCGATTCGTCCTGGAGCCACTCTCAGCATCCTCGACGGAGATCTCCAACCAAGCGGCTGGGTCTATTCCGTGCGCTCGGACGACGGTGTGAAAGGGTGGGTCTCGGAGAAGCGGCTCCGTATGAAATTCTAACCCTCCTCGAGTCGTTGAGCCGAGCATCCAAGAGAGGACACGACCTTCTTTCCGACCGCTCTATGCTATAATCCCCTCTCGTTCGCCCCGCTCTTCCGGCAGTACGGCCTTGTTCATGAATCAGCTTCGTGCCCTCATTTTCGATTTCGACGGCGTCATCGCCGATACCGAACCCCTGCATTTTTCCGGTTTGCAGAAAACGCTCCACGAGATCGGTATCGACCTGACCGAATCCGATTATTTCGCCAATTACCTGGGCTATGACGATCGCGGGTGTTTCCTCGCCGCTCTGACGGCCCACGGCAGGCAGATCGATCCCGCGACGCTCAGGCAGTTGATGGAGCGAAAGGCCACGGCCTACCTGGAATCCGTCAAGGACCACCCTGTCATTTTCCCCGGAGTGGCCGACCTCGTCCGGGAAGCCGCGGCACGCCATCCATTGGCGATCGCCTCCGGCGCGCTTCGTCACGAGATCGAATACATCCTGGAGCAGGCCGGACTCCGCAAGGAATTCAGCCACGTCACCAGTGCGGAGGACGTGACCAGAGGCAAACCGGACCCGCAACCGTTTCTGCTGGCGCTGGAGGCTCTGCGTCGATTGCACGATCCCACCTTGACCGCTGGCTCCTGTCTCGTGATCGAGGATTCCCTCCCTGGCATCCGAGGCGCCAAGGCTGCTGGCATGAAGGTACTGGCCGTCGCGAATACTCATACGCTTCAAGATTTGCACGAAGCCGATGCCACGGCTCCGAATCTGGAACAGATGGGCCTGTCGGAGATCCACTCCCGTGTGTGGCCTTCGCGATAAGGACGGCCACAGAATGAGAATCTGCTCGCTGGTCCCAGGAGCAACAGAAGTCGTCGCCGCACTCGGCCAGGCGAGCCGGCTTGTCGGCATCAGCCACGAGTGCGACTTCCCCCTCTCCGTGCGCCATGCCGCCGTGCTGGTGGAGCCTTGCATCGAGACCGCCTCTGCCTGCAGCGCGACCATCGACCGCGAGGTCAGGACACTGGTGTCGTCCAGCCGGCCTCTCTACCGCCTGAACGAGCGCGCATTCGTCGCCTCTGAGCCGGACGTGGTCCTGACCCAAGACCTGTGTCATGTGTGTGCGGTCACGTCCGATCAGCTGACGCGGGTCGTTGACTCCCTGCCCGCCCCACCGACCTGGGTAACGCTCAATCCGACGACGCTCGAAGACGTCATCTCGGACGTCGAACGGATCGGCCTGGCCATCGACCGGGTGTCGGAAGGTAAGCAACTCGCCGAGTCGCTCCGCGCACGTCTCGCGCTTGTTCGGAGCGGGCACCGAATCCGAAAACCTCGAGTCGCCTGCTTGGAATGGTTGTCTCCGTTGTATGTAGGGGGCCACTGGGTTCCGGAAATGGTCGAACTGGCAGGAGGCCTGGACGTGCTCGGCCAGATCCATCACCCGTCACGACCCGTGACGTGGGAACAGGTCGAGTCGGTCCGACCGGACATCGTGATCTTGATGCCCTGCGGTTTTTCCGTCGAGCGAGCATGGAGCGAACTTGCTGCGTTGCAGCATACGGACCGGCAATGGTCCTCCGCACTCGCCTCCTGGCCGCTGACCTTCGTCGTGGATGCCGCGTCCTATTTCAGCCGACCGGGCCCCCGGCTGGTGGACGGAGTCGAATTGCTGGCGGCCCTTTTCACGAACGCGTCCGCTGCGAAGCTGGACGATATGATGGTTCGAGTCGTACCACGCTCTGTTCCGCTTTCCACCTCATCTCTATGACGATGACGGCCAAAGAAGCTCAGGCGTTCTGTACCGAGCTGACGAAGAACAGCGGGAGCAACTTCTATTACTCCTTTCTCTTCCTTCCTAAGACCCGGCGCAACGCGATGTATACGATTTACGCGTTCTGCAAAGGTGTCGACAGCGCGGTCGACGAACCTCCGGCCGGCAGCGATCCCAAGGAGGAACTGCGTCGTTGGAGGGCCGAGCTCGACGCGGCCTATGAGGGGGCCCCGACCTGGCCGCTGATGATCAGCCTGGCGCATCATGTCGGGCAGCTGTCGATCCCCAAGGCGTACTTCGAAGAACTCATCAAGGGCGTGGAGATGGATCTGAGTACGACACGCTACGCCACCTTTGACGAGCTGTCGCTCTATTGTTATCGGGTCGCGTCGGTGGTCGGCCTGATATGCCTGCACGTGTTCGGACCGACCTCGCCGCATGCTCAGGACTATGCGGTCGATCTCGGCATGGCATTTCAGCTCACGAATATTTTGCGTGATTTGAGCACGGACGCCGAGCAAGGCCGTATCTACCTGCCACAGGAGGATCTTGCCCGTTTCGGCCATACGGAAGCCGATATCCTGGGGCGCAAGCCCACCGCGAAGCTCCGCGATCTCGTGGACTTCGAAGCAGCCCGCGCGCGCCGCTATTACGCAAAGGCGCAAGCATCACTGGACGGTTTGCCGTCCTCGGATCGCCGCGCATTGACCGTCGCGGAAATCATGCGCGCCATTTATTCCGAGATTCTCCGACGCATCGAGCAAGGGGACCACGTCGTCTTCGGTCCTCGAGTCAGACTCACCACCTCGGAGCGCCTGCGGTTGGCGGCCGGCGTCTGGCTTCGCAGCCGACTCTCGTGACCGCTACGGGCGCTCAGACCGTACTCGTCCTCGGCGGCGGACCCGCCGGGCTCGCCGCAGCGTACTATCTGGCTGAACAGGGTCTTCGAGTCATGTTGCTCGACCAGGCCACGAGGCTGGGAGGCGGGTTCGGCGACGAACGGCAGCCGCCGCCGACTCTCCTCGGATGCCACCATGCCACCTGGCGACTGTTGACGGCGTTGGGGTCTCCTCCCCGATCACCGGAATTTCAACAAACCGGCCTCGAATTCCGCCTGCCCGGCGGGCGCATCGTGAAATATCCATACAGCCGATTCCCCACTCCGTTGCATAGCCTGTTCACCATCGGACGCTTTGCCGGACTCTCCTGGTCCGCGCGCTGGCGACTGCTCTCCTGGCTGGAGGAGCTCTGGGAAGGGTCGTCCGAACTGGGAACGGACCTCGAACATCGGACCGCGCAGGAATGGCTGACGTCCCTCGGCCACGATGCCTCGCTTCAACAAGCCATTTGGAATCCGCTCGCTCAATGGCTTACCGGCGGTGATCTGCGGATGCTGTCCGCCGATGCGCTGGCTGGCGCTTTGGCTCCGGTTTTTCTGCGGCGATCGTCCGACAGCCGAATCATGATCCCGCTGCAATCGCCCGACGCCTTTTTCGTCCAACCGGTCCTCGACCGCCTGCGCCGGGCGGGAGCAACCTTGCGGCCGGAGACACACGCCACCCAACTACTCTGTCGCCAGGAACAGGTGACGGGGATTCGGCTCCGGGACGGCACGGTGCTAGAAGCCGACTGGTATGTGTCCGCCCTCTCCTACCGTCACCTCACCGCCCTCCTGCCCGAACGCTGGCTGACGCGCTTCGCCTATTTCCAACAGCTCAGCGAATTGACCCCTGTCTCCCGCAGAATCGTCCGCCTTGCCGCTCAACAGGTCCCACGCGCCCCCCGGCTCATGCTGTTGAGCGAAGGACCGTTCCAACGGCTACAGGCTCACGCTCGGGAGGACGGACAGAGTCTCTTCACTCTGGTCAAGGCCGATGGTCAGAGCCGGCTTGCAGACGCGGGAGAACAAGCCTCGGATCTCCTCAAAACCGCGGGGCTGCTCCAGCCGTCCACCGCCGTCTCGACAATCGGGAACGACGAAGTCGGCGATTCGGCGTTGTCGCTTGCGCCGGGAACCAAAGTGCGCCGTCCCATCCAAACCAGCCCCATCCCCAATCTGCTGGTCGCGGGAGCTTGGACCGATACAGGCTGGCCGGCGAATCTTGAGAGCGCGATCCTGAGCGCTGAACGTTGTGCTGCAATCATTTCAGGCAAGCCACTCCCGGCTTATTGACAATCCGTCTGCCGCCTCCTAGTATGCCATCGCTTTTCTTTTCCAGCTGAGAAGCATGACACTGCCCGAGCTCGCCAAATCCCTTCACAACTGCCAGCAATGCAAGCTTGCGAAGCTGGGCCGGTCACAAGTAGTCTTCGGCGTGGGAAATCCGCACGCCAGCGTCATGTTCGTCGGTGAAGCCCCGGGATTCAACGAGGATCAAAAGGGGGAGCCGTTTGTCGGCGCGGCGGGAAAACTTTTAAACGACCTCCTGCAATCCGCCAATCTGTCCCGCGATCAAATCTACATCGCCAATGTGATCAAGTGCCGGCCCCCGAACAACCGCGATCCCGAGCCGGACGAAGTCGAGACCTGCAAGCCGTTCTTGATGCAGCAGATTCAAATGATCCGCCCGAAGTTGGTCTGTACGCTTGGAAACTGGGCAACCCAGACTCTTCTTGAAAGAAAGGTCGGCATCACGAAGGTGAAGGCCCAGGCCTTCTATATGAAGGATTTCGTCATCTTCCCGCTGTTGCATCCGGCCGCAGCACTGCACCAGGGCAATCTGCTCGAAACCCTGAAAGAAGATTTCAAGAAGCTCAAGGAATTCCTCGACCGGCACGCGCAAGCGGTCCCATCCGAATCCCCTCAACCAACCGCCCCGACACTCGACATCGAACCGCCACAGCCTGCCCAGATGGATCTGTTCGGCTAGCAGGCTGCTGAAAAAGACCGCCGGCTTTGTTCTCGCTTCGCTTAGAGGCTCAACGTACGGAGACGACATGAGGGACGGTACTTATCCGCTCGCATTATGATCGAAGCGAGCGGGTCAAGCGAAGCTTGGTATGTACCTCCTCGCCACCTCGCTCGCTGCGGCCTCGCTGGACGGTCATTTTGATCAGCCTGCAATCCAAACTGCCGACCACCACCCCTTCCCTACAGAACCCGCGCTGCTGACGCGTGCTTCAGCGCTTTGCGTTCCTTGCAGTAGCACAATCTCGCAACCTGCTCCAGCGGGTAACAGCGCTTACCATTCAAGACCCATCAGCGCTTAGTCCGGACTATTGCCGCTAATCACTAGATGGGCCGGAGCCCAACAAGCTGGATCGAGCAGACATATTGGTCCTACCGAGCTTGCAGACATCTTTCATAGACGGCGCCCGCAGATGCTGGCGCGTGCGTTAGGGCCCTGCTGTGTCTCGCCGTAGTAAAGCTGTGCGACCTGCTTCCAGCAGGTGACACAGATGTTCGACGTTCCGTTCGACCATTGGTCTGAAGGGAACGAGTTTCTGGGTCAAGCGCAGCTGAACGTCACGGCGAGCCAGCAGGCCCTAGCAGAGCGAAAGCAGCGCGGGCGCATAACTGGAGGCTTGGCGAGTTTACAGGTTTGAGTGAGCGAGGCTGAGTCGGGTGGCCCAGCAGGTGTCTTCGACGACGTGCAGTCCTGATCGGACGTACTTTACGTTTTGGCCGACTTCCCTTCCGGCACGCTGGCTGAGGTCGATTCGGCCGCCTGCGCTTCGCCCTCACCCTCAGTCGGCTTCTCTTCCTCCGGCACGTCGAACCACTGAACGAGCATCTCCTCCCACCAAGCCTCATCGACTTCAGGGCCTGGATCGTTGCCGAGAAATGAGACATCGTCTTTGGTGACGGCAGAATCAACGAGGTGCGGTTGAAACTTGGCCCGATCGATCACTTCCTTCGTGGCAAAGCCGCCGATAACCCAGGAATCCGGGTCGGCACGACGGGACTTGTAGGCTTTGAGGCTCACTTTCAGATACATGAAAATCTGCTGCTGCGTCGGCTCGCTCACGCCCGACTGCGGCAGGCTCAAGGTTTTTTCGATCTTCTTTCGCCAATGCCGGTCGTCGTAGCGTGACGTGACCAGCTGCAACATTTTCTTCCCGAGTTCGGCATCGAGCGGCATGGCCGTGTGTCCTATTCTTTCTTGCGGCCGTACATCCCCGTGAATGAGGCCTTTGCGAGTGTGTTCTGGTTCAGAAAATAACCCACCATCGCGCCGGAAGCCTCAGGCTTCAACGGCAACTGATCCACCTTCAACGCAAACACCGTAAAGATGTAGCGATGGGGTTTGTCGCCCGGTGGCGGACAAGGCCCGCCATAGCCGGGCTGCCCGAAATCCGTCACGCTCTGAATGCTGCCCTGCGGCGCCGCGCTGCCGTCCGATTTCCCAACGCCGGCGGCCAACGACGTCACGCTCGGAGGAATATTGAAGATCAGCCAATGCCACCAGCCGCTGCCTGTCGGCGCATCGGGATCGTAGACCGTCACGGCAAAACTCTTCGTGCCCTTCGGCGCACTCGACCAGCGCAACTCCGGTGAGACGTTCCCGCCGGTGCAGCCGAAGCCGTTGAATACGTGCTCGTTACCGATTGTCGTCTTGTTCTTGACCGTCGGGCTGGCGAGCTGAAAATCTGCTGCGCTGCTGACGCCAGGCAGCACAGTCAGCGTGAAGAGAATCACGCTCCATGCATGTCGCATCCGTTCCTCTCCTTCCGATCCTCATCAACCTTTTTGATAGGTGCCCATTAACTGCGCTTCGCCGATGACATGGCCCTTCATGGCCCCTTCTAATTTGGCCTTGGTCGGCTGCTTCAAGTCCGGAAGTACGGCATCAAGCGCGTAGAGTTTATGGAAATAGCGGTGACGGCCGATCGGCGGACAGGGCCCACCGTAGCCGGTCCGGTTCCAGTCGTTCACTCCTTCTTTCGTTCCTTCGGGCAACGTCTTGCTACCCTCTGAAAGTCCGCCGTTCGCTGCCGGCAGATTGTAGAGAACCCAATGCACCCACGTCAGTGTCGGCGCAGCCGGATCCGGAGCGTCCGGATCGTCCACGATGAGGGCGAGGCTCTTGGCGCCAGCCGGAACATCGGTCCAAGCCAGCGGCGGCGAGATGTCCTTCCCTTCACAAGTGTAGACGGTCGGAATTGAACCCTGGTGGGTGAATGCCGTCGAGGTAAGACGCATGGTTCCCTCCGCATGTGCCATGGCGCTTCCGGATACGATGGAGACCGCGAGCGCCATGGCCTTCCAGACGAGAGAGGTTTGTCGAATCATGGAGCCTTTGAGATCTCAATGTTCATCAACGGCTCTCGCTAACTCCCGGCCACCATCATCTCGGCAATCTTCAGCGTCGGACTGGCGATCCGGCCACGAAAACTCAGATCGTTCCCCACGATCTCGATATCTCGGAACATGTGCTTTAGATTGCCAGCGATGGTGATTTCCTCGACAGGATACGCGAGTTCACCGTTCTCGATCCAGAAGCCGCTCGCCCCGCGGGAATAGTCGCCCGTCACCATGTTGATGCCGAAGCCGATCAACTCCGTGACATAGAGCCCGTCCTTGACCGTGGCGATGATGTCATCGGCGCTCCGGCTCCCCGGAGCCAGGTAGAAGTTCGTGGGGCCGACGGACGGACTCTCCCCCACGCTGCGGGAGGCGTTGCCCGTCGACGGCAATCCGAGTTTTCTTCCGGAATAGGCATCAAGCAAGTAACTGGCGAGCCTGCCCCTCTCCACAACCGTATTCTTCCTCGTAGCCAGTCCCTCGCCGTCGAACGGTCTCGAACCGAGGCCCCCGACCATACGTCCATCGTCGTAGATCGTCACATATTCGGGCGCCAACGGTTTGCCCAGTTGACCGATCAGAAACGACGTCCCTTTGTAGAGGCTATAGCCGGATACGGCGCCGCAGAGATTTCCCATGAGGCTGGCGGCCATCTCCTGATCGAAGACGACCGGCACCCGTTTGGTGCCCACTTTTCTTGCTCCCAACCGCCGAACGGCCCGCCTCGCCGCTTCTGTTCCGATCGCCTCCGGCGACTCCAGCTTGCTGAATTTTCTTTGTACCCCGTACCAGGCATCCCGCTGCATCGCGCCGGTCGTGGGATCGACCGCGATCGGAGACACGGACAGCGAGAAGCTTGAGCTGCGATATTCGCCGATGAAGCCGTGACTGTTCGCCAGAACGATCCGTCCGGACGACGAGTCGAAATCGGCGCCCTCGGAATTGGTGATCCGCTCGTCCGCCGCCATCGCCGCGGATTCGGCCCGCCGGGCCAGTTCGATCTGCCGGTCCGTATCGAGTCTGGTCGAATCATGGAGATCGAGTTCCGGCTGCTCCTCGGCCATCTCCTCGGCGGCGGGGAGACCGGACACGTGGTCTTCCACCACCGCCCGAGCCAGCGTACAGGTTTGCTCGGCCAACTGATGAAGGGAGGTGGGCGAAAAGTCCGAGGTCGACGCACTGGCCGAGCGCTTGCCCATGAACACGCGAAGTCCCAGGCGCTTCTCCCTGGCCTTGGTCAGCCGATCTACCGCGGCGAGCCGAACTTGCACGGACAGGTTTTCCCCGTCGACGATGACGATGTCGGCCTCTGTGGCTCCGCCGCGTTTCGCCATGGCCAACACGTCCGAGGCGAGTTGTCGATAGCCGTCCGTGGGGGTGATGGCGCCGTTCATCCGCTATTCCGACTGGGTTCCACCGACGGTGATCTCGTCGATTCTGATGGTGGGAAGTCCGACGCCAACGGGAACGGACTGTCCTTCTTTTCCACACGTTCCGATGCCTTCGTCCAGTTTCAAGTCGTGACCGACCATCGAGACCTTCGTCAGAATCTCTGGTCCGCTGCCGATCAAGGTCGCACCTTTGACGGGCCTGGTCACTTTGCCGTCCTCAATCAAATAGGCCTCGCTGGCGGAAAACACGAACTTGCCGTTCGTAATATCGACCTGCCCTCCCCCGAACGACACCGCATAGAGCCCCTTGTTGACCGACCTGATGATGTCTTGAGGCTCAGATTGACCGGCCAGCATGAAGGTATTGGTCATGCGGGGCAAGACCACGCTTTGATAGCTCTCTCGGCGGCCGTTGCCGGTCAGCGGAATACCCATGAGCCGCGCATTGAGCTTGTCGGTAATGTAGCCGCGAAGGATGCCCCGCTCGATCAGCATGGTTCGTCCGGTCGGCGTGCCTTCATCGTCCATATTGAGGGAGCCTCGACGGCCCGGGAGAGTACCATCATCCACGATCGTGCACACGTCGGATGCGACGCGCTTGCCCAGGAGGTTGGAAAACGCCGAGGTTTTCTTCCGATTGAAGTCCGCCTCCAACCCGTGCCCGATGGCTTCGTGCAGGAGAATGCCCGGCCAACCTCCTCCCAACACCACCGGCATGACACCCGCCGGGGCCTCCACGGCCGAAAGGTTCAGGATCGCGGTTCGCGCCGCTTCCTTGGCATAGGCAAGATGGCGGTCGCCTTCCCGATAGAAGTGGAACCCGACGCGCCCTCCGCCTCCGAAGGATCCGACCTGGCGATTGCCGTTCTCCTCCGCGATGCAGGTCACTTGGAGACGTGATAAGGGCTGCACGTCCCCGATGATCGTTCCCTCCGATGTCGCAACCATGACGATCTTGAATTCGGTATTGAACGAGGCCATGACGTTCTTGATACGGGGATCATACTTGCGGGCTTCGGCATCGATTTCGTTCAACAGCGCAATCCGATCCGCCGTCGCGACCTCCAGCGCCGTCTGAGGCACCGGATAGAGATCGTGGCGCGGCCTGGCATGTACCGGAACCGGCAGGGTGTCGGTCCCGCCGGGGCTCATCGCAATGTAGCGGGCGGTATCGGCCGCCAACTCAAGATCCTGTTTCTGCAACTCGTCGGAATAGGCGAACCCCGTCTTTTCACCGGCGGTCGCCCGCACCCCGACCCCCTGACAGATGCTTTTCGTGGCCCGCTTGACCAGAGATTCCTCCATCGACACGGATTCGGTGACGGACGATTCGAAGTACAGATCGGCATAGTCGACGGCGCGCACTTTCACGCGGGCCAGTGCCGCGCAGACCTCGCGCTCGGTGAGGCCGAATGAGTCGAGAGGAATCAGTTGTGCCATGAGGGAACTCTCTGTTGTGTGATGATCGTCATCCGGAGAATTCGGAGTATAGCCGATCCATTCGAGCAGGCGCAACGCAAGTTCATCCAACCCATCGCTTTTGCAAGGAATTTAGGAAATACTGTTTGACTTTCCTCGGCCGGCTCAGTAGACTTTCGTTGCCTGCCGCACATACTTTCAATGAAAGGGCCATTCGAAAACAAGACCCTATGAATACCGGATTATCCGCTGGTATCGACCAACTTTCAGACGCGGACCTCGCTGCCAAACTCGATCCCGATCTCCTTCCCAAGCACCTGGCGATCATCATGGATGGAAATGGTCGCTGGGCCGCAGCGCGGAACCTGCCCCGCATTGCCGGCCACCGGGAAGGGATCAAATCCGTCCGGGAAATGATCACGAGCTGCCTCGAACTAGGCATTCAGGCGTTGACGATTTTTGCCTTCTCCCAGGAGAACTGGAACCGGCCGCCTCAGGAAATCAACGCCTTGATGGGGCTGCTGGAATATTACCTCTCCACCGAACGCAACAAGCTGATCGAACAAGGCGTGCGGTTCCGGACGATCGGACGATCGGAACTGCTTCCGGCCTCCGCCCTTCAATGGGTGCGCGCCGCGGAGCACGAAACCGCCCATCTCAACAAGTTGCACCTGACGGTAGCCCTGAGTTACGGCGGCAGAGCTGAAATGGTGGACGCCGTGCGCCAGATCGCCCGGGAAGTTCGGGATGGAAAGATTCAACCGGATGAGGTCGACGAATCGCTCGTGCATCAGTTCCTGTACACCCATGATTTGCCCGACCCGGACCTGTTGATCCGCACCAGCGGGGAAACGCGCATCAGCAATTTCCTGTTGTGGCAGCTGGCCTATACCGAACTCTACTTCACGCCCACGCTCTGGCCCGACTTCAGACGGCGTGAATTGCTGCTGGCCTTGCTCGAATTTCAGCGCCGGGAGCGCCGTTTCGGCCGCGTCTTCAGCAGCCTCACTTCCTAGACGGATCGTTCAACGACACACCGTCACGGAGCATCCTGTCTGACCTGGTGAATACGAATATGGTGGAGTGCCGCATCACGAGTCATGATCCGTCGATGCCGACGGTGGCGCGCCGATTCGACGCCCGCCGCGTCTATACGGTGCTGGTGCTGGCGCCGCTGCTCTATGCCGCGATCCGCTACTTCCCTCCCTTCGCGTTCACGGGGCTCGTCTTCACGGTGGGTTCGATCGCCTTGCTGGAATTCTACCGGCTCGGTCTCATGCCACCGGGTGAACGGCCTTATGTTGGAATCGGCCTCCTTGGATTCGCCGCGCTGCTCCTGGCGCCCCATTACGGTGAGTTCCTGGTCCCAGCCCTGCTCGCCGCGGTGATCGGAACACTGTCGATCTCCCTCGTCCTGCGACTTCCTCTGGATCACGTCTTGAGGAACAGCGCCGCGACTCTCTTGGGGATCTTATATCTTGGCGTGACGCTCAGCTTCGTGATCCGAACTCGATTGCTCGATCATGGCGAATGGCTCGTGTTTTTTCTCCTGCTCGTGACATGGGCCAGCGACACGGGAGCCTATTACGCGGGAACCATCTGGGGGCGGCATCGGCTGGCACCACGAATTAGCCCAAAGAAGTCCGTCGAAGGTTTGTTGGGCGGGTTGCTCGCCGCCGCGATGGCCGCCTATCTGGCGCGCTGGTGGTTTTTGCCCGCGCTGTCGATGATTGATTGCGCCGTGCTCGCTCTGCTGCTGACCGCGGCGGGACTGTGGGGCGATCTGGCGGAATCGGCGATGAAGCGAAGCGTCGGCGCCAAAGATTCGGGCGGTGTGCTACCCGGTCATGGAGGCATGCTTGATCGCCTCGACAGTCTCTTGTTCACGGCCCCGACGTTCTTCTACTATGTGACGTTGATGACCCGCTCTGAGACCTTGGCGTGAAGGAGCCATCATGAAGACTATCGTAATCCTGGGATCCACCGGCTCAATCGGGACGAACACCCTGGATATCGTGAGCCGATTTCCCGATCAGTTTCGAGTCGCCGGTTTGACGGCGGGAAACAACGATGACATGTTGGATGACCAGATCCGCCGGTACAAACCGCGTGTCGTCGCTCTGGCCAACGAAGCGGCCGCAGCCAGGCTCCGCCGCCGCTGCGCCGATGTCTCCGTTGAAATTCTGTCCGGACAGGACGGTCTGACCCAGGTCGCAGCACTCCAGGAGGCGGAGTTGGTCGTGTCGGCCATTGTCGGTGGAGCCGGACTCGTCCCTACCTTGGCGGCCATTCGCAGCGGCAAGCACATCGCCCTGGCCAACAAGGAACCGATGGTGATGGCCGGACAGTTGATGCAGGAGGAAGCCCGTCGTCACAAGGTCAAGATTTTTCCGGTCGATAGCGAACATAGCGCCATCTTCCAGTCGTTGGAAGGCCACCGGATCGAGGATGTCCGGCGCCTGATCCTGACCGCGTCCGGTGGCGCGCTCTGGACTCTCACCAAGGAACAACTGCAGGAAGTCACCCCTGAGCAAGCGCTCCAACACCCCAACTGGAAAATGGGCGCCAAGATCACTATCGATTCCGCCACGCTAATGAACAAAGGTCTGGAAGTGGTCGAAGCCCGATGGCTGTTCGATATCCCGGAATCCCGCATCGACGTGCTGGTTCACCGGGAAAGCATCATCCACTCTCTGGTAGAATACGGAGATCGATCGATGATCGCCCAACTCGGATTACCGGACATGCGGACCCCGATCTCCTACGCCATGCGCTACCCTGAACGTCTAGCCCTTGACCTTCCGTCGCTCGATCTCACGGAGGTGGGCAGGTTGTCGTTCTGCAAACCCGACCACGATCGTTTTCCCTGTCTCCGACTGGGCTACGAATCGCTGCGCATCGGCGGAACGATGCCGGCTGCGATGAACGCCGCCAACGAAATCGCGGTGGAAGCATTCTTGAACGGCGGCATCAAGTTCCCAGCCATCGCGGACATCATCAGACAGACCATGGATGCCCATCAGCGCCGCGAGGTCGATACGATCGAGGCCGCGCTGGAGGCCGACCGATGGGCCAGAGAAAAGGCCGAATCGCTCGCTGGATCATTGGCTCGATAACAATCCGAACTTGATAACAATCCGAAATGGAGTAACCCCGTGTTTATGGCGTTGACTTGGGCTCCTGACAGCGTCTGGCTCCTGCTCCAGAAGGCGTGGTGGTTTCTTGTCGTCCTGGGGGTCTTGGTGGCCTTTCACGAGCTCGGCCATTTTCTAGCCGCCCGCTGGGTCGGGGTCAAAGTGCTCAAGTTTTCGCTGGGGTTCGGCCCGAAGATCTTCGGCCGGCAGATGGGCGATACCGAATATCTCGTGTCCGCGATTCCGCTCGGCGGCTACGTCAAGCTCTTCGGCGAGGACGAGGCCGAAGCCATCACGCCGGAGGACCGGCGAAGGTCCTTCGCGCATCAGGGCTTGTGGGGGAAGGTGCTGATCGTGGCGGCGGGACCGGGCTTCAACTTTATCCTCGCCTATCTGATCTTTGCAGGCTGGCTGGCCACGGGCTCCCCGCTGTTTGTACCGACCTTCAAGGACTTGAGCGCCGACGTCGAGGCCATGGTCCCGGGATCACCGGCCGCCCAGGCGGGAATGCAGATCGGGGACCGGATCACCAAGGTCAATGGGCGGGACATCTCCACGCGAACGGAGCTTTTTGACGCCGTCGCAAAGAGCAACGGACAAGCCATTTCCCTCGAGATATTGCGCGACGGGCAGGCCAAAACGATCAGCGTCGCTCCCACCAAGGCTCCATCCCAATCCTCGCAGACCGATGAAACGGTCTATGCACTGGGCATTGAAGAGACGCCTGCGTTGGTGACCTCCGTCATGCACGGTTCCCCGGCCGCGCAGGCCGGGCTTCAGGCGGGCGATCGCGTCGTGAGCATCGACGGCCAACCGATCTACACCTGGTCTCAGATGACCGGGATGGTGAAGGATCACCCCAACCGACCGCTCCAGCTGGAGGTTCTGCGCGAGAGTCGGCGCATGCCGCTGACCGTGACGCCTTCGGCCGAGAAGACGACGGTGAACGGCCGGCAGGTGGAAGTCGGAAAGATCGGCATATCCGGTCCGGGCCGTTCCGTCATGCGATCGACCAATCCGCTGCTCTCCCTCTACGACGGCCTGGGGGCGACCTGGGGCTGGACGGAACTGACCGCGGTCGGGCTGTACAAGATGATCGTCGGGGACATTTCGAGCAAGAACATCGGCGGGCCGCTGACCATCGCCAACATTTCCGGCGAAGCCGCCTCGCAAGGTGTCTCGAGCGTCATCTTCCTCATCGCGATCCTCAGCATCAATCTGGGCGTGCTCAATCTCCTTCCTATCCCCATCCTGGACGGGGGACACTTGCTTTTCTTCCTCATAGAAGGCATCCTCCGGAAGCCGCTCGGCGAGCGCCAGCGCGAAGTGGCTCAGCAAGTCGGGCTGGTCCTGCTGGTCGGCGTGATGATTTTTGCCTTCTGGAACGACCTCGAACGAATCTTCTTCTCCCACTGACGACTCATGCGGACATCCCAACTCCTCCTCCCCACTCTGCGGGAAGACCCGGGCGAAGCTGAAACCGTCAGTCATCGGCTGATGCTCCGCTCGGGGCTCATCCGCAAGGTCGCCGCAGGCATCTATACGTATCTGCCTCTCGGGCTGCGCATCATCCGCAAAGTCGAGGACATCATCCGCCAAGAAATGAATCGCGCGGGCGCCCAGGAGCTGCTGATGCCGGTGGCCTCGCCTGCGGAGCTGTGGCGGGAAACGGGACGCTGGGACTACTACGGCAAAGAGTTGCTGCGGTTCAAGGACCGGCACGAGCGGGATTTCTGTCTGGGCCCGACGCACGAGGAAGTCATCACTGACCTGGTCAGGCGGGAAGTGCGATCCTATCGCCAGCTGCCGTTGAACTTCTATCAGATCCAAACCAAGTTCCGGGACGAAATCCGTCCGCGCTTCGGTCTGATGCGAGGCCGGGAATTCATCATGAAGGACGCCTATAGCTTCGACGCCGACGAGGCCGGGGCACGCGCGAGCTATCAAAAAATGTACGACGCCTATCATCGTATCTTTACGCGATGTGGACTGACCTTCCGAGCCGTGGAGGCGGATACCGGCTTGATCGGCGGGACGTCCTCTCACGAATTCATGGTCCTGGCCGACACCGGAGAGGAAACCGTCGTCTACACCGAAACGGGCGCCTATGCGGCCAACGTGGAACGAGCCGAGTTGTTGCCGCCCGAGGACGACAGCACCGAGGAGCGCCGGCCGTTACGGCCCGTGCACACGCCGAATTGCCGGACCGTCGAAGAAGTGACCACATTCCTGAAGATCGACCCGACCCGCTTGATTAAGACCCTGCTGTATACGGCGGGAGACCAGACGATCGCCGTTCTGGTCCGAGGGGATCATGACGCCAACGAGATCAAGATCCGGCGGGTCCTGGGTGTGACCGAAGTCGAACTGGCCGGCCAAACCGTCGTCGAAACGCTCACCGGTGCCCCGGTCGGATTCGCAGGTCCGGTCGGACTCACAGGTGTGCGGGTGATCGCCGATCACGCCGTCAAGACTGCCCGCAACGCGGTCGTGGGCGGAAACCAGGCGGACACGCATTACGTGGACGTGAATTGGGATCGGGATTTCCAGGTCGAACGGTTCGCCGACTTGAGAAACGCCAGAGCCGGCGACCCATCACCGCGCAAAGACGGCATCCTCAAGACCACCAAGGGGATCGAAGTAGGACACGTCTTCATGCTGGGCACCAAGTACAGCCAATCGATGAAGGCCTCGTTCCTGGACCCGAACGGAAAGGAATCCCTTGCGGTCATGGGTTGCTACGGGATCGGCGTCGGTCGAACGGCGGCGGCGGCGGTCGAGCAGAACCATGACGACAAGGGAATCATCTGGCCTTTCCCCATTGCGCCGTTCCACGTGCATCTTCTGCCCTTGGGAGAATCCCCCGCCGTGAGAGACGCCACCTCTCGGCTCTATTCGGAGCTGGAGACGGCCGGATTTGAAGTCCTCTTGGACGATCGCGACGAGCGCGCCGGGGTGAAATTCAATGACGCCGATCTGATCGGCGCCCCCTATCAACTCATCGTGGGTGAGAAGGGATTGGCGAGCGGCACCGTGGAAATGAAAAGCCGACGAACCGGCGACAAACTCAAGCTCGCCCCGACCGATGTGTCCGGCACGTTGCTGGATCTCTCCCGCGCGTTTCGAACCCCGAACGCTTGACGACACCGCCGCGTGCGCGCGACCGGAACCGTTGCACCAGCACGCACCCGATGTCCGTTTCTCCATCGTAAATCGACCTTTTCCTTGCCTTCCACCTCCGTTCCGATAGACTGACTCGTGATCCTGCCGAAGTACTTGGATAACTCCCGTGCGATTCTCGATCCGTGGAGTCAATACTAACGACAGGTGGAGCGACTCGGAATGCAGTCGAAATCGATGCCTCAGAATCTTCAGGAGCTGCAGCAAAAAGTCGAGTTCGCAGAACACGTCAAGCGGATCACCTCCCAGATCCACGCCGCCAGCAATCTGGACCACATTCTTCTCGATCTCCACAAAGACATCCTGAGTCTCTTCGATGCGGAAGATCTGACGCTCTTCGCCTTTGATTCAGAGAAGAAGGAAATCTTCTCCAAGGTCCCGCACATCGATACGGTCGAGGAAGTCCGCATTCCCATCACCGAACAAAGTCTGGCAGGATTCTGCGCCAAATACCTGCGACCCGTGAATATCGCCGACGCCTACAGCATCGCGGAACTTCAAGGCATTCATCCGTCCCTGCTCCATGACACGGCCTACGACAAGCGCACGGGCTTCAGGACTAAGCAGGTACTGACCTATCCGATCGTCGCCGACAACAAGTACCTCATGGGGGTGCTGCAGCTGCTCAACAAGAAAAGTGGCGGCCGCTTCACCAGGAAGGACGAAGAGTCGGTCGCCGAAATCGCCAAAGCGCTGGGCATCGCCTTCTTCAATTTACGCAAGGTGGCGACGAAGAAGACTCCCACCAAGTTCGATCTTCTCGTTACAAACAACCGCATCACGCAAAACGAACTCGACAACGCCATCGCCGAGTCGCGCAAAGGACTCTCCGACCTGGAGAGCATCCTAATCGAAAAATACAAAGTGCCGAAGCCGGACATCGGCAAGTCACTGGCTCAGTTCCATAAATGCCCCTATATCGAATACAGCGAGCGCACGCTCGTCGACGTGGAATTACTCAAAAATCTCAACGTCGACTATCTCAAGAAGAACCACTGGATGCCGTTGAAGCGCGATCGGACGGCGATCGAAATCCTGACGGACGACCCCGGCGATCTGGACCGGGTGGCGGACATCAAACGGACGTTCCCCGGGCTCAACATCCGCTTTGCCGTCAGCCTTCGTCGCGACATCTCACAGTTTTTGACCGCTGCGACCGGTGGAGGCGATGTCGGCGGACGGAAACTGGACGAAAATGTCTCGGACATCCTGGGCGAGCTCGTCACCGAAGCGCAATCCGAGGCGATGGAGGAATCCTCCACCACCGGAGGGCTCGATGAGAACGACAGCGCCATCGTCCGTCTCGCGAACCAGATTATCGCGGATGCGTACAGACAAAACGCATCAGATATTCATATCGAACCTTACGGCGAGAAACGGGAAACCCTGGTCCGTTTCCGGGTCGACGGGGAATGTTTCGAGTACATGAAGATTCCACAGAGCTACCGGCGCGCGATCGTCTCGCGCCTGAAAATCATGGCGAGCCTGGACATCGCCGAACGGAGAAAGCCTCAGGACGGCAAGATCAAGTTCAACCTGAGCGGAAGCAAGGAAATTGAATTGCGCGTGGCGACGATTCCCACTGCCGGGTACAACGAGGACGTGGTCATGCGTATCCTCGCAGCCAGCGAGCCCTTGCCGCTCGACAAGATGGGCTTTTCCGACCGGAATCTGAAGGCCATTAAGGATATCGCGGAGAAGCCATACGGGATTATCCTGTGCGTCGGACCGACCGGCTCAGGAAAAACCACCACGCTGCACTCGGTGCTCGGCTACATCAACACGCCCGATATCAAGATCTGGACGGCGGAAGATCCCGTCGAAATCACCCAATACGGGCTGCGCCAGGTTCAGGTGCAGCCGAAGATCGATTTCACCTTCGCCAAGGCCATGCGCGCGTTCCTGCGAGCGGACCCGGACGTGATCATGGTGGGAGAAATGCGGGATAAGGAGACGGCCGAGATCGGCATCGAAGCGTCGCTGACCGGTCACTTGGTCATGAGCACCTTGCACACCAACAGCGCCGTGGAAACCGTGACGCGGCTCCTCGATATGGGTTGCGATTCATTCAGTTTCGCCGACGCAATGCTGGGAGTGCTCGCTCAACGCCTGGCTCGTCGGGTGTGCAAGGACTGCAAAGAACAGTATGTGGGAACCAAGGAGGAATACGAGGAAATTCGCCTTGGTTATGGACCCGAGCTGTGGGACAAGCTCGGAATCCCGCAGGACAATACGTTCCGCCTTACCAAGGGGAAGGGCTGTGACAACTGCAACCGTTCTGGCTTCAAGGGACGGGTCGCCCTGCATGAGCTGCTGCTGGGGACCGACCGCATGAAGCGACTGATTCAAACCAAATCCAAGACCGAGGAGATGGTCAAAGCCGCCATCGAAGACGGGATGAGCACGCTCCTCCAAGACGGCATTCAGAAATGCCTGCTCGGCCACACCACGTTCAAGGAAGTCAAGGCGGTCGCGATCAAGTAATTCATATTACGATCCCTCTCCGGCACGGACCCTTGTCCGCGCCGGGCCCCGTAACACAAACCGATTCAATCTCCTCTGTAGACGAAGCGATCGCTCAAATTCGGGCGAGGTACTTGCGCAGGCGGGTTTCAGCACCCTGGGGAATCATACCGAACTCGAGGCCGAATACATGCTCCTGATGCCACCGGACGGTGGCATCCAGGCTCATCGTCGTGGGATGATTGGGCAGTCTGAGGGATATCGCCAGTTCATCTCCCTCCTTCACGGAAACCGGGCTCATGACCCTGGCGCCCCTGACCGAGAGGTCGAACACGACCCCGTGACCGCCCCGGTCTCCGAACCGCCACCGGGACAGGCCCAACCGGGAAAAAGAGCAGGCAAACGGCACAGGAACCCGCAATCGCGGTGTCCGACGCAGTTCCTTGACGGGATGAGTCGGCTCGACCTGGTTTATCATACGTTCCATCGCTCCGCCGGGCTATACCGGGACGGCTCTGGAGGCGATCGCCACGTACTTTTTCAGCCGGCCGTAGCATGATGCCGACAGCCTGGTGAACGCCAACCCGACAAACTGATCTTTGGCCCAGCGGACGGTTGCCAGGGAGATGTCGGCGGAGCGGATTTGTTTGGGCAAGCGGAGGCTGATCGCCACTTCGTCGCCCGGCCTCATGACCGCGCGCGTGCTGACCCGCGCCCCCCTCAACGACAGATCGTAGACCACTCCAAGATTCACCGTCGGCTTGCGCAACCAATGACGCGGCTTGAGTGACGACAGTGCGCAGGCGAACGGCGTCGCGATTCTGACCCGTGGATGACGTCGGAAACGGTTGATCCCGGACAACCGGAATTCGTCTTGCTCACCCATCTGATCGTTCATAGGCTCCACTCTACACAAGACGCAGCGCTTCAAAAAATAAATTCGGGAAACCGACAGGACGCCTCTCCTTCCGCATGCTTGATTTTCAACCCGACACTAAGACACAGTAGCGCCCGTCATGGCGCCGCTCATCGAAAACACGCGCCGGCAGCGGCGGACCGAGAGGTGGACATGACGAGCGGATGTCTTGAAAGGAGCGTATCAATGAAGAGACGGTCGACCTTCCTGCGTCTCTGTATCCCCCTGGCCGGGTGGATGTGGTGTTCGGCGCTGGCTGCTCCCGTCTTGTCGGCTGACGAAAGGCCGGCGGCAGGTTCCCCCGTGATCATGCGGCCGACTTCCGATCGCAGTCTGTCCGCGCTTCAATGCAAGGATACTCCGCTCGGTGTGGCCGAAGGCTCCAATTCCTGCGAAATCGTTTCCTGCGGGAGAGGGCTCAAGGACACATGCAAGATCACCTGCCCCGCCGACAAGACCCCCAAGTGCAGCTGTGACTGCCTCAAGAGTTTCGGACCGATGTGCACGGAGTACAAGGCGAACTGTACCTGCGAATAGTTGATGCCCCACGGGGAGCTTGTACTACTGAGGAGGTGTCGTCGTCGAACCGGTTGAGTCCAGTGGAAGAGGACGGCTGCACCCGATCCGCTCGGTGCTGACGACGACGTCGTCCATCCACATCCGCTGGGCGACCGGAACCGTGCCTGAGAAGGTCAACTGAAACGCGTTAATCCGCACATCCGATGAATCCCGCCACCTGATGCCGGAAGCCCGTCCCTTGAGCACACCGTCAATCCACATGTTTTGATAGCCGTCACGTCGGCCGGGACTGTTGGCTTGTACTTCAAACTCGACACAATACCAACGGCCGGGCCGCAGGGCATCCCGAGGATCGTCCTGATAAGAGAAATTACCCCAGAAGTGTCCGTCCCTAGCCTGACGCATCTCCGGATGGTAGCTGTAGAAGATGATCTCGCCCGGATCCGGTTGGCGATGCCAGTTCGATGTGGCCAGTCCGGCGTAGAAATAATCCTGCCCGGTCGGGCGCATGCCGGCCTTGCCGAAACCGGACCACCGGTCGTCCACCCGATTCGCGTAGAACGCGATGAGCTTTGTGCAGTTTCCGCCGCAGCGCCAGCCCGGTTGAAACCTCACGTAGATCCGGGCGAACACATGATCGTAGCCCGGCATGAACCACCGGGTCATCCACCCTCCGTCGGCACCGGCCGGATAGACCACCTCCAACGACTGTCGGCCGCTCACCACATCCGAATCAGCCGCGGTCACCTGATGCCGCGAGGGATCGACTCCGTCCTGCCACAGGCTCAGGGTACCGGATTCGAATCCGTCACAGAAAATGATCGCCTGGTCGCTTGTGCAAGGTGTCTCAGGCACTCTCATCGTCTCGACCTGAACCGGCTGGACCGGCGAACAGCCGACACACAGCACGAACAGCGCGACGGTCGACAAGATTCGCTGCATAAGGCCCCCCTGCCAGTGTCCGGTTCGTCGACTCATGCTCGCGGAGGGGAAAAGGATCCGCTCGACTGCCCGTCTACCCGGCAATCCTGGCCGACTGTACTTCAATTCCCCCTGTCCGGCCAGCCGGACAACCAGTAGCGCCTCCTGCTCCACATGATTCCCATGATTCCCAATGATTTCTCATGAGGCGATGGTTTATCTTTTCAGGTACAGCTTCTACCCTATCCGTGCGATCGGGACGGCTGAAGGACGCCTGATCGTACGATCAATCTGCTCATGTCCGGTGCGCCGATGAACCACGATGCCGAAGCCAGTGCCAGATCCCGCGTCGAGGAGATCTACCGATCGGACTTCCAGCAGGTCCTGGCGACCTTGATTCGCCTCCTCAACGATTTCGATCTCGCAGAGGAGGGACTCCACGAGGCCTTCGCTGCCGCCATGGAACAATGGCCCCGAGACGGCGTGCCGGACAACGCTCGAGCATGGCTGGTCTCGACCGCCCGGTTCAAAGCGATCGACGTCATGCGGCGGCGCGCCCGCTTCGACGCCTCACTGGTCGAACTGACCAAGGAATTGGAGTCCCGCACCGGCGATCCGGAGGAGTGGGACGACGAACAGATCGACGACGACCGGTTGCGACTGATCTTCACCTGTTGCCATCCCGCCCTATCGCCCGAGGCGCAGGTGGCCATGACGCTTCGCGAAGTCTGCGGCCTGACGACCGAGGAGATCGCCCGCGCGTTCCTGACGAAGCCGGCGACGATCGCGCAACGGATCGTCCGGGCCAAGGCAAAGATTAGAGACGCGCGCATCCCCTACGTCGTGCCGACCGAGCTTGAATTGCCCGGTCGATTGGACGCGGTCCTCCGGGTGCTCTATCTTGTCTTCAATGAAGGATATTCCGCTTCCTCCGGTGGGATGGTGACACGTCACGACCTCTCGGGAGAAGCCATCCGTCTTGCGCGGCTGCTGGTTGCGCTGCTCCCACAGCCGGAGGCGATGGGGCTCTTGGGACTCATGTTGTTGCAGGACTCGCGGCGTGCTGCGCGGACCTCGCCGACCGGCGAGTTGATTCTATTGGAAGACCAAGATCGATCGTTGTGGAACCGCGAACAGATTACAGAGGGGCTCTCTCTCGTACAACGGGCCTTCTCCCATGGACAGATCGGTCTCTATACCATCCAGGCGGCGATCGCGGCGATCCATGCGCAGGCCTCGAACGCCGCCGCCACTGACTGGGACCACATCGTCCGGCTCTATACGCTCCTGGCACAGGCTGAACCCTCGCCGGTCGTCGATCTCAACCGCGCCGTTGCCGTCGCGATGCGTGACGGTCCCTCGGCCGGCCTCAAACTCATCGACGTGATCTTCGAGAGCGGAGATCTGACCACGTACTATTTGGCTCACGCGGCGCGGGCAGACCTGTGCCGCCGCCTGGGACGAACGCAGGAAGCTCGCGCGTCATACCAGCGCGCCCTGAGCCTCACCCAACAGGAGCCGGAGCGACGGTTTCTCGAACGACGGCTGACCGAGCTACGGGACTGAGCGAAGAATCTGACGATCTCCCTGAAATATTCAGCGCTTACCATGACCCTTTCCTAACCGAGTCCATCGTCGAGAACGTGATGTCGATTTTCGCCCGACTCGACGACTAGGTGATACGGGAAGCGACAGACCGCCGCCGGAAGCGTTGGACCGGACAGGCCGCCACGACACCTCGAACCGAACGAGCGCGCCGTCTAGCAGACCGGGCGCCGGATGACCATGTATAGAGGGGGGAGCGGATCATGAAATATCTCTGTTTGATCTATGTCGAGGAAAACACGCTGCACGCGATGCCACGGCACGAACGAATTGCGCTCTCCGACGAATCGATCGCCTACTGCGGCACACTGCAGAAGCAGGGACAGCTCCTTGCAGCCTCACCCCTTCACCCGGTGGAAACGGCCACGACCGTGCGGGTGCGCGAGGGCAGGACCTCGACGACCGACGGACCGTTCGCCGAAACCAAGGAGCAACTGGGCGGATTCCTGATGATTGACGTGCGGGACTTGAACGACGCGATCCGCGTGGCGGCCCACTTCCCGGCCGCCCGGTACGGCAGTGTGGAAGTCAGACCCCTGAAGGAAGAAGGCTGTGCGTAGGCGCTCAACCGAGTGAATAACTGTTGACCGAGACGGGACGGACCGTAAGAAAGGACGGTGCTCATGGGCTATGTTGACGGATTTCTCCTTCCCATTCAGAAAAAGAACGTCCAGCGCTACCGCCGGATCGCCCAACAGGCCGGGACAATCTGGCGAGAGCACGGCGCTCTCGACTATAAGGAATGCGTCGGCGACGATCTCATGACGAAGATGGGGATCCCCTTCCCCAAGAGTGCTAAGGCCAAGACCGGCGAGACGGTGGTCTTGGCCTATATCCTCTACAAGTCACGAGCCCATCGCGACCGAGTGAATGCCAAGGTGATGAAAGACCCTCGTATCCACTCCATGGGCGATCCGAAGGACATGCCCTTCGACTGCAAGCGCATGGCCTATGGCGGATTCAAGGTACTGGTGAGCGCCTAGAATCGTTATGGCAACGTGATGGTATGGGCAATGTTTCGATGCCGACATCGCCAATTGCCCACATCGATATGCAGGAGGCCGTTATGCGTATACGATTTGCGCCCGTTGCGTGCCTGACTCTCCTGACTCTGTTGCTCCTCACAACCCCTGCGATCGCCAAGGAGAAGAAGCCCGACAAGAAGATGGATCCCCAGCAGATGATGGAGATCTGGAAACAGATGGCTCAACCTGGCGAACCCCACAAGCTGTTCGCCGGCTTGGCCGGCAGCTGGACCACCGCTACCAAAGAGTGGATGGAGCCGGACGGCGGGCAGATGAAGCATCGGGCCGTGTGGAAGATCGTCGATCCCAACACCCAGACGTTCGAAATGTACGGAACCCACCACGGCGGCAAGGAAGCGAAGGTGCTCGAAATCACCTATACGAGAAAGGCATCATAATCGAGTGGAGGTCCGAGCTTCGCCGTCAGGATCCTGGAACACAGACCTGGTCGGCCGTCTGGAGCGAATAGGTATTCAGGATCCCGTAGTGATCCGATGCCGGGAAGCCTTTATCGTCCGTCTCCAGACCGAAGAGCGTTTGCCGCAGGCAGTAGCGGGGAAAGACTGTGTCCACGAAAATATAATCAATCCGGCGGGGGCGGATCATCTCCTTCCGATAGGCGGCGATGATCTGGTCCTGCACGGCCGGCTCTTCGGAGGCGATGGCGTTCACCAGCAGCGGCGGGATGGGCGCCTCGGCATCCTGGCGGATCCAGGCATTCAGGGTCGGATCGGCCGTGAACAGCTCCTGGAGCTGCATCCCCAAGACTGCCGTGTCCGTAAACCTCAGGAGTTCCACTTCCTTGTACTCGGGGAAATCTTGCTCGAAGTTCAAGTCTCCGGCGATCAGGATTCCCTGGTAGCCTGCTTCCCGTTTGAACTTGTTCAACGTGCGAATCAAGACGTTCAACTCGCTGATCCTCCGCAGACGAGTCTGATCAACAGCCCATTTGAAGGACGGATAGTCTCGAAATTTCCCGTCATGGTGGAGGATGGACAGCAGCTCCATGAATTGTCCGCCGGTTTCGAATCCGGAATGCAGATGGGTGCTGGCCAGTAAGTAGCGTCCCTTGCTGCCGGGCAACCCGATCTCGGCGATGAGGCCGTATCGCAGCTCCCCCAGTTGAAAACCCGAATTGCTCCGGCAGTTGCCCAGATCACCGCTGAGTTGGAGTCCTACGATTTTCTTCAGCTCCAACTCGTCCTTGGCCAAGATGGCCAGTCCGTTATTGAGGTCCGGAAACAGCGCCCTGTCGCCCGAGAACCGGACGCCGCACGCGTCAACCTGATACACCACCCGATAGTGAAGCCCCAGAGCCTCCAGCGCCTCCACATAGTACTGGGCCCTCTCGGGCAGCGGATTGACCTCCTGCAGGAACACCACGTCCGGTCGTTCCAGTTCGAGCTGCTTGATGAACAACTGAAACCTTCGTCTGTTTTGTTCGGGGGTTTCACCGAGCGCGACGCTGACTCGGCCCGTCGCCAATCCGTGCAAGGCGTTGAAGGTCAGGAACTTCAGCGTGGGAGGAGGAGCCGCCGAGGCCAGAGGGGACTCAGCCGTGTCCCCGAAGAGCGTCGGCGCGGATGAGCAAGCGGTCGTCCATACGCCGAACCAGAAAACAAGAAGCCATCGTCGATAAACACTCACGGCTCTTCCATCTGCGCGCTCGTCACGGCCGCGCGCAGGCGGGCCGAATACCAATGCCGGACCGACGACGCGTTCAAGAGAATCTCCGATGCGTTCATCGGCCGGCCGAAATACAGCTCATTCCAGTCATCGTCCGGAGAGAGGATCAACCCGCGCAGCGAAATGCCTCCGTACGCCCCTTCGGATCTGACGTAGGCAACCACATCGGCGGTCATGGTGGGCGTCACTCCGCCGGTGAGTCCCCGTCCCACCGGTCCGACAGTCAGGTTGAGATTCCCGCCGAGTGTGAATTTCGAGCCGATCATGGAGTCGATTCCCTTCTTGGTCATGATCAGGGCGACGACCTGGGATCGCTTAAGACCGATCTGCAATCCGAAACTTCCCGCCGTCACCGTGTAGAACGCCGGATCGCTCCATTCTCCCGTCCGCTCATCATGGAGCAGCAACACGCCGGAGCCGAGCGTGGCACCGACAAAATAGCCGGCCTCCAGAAGCCGCGGCAGAATCAGCACTCCCTTCGCATCTTTCAAATTCTTGCGAAGCCATGCCAGGTCCGGATTCCCGGAGAAATGGGCAAACGTCAGGCGGGCGTTATCGACGACTTCTTCCAGATCGGTCAGATCCGCTCCTCGCACCGAGACGGGAAACAGCAGAGATCCCCAACTGGTGAGCAGGCACAGTCCCATCCAGCAGGTGAAGACCACGTGCACCAGCTGCCTTAAACGATTGCCGACAAGAGGCCGGACGGGGAGCATGGGCGGTGCGGGACCTACTCGCCGGCGCCATCGCCGGCCGTTAACCAGGTAAACGCATCCTCGAAATCGCGGAAGGCCCTCAATTGGTACCCGCGATTCGTTGCGCAGAGTTCCAGAAAGGCCATGCGGTCGAAGTCGTCCTTGGGACGGTTGAGCACGGCGACACGATACTCGCGGCTGAGCCCCAAGGAGCCCAGGTCGTTCGCCAAGGTCCATACATCGACCGTGCTCGCGGAAGAACTCGCCTCCCGTCCGTCGATCAAGATTCGGTCGAGATGTTCCCTCGCGCATATCTCGACCAAACCTTTGAGCAATTCTCGACTGGCCTTGAGGTCCACAACGCCGGTAACGTCACTGCGGAGGAATTCGCTGATGGGAATGACTTTCAGGTTATAAGCCATGAATCACCTGGAGCACTAAAGGAAGAGTCCCCTTCCCCCCACGAAGACAGATTAAGAGACTCGCCTCACAAGATCAAGAGAACTCTGGTCGATTCGACCGTCGCCGAGTCGGGCATCCAACCGGTCGAGAATAGTGCGAGTGCAAAGCTACCCCTTCATGTCGGGAAGAATCAACTGAGGCGTTGGAGTGGGCAAATCGAGGTGCGAAAGAAAGCGTGTGTCGAAACCCGGCGCAACTCGCCGCCGAGAGATACCACGAACTCAACTCATGGGTGGGGAAAACCTCAGATTGTGCGCATCCAGATCGGCGAGATAGTCTTTCATTCGCAGTCGTTCGTGCTGTTTCACGTATTCAATCACCTTGTCGTCGATGTCCAGCAGCCCAAGACCGGGCGGAATAGATTCCGGTCGAACGACGAACAGGTTGACCCCCGTCTCTTTAGCCTTCATCTGAGCCTCCTTGAGACGGTGGTGAATATAGCGCTCGTTCAGCCGCAGGAGATCGTTGAGCTCCAGCAGGTCGCGCAGGGGATGCGGATCGATACGGACGCTGTTCGCCGGCACGTTGAGAAACATCACGACGGTATCGCAGCCGTGACCGAAGGCTTCTTCGACCGGGAGCGGATTGGCGAGATCGGCGTCAAGATAGCGATAGCCGTCCATCTCGACCATCTCGAACAAGGGATAGAGGGCCATGGACGCGCGAATGCGTTTGAAGAACAGATCGTAGACGGCTTTCTGCGTCTTGGCGTCCCCGCCCGTCGCCGCAACCACATCGGCGTCCCTATTGGAAAAGACCACCGTCGCCCCGTCCTCATAGCGCTCGGTCATGATGTGCCAGGTGACGGGACTGCCGATCACTTTCTGCAGATCGATCTGCTCACCGAGTCGCGCCAGGAGGGGAAACGGATCGAGGAAGGCCTTCATCCGCTTGAACTCGAAGTACTTGTCCACCTCGTCGAAGGCTTCCATGATCTCCGGGGATTGCACCAGGCGACGAAATGATTTCTGCTGTGATTCGAACGTGTCCATCAGGCGGAAGATGAAGCTGACCGCTCGACCGGCGGCCCGGAACGGCATGCGCAGCCCCAGGGAGACGACCAAGGGAAAGAACCGCATCGCCCGCTTTACATCGTGGAAGGCGGATCCCGGGGCCAACCCCTTCGTCGCCCTGGGCACTACGCCCAACAAGCGCGCCAACTTCTCCCGAAAGAACGGATGAACCTCATAGATCGCCTCGGGCGAAGTGATATAGTCTTCCCAGATGCGCAATGTCTTCTCGGCTCCGGCAGGACCGGGATCCTCGACGAACCCGAGCGCGTTACAGCTTCCCGCAGAGG
This sequence comes from Nitrospira sp., assembly GCA_047150005.1. Taxonomy (GTDB): domain Bacteria; phylum Nitrospirota; class Nitrospiria; order Nitrospirales; family Nitrospiraceae; genus Nitrospira_C. Next base: position 3,159,795 of record AP038806.1, on the reverse strand, counting down.
AACTGACGATGTGGCTCGGCATGATGCCGGCATTGACGAACTCGGCGGCGGCCACCGCCTGGATAATGGCTTTGCAGCCGCCTCCGCAGAACACGAAGATGACCTTCCCGAATTTATCGAAGCGACTCTGCATGTCAGTCCTCCACCCTGACGATCGTCGGCGGTTCACGGTCGCACGAATTCGGCGGCCCGTTTTCATCCGTCCGCCGGTCTTTCCGAATCGCGCCTGTGCGCGGCGCGTGCCATTCGACCTCCAACATGGGATGCCGGACGATGGACGCATATGACGTCTGCATCGTCGGCGCCGGCGTCGTCGGCTGCGCCGTGGCCCGGGAGCTCGCCGCGCGCGCCGCGAACCATCCGCTGCGCATTCTGGTCGTCGAACAGCGCCGCCGGGCGGGAGAAGAAACCAGTTCCCGCAACAGCGGCGTCCTCCACAGCGGCATCCATGAACATCCGGCCACGTTGAAGGGGCGGCTGGCGCGGGACGGCAGCCGGTTGGCGGTCTCGTACGCCGTCGAACGCGGCATTCCCTTACTTCGTTCCGGGATGGTCATCGCGGTGACCTGGGAAGACATCCGGCGCGGTCTCTGGCGGGATATCGCCATGCTGCGGAGGCTGTGGGTCAACGCCCGACGCAGCCGCCTCCCGGTCTCATTCGTGACTCCGAGAGGTCTGCGTGCGTGGGAGCCCCATCTCCAGGCCTGCGGGGCCATCATCATTCCGAGCATCTGCGTGATCGACCCGACCGCCTGGGTGTCGGCGCTCAAGGCCGATGCGGAAGCGGCGGGGGTCACGTTCGCCTTCGAACACCGGGTCGTCGGCATCGATCCCGAAGGCGACGGATACCTGGTCACCACCGATCGAAAGAGGATCCGAACTGCCGGGTTGATCAATGCGGCGGGCCTCCATGCCGACGAGGTGGCCTCGTTCGTCTCAGGGAAGACCTCGTACACGATCCGTCCCCTCCGCGGCGAGTATTATGAGATTGTCGCTGCCGAGAAGAAAGGCCTTATCGGACGGCTGGTCTATCCGGCCTTGCCTCCCGGCGCCGCTGGCAAGGGCATTCATTTCAGCCCGAGGCCGAACGGGCGATTGTTCATCGGACCGAATGAAGTCGCCGTGCAGGACAAAGCGGACTATGCCTCGAACCCGACCCCTCCGAGCCTGTTCATTACGGCGGTGCAGAAGTTCCTTCCCACCCTCGAAGAGCGCGATCTTCGCTGGGCCTATTCCGGAATCAGACCCTCGGTCATGACGGAAGCCGGCCGCAAGCCCGATTTCATCGTCGCCGTCGACAGGGACATGCCGCCTTTCGTCAACCTGATCGGCATCGAATCCCCGGGACTGTCGGCCGCCATGGCCCTCGCGCAGCACGTCGTCAACCTCCCCTGCATCAGAACCCGCTGGCGTCTGTCCGGTACGGCCGGGCAGGACTAACCGTTCGGCTGCAGTCGAGCCCGTTCCTCCACCCGGAGCACCCGATGCAGCATCTTTCCCAGGATGGACCGGGGCAGTTCGCTGCGAAACTCGATCTTCCTCGGTACTTTGTACGCCGCCAGGTAATGCCGGCAATGGGTCAAGAGATCTTCGGCCGTCAGCGCTGCGGTCTTCGGCACCACGAACGCCTTGATCGATTCGCCTCCATCTCCCGCCTGCACCCCAATGACGGCCGCGTCCTGCACGAGAGGATGGAGTTGTAACGCCCGCTCGACCTCGGCCGGGTATACGTTGAAGCCTGAATTCGAGAGGATCATGTCCTTCTTGCGATCCACGATGTAGAAGAAGCCGTCTTGGTCGATCTTCGCCATGTCCCCCGTGGCCAACCACCCGCCGGGCTTGACAGCGTTGGCGGTTTCCACCGGATTGTTCCAGTACCGTTCCATCACTTGCGGCCCGCGGACCCACAACTCGCCGATCTCCCCTTCGGACACGTCGCGGCCCGCTTCGTCCACGATTCTCGCGTCGGTGTTGGGGACGGGCAAGCCGATGGACCGCTTCACGGACAGGCCTCGCGGGATGTTGCAGTGCGTCACGGGCGACGCCTCGGACAGCCCGTACCCTTCGACGATCAGATGGCCTGTCTGCTCCCTGAATTTCTTCAGCAGCTCGTACGGCAGCGCCGCGCCGCCGCAAATCACGAACTTCGTGGAGACAAAATCGTTCGCATCGCACTGTTCGAGCAGCTTCCTCACGAATGCAGGCACCAGCGTGATCACCGTCGGCTGCTTCTTGCGGAGCAGGGTGAGCAACACCGACATGTTGCGCGGATCGGGAACCAGAATCATGCATCCGCCAACCGCCAGACAGATGTTCTGCGTGACCGTCATGCCGAACACATGGAAAAGCGGGAGCGCCGCCAGGAAGCTTTCAACTCGTTCGGCCGGCGCGAACCAGCTGACCAGCTGGCGGATGTTGGCCGTCAGATTTCGATGGCGCAGCTCCGCCCCCTTGGAGAGGCCCGTGATCCCGCCCGTGTACTGCAGGACGGCGATATCCTCGGGCCCCACCACCGGCAGTCGCGCAGGCTCGACGTCCGTGAGGTTCAGGACGTCATGAAACAGTCTCGTCGTCCCTCCCATCGGGATCTCGACCGCGTGACGGCCGTTTCGATGGTGGTAGAGATATCGCGCGATGGTGGTCATGAAATCCGTGATGGACGTGACGATGACCAGCTCAAGGTCGAGGTGCCGGATCTTCTGGTACATCTGGTCGAGGACGACGATGGCCCTGGCGCCGGCATCGCCCAACTGGTGGGACAGCTCGTGCTCCGTATAGGTGGGATTGCAGGCCACGACGATCCCGCCCGCCCTGAGAATGCCGAAGTAGGCGATGACGGCCTGCGGGCAGTTGGGCAGACACAATGCCACGCGGTCTCCCTTGCGCAGCCCCAACGCCGCAAGGCCGCAGGCAAACTTCTCCACGAGCGCCTCACAGTCGTGGTAGGAGATCGTCTTGCCGAAAAAATAGAGCGCCGGTCTGCGGGAGAAGCGACGCGCGCTGACGGACAGCACGTCGAGAAGCGTCTCAGGGATCAATGGAATCTGCGGCGGAACTCCCTGTGGATAATGCGACATCCAGAGACGTTCAGGCATATGCGCTCCATCCAGCCGAGCCCCGTTCGATCCCGGAGTTACCAATCTCCAGCCGCCAGGCCGGGACAGGGCTCAAATCGCTTTCCGTACCGTTGCGCCAGGGATTCTAGTTCTCCGGCAAGGATCCGCGGCGTCATCGTATCACGAGCCCACGTCAGCAAACCGCCGCGAAACCCGGGAAATCCGATCCCGTACGTCAGAGCCAGGTCGACCTCCCGGGACTGTTCGACGATCTTGTCTGTTAAGCACCGCACCGCTTCATCGACCATCGGGAGAAACATGCGACGGTGCAGCACTTCGTCCGACAAGGACACGGCCTCCGCACCGAAGGCCCGCCGATGCTCCATGATCGCTTCGACCGCGTCCGGATTCTCCTTCCCCGATTTCCAGAAGGGCCGCGGTGAGCCACCCTGCCCGAGCAGCTTCCGCAGAAGCGCCTCGCGCGATTCGATCCTGTGACCCAGGACGGTGAGGGACGCCAGAACATGGATCGCGACCGGTAGACCGATCAGGTCGATCAGCTCGAGCGGACCCATCGGATGTCCGCTGTCGACCGCCATACCGAAATCCTGAGCGACCCGGTCGATGCGTTGAATCGGCACCCCCTCCCCGACCAGGATGACAGCCTCCGCGAGGTAGCGCGACAGAATCCGGTTTACCAGGAACCCCGGCCCGTCGCGCACCAGGAGCGGAAACTTTCCCATGCGCTTGGCCACGGTGCAGGCTTGGGCCAGCGCCCGTTCAGACGTAAACGGCGCGCGCACGACTTCCACCAGTTGCATTTTCGCCACCGGATTGAAGAAGTGCAGCCCTACGCACCGATCCGGACAAATCGCATTGACCGCAATATCGGCCAGCGTATAGGACGACGTGTTGGTGGCGAAGATGGCGTCGGACGGCGCCTCCAGCTCGAACTCCGCGAGCACCGCCCGCTTCACCTCCAGCTTCTCCGATACCGCCTCGATCACGAGCCCCGCTGAACTCACGTCGGACATCCGCGTGGTCGGAGCGATCCTCAGGCTTCGATAGCGGAGCTGGGAAGGCAGGATGATCCTCTTTCGCACCTGCGTCGCCAGTGCTTTGTGAATCCGCCCCATCGCCGAAGCCAAGATGTCCGGGGCAAGGTCCCGCAGGACCACGGCATAGCCCCTGTCGGCGAGCTGTCCGGCGATCTGGGATCCCATCAAGCCGGCGCCGAGCACACCGAGGCGGCTCACCCCTTCAGCGGCCGTTGCCGCCTTACGCTTGACGGCTTCGCCCGCCAAGAACAGCCCCACCAGATGCGTCGACACGGAACTCGCCATGAGCTCGATCAGGAGAGGCTTCTCGACGGTCATGGACGCCTGCAGCAGACCCATGCCCAACCCTCGTTCGATGGCGTCGATGGCCCCGAGAGGCGCCGGATAGAAATGCCGCACGCGCTTCAAGACTTGACGTCGGGCGAAGCGGCAGACCAGCGAACGGATCAGCGGAGCGCCGGGAAGCCATCGGCTCAACGGAAGAGCAGGCCTGCGGTCGGTCGCGCCGCGGAGTCTTCGCACCTGAGCCAGCGCCGCCTGGATGAGGGATTCCTGCTGGATCTCCTCAAGCCGCCTCATGTGGGAAGGAATCGAAGTGACCATGGCATCGACCAATCCCATGCGCAACGCCTGACGGGGGAAGATCGTTTTGCCAGTCGTGATCATCTCCAATGCCGGTATGAGACCAACCAAGCGCGGCAGCCGCTGGGTTCCGCCGAAGCCGGGCAGTATGCCCAGTCTCACTTCCGGGAGCGCCAAGCCGGTTCTCTCATGGGTACTGGCCACGCGCGCATGACAGGCCAGCGCCAGCTCAAGACCTCCGCCGAGACAAGCCCCCTCCACCGCCGCCACGAACGGCTTTCGGGACCGACCCATTGCATCGAAGACGGTGTGAGCATCGACCACCAGCTGATCTAGCGCCTGAAACGACTTCCGCCGCTGCGCGTCGTGCATCTCCTCCAGATCGGCTCCCGCGCAAAAGTTGCCGTGCTTCAGGCTCAACAGCACGACGCCGGTGACGGCGGAAGCCCCTTCCGCCCACTGCACCAGTTGGCACCATTCGGCCATGCTGTCGACGTTGAGCACATTGACGGCCTTGCCGTGATAGTCGAAGCCGGCCAGCAGGGTTCCGTCTTCCAGAACCGCGGTCTTGAAGTGTTGCAGCCCTCCGGGGCTTTCGATTGTGCCGATCCGTTCGTTCGCCATGCCTACTTTCTTTCCACGATCATCGCTACACCTTGGCCGCCGCCGACGCAGGCGCTGATCAGCGCGCGCTGAGCATTACGCCTTCTGAGTTCATAGAGCGCCGTCATCGCCAGGCGCAGCCCCGACACGCCCACAGGATGACCGACTGCGATCGCGCCCCCATGGGGATTGAGATCGTCGGGAAGAATCTCCCCCAACCGTTCCGTCCATCCGTACCGGCCAAACTTCCGTTCCATGAGAGCGGAAGAGTCGAGAATGCGCGTAATACCCAACACTACAGAGGCAAACGCCTCGTTGATTTCGCAAACGGCGAAATCTTTTAGGCTCAACCCCGTCTTGGCCAGCAAGGAGGCGATGGCGCCGACGGGAGCCAATCCCATGCACGACGGCTCATAGCCGAAATCGGCATACTCTTTCACATAGCCCAGAATCGGCAGTCCGAGCGCCTTGGCCTTCTCCTCCTCCATCAGCAACATGGCGGCGGCCGCGTCCGTAATCTGAGATGCGTTCGCCGGAGTAACCGAGCCGTGGAATCGATCGAACACCGGCTTGACGTCGCCGAAGGTCTGGAGACTCGCGTCCTCACGGATTCCGTTGTCGCGGGCAACATAGGCTTGACGCTCGGGGACGTACATTGTCACCACCTCGTCGGCAAACAGGCCGTTCTTCCAAGCGCGCGTCGCACGCTGATGCGACCGGACCGCATACGCATCCTGTTCCTCGCGGCTGATGCGCAGTTCCGGATCCTTCGAAATGTTCTCGGCGGTCAGCCCCATGATGAGGTCGCACATCGGATCGGTCAGTCCCATGACCAGCCCCACGCGGGGCGGATAGCGTTTCAGATTGAGCAGTTTGGGAATCAACGAGAAGGCGACGGCGGTCCGTTCGCGAAGCGTCCGGCCTTTTCCAAAGCGGAGCACCAGATCGGCGACGGTACGATCATAGACGACCGGAATACGGCTCATTGCCTCCATGCCGATCGCCAAAATCGTGTCCGCATCGCCGCTTCGGATGCGAAGGCTTGCGTAGTAGAGCGCCGTCACGCCCGAACCGCAATTCTTTCCGGCCACGGTGTCGGCGGGAATCGTCTCGGGCAGCCCGCCGGTAACGGCCGCCACCCTCGTCGGATTGACGGCGTGCATAGGGGTCGCGACGTTGCTGCCCAGGACGCAATCGATCGTCGTGAGGGGAAGATTCCAGCGGTGGCAACGCATGATGAGCTCGCGGACGACCCACGCCCCCAACACCTCCGCGTCGGTTCCGCTGAAGTCAGTCCCCTCTTTGCAGAGAGGCGTTCGGAATGCATCAACGACTACGACTTGGCGCATCGTGCGATCCCCGTTCGATTCTCCCCCATGGTACCACGGCTGGACCATTTCCACGCACCTGCCGATCTCCATTCCGTCTCCCACAATGGAGGGGGCCGGTCCCGTTCTCGAATCAACAAGCCATGGCGGGCCAGGCCCGCTTCAGGTAGAATCGGTAGGGAAGGCACCGGCAACGCCGTCTCACTCGGGACCACGTGCATGACGCAATCGGACGTATTTCAGGGCTCTGTCGCGGTCGCGGAAACCGCCCGGGACAAGGCGGTCTACCAGGGCTTCCTGGCGGGGCTCTTCGTCCACGACATCCGGTGGCATCTGTTTTCCTCCATCCGCCTTCCCCAGACCAGCTCCTCCGCGCTGGAGTTCCTGGAGCGATTCAAGGCCGCGCTCCTTCCTCTGGACCCGGAACGCATCGACCTGGAAGGCGAGCTTCCGGACGCGACCATCAAGGACCTGGCCCGACTCGGCGCCTTTGGGATCAAGATTCCTCGGTATTACGGCGGACTCGAGCTGAGCCAATCGGAATATCAACAGGTGGCGACGCTGTGCGGCAGCGTCGATGCCTCGCTGACCGTGCTGTTGTCCGCCGCGCAGTCGATCGGCATCCCGGAACCTTTGCGCCTCTTCGGCACCGACGAACAGAAGGCCCGATACCTCCCCCGGCTCGCCCGCGGCGAGATTTCCGGCTTTGCGCTCACGGAACGTCAAGTGGGCTGCGACATCTCCAAGGTCGAAACATGCGCCGTCCGCGTTCTGGAAAAAGGCGAGACCGTGGGCTATCGCCTCACCGGGGACAAGTTTTTCATCACGAATTCCGCCAAGCGGGACGGCGAATTCCTCTCATCCATGCTGATCGTGATCGCTAGGATCGTGGACAATCCGGAGGACATGAAGGATCTCCGCGCGCCGAAACACTACGGCGCCTTCATCGTGGAAACCCACTGGCCCGGCTGCTCCGTGACGCGGCTCCGCTTCGAAGGCGTCAGAGCGATCTACAATGGAGCCCCTTCCTTCGACCGGGTCTACATACCGATCGAAAACCGTCTCGGCAGCGAAGAGGACGGCCTGCGCATCGCCCTTGCCACCCTGACCGTGGGCCGCCTGACGCTCCCCGCCGCCTGCTTGGGCGGGCTCAAACAATGCCTCGCGCTCATGCGCTGGTGGGCGAAAGCTCGGGTGCAGTGGAATAAGCCGATCGGCGAGCACACGCTGATCGGGGAGAAACTCTGCCGGACCGCCGCCTATGCCTTGACGCTCGAAGCCGTGATGGCCTATTGCGGAGCCTGGGCGAACAAGAAAGGGGATCTCAGGCTCGAATCGGCGGCCGCCAAGATCATCGGCAGCGAGTGGTACTGGGAGGCGGTCAACGACCTCTTTCAGGTGCGTGGCGGACGCGGGTTCATGACGGCCGAGTCCCAGAGAAAGAACGGCGAGGCTCCCATCGCCGTGATGCGGATGATGCGCGACGCCCGGATCAATCTGGTCTGGGAAGGAACCAGCGAAATTCTGCGCATCTGGATGGCGCGGGAAGCGCTGGCCCCCTACATCGATCAGGGGCTGGCCCTGTTGGACGGTTCGTGGTCGGAGAAGACGAAGGCGGCGCTGTATTACGGCCGCGCATGTCTTCGTTCGTGCCTGCCATTTCTTCATGCAAAAGGCCCCAGCGGCCTCTTCGGAAAGGATTATGCGCGGTGGACCAGGCTGGTCGAATCCGCGTCGCGCAAGCTGACCCGCTCCACACTGGTCGCGGCATTGCGCCACCGGCAGGGGCTGCACAACAAGCAACTCCAGCTCCAACGCCTGGTCGACGACAGCCTGCTGATCTTTCCCATGACCGCAGTCCTGTGGTTCGCCTCCCAGCCTGAGATGCGAACCAAGCCCGGCATCCGCGAACTGGTCGATTATTTCTGTGAGGACATGGCCGACCGCCTGCGCTCCGGATCGTCTTTGACCGGGCGGGCCGGACGGCCGGGACGAGACACGGCTGTCTATCGGCTCTCCAAGGCAATCATGAAGGGCGACTATGCCTGGCTCGAGGACGGGATCATACCCGGCATGAACCTCGACGAGACATCCGGGGCAGTGAATCGTCCGGAACAGGCGGCCCCACCCCGGTAGGTCGGGCCCGCCCCACCGCGGCAGGAACCACTCTCATCGGCGCGATGAACAACCGGCCACAATCCGTCATTGTCAGCGCAGTCCGAACCCCGATGGGCAGCTTCAATGGGGTGTTCAGCACTGTGCCAGCCACCAAGCTGGGAAGCAGGGCGATCGCAGAGGCGCTCCGCCGGATCGGTCTGGCCTCCGATCGCGTCGACCAGGTGTTGATGGGGTGCGTGCTCAGCGCCGGCCTCGGCCAGGCGCCGGCCAGACAAGCCTCGATCGGCGCGGGAATTCCGTATTCCGTCGGAGCCACGACGGTCAACAAGGTCTGCGGCTCAAGCATCGCGACAGTCATAATGGCCGCGCAAGCGATCGCGTTGGGCGAAGCCCGGATCGTCGTGGCAGGCGGCATGGAAAACATGACGCGCGCGCCCTACCTGCTGGAGAAGGCCCGGCAGGGATACAAGCTGGGCCACGCCGAACTGGTGGACAGCCTCATCAAAGACGGCCTTTGGGACGTCTACAACGATTTCCACATGGGCGACGCCGGAGAACTCTGCGCGGGAAAGTATGGATTCACCAGGGCGGAAGTCGACGATTTTGCCCTCGAAAGTTATCGGCGCGCCCGTCAGGCCGTCGAAGAGGGGCTCTTCCGGTCCGAAATCGTGCCCGTCGATGTCACGCAACGAAAAGGCACCGTGACGGTAACGGAGGACGAAGAACCCAACCGGGTCGACCTGGGCAAGCTGCGCCGTCTGACTCCGGCGTTCCGATCGGACGGAGTGCTCACGGTCGGGAATTCCCCGTCCTGCAACGATGGAGCGGCGGCGCTGGTGGTGATGGCGGAAGAGGAAGCGAAAGGGCTCGGACTCGCTCCGATGGCGCGCATCGTCGGCTACGCGGCGGCGGCGCTGGCGCCCGAGTGGCTGACGATCGCGCCGGTGGACGCCATCAAACTCGTGCTCAAGAAAACCGGCCTCTCTCTCGCCGACATCGACCTCTTCGAGATCAATGAGGCGTTTTCCGCCGTGTCGCTGGCGATCAATCGCGAACTCGGCCTCGATAGCCTGAAGGTCAACGTGCGCGGCGGCGCGGTCGCGCTGGGCCATCCGATCGGAGCGACCGGCGCGCGGATCCTCACCACCCTACTCCACGCCATGCCGGCCGCCGGCGCCAAACGAGGATTGGCCAGTCTCTGTATCGGCGGAGGAGAGGCGCTGGCGATCATCGTGGAGCGTCCGTAACCGATTCCCGTCACCGACGTCCGCTTCCTCGCTCCCGATGCGTGCCTCGATCCACGACGCCTCCCGCATTCTTGACCCGATCCTCCCACGAATGCTAGTCTCTCGCCGCCTGGGGAGGATGTCCGGACGGGACCTCGCACGGAACAGCATCGTGAAGCGGCTATTCCTCGCCACTACAGTGTTTGCCTCTCTCGTCTTCGCCGACGTGCCGACGCGGCAGCCCCTCGCTGCCGATCTACCGACATCCGACGATCACGAACTCATTCAAACCTCGATTCTCCTGCCTTGGACGGGGGATCTCGACGGGATGACCGAGCGCCGCGTCATTCGAGCACTCGTTGCCCCGTCGCGGACGTCCTACTGGATCAACGGCGCGAGGCAGACCGGGGCCGAATACGAGCTACTCAAGGCATTTCAGGAAGAAATCAATGCCAAGTACCGGGGCAAGAACAAGCACGTCCTCGTCCATGTCGTCTTCATTCCGACCTCCCGCGACCAATTGATTCCCGCGCTGCTCGAGGGACGCGGCGACATCGCCGCCGGCATCTTGACCGTGACGCCGGAGCGGCTCGAAAAAGTGGACTTTGGCGAGCCGTTTTTCCGAGGAGTCAAGGAGATCGTGGTGACCGGCCCCGCCTCTCCCAAGCTGACGTCGCTGAGCGACTTGTCCGGCAAAGAAGTCTTCGTCCGCAAGTCATCCAGTTATTGGACTCACCTGGAGCGCCTCAACGAGCAGTTCGCGCAAGAGCAGAAGGCCCCGGTAGTGCTCAAAGCCGCGCCGGAAGACTTGCAGGACGACGATCTCCTGGAAATGGTCAACGCCGGACTGGTCGAGGTCATCGTCGTCGACCGCTATCAAGCGCTTCTTTGGTCCAAAGTCTTCAAGAAGCTCGTCCCTCATAAGGACATCGTCGTCAACGCCGGGGGAGACTTGGCTTGGATGATCCGAAAGGACAGTCCCAAACTCAAAGCGGAGATCGGTGAATTCGCCAAGAAGTACGGCCGGAAATCCGAATTCGGCAATGCCCTGGTCAAGAAGTACGGCAGCGACGGCAATCCGCGGATCGTCAAGCAGGCCACATCGAGCGCCGAGATCAAGAAGTTCATCAAGACGGTCGAACTGTTCCGCAAATACGGCGCGCAGTACGATATGGACTATCTCCTGATGATCGCCCAGGGCTACCAGGAATCCCTGCTCGACCAGAATGCGCGCAGCACGGTCGGCGCGGTCGGCGTCATGCAGTTGATGCCGGCGACGGGAGACGAGATGAAGACCGGGGACATCACGCAACTGGAGCCCAACATTCACGCCGGCATTAAATACGTCCGCATCATCCGGGATCAGTTCTTCGAGAACGAACCGATGGACGCGCGGAACAAGATCCTGTTCTCGTTCGCCGCGTACAACGCCGGGCCGGGGCGGGTGCAGAAACTCAGAAAGGAAGCGGAAAAACGGGGATTGAATCCTAACGTGTGGTTCAACAACGTCGAGCTCGTCGCCGCGCGGCGCATCGGCGAGGAAACGGTGACCTACGTGGCCAACATCTACAAGTATTATGTCGCGTATAAGCTCATCGAGGAACAGCAGACGCAGAAGGACAAACGCCGCGCCGAATTGCAACAGAACGCGTCCGGTCCCCAGTAACCCGCTTGCCGCTCTCCGCCGCCGTCAATCGGCCAACTGCAGCTTGCGCTGCATCTGCTCCTTCGCCACGATCCGGCGCTCATGCAGTTCCTGGCGCACGCGAGGCGAAATCGTTCCGGCGATCCACATCTCGATACGGGTGCTCCTTTTCCGGTGGCGAACGGCGGAGACAAGCCGGTTCACCACCGATTCGGTTTTGTCCGTCCACATGGCGTAATCGACCGGGGCGGGAAAGATCACCGAGCGATCTTTCGTGCGCCCCAGCGGAATCCGGCCGAACATCGTGAGCTCGGCGACGGGCGATTCTTCCCTATTGTAGGCCTGCAGCAACTCAGCCGCCTGCTGATAGAAGAAGGCCTCTTCTTCGGACAAGGCATTCAGCGCGATCGTCAGAAACCGGTCGCGCCGCTTAGTTTCGGACAGCGTTCCAAGACAGGCCACGATGATGGTTTGATGACGTGGCGAGTAGTACGGATGGTCGAGAAATTTTTCGGCCAGCTCATCCTTGATCCCCATCGCCCTCAGCTGCCGGAGATTGAGAATGCGCAGATCGTCCGGCCCGCGTTCTTCGAGGACGCGGTTCAACACCTCGACGCTGTTCAAACTGACAAGCGCCAGCGGCAGCGGATTGGGAACCGGCACGAGCAACACGGCGAACGTCGTCGTGTACCCGGCCAGACTGGCCCAGGCAACCCGGTCCAGTTCAAGCTGCAGAATCGGGTTCGACGAATACACGTCCACGTCATAGTGCAGGGCGATGCGCCGCTTGTACGCCGCGACCTGGACCAGGTTCTTAAAGTCGGAATCTTCGTACGGACCGGACTCGCGAAAGGCTCCGGTGATGCTGGATTCCAGCAAACGGTAGACACCACGCGGCATGCCGGCGAGCGTATCCAGCGGATCCGAGGCGAGACGGCCAATCGCATGGAGGGGCTTGACGACGACCTTGACCGCCGACTCAGCCGCCACCTTCGGCGCGTATCGCGCCCGCAGATCCGCGATAGCAGTCAGCTCCTGCCGCAGGCGTCGGAACATCGTGTCGCCGTGCATCAGATAAACCCCGAAATCGGTGTCGATCGTGTAGATATGCATGTAGCCGTCGTGCTGGACCGGCCCGTCGATTCGACCATGGGGCACATCGCGCAACTCGGGCGGAAGCGCGTCCTCGATCGTTCTCGGCACGGGTATTTCGTACTCGGGTTCCGCCGTCGCGGGCGAAATGTCGACAACGACGAGGAGAACTATGCAGGTGAGGAGAGCCAGGCACACACAGTCCGGCCGCCTGCCGCCGGCATGGAGCGGAAAAAGACGAACCATCGAGCGACAAGCTACGCTGGCTCTCCGCAAGGTGTCAAGCGCACGAATCAGTCACCACCACGCCCTTGCTTCCCTTCCGGCGTTTCAATATGCTGAACCATGTGCACGCGTCTCCTGTTCCTGGCACTGACCATGGTTGCGGGGTGCGCCTTCTTCGAGACCGACGAAGCCCCTTCCCCACAGGATGCCATCCCGGACATGGTCCTTACTGCCTCCTGTACCGATCTCTGGAAACGCTACAGCGACGAACTGCAGCTGGTCGGCGACGACGACGCCAATTGGCAGGCGCATGACGACACGGCCATGCAATATTTCGGGCATCTCGGCACCGCATGCAACGCGGCGGACATGCGCGAACAGGCCGCGAGAGACTTGCGGTGCAAGGCCCTCTGGGGCATCTACGTGAAGGAAGTGGGCCGCATGACCAAGGAGGAGCAAACCTGGCGCGACCACGACGCGCAACAGAGCGAAGCCATGAACCGCATCCGATCGAGTTGCGCCAAGACCGCCTGCACCTTCTTCCCTGGTATCCGATGCACGGTCTCGAAAACCCCGCCGTAACACAGGCGGGGGACGTTGACTGCTACGCCTGCATCAATCCCTCGCCGGCGGAGGCACTCAGGTGATGGTCAGCTCGAAACACACGAAGACATCTCTCAACAAGACGTCGCCTGTGTCGCTCTTCAGCGCATCGAAATCGGCGGATGTTGCGAGCAGCGTCCAATTTCCGACACTCTTGTCCTGCTGAAAGCTCCGCTGACCATACAGGGTCTCCCCATACCCGTCGCGTACGGCAAGGGCCACCCTGTCTTCCTGTTCATCGAACGAAGCTCCCGGCGGCGTAAGATAGAGCGCGCTGGAGTCGGATATTCTCTTCGCGAGCGTCGAGAGGAGATGCACCCTGGCCACCTTGACCTTGCCTGCGACAAACCTGTCGCGCAGGAAAAACGGAAACCGCTCCGCTCCAAACGACAGGACCTGTTGATGATCGCCCGTGCCTTCGGTCGTCATGTTCAGGAATCGCTGCCACTCGGTCGGAAATTCATGTCGGAGGCTGAATAGTCGGGTCACGCCCTTTCCCCCTTCGCCGGCGATTATCTCATTGACCGCGGTCTGCAGGTCACCGGCAGCAGCCGCTTGAAGCCCTTCGCCGCCTTCCCGGGCGGTGTACCGGAGATGCAGAATCACATCGGAGATGGAATCATAGTCAAACGTCTTGAAGTCTGCCGGCAATTCCAGACGCCAGGTACCGACTGCCCCTGCACCTTCGAACGGCAAATAGCGCTCGTCCCGCAAGTTCGTCTCGAACATTCCGCTGTCGCTCTGTCCGCTGCTGGTCACCACGGATTGCATCGGACCGAACAGGTCCGAAAAACGCGGATCGTCGTGTTGCGCGTCTCGGCCATACCCGCCGTCCAGCGAATTGCTGTGGCGAATCTGGCTCTTCAGTAACGTGATCGTACAAGACACGGTGGCATAGGGACCGACAACGCAGGGAATCGTCACACTCACCGACTTCAGCCGGCGCATGTAGTGACCGGGGTAATCCATATCGAACCAGGCCTCAGGCACAGCAAACTCGCAGCGACCCGACTCACGCAATACCACCAACGCCAGAGGGTCGAGTTGCAGCAGAGAGACATGCTTCGTGATCTCGTACTCCCGCTTGTTCCGATCCAGATACGCCGCGTCCATCCGCCTCAGGTCCTGTCCCAATCGTTCTCCCGACAAGAGTCCTTTCTTCAAAGTATCCCAATAGCCGAACTGAATATAGTTGGAGCGCCTCAGTCCGAGTTCAAACTGAAACGCCCGCTCGGCGCGCTTAGCGCAGTCGTAGGCCAATTGATACGCGCGAAAATACACGCCGGACAGCTGCTGCGTCATCCACTGGTACAGCTCGTGGTTGGTGTATTTATCCCGCATGAACCGGTCTGTCTCCTCGGCATCCTTGATCTGCTTCTTGTGGTTGTCCAGTTCCTTGGCGGCGATATCCGCGCGAATCTTCGCCGCGATGATTTGGCGGCGGATCTGTTGAATCTCCTTGAGCGCCATGCGGCTCTGGAACACCCATTCGTCCTGGCGCCTCTGGTATTGCCCGATCGCGGCGGACCGACTCGATTGATGAACGGCGTTGCGCTCCAAAATGCTGAAGAACGACCCGATCGCATTGGCCACGTATCCAAGATTGGTCCCGCCGAACTTCGACTGGAAAAACGGCGTGCCGGCGCTGATGTCCGGAAACGCGAACAAAATTCCCGACGCGGTGTTGAATGCCCCCGCGACAGCCGCATAGGTCATCGCGGTGTCGGACCACCCCATTTGGTCGAGTTCCGCCTGGGTCAACCCCAAATTCGTCAGTTCGCTCGAGGAGTCGGCCTTGGCCACGGCGACGGCCGACGTCTGTTCGACATCGGCGCCGAAATCGTCCGGCACCTGCGCGCTGTTGTTGCCCAGTAGCCGCTGGTATTGAGCAAACCGTGCCATGGCCGCTTGCTCGCTCTGACTCAGCGCATCGATATTGGCATTGGCTTCCGCGATCTGCGCTTCTTTGACCGCCGACACCAGATTGAGCAAGTCCATCTCTTGATTCGACCGCAATCGTGACAGTTGCTCCGCGTCCTTCTTCTCCAACGCGGCCAACAAGGCACCGCCGAGCCCTCTCACCTCATTGCACAGGTCCACGGCCTTCCCCATCAAGACACCGAATCGGTAGTACGGAAGCGGCGTCGCGGCGTCGGCCAACACGGCGCCGATGTCGAGGCCCGCGGCGGTGGCGCGCACCAGCAACGCAGGATCTATCGGCGGCTGGAACAACGGCAGCGGCTGCTCGACGCCGTCAATGTTCCGGCAGTGCCGGATGTTGAACAGTCGCTCATCCACTTTGTCCCAATACGCCGCGAGCTTTTCATTGCGCGGCACGCAGAAATACAGCAACCCGATACTCGATATCGTCGAGAGGCCCTTGTCCCCGCGCATCGATATGCTCCACGCTCTGGGTCCGCCTTTTGTCAAGTTCGCTTCCAACTCGAGCCAGGCATTCGAGAACTCATCCCACTGGTCGTTCGCTCGACGATAGGTCAGCGGCCGAGGTTGCCGTGCACGGGGGATCGACTGGGGACGAGGCCCCAACAACTTCGCCGCCAGGACATACAGCTGCGTCGCTTCATTGACGGATTCGGTCGTATATTGCCTGAACAGCGAGTCGCCCCACGCGAGCAGGTTATCCAGATACTTGAACACCACATTGATCTGATAGGCTCGTGGGCGCATGCGCGCGACCGCATGGGGACGAAACGGGCTCGCCGACCACACGTCGATCTGCGCGGTGATCTGCTGCTTCAGGTCGTCGGTCGCCGGCACGTTGGGATCGCCCAACAATTCGAGCAATTCTTCAATCGGAGTCGTCATGCTGTGATTGCGGAACGGCAGATAGCGCCAATAGCGCTGGTTGCCGCTCGCGGCATCTTCCGTCGTCGGATCAAAAATGAAATGCAGCCACTGCTGCGCATCGGCGAAACGTTGATTGCTGCTCAGAAATCCGGCGACCAGCATCGGCACATGGAAAAACAGTTCCGTGTTATAGCCCGCATACGGCGAATGCGCCTGGTCCGGCTCGAAGTACATGGCGGGCCGCGGAAGCGACCGGTTGAGGTCGACGGACGCGCTGGGCGCGTGGATGTCGAAATTGGCCGCGTGTTGCCAGGTTTGCTGAATCAAATCGAAGAGTGTCGGCACTCCCCCGATCGAAACCTCGCGGCGCAACTCGCTCGCGCGCGGATGCCCGTTCACGACGATCTGCAACCGGCCTTGCGAATTCAGCGGATCGGTATTCGTATTTTCCCGGCGGATGAAATAGCTGTTCTGGGCATCGCGATAGACGACGACCTCGGCGGCTTGATATTCGAAGGGAGCCGCCGGCAGCAAAGAATACGACGGCGACACTCCGCTCCATACAGTCACGGCATTGCCCCCGCCGTTGTCCGAGAGGGTCAACGAAGAGGACTGACTGGCCCCCGTGACCTTGAAGCCCGAACCGTAGGTGAGCGCGCCGCTCGGCAGAGCCGGCAAAGGCGTGGTCAACGGCAACCATTCGGCATCGTCCGCGGTATAGATTCGGAACTTCTTGACCGGAACGATCGTGACGGGACGGTCTGCTTCACCACCCGGCGCAGCACCGCCGATGCCGATAATAAAGTTCTGTTGAAAGCGCAACTGGCTGTGGTGCTGGTACACCTCATTCGAGGACGAATCCTTGTACGGGAAGCTCTTGGACTGAGGCGATGCGCTGCCGAAGGACACGGACAGCTCAAAGGTCGGATTCGTCTTCAGGACGCTCTGCCGATAGTATCCCGTGTCATGATTGCCGAAAAGATCGCTGCCGTGCAGCCATGCAGCCAGACTCAAGGTCAGAGTGAAGTTGCCGTTGACATCCGTGACCGTGGAGGTGTCCTCCGTGCTGTTATAGGCAGGAGCGCCGGACAGCCCGAGTCCATGGTCTTCATCCCACTGAACGTCGTTCGTAGCCGTCGTGACCTCGTCCGGGGTTCCGTTGAGCTTGACATACACGCGCACGGAGGCGTTCGCGAGCGGACGAAAGACGGTGCCGTTTGCATAGGAGGCGTAGACGACACCGGACACGCTGACCATGATCCACGGGGCACTGCGGACCAGAGGGAAGAATGTCCGAATGGGCGGGATATCGGCGGTGGACGGCGCGTCATACAACAATGCGCCTTCACGCTTGGCACCGTAACAGTCGATGTCGGTCGAACCCGCCACGCTGCTCCTGACTCTGAAGGTAAAGGTCTGGTTCTCGTCCTTGCCGTAGACCCAGGGATGCTCGAAGACGTCGCTGCTCATCAGCCGATCGGTCCAGCCCCGGCTGGTCCGGCGAATCCAAGCCAGCTGAACCCGCCACTTCGCACCCGGCGCCGTCGCGCCCCCTACCCCGGGTTCCGCCGCCAGTTGCGTGATCTCCGGCCACGCGACGTACACGTCGCCGCGCATCACGAACGGCAACACGTGGTCCGACTTGACGCCCTCCAGCGCCACGTGCTCCCACGGCTCCCAGCGGTTCGTCCTCTGGGTCAACACCCAGCGCCGATAATAGAACCGCGACGGCCGGTTTCGCGTGCGGCCGAGCACGTGGACGCGAACTTCCGGCTCCCCGTCCGACGCCTCGTTGTCCACATACATGCCGACCACCGCAAGGCTGGAGATATCCTCGAGTTGCTTGAGATACACCTTGAGGAGCTCCTCCGCCCGCTCGTTGTCGAACTCGCTCTGCTGCAACTGCCCTTCCAACTCCTTGAAGAGTTCGGATTTGTCATCGCGCAATTCAGGCTCAATCCAGTTTTCCGGGAATAAAAAGACCTTCCGATTGGCCTCCCACACCCGGTAGTTCTTCATCCACCTCCAGCGATCGGCGTCGATGTCAGCCGGCGACACGCCGTCTTCAAGATTCATCAAACACCGCTGCACGAACAACTGGACGGCACTGATCGCATGGAGAATGCGCGTACTGACCTTGCACGCGCTCATTTGCGGATCGATCAGGAAATGTTCATACAGGTCGTTCGCGTCCCTCCACAATCCCTTCGCCACCGCATTGGCCGGGGGATTGGCGATCAGATAGGCGACCAACGCGTCGCGCTGCTTGTGACGCAGCCCATCCGAGATGGGCTTGAGCCGTTGCAACCAGGTGTGGCCGTCGGAGCGTGCGCGCAAGAGCTCCCTCGCAAGCATCGCGTCGTTTGGGCCGGGCCGCGCAGCGACCCCAAGGGCCGGAGCACTGTCCTCGGCAAGCTCAAAGCATTCGCTCGCCTTCCCCCCGAGCCTCTGCACCGTTGACAACAATTGCAGCAAATCGTCGAGCCGTGAGGGGTTCCGCAAATCCGTCGGCCACGCGAGGTTCAACGTGGCCGTCGCGTCGGTCACATCGTCGACCGACACGCGCATCGCTTTGGCCAGAGTCCGCTTCGCCAGCCAGACGATCACCGCCGCAATTCTGACGGCGGCTTGATAGTCGGCCGGCCATTGCAGATTCAGTTGTGTCTGCGCCGCCCACGACACGTCGTCGACCGAGCTGTCCAGACCCGCCGCCAGGTAGGCGATCTGGGCGGCGACGTCCGCCTGCGCCTCGACCAGCGTGGCGGGATCGACGCCCATGAGCGATTGCAGCTTGGCGATCAGTTTCGGTCCGACAGAGGGACGATCCCGTAATTCAAACAACTGGGCCAATCGCCGCCATGCGCCGTACAGAGCGTCCGCATCCCCCGCCGCACTCGGGAGCGCATCGAGCGGAAGCACATCGAAGGCTATGGATTGCAGAGCAGCGGGCGACATCCATGGCACTTCATCCGGGCGCAGCTTGAACGTGCGATACACGAACGCCGCTTTATGAAGCTTGCACAGCGCGCGAGCCTGTCGCGGAAACGCGCTCGGGGTCGGGGTCACTCGTGCATCGCTGTTCGCAAACTCGTCGTCGAGCAACGCCCCCAGCGTCGAGACGCGGTCCAGTCCGCTCGACAGCAAACCGTCGACGAGCGCTCGATCCAGCTCGAGGGCCTGCGCCAGGCTTTCTGCCGCCGCCTTGCGACACACGAACGGCAGCAGCCGTTGCAGGACCTGATCGATGCGCGTCGCCGGCGTCTGATCCACTGCAAACAGCGCGCGGATATCGCTCTCGGTGGGCAAGAAACGATTCAACGCAGCCGCCTCCGCATACTGATCCGACTTCAATTTGATCGCAGCAGCCACCGGCGCGGACAGAACCGCGGCGAGCCCCGCTTGCTGATCGTCGCTCATCCAGCCGATGAAGACGATTCGCTTCGAGCCCTTGTCGACATAGCACCGGCGCGACAAGTCCTTCGGGATGGCCGGAGGCGACTGCTGGACATAGGCGACGCTGAACACCGGAAGCTCGAATGACTGCAGGCGGTGCGCGAGAGCAGGCAGAGCGGCCAAGAAGGCGTCGATCTGTGCGCGCAGCATGGTGATGGCGGCCCTGGCGGACGGCGAGGCGACGTTCGCCAGATCTAATGCGCTCCATTGATTGGCGCTGAGCGCGGGGGATCCGATCAGCATGCCGTCGGCTCTGCGGTAGACGACGAGGGCGGCAAGAGCCGGTGGAATGCTGACTGCCGGATTTCCCGGCACCGTCACTGAGAGGCGGCCGTCCGATGCGAATAGCTCGACCGCCTCCTTGACCAGCTCGTCATACCAGCCCAAGCCGGCGAGCGCCTTGGCGAGATTTTCTCCCGGACGATCGGCGCCGCCGGTGACGTCATGGCGCACGACCTGCAGCGCCTCGCGAAGACTCACCAACGTACCGGACAGCCACCCGATGGGAAGCAACGGATTCGGCTCGTCACCGAGCGCATACTGCAACAGGTATTGCAGCGCTTCGACCGAGATGCCGCTCCTCGTAATCGCCTGCGCCTGCTCGACGAATGTGATCGCCTGGGCTGGGCTGGAGAATGGATCGATCGCGATCACGCGTTTCAAGCGAATGAAGTCGACAATCGGGAGGCGTAAGGCGTTGGCCATGGAGACATGGCGAAACAGCGCGGACAGATTCTTGAGATTCAACGTGGACGGATCATCCAACTCCTGCAGCGCGAGCAGATGCTCGACGAGGACATCGAAGTCGGGCCGTGTGATGCCTAGGGCGGCGGTCACGGCACCTGCTTTGCTCGCGAGCGCCGGAGGTGTCCCGGGCGTCGGATAGGCAATTTCGGAATGTTGGTCGTTCAGGGCGAAGTCATGGTCCGGTGGATTGGCGACCGCGGGATTGAGAAACACGCGTTCGTACCAGCTCTTGACCGAACGCCGCGTCGCCGTCGTGTAGTCGTCGTAACTCTCCGTCAAGGAACCCCACCAGGCCGCAAGATCCGAAACGGAGAGACCGAGCAACTCGTGCAGTCGTCTGAGATTCGACAGGCGCAGGAGCGCAGCCTCATTCAAACTCGTCCGATCGACCGTCGTGGCAGCGATCGCCAGATCGAGATCAAAGGGGGATCCGCCGACCTTTCTCCAGAGACGCACGAACCGGTGGATGCGGTCGAGATGCGCGGCGTTCAATCCCGGGAGCTTCATGCCGCTGGGGTTGCACTCTCCGCCGCTCGGTGTCAGCACCGGCGCAACGGCTCGAACGAACCGCGTCTGCAGCACATTGAGCAATTCGCGATAGCTCAGCCCGGACTGCTGCAACAGCATGGACACGTTGAAGCTCAG
The DNA here is from genome assembly GCA_047150005.1 of Nitrospira sp. Classification (GTDB taxonomy): domain Bacteria; phylum Nitrospirota; class Nitrospiria; order Nitrospirales; family Nitrospiraceae; genus Nitrospira_C. The sequence goes on along the minus strand of AP038806.1, from coordinate 3,138,606 downwards.
CACGTCGGCCCACAATCCCGACGCAATGTATTGTTCGTCATTACGATCGACGACGCGATTCCCGCTCTCCCGCAAGCCCCAGTACTCCCATTGAGGCCGCGGGTTCATGGCGGTGACGATACCCGCTTCGGCCGGCGAGAGACCGAGCACCTCGCGGGCAACGGCTTGATCGGTCAGCCGACTCTCAGGCTTGCACCGCTCCATTAGCCAGCGACGTGAGACGCCGCCCCGCTCGAGGAACGCCCTCACCTCTTCGAGCCATAGATTGAACGGCAAGGTCCACGGATAGACCGCGGCATCCAGCCTGTTGTAGGCCTCCGGATTTCGGTTTTCCGGGATGGCCAGTGCATCCTCGCGCGCGTCAGACGTCTGATACGTCAGTGAAGCGATACCGAGCCGCTCGGGAACATAGTGCAGCGTGACCTCGTCCGTCACCGAAATCTCCCAATCGGCTCCGGCGGGAGTGATCCGATACGGCAAGCCTTCCGGCAGCATACTGCGCAGCGGTTCGACGATCTGTCCGCTCCGCAACCCAACGAACACCATCTGCACCATGGCGGTCGGATACTGGGCGGCGGCGAGTTGTTGGCCCCCGTCCGCCGACTTCAGAATGACGGCGCCCATCGGCGCGGCCATCGTAAAGGCGACTCGAACGGCCCTCGTATATGTGACGGCCCATCTGACGCCGGCTTGCACCGGCGTGACCGTCTGAGCGTCTTTGAGGGGGAGATTTCCGTTGCGCGGGCTGTCGCCCGGCGGAATCAGCCAGTCCACGTTCGGCAACTGGCCTTGGTCCAATTGACGGCGCGCCGCCTCATAGTCCGCCACGCTCAAGACCTTGGGGATGATGCCCAGACGCCACAGGGTCAGCGATCGCGGAAAGTGACGCAGCGTCCAATGTCGCGCCCCGTCAGTGATCATCCAGTCCGTAAACGTCCCGATCAGCAACTGCCTGGCGGACCGCTCAATGTGAAGCGGTTCACCGACCGAGATCGCGCTCCGCCCCAGCACCGAACGCAGCGCCGTCGTCACGCGGCTCGGCACCGGATTCAACCCCAGATCGGCTTGCGGGTCGAAGCCGTAGGGAGCAGGAATCTCGATCGGCAAGCCGATCGCATTCTCCAGAACTTCGAGCACGAGATCGATGTAGGGTACCTCCTGGTTCGTGTTCCGGCAGGTGAGCTCGATATCGGCGATATCAGGTCGCCGCGCCAACAGCGTCGACAATGCTGGCGCGACCGTGCGCGTCGCGTCGCTTTGCGGATCCAAAAAACGGAGCAGATCGACCAGATAGGCGGCGGGACTCAACACCGACTGGCAGTGCTCGCACTCACAGGTCGTCAGATTGCCGAAGAGGCGGCGGATATTCGGATAGTTCGATGTGTCCGGAGAGGCGGTTTCTTGCTCACCGGCCGGCTTGAAACCCAACACGTAATTCCGATCGGCATACGCCATGGCAATGAGCGCGACCGCCGTATCATGCACGTGCCGCGCTTCGGCATAGATGGCGCCGGCGCGCTCCGCCGGCAGATCGGGTCCGACGGATTCTTGAAAGGCTTTTGGACCGAGCTGAACGATGTGCAGCGCCGTAGTGAGCCCTTTGTCGAGCAGCAACCCCGCCTCACGCCATCCCCCGGCCAACTTCTGGGCGCGCTGGATCTTTTGCAAGTTGGTCACGAGCCGCTCTTTATCTTTGACACCCTCGAGACGATCGACGACCGTACGCGCATTGTGCGCCTGCAATTCCAATTCAGGGTTCGATGCCAGCATCGTCGCCGCCTCCTTCAGCGCGGCATCGTGCAGTTCCACATGACCTGATTGGATGCGCGCGGCGAGGACCGCCGTCGGATGTTGCGCCTCAACGGCTCGCTCGAGGCCTTCGGCATACAGCTCCGGACTGGTTCCTCGCGGACCATCGGACCGGTGCTTCACGGCAAATTCCAGCCAACGGACCGGCGTCACGGATGCGAGAAACTGCAGGGAAGGATCGCGGGCCTCCCCGCGCAATGGCTGTAGTTCCTGTACCAACGCCCGATTTCCACCGGTCAACTCACCAAGGGCCCGCGTCACTTGGACGGACGCGATCTCACCGGCGCTGAACCCCGCGTCGCGAAGGCGCCCGACGAAGCTCGCCTCGGTCAGGCCGGTATCGAGGAGAGCTCCCGCTACGAGACGCTCCTTCTTCGTCGATAGCCGTCCCGGCATCGTGGCCAACAGGTCCCCCAGAGACGCGCTGTGCCCATCGGCCGCCGGCTGCAGTGCCGTGTATATCTTCATCGCGTCGATAAGAGCCGACAGCTTGTCCAACCACTCTCCAAAGCGTTGCGGGACGATGTTCCGTTCAATGGCGGCAGTGAATGCGGCGATCAGGTCGTCGACCTTGGTCGACCAGAGCGCCTTCGGCTCAGTCGGGACACCCAGTCGAAACCAGCCGTAGTAGAGTTCTGCGGAAACGGCCTGATCGTCTGATCGACCTTGGTGTGTCGCGACCGTCTTGTCTCGTCGAACCATCGCGGCGGACTGATGGGCCTTGACGAGGAGCGCGACCTGCTCGGAAGCAACACCCGTGTCTTGAGTCAGGAACAGGATGTCGTTGTCGGTGAGTTCTATGATCGGCAGATCCTGCCCTCGTTCGCCCTGCCCCGCGAGGAGCGGACGTATGGCATTCAGCACACGCTCGTACTCGGATTCCTGCTTCTCCCCACCGGCGATCACATGGTCGATCCGGGTCTCCGCAGGTGCGTTGAATAGGACGGATGAGCGGACCAGGTCCTGTTCGTCCGCGTTGACGACAACGGTGTAGAGATCCGCGCTTCCCTTATCCGCCCTGCAGAACGCCGTCCGCCGATAGGTAATCTGATAGCGTCCCTCTCCATCAGTCCGGGCCTCACCAAGCTTCTGGCTTGTACGAAGGTCTTGGTCGTAGGCACGCACCAGTACCCCCGCCACGGGGCGATCGTTCGCGTCGCGAACTTGGCCGCTAACCACGAAGGCGGCGGCGGACTCAGGTTTGGTTTTTTTTAGACTCGATCCTTTGGCGGGAGCGTTGCCGCGGGATTTTGCAATACGACTCGGCTTGGTTTCGGGTTTCCGGGCCATCAACTACCTCCGCGTATGACTGATCTCCATCATTTCATGGTTCGACATCTAGTGAGGTCATTGCCCGCTCTGAATCTTCATCTCCAGGACTTCAAATGCTTTGAGCGGACCTTCCCCGACAATTGGAGAACGCACGAGAGGCCCACCGTCCGCCTGGAAGGCCAATTCATGCGTGACCTCGGTCAGTAAGGCTTTGGGATCTGTGAGGACCTGCTGCTCGATCTGCAAAACACCCGGCCGCGAACGCAAGCTGGAGAAATTTCCCTCTCCCCTGGCGGCTTGCACAACTCCCTCGGGAACAAGTTGCACTGGAACTCCTGAGGAATTGTCGAAATCGGATAAAATGGAAAGCGTTTCCTGTCGAATATTTTCCAAGGCTGACGCCCTCTGATCCGGACTTAGCGACTCCGCTTCCTTCATTAATTGATGAAGACGGCTGAGACGTTGCAACAATGGGTTTTGCTTGTAGATCCAATCCGCCCATGCTTTCGCCTGGTCAAGCGTCATGGTTTTCTGCCATCGTACGGGAGTGTTTCTGGCAGCGGCCTCATCCCGCGCCATGGCTTCCCCTGCTTCCTGAAAAGCCTTGGCGAAATCGTTTGCGATAGCTTCCCCGGGCGCGTTCAAGACTTTCACGCCGCCTCGATAGACACCCCGTCCCAGCAAGAACACCGAGGCAACCGTCGCTACTCCCCCTGATATCTCGGCTCCCCCAAGCGCAGCTTTCTCCCAGTTGCCCTCACGCCAACCATCAACGATTTCAGAAGCGCCATGCCCAAGCGCCACAGGAACGTTCTTGAGCGCCTTGGGCAGGGTCAACAGATTTGCCCCTAACATCAGAAATCCTGACGCAAATTCCACAGTCGTCGCAGCCACTGCTCCTTCAACACCCGCTACCGTTCTCACCGCACCGACCAGCGTCGGATTCTTGATTCCCAACAGCGCCATGTCTCTTTCGGCATTGTCCAATGACGCCTGTCCGACATCCTGCGCCCTGTCATGAACCCACTTTTGGGCGCTTTCAACACCTTTGATCGACGTATCGAGCCAATCGTCTTCATTACCATCGCGATCCACACAATTCACCGGATTGCTCCGGCAATATCGCCACAATGAACTTCCCATCCGTGAACCTGCGGGATCGCACGATATCCATAATCCGATTCCCGACGAGTAATACCGTACACCGAAATAGTCGAGACCGTTTTCAGCATCGCGTTCTTTCCCTATGTACCGATACCGTTTCGGCGAGGCTTCCACCGCGTTGTTCGTCGCCCGGTACGCGCTCGTCCCGTAAGGATGGTATTCCTCATATGAAATGACCTCGGCATCGTCATTGATCTCAAGACAGACGGATCCAAGGTGATTGCCGAGTTGGTAGCGATAGTGAACGCCCGTCGAAAGCCGCGGATGGTCCGTCCTGAGCACATCTTCCACGAGCAAGAACCGCTGAGAGTCATCCATGACGTGATGCGTCTCGATCTCCTCCACGACGTTGCCCGCTACATAGCGCCGGTACAGTTCGAATCCGCCGAAATCCACACGCTCCCATTGTTTCGTGCCGGTCCGGCTCTCGATGACTTTTCGGCTCCGTTGTTTCTCGCTGCCGTAGTTGTAATAGGCTCGGCCGCCGCCGCCCAAATCCAACTCGCGTATCATGTCGCGATAGTCCCAGCGGATGTATTGAGCCGGCGTCACGTTGGCCAAGTTCTGCATGCTACCGTGAACGTCGTAGGCGTACGATACCGCCTGCGTTCTGTCGCCGCCCTCCCACGTCTGCCAGAGCCGGTTGCTCGCAGCCTGCACCGGATCCTCAAAGGCATAGACATAGTCACGAGTCCAACTGCCGGCGCCCGCCTCATGGCGCATGCGCCCGATGTTGCCGACGGCGTCATACCGGTAGCTTTGCCTGTAGATGCTCAGCGCATTGGGATCTGCAGATTGGATTGGAAAGGAGGCGTCGACGGCCGCCTGCTCGCTGTTCACCGGCGCACCGCGCAACGCGCCGTTTTGGCGCCCCATCGCAAAGATCAACCGGTACAGCGCATCATAGACATACTGGCTCTTGGGATCGACCTGCTGGTTGTCGAAGAACGCCGGTTCATACGCATCGTCTTCGATTTCCATGATGTTGCCGACGGGATCGTAGGTGTAGAACAGGTTCTGGAGCACACGGTCGTTCTTGAACTGCGACCGGCGACTCGGAAAGGCTGGATCGTACGCCGGCCTCGTCGTGCGCAACTGGACGAGGCGGAACGTTTCGGGATCGTATTCGTAGCGCGTGACCGTGCCATTTCCATACTCGATCCGCTCCCGCTGATCTCTCGCGTTGTAGGAAATTCTCTCGACCGCTGCCGTACGCCGGCTCTGGGCATTCTCCTGATAGCCATTCGCCGTCTTGAGCGCACGAATGACCACATCTTGGCGGTAGAGGATCCCGCGCTGGTTATACGCCGGTTCATAGACGGCCACACGGCTTCCGACTCCCCGATGCCAGTTATAAAGGCGAGTCATTCGATTCAGGGCATCGTATTCAGTTTGTTGGAAAAAGATTTCAGGATCGAAATCCGCGGTCGAACTGCCGGGCTGCCATCCGATGACCGGCTCGCGATAGCCCGCGGCGAGTTGTCGCGTAGCCGTCAGCGCGTTTCCTTTGAAGTCATACGCCTCCGCCGTCTTGCGGCCGCTTTGGTCGAAATGCTCACGAAGCCGGCCGCGCAAATTGTCCTGCTTCGCGTTCGCCGAGGCTTCTCCGTACACGAACCGCTCGATCAGCTGGGGCGCGCCGCCATTGATCGCCAACCATCGTTCAGACGGACGATGGAGCGCATCGTATTTCGTCTGAAACAGCCGGTTCTCAATGACGACGGTGCCGTTGGACTCACGGCGCTCGTTGAGATCCCAGGCATAGAGGGGCTTGCCCGCTGCGTCGTTCAGCGTCCATCGTTCGCCGGCATCCATGCTGTGCTGATGCAACAGATTTCCGGCCACATCGTAGCAGGGCACGGCGTCGGCGAGCACCGTTTCATCCGGCTGCTCGCTCCAACGTGTCGGCTTCGGAGGCGTGATGTACTGCATCACGAGATTGCGATTGGCGTCTCTGATCCAAAGCGGCTTGCCTTCGGCATCAAGTTTGGTGAAGGTGACATATCGTTCGTTTCCGCTCGTGCCGCCATTGGGATAGGCGAATGCATTATGTCCGACCGCGACGACCTCACGGCCGAGACTGTCGAGGAAGACCTGCGCCGGCGTGACGGCATGAACTTTCACGAGATCGGCAGCCCGTTGATTCTCCGGGCTGTCGAACTCGGCGAACCGCGGATGAGCGGCATCCTTCCTGCGCCTGTACCAATCGCTGTGGGCATGTCCCCTCGGATCATAGGCCGTGTCGTTGAGATCGAAGCTCGCAACGTGCCAGGGCGAGAATTCGACGCGGCTCAAGGCGCCGTCGGGCCGTTCGGTGCGGATGAGCCGCCCCACGGCATCGTAATACATGATCGGTGTGACGCCGATTTCAGCTTCAGCCTCGGTGTCGTCGAATCGATGCTCGTTCCTACTGAAGTACGGTTCGTATTGCTTGACCGGTTTGCCCTTGTTGTTCAAGACGGTCTTGCCCGAGGCGACCCAGCGCAACGCCGTACTACCCATTGCCGGTTCAGCCTGTGACTTCTTGACCAACAAGGCCCCCAGGCCGTCGGAATATTCGAACGCTACTTGCAGCGGGCTTTCTTCAGCCAGGCCGAGCTGGCCCACATGTCGCTCACGCAGAATGGAGCTGGCCGCCGGTGGATAAACGCCGAACACGACTTGCGCGCCTTGCCGTTCCTCTCCCATATGGTAGACATACCGAGCGGTGGCGTTGCCGAGCAGACGACGCGCTTCTGTTTCGTCAAACGCCCCTTGGAAGTAGCCGTTCAACTGGTCAAGTGATGGATTAAGCACAGCGGGGGTGAGACCATTCAGGTTATCTCCCTCGTTCCCTTTTCCTTTCACCGCCAGAACGGCGGGCAAACCAAGGACGTCGTAGCGTATCTCCGTCAGGTTATCGTTCATGTCCTTCATCGCCGACGGAGCGAGCACGCGATAGTCGAAGGCCTCGATGCCGACGATATTTCCCAGGGCATCGGCACTGGACTCGATGAACAGGTGGTAGGCCTGATCGAATGCGAGCGTCGTGACTTTTCCGAAGGAATCGGCATACCGCTCGGGCAAACAAAAATGGGCGGCGGCGCGGCCGGCAAATCCGGCGGTCCCGGACCGGATCCAATATTCCCCGTCGGTCGTTTCATTCGGGAAGCGATCGCTGAGAGACTGCCCGCTCATATATCCGCTGCTCGCCGAATCAGCAAGGTCACCACGGACCGGCGGCGTGAGCTTGTCACCATAGACGGCATCGAGCAGATCCTCGGTCAATGCCAGCTTGTAATCCTCGTATTTCAAGGCGAGGCCATTGAGCTCGCCGAGAGGTAAAAAGGTCATCAGACCTTCGTCGAAAAACAACGTGCGGACCCGTTCGACCAAGCGTTTCTGGACTGATGTCTCGTCCGGCACTTGCTGATAGGGGATATCGGCAACGTCAATATCATCCGGCATTGGTAGGATTTGATACCGTTGCGGGCTCAGCCGATAGTTGCGCAATTCCTTCACAGAACAATAATTGCCGTTGGATGGCTGGAGTCCCGTCAGGTCATAGCTGGAAACCTCGCAAGGCAGCCGAAGGCGATAATCATCCTCGGTGCCGACGTCCTGCGTGTAGCGCGTCTCGGTGTAAAGGAGGTGCCGTTCTTGTTGGACTGCGGCAATGAGGTCTTCGGTCCCATTCGGCAGCGACGCATCCCGGTGCCGGCCGAATCGAGGGTACACCGCCGCAACGGCTTGCTGGACGTTGCCGAGCTCGTCGATGCGCAGGTTCAACGTATGGGTGACACGAGGGTCGGGTGTGAGGCTACCCGACGTCAGGTCCAACTCATACTGATAGGTAATGGACTCGCTTTCGGTGACGAGAAATATCGCGTATGGATTGTCGTTTCGAGGTTGCAACCGCTGAATATGGCAATTGTGGTATGCGGTCGAGAACAGCTTGACCGGCACCTCTGCTCCGTCGGCCAGCTGGTCCACGTCGAGCTCGTAGATTTCCCGCCGAAGCACCATGCCCTTGCAGGCTCGCAACGCCTCGCGCCATTCCTCTGCAGAAAGCTCCTGGGCGATCAGATCGGGCTCCGGCAGCCGATGCTCCTGGAAGCCGCCGAGCACATTGGCTTCGCCGGGCCTGAGCGCCTCGAACCAATTCGGGAAATATTCGTCCTGGAAGTGTGACAGGATTTTGTCTCGATCGAGCCATGCTCCCGTGTGAAACCAGGTCACGGTCTTGATCGGCGGCTGATAGAGTTCCTTGGCATCGGTGATATAGGGGCTGTCGGCGTTCCCGTCGGCGAAGACTCCATAGTCTTCGGTATCGATCTGTTCGATGCAGCCGAATCCGCGAAACTCCCGCTCGATACCGTCGAAATAACCGTGATGATAGCTATAGGCCGACGCAAACTTCGTCTTGCGCCATTTATCCGACACTGTCACTTTTTCCACGCAATGCACCGGGAAAGGAATCTTGGTAATCCACGGCCTCCCGGCAAGGCGGTCGGTGACGTAAAACTTTGTCGACGGCGCGTATTGGATGCAGGTCTCGGCACCGAGGTTGTTCGTCATGCGGATCATGAGATGCGGCTTCTGGCCTCCCATAAGATCCACATAGCGCATCGGCTGTCGCGCATTCCCTGGAAGCGGCGACGACCAGACAAGGCAAGCCGTGGCATTCCCCAGAAGATCCGCCGTCATGATACTTGCGAGATTGTCCATCGGCGGGAAAGCTTTCAGTGATCGGCGGACGCTCCATCCATTTCCGGACTGATTGAAATAGATATGCACACCTTGTTCGTTCAGATAGAGGATGTCCGTCGTTCCTGAGCCGTCGACGTCGGCCAAGCGAATGCGTCGTGGGTCGAAGAGGCCAGGCGGGTCGAACCAGGGCGACTGGTCCATGGTGACTTTGGTCCCAAAACGCCCGTATCCCAGGTTCGGCCAGTAACAGACTGCTCCGTTGCGAATGCGCACGAGATCAATGAGCCCGTCCCCCGACATGTCTGCGAGAACGATCGACTCCGTGCGATCCGCGGACACGAGACGCGGACCCACTTCCTCGTCTTTCGCCTGCCGCACGTAGGACGCCGGTCCGAATCCCTCCTCGGCCAGAGATGGATGCCAGCAAAGCACCTCGTCCTCCGTGATCATCACATCGGCGTGGCCATCGCCGGTCAAGTCGATAAACTTCAGATTGGGATCGGACCAGTTACGATTTGGAATCGATTGAAAGGGCTTGAAGGTCTCCCATTGCTCATCAGCTCTTCGCTCGTAGAAACCTTGCACGGCCCCCTCAAGTGAGACAAGGTCGAGCTGCCCATCACCCGCCAGATCGAGCAGTTGCTGTCCACCGGCACGAAGCGCCGCCAAGGAGGGCTTGGAAGCCACGAGTTCGACCGGCGCAAGACGCACGTCCGCAACCTTTTGGCCGTCGACCTCCCGCTCCGTAGCGGGACTCAGATTTCGCTTGTAGAACCAGCCGCTACCTTGCTCGGTGAGAATACCCGATAGTCCCTCGCCGTCCAGATCCACCCATTGATAGTGACCGCCGTCCAAACCGCTCGGAAGGTTTTCCAAGCTGGCCGGATCGACGTCACGAATCGTCTCGCTCACTTCCGCTGCAGCGTATTCAAAGGTGACGGGGGGAAACGAGCGCCGGTCGTACGTTCCCCCTAGGTTACGTTGATAGGCCGCCTGCTCCACGGACTCGATGAACGAGTACATGGGATGGCGAGCGTCGTTCGGATGCGTTTCAGCGGAATAAGTAAAATCCGTGGAACGGACGAGACAATCTTCTCCTACATCTTCGTCCGGAAAATGGTGAAACATCAGTACACGCCGGCACAGCCGATAGGTCCGCACTTCGAAGCCGGCGCGATAGGTGGAGAACGGATCTTGCCGGCAATCCCACGTCTTCACCTCTTGCCACGGCAATGGCACATTTGGATCATGTTCTCCATAGTCGAACACGACTTCGAACAGCCACTCGGCTCGATCCAGATCCGGCTCGACCAAGCGTGACGCCTTGTTTCCGTATTTGATGCGTTTGAGGTATCGATTCGCAGCGCGCCCTGCCGTCGTTCGATTTTTCTCGTGTGCATGGTTCGATAAGACACGTTCCGAATCTTCTCCCTTGTACTCACAGCGGACGGCATTGCCCTTGTCGTCATAGCGCTCGCACATGAGCCAACTGAAGATGTGCGAAGGATCGCCAGGGTCGAAGATTCGGCTTTCCGAGGTTTTGCCGTACCAGGTCGTGATGTTGTCCTTGGAGATTGATCGCCAGCAGACGTCCGTTGCATCGTTCTGATTCGCCCAGCGCTCGATGCGGGCAAAGAGGCCCTCGATACGAGGCCGATAGCGGCGAATGTCGTAGGTCACGGTCCCGATGGTTCTCGGCGGCACGGGGTCAGGCACCCAGGCATGGCCCTGCTCGATGAGAGACGGAACAAGATCCTCGGCGCCGGACAGGATGAACACGTCGGAGTCTTCCGCGTCCATGTACCGAGGCAGGCCTTTGTCGGTCTTTCGGATGATGGAAGGAAGGGAAAGATCCCAACCCAATCCGAAAGGTCCGTTCCCCGCTCCCGAATCATAGGAAAGCGAAAGCTGCGGCCCGAATCCGGCTCGTCCCGGACTGGTAAAGATGGGAATCGTCAGCGACCCGGTCCCTGTAACAGGATTGACGCCGAACTTTTCGCCGATGCCGCGGATGGCGCCTCCGCCTTTTGGCAGCGCGATCGCCGGCGGCGTAATCTGAAAGGAGTTTTCTCTCGGTTCTTTGCCTCGGTCTTCCGTTCTTGTCGCCTCGGGCATCTCTGCGTCCTCAGCCGGTGCACGGCGCGGACGCCAACGTGCCTGAAACACACGAACGAGTCAATGGCGGAACCTTCGATAGGCTTGGATCTCGGCTGCGGCTCGCAATCCGCTCTCTACCGCACCATTCATATAGCCTTGCCATCGCAGACTGGTATGTTCACCGGCAAAGAACAGACGACCGTGCGGGCGGGCAAGCCATGATCGCCACGTCGGGTCGAACCCTGGACCAAACACGGCATAGCCGCCTCGAACCCAGGGATTCCGCTCCCACGTGACGGATTGCATCGCGACCGCCTGTGTCCGTGACGCGCCGAGCCAGCGGAGCGTCCGTACGATACCGGCCGCGCTGCCTGATGCGAGTTGTCTCGTGGCCCGACTTGTCTCTCCTCCGGCCATGAGACACAGGATCCCGTGCTTGCCTTTCTGTTGTTCGTTGGCATCCCATACGGCTCCGATCGGCAGATTGGTCCCGTAGGCCAACGGCTGATGCCGCCGTTTCCAAAACCGGCGCTCGAACTGCAGCAGCACCTTGGTGACCGCCCCGTAGGACAAGGTCGAGAAAGCGGCGGCCTGCTCGGGAGGCAACGCCGGTTTGATATCGAGCGTCCGCACCTTCGTAGCCGGAAGCGCGAGAATGACATGGTCGGATCGAAGCCAGGATTCCTGATGCTCGGTCCGAATACGCACACGAACGGACTGTTTGGACTGGGAGACCGCCAGTACTTCATGCCGGAGCAACAGCCGGTCCGACAGTCGCGCCGCAAGCGCCTCCGGGAGCCGATCGTTGCCGCCCGCGATCCGGTACATGCCGCCCTTCCCGGAACTACCGGAAGCCACCTGATCGACCAAACTGAGCAGCGACAGGTCGGCAGGATCGGCCAGGAAAAACCCACGCAACCCGACGAGCATCTCGCGCAGTTCCCGCGGCAGCAACCGGCCCTTCATCCATTCAGCCACGGACACGGATCCCAATTCGGCCGCCACCCCTCCGTCCCAGCGCTGTTCGCCCAGCTGATAGGCTCGAATCAGCGGAGCCAGCTGCTGCGCCAGCGACTTCCACAGTCCATTCCCCGAAACGCGGCGGACTCGTCCCCCGGACGACAAGGCAAAGCCGAACCCTTCTTGCAACACCGGCACGAGCCTGAGATTGACACTGCGGACCAGCCGACAGGTCTCTTCGTGATCCTCATCGATAAACTCGGCGCCGGCCTCGGCATACTGTCCATCGGCAAATCCGTTCCTGATCGTCAACACCCTGCCGCCGACCCGTTCCTGGCCTTCCAACACCGTCACGGTCATGCCCTCCCGCTGCAGTTCCACCGCAGCGGTCAACCCAGCCAGACCGGCCCCAACGACGATGACAGACTTTCCACGGAGTGATTGAGTCATGAGACGTACGACTTCACCGCAACCATCGGATAGCGTTCGATGTACTCTTCCCCTTGGCAACCATAATAGGCGACCGTACGAGACTCGAAATGAACCTCCGACTCTCCATTAGCACTCCCGGACGTGCTTCCGGTTCATGCATCAATCCGGTACTCGCTTTGGACCATGCCCCCAGGATAGGTACGCGTCGTGACATGCCGAAGACGGATGTCGCGCGGGAGGGAGCCGAAGAGCGGAATGCCCGCGCCGATCAGCACGGGCAGACGACTGATGATCAGACGGCGTATGAGTCCCGCGCGCAGGAATTCCTGAATCGTGACGCCACCGTCCACGTAGAGCCGCCGCGCACCGTCCGCGGCCAGCTCGGAGAGGATCTGAACCGGAGACCCGGCCATCAGCTCGACCATGCCTCCGCGCGCCTGTGCGACGGAGAGATCGAGAGAACGCGTGCTCAGGACGACCACGCGCTTGCGGCCGTAATACCACTTGTCGAACGTCAACACTTTCTCAAACGTCTTTCGACCCATGACGATTGCGTCGATGTCGGCGATGAACTCGTTGTACCCATACTCTGAGCTGTCGCCGCCGCCCTCGCCCATCAGCCAATCGAGATCGCCGTTAGCGCGCGCAATGAATCCGTCGAGACTGATACCGACAAACACGGCGCATTCCGGCACGGGATGATTGTCTTGGTTCATGTCGTCACCTCGCAGCTCGTCATGACGCCATACTACAACAAGAGCACCTCCGGATTTTCAACCGGTAGTATCGACACTGCCGGGTGAAACCGGATTTTTTTCACCAACTCACCTGTCGGCGTCGTCAAACGTGCTAACATGGGGACAGTCGGTCCCTCAGTATGATCTGAACGTCAATGAAGGCCGTGTATTGAACACGATTGTCGCGCGACGCTTCGTTGCAGCAGCGCTCTGTTTCGGTGCCGTCGTATTTCTCAGCGTATTTCCCGTACAGGGAGAATGGTATGTGGTCGGCCAGACCGGCGTCATCCTGCCGGGCAGCTTGTCCAATGCTACGGTGAGTAGTCCCACTTTGGCCGGAGGCGTGACCGACGCACGCGTCACCGACATCGACATGGAGAAAGCCTCTCCGTTCTATGGGGCGAAGGTCGGATTTTTCTTCCCCAAACGCGAGTGGTTCGGCCTCGAAACAGAGGCCTTCTCGTCGCAGTTGAATATCAAGCAGCAGACCGTCGTGGGCGGCGTTCCCGGAAAGGTCTTCTCGGAGACGATGCCCGGCTCTCACATGCAGCTGACGACCTGGGCCATCAACGCGATCGTGCGCAGCCCATCCTTGGTCGCGGAGCTCGAACCCTACGGCGGAATCGGCCCGGCGCTGTTCTTCACGACGAGCGGCGATACGAACGTCAGTGTCGGGGTCAACCTCATCGCCGGCGCCCGCTATTTTGTGATGCCGCAGCTGGCGCTTTTCGGAGAGTTCAAATACAACCGGGCGACGCTTCGAACCGACAGCGCCCAAGGGGACTATTCCTCTCAAATCTTCGTCTTCGGAATCTCGCTGCACTTCGATCGGCCCCTGCCCACGTCAAGCCATTGACCTGTCAGTGCTGAACCGCGCACCCTCCTACGGTTCGATGTATTTGACTTACACGCAAAGAATCCTATAGGAGGTCCGCTATCCGCGCGAAGGTCTGTGTGTGGCTTGTGTCAATTTTGCGATAGGCACACATGGCCGCTCGATGGTATAGGAGCCACACGACGGAGGTTCAGGATGGCCGATCAGGAGCGTGTACCCTGGACCTGACTAAGACCTATGCGGTCGCGGAATTCATGCTCAATCTGTTGGACATGACAAACGCACCCGCGAAGCGCGACGTGGAAGCCTATCTCCAGGCCAACTTCGCGTCTTCCGACGGCAGCTACCGGATTCCGGTGCATCAGGATTTCCTACAGATCCGCGCCGAGACCTCCACAGCGGAAGCCTGACGGCCCATCCACGTCGTCGCACATGGACTCGCGCAACGCGAAGGAACGAAATAGAGGTGGTCTATGAAATTCTTTCTGACACTACTCAACGGCGTTCTGTTCCTGGGCGTAGCGCTTGCGCCACTGATTGCAGGGACAGCCCGCGCTGAAAGCAATCTCGTCACGAAGCCAAGCCATTACTCGGTCGCTGAGACCATCGACCGAATCGAACAGGCCGTCACGGCCAAAGGGATGAAGGTGTTTACTCGGATCGACCATGCAGGAGAGGCGAAGAACGTCGGACTCACGATGCGACCAACCCAACTGCTCATCTTCGGCAACCCGAAGGGCGGGACGGCATTGATGGTGGTGAGACCGACTGCAGCCATTGATCTTCCGATGAAAGCCTTGGCATGGGAAGATGCGGAAGGGAAGGTCTGGCTCACCTACAATGCTCCCGAGTTGTTCCAGGAGCGGCACGGTGTGCCGATTGAACTGACCTCCAAACTGACTTCAGTCGGCGCGCTGTTGGAACAGGCCGTGGAGTAAGCCGGCGTCAAAGCCCCAAGCTTTCTCTACCTGCGCGAGATCGAGCGAGGCGTGCTATGACCGGCTCATTCCTCATCGACTTCCCGTTCATTGAGCTGCTGGACCGGTCTGGCGTTGTGGCCGACGAGCGAGACGAACCGCTGGATATGGGCCGCCGTAATGGAAATCGGCTCTTTGAGGACGATCCAATGCACTCCCTCGGTGCAAGGCGGCGTGGTGAGTGAGCCGTCGTAGGCATAGTGGTGCAAGTTGCGGGGCAACAAATCCTGCGCGTTGAATAGGAGCTCACGAACCTGGTCCTGCTTGTCGCTCGGAATCCGGTCCCATACTTGCCCCAACGAAGGCGTCTCGACCCCCTGCTCCATCAGCACGGCGACGACGACGAGATGCCCCGTCTGATCCCGGTGCACTAAGTGCGCTTCCATCGGGTACGTCTTGCCGTTCAGCTGGTGCTCGCTCGGCTCGTGGAAATGAAACTCCTGCAACTCATAGGCACGGCCTGAGACCTCGAGGGTTCCGCCGGATTGATAGTCGACTTCAATCGTGTGATGTGTGTTGGAGATATGAACAGGCGCGGCCTGATAATGAGCCAGCAATCGATCATGGACTTTGGGTTGATGGACGGTCTTGATATTGATCGGGGATTGATGGGTCCCCTTTTCACAGGCGGCAGTGCCGGAACTTACTTCTACGATCTTGGAGGAGTCGGCAACGGCTAGGAATGGTGCAACCAATCCTTGAGCAGCGGGCGGAACGATCGCTCCCGTCGCAAGCGAATCCTCGGCGGCTGCCCATCCGCCGAGAAGAACGCAAACGATACCCCAGACCAAAGCCAGGCCGACCCGCATACGGTTGCCCCCGAGCGGTGAGAACCAAACCCTTTGGACAAACGGCGCTACTGTAAAGGAATGCCGGCGCGACGGTCAATCGCTTCCGCACCGCACTTCGCCGCCCCGTTGACTTTTTGACCGCCCGTGCCATTCACCCTATTCCAATCCGGCGCGGACCGGCGCCATAATTGCCGTAACGCCGTACAGGCTGGTCCAATCTCCTCGGGTTTCTTGCGATGGGAATAGAAGGGAGGATCCATCATGCACGAATTCATCAGAGCGTGGCGTCAATTTTCCATTTCACTCGTCACAGGGATTCTGCTGGCGGCGGTATTTGATGCGTCGATGCCCGCCGGCGCGTCGGCGGAAGACGTGACCGTGTCCGAGGAGACGTTCGGCTGCATTCTCGATTGGCCGAAGGTCAGGAATACGCGCTTCAAACATGACGATCCGGAGAAGTTGAAGGAAGCGATGCGGATTTTCAGGGACAGCGTGCCGGACAAGGACTATCCGGTCGGGACCATCCTCCAGCTGGTTCCCCACGAAGCCATGGTGAAGCACCCACGCGAGAAATTCCCCAAGACGAACGGGTGGGAGTTTTTCTTCCTGGAGGTGTCTAAGGAAGGCACCACAATCAAGGATCGCGGCGACAACGTCGTGAATCAGTCGCAGGGAGTCACCTGCTTGAGCTGTCATCAACCGGCGGCGAAGTTCGACTTCGTCTGCGAAAAAGGGCACGGCTGCGCTCCGATCCCGTTCGACGATCAGAAGCTCGCGGAGATCCAACGGTCAGACCTCCGCTGCACGAAGAAATAGGTCACTTCCGAGGACTTCGCTGGTCCTGCTTCCAGCGGCAGATGACACCGTTGTCCCCCGAACCGCCTCCGACGTTGCACGCCCATGGCGTTTGCGCCGTGGCATTGGGAAAGGCCACACCGAACACCGCTCCGCCTTGATTGACCGGGAAATTGCACGGCTTGCTGTCGCTGGTGGGCCCTCCGTATTAGCTCGCGTAGCCACAAACCAAACATCTCCCTTCAGCCCGTACGAAAACCGTTGTTTATTTTGACCTCCCGTCCTTTGCGGCCTATTCTCGTGGAGAGGATTCATAGGGTTGGAGGTGGAACATGAGGGCTGTCGTCATAGCATGGCTCGCGATGATGCTGACCGGATGTGCGGCCAGCAAGGGCTTCGACCGCGGCACCCTGAGAGACTCATTGGGCCAGGTGACGACGGACAAGGATATTCAGGAGGTGTTGACTCTCAAGCCGCAGCTGCCGGCGCCGTTCAAGCTCGGAATCTACCTCAATAGCAACAGCGTAAATTACAAGACACGCTTTTGGACCGATGAAGAAAAGAATGATCTCTTGACCTACGGCAACCAGCTCAAGGAGGCAGGGGTGGTCTCGGACATCTACCTGATCTCTGAAGACACCATTCCCGATCGTCACAACGCCGGGCGGCTTAATGCGGCGAATCGCGAGAGCCTCAAAGACCTTTGGCTGGCGGCTGCCAGCTATGGGGCGGATGCCCTGCTCATCATCACGGACACTTCATCGGTCGACCGCTATAACAACGCGGCCGCATTGTTCTATTGGACCATCGTCGGAGCGTATCTCGTGCCCGGCACGCACAGCGATGCCCTCGTGATGATGCGATCATCTTTATGGGACGTGCGTAACGGCTACCTGTATGCCACGCAGGACGCAGAAGGAATGGGGAAGAGAATCGGGCCGGCCTTCGTCACGGAAGATATTGATTCGGTGTATGCAGCCAAGAAAATGGCGATCGCCGACTTCGGCAAGAAGCTCACGGATCGTCTGATCCAGCTGAATGCCCACATGCGCTGAACGCCTCGCAGAGCAGCGTGTATTGAAAATCCTCCGCCGGGCACCAGTTCCTTTCTGCAGCCGAACGCTCACGAATTCGAGCCTCGCGTCGCATTCCAGTCATCATTGAAATATTCGTGGACGCTGCAACCGGCACGCGGTCGTAACCACCCGGCGATGGTGAGTTATCAGTATTCGCGCCGCGATCAGGGCTTGCGAAGAAGGGTCTCGACAGACAAGTCGGTTCTCAATCCATTGGCCGCAAGCCATTCAGGATTGAAGATTCGGGATTGATACTTTGCGCCTGAGTCGCACAGCATCGTGACGATCGTCTGACCCGGTCCACGCTCAAGGGCCAGCCGCACCGCGCCGGCGACGTTGATGCCGGAGGACAGGCCGAGAAAGAGCCCCTCCTCGCGCAGGAGCTGATACAGGATGGTCAGGGCGTCCTGGTCGGGAATGCGCCAGGCGCCGTCCACGGAAATGCCTTCCAGGTTCTTCGTGACACGGCCCTGGCCAATGCCTTCCGCGAAAGAATCGCCGTCGTTCGTCTCCGTATTGCCGTTGGTAAACCACGACCACATGGCGGCGCCGTAGGGGTCCGCGCAGCCGATGAAGATTTTCTGATTGCGCTCCTTGAGATAGAGCGTGGTTCCCCCCAGCGTACCGCCTGTGCCCACGGCGGACACAAACCCGCTCACCTTCCCACCGGTCTGTTCCCAGATCTCCGGGCCGGTGGTGCGGTAGTGGATGAGGCGGTTGGCCGTGTTGTCGAACTGGTTGGCCCAAAACCAACCCTTCTCCTCCGCCAGCCGCCGGGCGATATGGTTGTAGTTGTCCGGATTGGAATAGGGCTTTTCCGGCACGACGCGAACCTCCGCGCCCAGCGCCCGCAGCAGATCGATTTTTTCCTGTGACTGGTTGTCAGGGATCACGATGACGCAGTGGTAGCCCCTAGCGTGACCGATGATCGTGAGACCGATGCCCGTGTTCCCGGCCGTACCCTCGACGATAGTGCCGCCGGGCCGCAGGAGTCCTTTCGCCTCGGCGTCTTCAATGATGCCGAGCGCAGCACGGTCCTTCACCGATCCGCCGGGGTTCATGAATTCGGCCTTACCGAGGATTTCGCTGCCCGTCAACTCCGAAAGGCGGCGTAGACGAATGAGCGGTGTGTTGCCGACGTAGCGATCCAGTCCAAAATACCGTGCCGCGTTCATTGAGGCGGATTTTACACTGAACAGGACATGAAAAATCAAAGGGAATCTCTGCCCTTTGTTCCGCGGCACCGACGCCACTATAGAGGAAGACGACACCCCTCCTGATATTCAATTGGACGAGCGGCCGGACTGCCCCGTATATTCTCAACCCAACGAGACGGACGGAGGCATGTGCATGGACATCGACGCCATACACATTCAATATCTCTTCGCTCAATTTCTGTCTTGTCGGACGCTGGCTGAGTTCGATGCTGACCGGCACGTTCACGCACGCAAACATTTCTGCGGCTCCATCCCTCTCTCTTACCTGCCTTGCTGGTTGGTGTCGGGACGGTGCTCATTCCGTATTGTGTTGTGCAGCCGGCCTTGGGGCTCGGACTCGCGTCAGCGAACGCGCCGAATCCGACTCAAGCCAGGCTGAAAAGCTTGATGACCCATACAGCGTTCGGCGTCGGGCTGTACCTCTCGGCGGTTCTATGGAATGTCCTGATACGAGGCGCTGCCTAGCCATCACCGGAAGGCGAACGCAGGTCGAGAACCAGAAGGTGTCAGCAACGTTGTCTCATGCCTTCACGCTCTGAGAGCATTCCCCTGATAGAAAGGCTGAGTTCAATGCTATGGCTGGCAGAACCCCGTCGTACAGAGGGCTGACGCGGAGAGAACATGAAACCCTTTGCCCAATGTGGCTGGACGCACTCACTGAAGGTGGCTGTGGACAACGACGTTATTGGTTCGGTTTCTGCGCCGATGCTTCCCGCTTCTGCTCTTCCTTCTCGAGCCGCTCGAAAGCCCGATCAGCATTCTTGCGGACATAATCTCGCATCTGACTGTTCAGTTCCTTTGACTGCACGATCATGTCTTTCACATCCTCAAGCTCCATTTTGACGACGACGTAGTAAATCCCTTTCTTTTCGTCTTTATATCGATCGACAGGTCGCACCCCATTCAGGGTCGCGGCGGCAAACGTTTTTGTGGCTTCTTCAACATGCTGCTCCTCAGCCGTCCGTTTCAGATCAGACCCCACGGTCGACGCCGCATAATCCCGCATCAGATACGCGGTATACGTCGACAGAATCTTCACCATCTGGGCCCGCGCCCGATTCTCGGCGACATCCCAGGCGAGGGGTTCGTTTCGGATCCCCATGACTTCTCCCGTACTATAAAAAGCCTTGGCGTCCGATCCCGTGTAGACCCCGGTTTTAACCCACTTGGGCGTGCTCTCGCAGGCGGTCAACGTCAGGATCGCGACTACGCTCCCGAGAGCCATCATGGCACCTGGCGTCCGCGCAGATGTTGCTCCTATCATCTCCCGCCTCCATCCTGGGGCTCGGACCTCTGCCTGCGAGACAATATAACACCCGGTATGGTCGGCCAGCTGACGCAGACACCATGGCGGCGCGGCCATTAAACCGGAATTGCGTGAGTCGTGATCATCGACTCCGCCCAACGCCCACAGCCCCTCGGGGCCAAGAAGCAATGACCGGAGCCGCGACATCGCTCACCTCAGCAGAGCGTCTTACAACAGTGCAGAGACTCCGAGGCGCCTACAGCTTCGCCGCCAGGTCGGCCTCGATCGCCTCCGGCTTGTCGCTCGGCGCATAGCGTTTCAGCACCGTGCCGTCTGAGCCGAGGAGGAACTTGGTGAAGTTCCACTTGATCGCCTCGGTGCCGAGAATCCCCGGCTTTTCGGACTTGAGATACCGGTAGAGCGGATGCGCATTCGCGCCGTTTACGTCGATCTTGGCGAACATCGGAAAGGTCACGCCGTAGTTCCTGGCGCAGAACTGCCCGATCTCCGCCTCACCGCCCGGCTCCTGGTGCCCGAACTGATTACAGGGAAACCCGAGCACGACGAATCCTCTGTCCTTGAATTTGTCGTAGAGCGCTTGCAGTCCCGCATATTGCGGCGTGAAACCGCACTCGCTCGCGACGTTGACGATCAGCAACGTCCTGTCGCGGTAGACGTCCATCTTCTGCGGCCTTCCGTCGATGGTGACGAGGTCGATGTCGTACAGGCTCATAGATACCGAATCAGCGAGCAGCCATCGTGCGCTCGCAGTGTACTTCCATGGCGTAACCTTTGCCGTCGTCTTCGCGAGCGCTGCCGTGGCTGCCCTTGTGCCGTAATCTGCCTGTAGCCACATCCTCTTATAGAGCCGTCCAAAACAAAATACAGCTCTCTACCCTGACTTCATTCCAAAGTGAATCTATTTTGATTCTGTGTTAGCTCAAATTGATTCTGTTGCAGCAGTCATCCTCATGGCAATCCCTCAATAAACACGCAAATCGACCGCGGTCCGATGTTTGCTCCCAACTTCACATCGAAGTGTTTGATTGCAATGAATGGCGCTAGAGCCAGTAGGGCTGTGTGCACCTAGATGATAGGACGTAACTCCATACCCTAAGATGGCCAGTTGAAGATGGTTATCTGATGCAAAGCTTGACTGCTGAGCGAAGGCCCATTTTCCTAAGTGCAGCAATTGTCACGGATGGGCGGTTGCAAGACTCGATTCCGCACCGCTAGTAATTTTTATCCGAGAGAACAATGGTCCAGTCACTGTTCGCCCTGTTAGGCAACGCCGCTTTAGAGGAGTCATTACCTCCGCAAGTAAAAATCCAAGAGCAGTTGCTCACACGCAATCTGATCCGGACTGGAGTCTCGCTTCTCATATGGTTGATCGTCGGAGCAAGTGCACTCCTACTCTTTTCATTATCCATTTGTTATTCAGCGGACCAATGTATGAGTTCAGGGTGGAACGTCTTTTCACACGGTCTCCTACTTGCGATCGCGTCGGCCAGCAGCGGTGGGCTCCTTGGTTTTCTGTTCGGAATTCCCCGAACGCTTGCCAAAGATACATCAAACAACAAAGACAAAGGACAGCTTCCCACCATTGACGTAGCGACCGGTAAGGCGGCAATTACGGACGTTCGCCGTCAGACGGTTAATACAAACCTTGAAGAAATATCGGATTGGCTCACAAAACTTCTTGTCGGCGCTGGGTTAGTCCAACTTCAAAACATCCCCACGATCCTCCACAAGGGTGGAACTCAATTCCAGAAGAGTTTGGGAAATAGTGAACTAGCTGTTCTTGGGGTAATCATCAACTTCTCAGTTTGGGGATTTTTTTCCGGATACCTGCTCACACGGTTGTTCCTGGCAGGTGCCTTCAAGTTAGCCGATGAAGGGTATTTCGCGGACCTGAACACGCAAGATGTGAAAACTGCAGTCAAAGTTGGAGAAGTGCTTCGTGAGACAAAGCAATACACAAAAGCCCGCATCGAGTATGAGAAAGCCTTGGAAAAGGTAAATGAGTCAACGCCCAAGGAAGCGAAACGAAAACTTTATGAAGGAATCGTGTTCAACAGTTTGTATGACAACTATGAGGATGCGATCGAGTACGCATTGCGCTACCTCACCGAGGAACCTAAGAATCCAAGCCCACTCATTGAAGCGTATTTAGGGTTCGCATATGGGCAACAGTACAGGGCAAAGAAGACCCAAAAGGAGAGCGCGGATCTACAAGGACATACAGAGCAACTTCAGGCATTAGAAGCGGAGATGAAACAGATTAGACAGAAGGCGCTGGATGCAACTCGAAAAGCCCTCAAGCTCGAGCCCAGCCTGAGACCACTCATCCATATGGTATGGGATAAGAATGATCCAGCAAAGTCCCCAGGCTCAGAGGACGATGACCTGGAAGTGTTCTATGGGGATCCGGACTTTACCTTACTTCTGGGTCCGTCTTGATCAATCCCAGGCTGGCTAGGTCTATGTGTGTGCGCTGGGTTAGAGTCTTGTTGTCGCTGATGTTAGTGGCGGGATCTGGGTGTACGTCACTCCAATGGCGTGACAGCAACGGTGTGGAGCACCACTTAGGGCTGATGGCCTATGAGATTACTTATTGGGAGTACGGAATCCAACTGAAGCGATTAAGCTTCGGCATTGATCTACGGCTTTCGGGCCCTGACAGAGGAGTCTCTCTTGGAGCTAAGTGGATCACAGGCCTTGTTCCTCAATTTAGAACAATCGAACGATCGGAAGAACTACCCGATGAGGTAGTGAAATACTATCGGCACACGCCCACTAAGGAGCATCAAACACAAAAGGTCGAGAGAGGACTTCTGTATTTCACTGAGGCACTTTCTTCGCGAGTAACGTTGGTCGATACGGACAATCTTGGTTTTGACTGGCGAATGGGTCCGGTGAGTCCTGGGGTAAGCCTAGGTTATGCAGGGTCTCACCAGCTAGTTGGGCGAGCTCTGGATGATGGAGTTGTTCAAATTTTACTTAATCGTGGAGAGGATCAGAAGACTGGAGCAATCATGATGTGGGAATTGAAGCCTGTTTATCCGAAGACCCCCGCTGACTAAGTGCCGAGGGAGGGAACGCATGATGAGGTACAGGAGCTACTTAGTGAGCATCCTGTTTGTTCTGGGAATATGTCTGCCTGGATGCGGGGTCGGTTTGAACAGCGTCCTTTTTGTTACGAAAACAGAAGTGGCAGTTGATGCTGACACTGAACCTCCGTCTCTTGACATTGGATATGCTCGAGAAGAATTTGTCCTGGCGCCAGCGTTCAAGGATGGGCGAGTACTACCGGTTCTTACAACCGTCGCTACTGATACAGCGGCTCTCTCGTTAGGCTCGAGTCATTCTTTTGCGACAGGAGATGCTGCTTTGGTTATGGCAGCCGCGTTAACGGACGACAAACGTTACGTCTTCAGCCAAAAATCCAACCCTGATGTTACTAAAGTCACGCAACCAACCATGGAAGGTACGATCGGGACAACTTTGGATGACAAAGTTCCTCATGGCTTTTGGGCGTCCCTTTGGTTTTTTCTTACTTCATCGTCTGAGCGGCAAAGATACTTTTTCGGAACCGATACCAACTTTGGGCTTCATGTCGAATGGGGTGGGAGCGAACTTCCTCGATCAGTCTCTATAGGATTCAAGAGAAAGGAACTCGCCTATGTTCCACTCATCGAAAGCGAGACTCGCGTATCGGACAATATTCCGGCAGAAAGAAAAGTCACCCTCGCCTCACTGATTGCGACAGCGCACGCAAAAGCAAAAGTGACTACGCAGGATGATTCGGGCCTAAGAGTAGGACAAACGTTTGCAACGGGATCCGCTGCAACCCTCCTTGCAAGCCACCCAGGTGTTCGAGAGGTTCTTGGACCACTCCTCATACAAGACTACAAAGACATAAAGGAAGCCGAATTCAAAATACAAGCTGCTGATCGTCAATTGAAGCAGCCGCTGATTGAATGGATTGCCAAAGCTTATAATGCTGAGTCCGACTCAACGAAGAAACAGGAGTTCATTGACGAAGCAGTTAAACTGAAGTTAGTGCCCGAAGGAACTGCCAATGATGCTTTTCTCAAACAGCTAGGAGCAAGCTTTACATCATCCGCACCCCCGGGTACTGCACAACGGCTGCAAACCCTAAAAGACGTGATGAAAACGAAGCACGGCTATCAAGACTGAAGGAGTAGAGGGAGGTAACAATGCCACGGATTTGGGATGAGGTGACAAGGAGCAACGATACAGATGCCCTACTCAAAGAGATTCTGGAGAGAATCAAAGTTCAAAACTCCCTGGACAACAAGCTCGTGGACCACATCATATGGGCTGACACTGTCAAACTCGGGTTCGACTGAGGACTGCACCTTGCATTTTGAGAAAGCATGGATCCCATTGAGCGAGGATGGTTCCGGAGATCCTTAGCATTCGTCGCATTGCATCCATCTTCGCGGCAAAGCCTGGCCAAGAAGGCGGCTTGGAGAAGAGCGGAACTAGTGGTTATCTCGTGGAAGAATGAAGGAGGGAGAGCAACCATGAACATTTGTGACGATGAGGGGTTCCTTCCTGTAAGACAATCTCGAACTATCGAGGGGACAACACCTTTGACCGATGTCCTGTCCAAGATCTCCGGAGAAACAAGCGGGTTTATTCTTACCGAATCAGGCAAGGCACAAGGGTATATTTCGGCAAATCAAATAATTACCAACCTAGTCGAAACGGGAAGCTGGAAAGGCCTTGAGCAACAGGCCGTCATCGACTTAATCAGAAACCCAAGCGTTGATCTCTCTATGATTCCAGTTGCAAAACAAGTTGTCGCGGCCGGAGAGCACAGTGACAACCTACAAGCTTACCGACACCTTATCGTCCAAGTCGTTGAAGGAGGAAGGTTGGCTGGTTTTGTCCTACCGAAAGAGCTAATTAGTGAAATTCATACCCCCCCTCACGTTTACTACTGTACGAATCCTGATGGTTCTCACCCGAATAACGAACCTAGAACCTATTGCCGTGTGTGTCCGTACCCTGTACCTGAGTAGACTATATGATTCAAGCACTGTTTGGCGAAATTAAGGGGTTGCTTGATAAGGACTACCTGTTTGCTTCTCTCCTGCCAACCATTGTCTTTATTGCATGTCTTGTAGCTACGCTCGGCGGAGTAGTAGGGTTCGAGGGATCTCTAGCTTGGGTCGATGGTTGGACACAAACTCAGAAGATCGTTGTGACGATAGTCGCGTTCACTGGGACGATCGTCTTTGCCTACATTGTCAGCGGACTACGTGTCGCAATTTTTCGAATGTGGAGCGGCTTGGTAAAGGGTCCTTTCACTCCTCTCATCATGCTTGGTGAGTGGCGAAGCAGAAACAGTTTTGATTATAAGTTTGCCCAAGCGCATCGGCTCGCTCAATGGCAGCCTGTTATCGGGTCTTTCGTGAAGAATTTACAGGCCGTTTGGAATAAATCCTCCAATACCATGTCAACGGAGTCGTACGCGGAACTTCAGGAACACATGGCTAAGCTTCGCAAGGCAGCTGACCCGAGCATCGCGGAGGAAGTGCTAACGTCTTCAATCATCCTTGCGTTCAAGGGCAGCAAGGTGGATGGGAGGCTAGAAAGACTTTACGCTGACACCATGCAATTCCTCGAGCGTAAAGCTAAAGAAGAGGAAGCCGAGATCATCAACATGAGATTTCAGCTAGATCGTGATTTTGGCCCCAGGGAATCTATCCGTGGCACGAGGTTGGGTAATGTCGTTGAAGCATACTATGCATATCCGTTTCTTCGTTATGGCATTGAGGGAACTGTGATGTGGCCTCATTTGCAATACTTCATCCCTGAAGCATTCGCAAAAAAACTGTCAGAAACGAAGATAATTTTGGACTTCTGTCTAGTAATGGCGACCCTTGGCGTACTATACGCAGTAGCGGCCATTACAGGCGGACCATGGCTCTGGTTCAATTTACAGTTTTGGGCGATGCTCATGGCAATCGCACTGATCATTAGCTATGCAGTCTATTATAGGCTGGGAGTTCTAGTCACAATACAGTATGGCGACTTAGTAAGGGCTAGCTTCGACTTATTTAGAGGCAAATTGGCCGAACACCTTATTGTAAGACAACCAAACGAAGCTGCAAAGTGGAAGAACCTCAGTCGCCTTCTAGCTTATGGTCAGATCAATACCCACGCTGAATTAGTCAAGGAGACCAACAATCAGTGCGACGAACAGCACCGAACTGAGTCCAATACCAAAGGACAATCATTCTGGACAACGATTCTGTCAAAGCTCCGTAGGGGGAGCAAATGATAATGTCCAGAGACATGAGAAATCTGTTTATATGTATAACTCACGACTTCATCTGACAGACAGCGAGTCCTCACCGGGTTTAGGCCGCTAACATTTTCTCCTTGGCCAGTGGCACACTATCGAGAAACGTCTGCATCGGTGTCTTGCCATAGCACCAGCGCCCTTGGTGGGGGCGCTGCTCGTTGTACTCCTGGATCCACGCATCCAAGTCAGCCTGGAGGTCCTCCAGCGTTCGATAGATCTTCTTGCGGAGCGCCACGCGGTAAAACTCGTTCAACATGGTCTTGTGGAACCGTTCACAGATCCCGTTGGTCTGGGGATGCCGCGTCTTGGTGCGCGTATGATCGATGTTCTCCACGGCCAGATAGAGTTCGTACTCATGGCGCTCCGGAGTTCCACAGTATTCCGTGCCGCGATCCGTGAGCACACGGTTCAGCGGAATGGCATGCTGCTCGAAGAACGGCAAGACCCGATCATTGAGCAATTCCGCGGCCGTCACCGGCGTCTTGCGGTCGTACAGCTTCGCAAATCCCACCTTGCTGTAGGTATCGATGAAGGTTTGCTGGTAGATGCGGCCGACGCCCTTCAAGGTGCCGACGTAGAACGTATCCTGCGCGCCGCAGTAGCCGGGACATTCGCTCTCAAATTCGCCGTGGGCCTCTTTGTCCGCCGTCGCCTTCTCCAGCGCCACGACTTGGGCCTCGGTAAGCACCAGTCCCGCTTGGGCTACCTTCGCTTCCAGTGCCTTTAAGCGTTTCCGCATCGTTGCGAGATCATGGCGGAGCCAGATACAGCGCACGCCCGCTGGGGAGATGGACAGCGCCTGCTTGCGCAGTTCATTCGCCACGCGGGCTTGTCCCCACGCGGGTTGCTCAATAGCGATCTGCACGATGGCCTGTTCCACCTCGGGTGCCACCCGATTCTTGAGGAGCGGCTTCT
Source organism: Nitrospira sp. (assembly GCA_047150005.1). Lineage (GTDB taxonomy): Bacteria > Nitrospirota > Nitrospiria > Nitrospirales > Nitrospiraceae > Nitrospira_C. The sequence continues at coordinate 3,111,254 of AP038806.1, read as the reverse complement.
GCCGCGAAATCTCTTGAAGCGCGGCCTCGCCGCCGGTCTCGTAGAATTCCTTGAATCGATAGAAACTATCGCGGCTATACCCCATCAGCTGGCAGGCTTTGGAGACATTGCCGAGCTGCTTCGCCAGTTCCAGCACGCCGACTTTCGTCTTAATGATCTTTTGTTCCGTCGTCATGGTCCTCGCTCCTTTCGTGAAGAGGGAGGACTCTAGCTGACTGTCAGATTAAGTTCTAGCTTCCACAGTTTTATAGCCCTATCTCTCTTCTGTGCTCTTTTGTTCAATTTATGGAAAGCCAGCGATCATAGGAGCTCTAATTCCAACCACCTTCAATGGTATGTAGTCGCGAAAAGTGATCTACCGTCAGGATTGCGCCTCGATCAAGAACATGTGCAGCTCACACTCGACTATCTTCCCGAACGAGTCCCCACCTTTTTTCCAACCGTTTCACCGGTCTTGGGCAGATACACCCTCCAGTCCATTGAAAAAGACAAACCTATTTCCACGAAAAACTCAGTCGCCAAACCATTCGCTCCACCAACATCAGGTTTAGTACTTGTCCCCGTTTCGGTCAGGATTGACTACGCGGAGGGACTTGAGCTAGGAATGCGGATCGGCTTTGCCAAGCCTGACAAATCCCTAAGTGCGGGAGCTGAAGTACGGAATCAGCCCAGCAAGGGCGGTACAAAATCTAAACCCAACCACGATGATAAGAAGGCCAACAAACCTGCATCAAATCCAAGCACGGAACAGAGCCCTCAATTAATCGAGACCAACCTAGTAAACCCTCAATCAATCGACACTACCCTGAAGGCAATTCTACCCTCACAGGATAAGAAGTCCGTGATTCTTGTGGTTGAAGTCTCAGAAACATCTAGACAGCGGGTGCCTGAATTGGCTCAAGACGGACTGGTGCCCTTTCTGCTGGGTAGATGATGTCAAACAATGAGTAGGCTGCCTGTAAGCTTCCCAGTCAACGAGACACGAGCAAAGGGAGAAGTTCTGGTTTTGACGTTGGTCCCCTTCCGAAATAACTCTTAACCAGAGCAGGCCGCTGCTTCGACGTATCCTGCTCCCCTGGCACTTGAGATCACACGCATAGGCTGATCTCACTTTCAGAGCAACAAAGATTTTCGTCGCCCATCTCTCAACTGATTCCATTCCCGCGTGAAGCATCTGACAAACGAGACGTGTAGACCATGTACGGCCAGGTGAATTCGTAATCCCAGGGCTCGTCCCGGTGCCTCTTCATCGATGTATCACGATGGACGTCGCCGGATAAATCTCTTCAACCTTCTTCCCAGGATGCTGCCTTACAGCAGCAGAGGTGTTGGCCGTCGCGGACTTTAACTTCCGTGTTCAGGGTTTAAACAGCATATCGCATGGTCAATACAAACGTGTCCCGATTGCTTCAATGACCTCATCTGTCTCATGACCCGCATCGGTAAATTCGCCATGCCGATGCGACTCCGTCGCAGGAACGTCGACCGCAAACGTCACCGGAGCAGCGAGAAAATCCTTTCTGATGCCGAGCACGGGGACACGCCACTGTCTGTTTTCCAAGCAGTCCGCAACATAGGTCAGGAGGGAACTGGGGTAAATCGTGATGCTGTCCGACTCTTCCGCTTGAGGGGACAACGTATAGACAAAAAATCGCGCTTGGGGAACGGCTGTCCCGCCTGAATTGAACACTTGCGTGGCTCGATCTACCGTGATCGCGGGGGCAAGGAAGTGAATCGATGTCAACTCTGCGTTAGGCAGATTGTGCAGCGCGGGTTCCAGCGCTTGCTCGTACAAGAATCCATGAAAGATCGATCCCGCACTATGCCCGACCAAATGAATCTTGTACTTTTCGTTCGGGGTCGTCCCTATCGCCGCATATAACTCATTTAAGAACAGTGCCGCACCGCCTTTCGGGCGTGACGCTCCCTGGCACCGTCCCTTCATTTCATTCCAGAACGCCGTGCGGACAGTGGGCGCCAATTGTTCTCCTATCCATCTTTGCCCGCCTTCAACGGCCTTCCCGAGTTTGTCTTTGAACTTGTCCCAGGCATCGCTCAGGCTGAATCCAGCCGGTCCTCTTTGATCGTCCTCACTCTTGAAATACCCCAACAGAGATTCATCCCAACTGCTCTCCCACACAAAGAAGAACGGGCACAAGCCCTGACCTTGCGCCAGGCCCCACAATCGATCCGCCACACCGGCGGCGTCCGTTTCTGAATTCAAACCACCATGGGCGTACAACATCACATGGTGATAGCCGTCAGATAATACCGGTGAGGAGAGGACCTTGGCGGCCATGGCCGGCAATTGCAATGGACTTGTCGTGAGCGCGCCGCTGTCCGACAGCGCTCCTCTGTCATCCGTGTTGATCATGTACGACAGCACATCAGGGTTCTTCAGATCCAATCCATTGCCTGAACTTCTGACACTCGCATCTTTGCCTGGAGTCGCAGGCATGCCGCTGAATGCGACGACGAAGATGGTCGGCTTCTTGTTGTGGTCGAGTGTCTCAGGGCCGGGCCTGGCGACCCACGCATCCTGCCGATGCTCCATCCAGTCGTCATAGTGCAAGAGCGCCAACCCGCTCTTCCCCCATTTGCTTCCCCATGAATTCTGGATGATGAATCCATCGGCCCTGTATCCCACGATCGCGAAGGCATGCAAGCCCCTCGCACGTCTGTTGAACGGAATGGCCGGATATCCTCTTCCCTTCGACTTTGCGAGAATCCGCGCATCCCACCCATCGTGGACCCAAGCCGATGCCAAGACGGCATCGCCTTCCAAGATCGCGGCTTGCAAGTGGCCCACATCGCTGTCGATCACTCGATAATACGCCCCGATCGGACGCTTCTTGGCCTCTTCCTCCCGCTCGATCGTGAAGGCACGATCGACAATCCAGAGGCCCTTCCTTTGGTTGTATCTCCCCTTTGAGGTCCAGGCTCCCTCGGAAGCGACACCGTGATGGTGCCATCCTTTCATCGCGCCGCGCAGACTGGTTCCATCGTAATGCTCGCCTTTCCACTCATCGTAGCGTTTGGCGATTTCATAGAGCATCCGTGCGCTCACCGGGTCGAATTTTTGGCCGTGCTGCAATCGTTGGCGCATGCTGACATTGATCACGGTGGCCAGCGCGAAGCCTACGCAGGCTCCTTCTTCTCCTTGATCCAGCACGGGGATTCCCCGCAGGGGACGCTTTTCCGGGGGGAGCAATGTGAGGCTCGGTTCGAAGATGTAGTCGCGCCCATCGGTATCGTCCGTCCGTACATCGAAGGTCCGAAAATCACGGGCGTTCCTGGCTCTTGCAAAATTGACGACCGGCATACGTCCTCCTTCCCGTTTCAGCAGCGATTTTCTAAACGGCAGGCGAATGAACAAACCTATGCTGCGTGCTTCTCCCCAAAACCATGAGAAGCACTCATCAACTTTGATGCCACGCGCTGTTGACTGAGGGGAATGTGGTTGCGGAGATGATCGTGAAAAGAACTATTGAGGTCGTTCTAGACGCGGTCTGCTATTCAGAGAGATCCAGCAGAGAGATCCAGAGACAAATGGCAAAGGTCGCCCGTGAATCTTTCTCCTTCCGCAGGGCGTGAAGAGTGAATCCAATATGATCCTGTTGCAGACAAAATAGATTCAGCACCACACTGTCAACCTGCCTGTTTGGCGGAAATAACGATACACCACTATGGCTCAATGTTTGCTGCTATGAGAGGAGTGTACTTAGTCCGATTCACGTAGGAGCTTCAATGCGCCTGCGCATCTGGCTCACAGTACTAGCGTCGTTTGCACCTTCATTCATCGCCATCAGCGTTCCCGGCGTCTTGGCTCAAGAAACAGGCGTTTGCGACGCCAAGTGGGACGACGCGATCGGTGAGGAGTGTCGATCGCGAATACTAGGGCGCCTAAGAAAGATGGCCGCCGGATTCACCACTGTAAACGATTGCGCTTTGTAGCGTTCAAAGCTCGCGCTACGCACCGACCATTTTAGACGCCGTTATGCCGGCTGAAAAAGAACATTCCCAGCTTCCAATAGCAAGTCTCATCGCGGTCATGCTCGCGCTCGGGGGGATATGGCTCAGTCAATCACCGTTGAAGAGCAGTCGACCGGATCAGGGCCCCACGTTGCCGCCGGATTCATTACAGGCACGAGTACCCGCACGTTTGTGGCAGGATCCTTTTGCGGTGATCGAGGAGCACACGAAGCGCTTGGAGAAGATAGAAGACCCCTGGGCGCTTCAAGAATTGGAAGACAGGATACGCGTACGGCCAGGCCATTTTGGTGTAGAAAAGGCTACGGTGCTCCTTGTGATGCTAGAGAGGAGTCCGAACGCCGAAGACGCCGAACAGCGGCTGCGCGTCCGATACACAGTTAGCGTTGCGCTAAATACCGCCGGGTTCACTCCCGACGACAGCACGACCATTGGCTATTTTGTCGCGGGCATGACACTCGTACCCTATGAACTGTATCGGAATGTGCATACAGGCAGGAATCACGACTCCGTTGAAAATGTGCTCGTCGTTTGGGTGCCGGAATCCGATTTTGCAACGATGATCCAAGTTCAGCGAGCAATTCGTCAAGGGCTCGATCCGGCCAACCTCAACCTCAAACTCATCGGTCCAAGAACTACCACGACTCTTTTTGGGATGCACGAACAAGCAGCGTGTGATCCAGATCTGGAATGGAGCGCTCTCAATGGGATGACACTGTTCTCATATCGTGCGACTACCCATCCGCGCATCTTTCATTTTGAATCGTTGGGCCAGGCATCGCTTCGCTGCCAAGAATTGCAGCAACTCACGACGCCCGACGCCTCGCTCAAAAAACGAGGCATGACTTTCATACGTACCGTCGGCTCAGATCATGTCCTCGCAGATGCACTGCTTGCTGAGCTGGCAAATCGAGACTTTGTTGGACTTAACCCGGACAGTTCTTACGCTCCAGCTGAATGCACACGGTCTATGGACACCATCGCGCTCATCTCCGAGGCAGATACCTTATATGGGAGAGTATTGCCGGCGACTTTTGCGGCCTCTCTCTCCGTCAGAAAGGGGTATGCACGCGATTTTGAGGCTGCATTCACACACATACAAAATGGTCCCCACAACTGGCCATGCTCAGTCGTCACCTACACATATCTCAATGGACTCGATGGCGAAGTTCTGGGGGATGAGCGCAAGGAAAAGAAACAATCCCAAGAGCTCCAGGCGGGCCGGAGAGATGCCTCATCGCCAAATTACAAGAACGGCACAAAGGAACGTCCCGAAGGTTCCAGCCAGTTCGATTATGCGATACGTCTAGCCGACAGAATTAAATCCGACAATGACCTCAACTTTCAAGAGGGGAAGTCGACGTTTAGGGCCATCGGCATCCTCGGTTCAGACGTGTATGACAAGCTGTTGTTGCTACAGGCACTCCGCAGGCGGCTACCCAATGCCATCTTCTTTACGACGGATCTCGATGCTCGACTGTGGCATGAAAGCGAATTTGAATGGACTCGCAATCTCTTGGTTGCGTCACACTATGACGTTCAACTCAGTAACCAGTGGAGTCAGCAATTGCATGTCAGCATTGCTCCATTTCGTGATGGATACCAAACTGCGCTCTATTTGAGCACGCTCCAGGCTGTCGGCTGGTTGCAAGATAAAGATGGTAACGGGTGTTTGATGCTCAAGGATAGTACGAAGACCTTCTCAAGAGATACGGCGCCAAAACTCTATGAGATCGGTCGGCGGGGACCTGTCGACATCAGTGTCGATCGCAAGCCGACCTGTACGGCGGTTCAGGCTCTCCCCATTAATCCCGATCGCCCCAATGTCGCGCCCAGAGCCATGACCTGGGGAGGGCAGGCCTTCGGTATCACCATTAAGAATCACCGTTTCGGCTTCTTGGATGTCGCGGCAATGCTGACTCTCTCATTGGGATTAGTCCTAGTCCTTGTGGTCCGCCCACTGTGGGTCCGAGTCGATTCACTGCTGAAAAAGGTGCAGGCATGGGCGAAAGGTCAGCGGTCTTTTCGCGTTGCACTTGTCGCGTTCGTCACTGTTCTAGCACCTTATCTGCTGGTTCGGCTTGTTCGGTACTTACTGCTGTTGGATAAGAATGAGGCAGAACCTTTCTCTGTAACCGACTCTGTGAGCATTTGGCCAACCGAAGTTATTCGATTGATTGGCATCGCATTGGCCGTGAGCTTCTTTGTCAAAGGAGCAGGCGACTTACGCCTGAATCGTGACGCCATCAGAGTGAAATATCTCACAGGCACTGAGAAGAGCCTTCCTGCTGGTACGAAAAGCGCGGGTCGGATGGCAGGTTTATCCCCTTCGTACCGCCAGGCATTAGGGCAGCTGAAATCATGGCCGTTTCAAATGAAGTTGTGGCGCTCGGTGAACCGCTGGGTTAACACGAAACCAATCCCTTCACCCCAGCCTTCCGTTAACGCCAAGATTGCGTGGAGGAAGTACCTTCTATCAGGGCAACCTTGTTATGCCTTTTGCCGTATCGGCCTACTTTTTTTGGCCTATCTTATTTTTGGGTCCTTACTCTTTCTACAGGTTGAGCCACCGCTCCGTCCTTGTCGAGGAGCAGTGAGCTGCAGGGTGGATATAGGACTACTTATACTCACTATTGTCTGTTCCGTGCTTCTGAGTCTGTGGGTTTTTGATCTTGTTCGGCGCTGCATTGCGCTGATTGAACATATTACTGCCCATCCAACAAAGTGGCCTTGGGGCGCACTGAAGAAGCACGCAAAACACCTCAATGTTCCACCACAGTTGTTAACGCAATGGCTGGATATTCAGTTCATCGCCGACCGCACCAGCGTGATCGGAGGCACGGTTGTCTATCCGTTCATTGTTTTTGTGGTTGTCCTCTCGGCAAGAAATCGATACTTCGATAACTGGGATTTTCCGGTGCCACTCATCGTCGTCCTCACGCTCAATGCGCTCCTCATTCTGGCAACGGCGCTTTTGCTGAAAAGAGCTGCGGAACAAGCTCGCACTATTGCCATCCATGAGATGAATGAGCTTCTTATTTCTGAAAAGGGCCGTGGAAAGGACCAGACTCATCGTGCAGACCAGCTTCAATTGATGATTGACGAAGTCAGAAATATCAGGCGCGGCGCTTTTAACAACATATTTCAACAACCGGCCGTGACTGCGAGTCTACTCGGCGCGCTGGCTCTCTTACAATACTTTCTACCGTTGTGAACGAGGGTGCCTCACGCCGCGATAGCAGCCCTTCCGTCTCGCGACACATCTCATAACCTGGAGGCAGACCATGGCACAAAGGAAACGCAAGACATCCAGACCAACGAAACGGGCTTCCAAATCCGCGCCTGGAGGAAAACAACTCCCCGGCGAACAGGCGTCGAAGATGGTCAAGAAGATGGCGGCAAAACAAAAGATCTCCATCAATCTCACCGAAGAGCAGTTTGCCGAGCTGATGAGAAACTTTAAGCCCAAAGGCGGCCGTTTCAATCCAAAAGTTCCGTTCCAGATTGATTTCAGATGCGGCACGCTTGGGAAGGCGCGTCTCCCGGTCGCAAGCTGCGCCTACTGGAGCGATACTTGCTGCGCCTAGGGGATCGGCGGCACGGCGCAAGACTACGCGCTCCGAGGATCCGGCGGGCGAGTTGCCTTATCGGGTACTGGCGGAACGACGAGTTCGTGCTTGAGAACTATCTTGCGCGGACCCAAACCACGGTATCGTTGCCGGTCCTCCACGTATTGACGACCCTCAAGAATGGTATATCCCTCCGTGTCTGTCAGCGGGCGTTCGCCGCCCTCCCAAAGGGAAACACGATTCTCCAGAGACTGCTTCGGCAAGGACTGCTGGTGGTTGAAGGCTCTGAACCCGAACGGCGGGACGCTCATCTCGAGCAGTCGTGGGAGTGGGGACCTAGTAGCCGGTTTTTCCACTTCGTGACGCAACGAGTTCCCTATGAGCCGGATCTCGCCGTCCAACGACGAAGCCTCGCACAATATGCCGGACGCGTGCCGCCTCCATCAGCATACAAGGAGTTTCCACGCCGGCCATTGACGCGCCTTGATGCATGCGATGGTGCTGCGGGAGAATTTTGGGATGTGCTACGCCGGCGCCGGACACGCCGGCGGTTTTCGCGCCGGCCATTGACGCGGAAGCAACTCGGCACCCTGCTATTCTGGACGTGGGGCCGCACGCATGAGATTCAAAGCCCGGTGGGCTCCTACATCCTCAAGACGTCGCCTTCGGGTGGAGCCAGGCACCCGATCGAGGTCTACCCGCTCATTCGTCACGTGGAAGGTATTCCGGCCGGTCTCTACCATTACTCGGTCAGGCGACATGCCCTTGAGTACTTACACGCTCCACTTTCCCGGGATCGTCTTGTGCGGCTCATGGCCGGACAACCATGGTTTCGCAACGCGCCGGTCGTCTTCTTTATGACCGCCATGGTGGAGCGCAGCATGTGGAAGTACAAACACGACCATGCCTACCGCGTCCTGCTGCTCGATGCCGGACACCTCGGCCAAACGTTTCATCTCGTGTGCACTCACCTTGGTCTCGCGCCATTCACCTCTTCCGCCAAGCTCGATACGGAGATTGAAAAGGAGCTCGGCATCGACGGCATCGACGGCATCGGCGAGATCTCTCTCTACGTGGCAGCCGCGGGGATTCCGGAGCAGGGCTCAGCCGCATCTGAATAGTGGTTGAAGAAGGAATCGCGGGCACTCACGGCGGGGATCTACCAGCCGGTTGACGCCGGCCCGAAGGAGTGCCTGCTTTATCAACGGCTGTTCCAAACGGAAGACCAGACAGAAGCCATCCTCATCGCGGTCAACTTCAGCGCACGGGTGCAGACCATCACGCTCTCGACGTCGCTTCCCATATATGGGCGTAACGGGACACTCATCCTGTCTACCGATCCGCAACGGGATATGGCACGTTGGACCGCCGACCGGTTTCAGCTCGGCGCGGACGAGGGCATTGTCGTTCGGTTGGAATAGCCATGCACCGTCTTCCAGCTGATCCGCCAAAAGACTCCCTACCCGTTTGTCACGCTCCCCATAACACGGGACCACGGGATCTGTGTAGAATCCTGCTCATGAACTCAAGGCAGATTCCTGGTGCGGGGGCTCTGTGAGGTTCGCGACCGGGTCGGCATTCCGGATTTTCGATTCGGACTTCGTTGAAGATGTGTGGCGAGCCGTCAGGGACTCGAACTGACGATCAGCCGGTCAGGGTACCGGCCGGAAGGAAACGACGCTGCTCACCCAGTTTTGGGCGTCCACTTGGGTCCAGTCCATCGTCTCCGATCCAGCTACCGCTTTGTCGTTCACGGTTGAAACTCCGACCGCATCAGTGGTGCCCGTGGTGAGGCGGTTGACCCGAGTGGTTTGTCCGGAGCCTACCGTCATGCCGTTCGCCTGCGCAATGGCACAATCCGTAATCACCGCATGGGGGGTTCCCGTAGTGATCTGCGCCGAAAGCGTCGTGCCGCTGCCGCCATTGCCCGCGGTCGCATCCACTGGGGCGGCTTGATCCACGCCGGCATAACTTGTGGAGGACCCGACGCCATAGCTGGAGAGTGCGCCCGCCCACGTCACCGTGATCGTATTCGGTCCCATCGCCGGGTTCACCAGATACCAGAGCTCGGTTCCTAACGCCAGGCCTGAATCGGTGCGCACATCCGAACGGGCTTTCGTCAGTGGGATGCCACCATTGACGGTGACGCTGGTGACGGCGACATCGCCCGCTACCGTATCCCGGGCTTGCGTACAGACGGCGAGCACGCGATTCGCGCCGCTCCCGACGGTGTGGGACCAGGTGATGGCATTGGTCGTGTTGCCGGTGGCGGAACTGCTCACGGCATCGAAGGTCACGGCCGCAGCAGGCGGAGCCGTTCCGAAGCCGCCCATCGCCCAGTCGTCCGCCGTCGCGTTAGTGGGGGTGCCGCCGGTGTTCATCCAGAACACGAGGCCTGCGCGGCCGCTCGTAAACTCCGTATCGGTCGTCGTGAGCACCAGGGTGTCCGTCGTGGACCCGGCGGGGATCCGATAGAGACGCAAGGTGGTCCCTTGGGCTTCGCAGCGCAGCCGATCCCCACTGCCCCAGACGGTGTCGAAATCGCTGGCCAGGTTTGCGTCCCCGATGCCGTTCGGATGGTGGCTGACAATCGCGCTATTGCGAGCCGGCAGGTTGGCGGCGGTTTTCCGCGCATAGCACCAGTACCAGTTGATCGTGGGCGGGGCCGCCATCCGGAGGGCGCAGCCGACCTCCCGATCCTCGGAACCGGTAAAGGTCCCCAGTGTAATCTGACACCACTGATCGGCGCCCGGCGTCACCGCGTTGTAGCTTTCAACCGATTTCGGGTCGGACGTGTTGAGATTGGTGACGCGGGCCTGATTGGCAGCAATGTCCACCTCGTCTTTGCCGGTATAGCCTCCACTCCACAGACTGCCCAAGTTGGCCGCATCAGCCCGGTTAAAGTTGTCCGTGGCCAGAGTCGTCCGGCCGGTGGGCGGCGGCGTGGCGGGCGTCGCCACGGTGAGGATGGGTGAAGAATACTGACTCAAATTATGCGCGGCATCTTCCGCGCGCACCCGATAACTATAACTGGTTCCGGGAGTCAGGCCGGTGTCGGCGTAGCTGGTCGTGGTCGGGGAGGCAATGAGCACAAAGCTGCTGCAGCCGGCCCCTTGGCAGCGTTCCACCCGATAGTTGGTTACGCCGACGAGGTCGCTCGCCGCAGGCCAACTCAGATTGATCTGCGTGCCGCTGGACGCACTGCCCGTGGGACTGCCCGGCGCCGTCGGCGGGGTCGTGTCGACAGGGAGGCCGAAGCCGCCCATCGCAAAGCCGCTGAGCTGCGCATCGGTCACGGTGCCGCCCGTCCCCACCGCCACATAGATCCCGGTGGTGCCGCTCGCATAAGTCGCATCGGTCGCGCTCAGCACGAGCGTCTCGGCGGTCCCCACCACCCGATAGAGTTTGATCGTGGAGCCTTGCGCTTCACAGCGGAGTTTATCCCCCGCCCCCCAGACCGTCGTGGTGTCACTCTGCAGCGCCGTCGAGACCCCCCCACTGAACCGCCGAATGCCGGATCGATTCGTTTGGTTGATGGCCGCAAAACAGCGATAGCCGCTATAGACACTGGGGTTGCTCAACCGGACATGGGCCCCCACTTGGGCGCCCACCCCACTCGCCAACGCGCCGATCGTCACTTCGCTCCACTGATCGTTCGGGGTCGTGACGCCGGTATACTGCTCCACGGTGGCGGCCGCCGCCCCCACGGCGGACATGACGACTCGTTGTGAGAGAATCCGGCCGCTCGTGAAACCGCTATACGAATCGGTATAGGCCGCGCCCAGGTCCGCACTGTCCACCCGATTGAACGTGTCCGTAAACAACGTCGTCCGGCCGGTGGGCGGCGGCGTGGCGGGCGTCGCCACGGTGAGGATGGGTGAAGAATACTGACTCAAATTATGCGCGGCATCTTCCGCGCGCACCCGATAACTATAACTGGTTCCGGGAGTCAGGCCGGTGTCGGCGTAGCTGGTCGTGGTCGGGGAGGCAATGAGCACAAAGCTGCTGCAGCCGGCCCCTTGGCAGCGTTCCACCCGATAGTTGGTTACGCCGACGAGGTCGCTCGCCGCAGGCCAACTCAGATTGATCTGCGTGCCGCTGGACGCACTGCCCGTGGGACTGCCCGGCGCCGTCGGCGGGGTCGTGTCGACAGGGAGGCCGAAGCCGCCCATCGCAAAGCCGCTGAGCTGCGCATCGGTCACGGTGCCGCCCGTCCCCACCGCCACATAGATCCCGGTGGTGCCGCTCGCATAAGTCGCATCGGTCGCGCTCAGCACGAGCGTCTCGGCGGTCCCCACCACCCGATAGAGTTTGATCGTGGAGCCTTGCGCTTCACAGCGGAGTTTATCCCCCGCCCCCCAGACCGTCGTGGTGTCACTCTGCAGCGCCGTCGAGACCCCCCCACTGAACCGCCGAATGCCGGATCGATTCGTTTGGTTGATGGCCGCAAAACAGCGATAGCCGCTATAGACACTGGGGTTGCTCAACCGGACATGGGCCCCCACTTGGGCGCCCACCCCACTCGCCAACGCGCCGATCGTCACTTCGCTCCACTGATCGTTCGGGGTCGTGACGCCGGTATACTGCTCCACGGTGGCGGCCGCCGCCCCCACGGCGGACATGACGACTCGTTGTGAGAGAATCCGGCCGCTCGTGAAACCGCTATACGAATCGGTATAGGCCGCGCCCAGGTCCGCACTGTCCACCCGATTGAACGTGTCCGTAAACAACGTCGTCCGGCCGGTGCCGGTGGTCAGTGCCGTCGTGATGGGTGAATAGGGACTGAAATTGCCCACGGCATCCCTGGCCCGGACCCGGTAGTTGTAGGTGGTGCCGCTGCTCAGGCCGGTGTCGGTGTAGCTGGTCGTGGTCGGGGACGCAATCAGCGCAAAGCTGCTGCAGCCGGCCCCTTGGCAGCGTTCCACCTGATAACCCGTTACACCAATATTATCGGTTGAGGTAGGCCAACTTAGATTCACCTGCGTCCCGCTGGGTGTTCCGGCTGTGAGACTGGTCGGCATTGTCGGTTGGGACGTATCGGCGGTGAGGCTGTAGTTGGCCGTGTAGGTTCCAGTACCCGCTGCAAGAATGAGGTGCGATTGGTTGCCTCCATCGGACCAGGAATTGAAGTGATAGGTCGTCGATCCCTGGATCTGTGGTGTGCCGGCACTGACCGAGTTCATGGACCCCAGAATGACCGTTCGCGTGAAAGGAGTGACGGAGGTGCTGCTTCCGACAGCCAGCTGCAGACCCGGTGGAGTGGACTCAAAGTCCAGAGTGACGGTCTGCGGATTCAGCTGGACGCTCTTGGTGTCCGTCAGGCCGGCGGCAGTCTTTACCGTCAGCTTGATCTCCAAATAAGAGAGATATTCATGGTCAGGCGCCGAAAACGATCCCGACGTCACGCCGGGGAAACTTTGTATGGGATGGGTATGACAGTCGGATGGGCAATGATGCAGGATCACGTCCCACAGAAATGCCGAGGGCGGGAGCGCTCCCTGTCCAGGTGCGGTGGCGTGACCGGAGAAGGTGACGGACTGGCCGACCTGCCATTGAGTACCCGCAGTCGGAGCATCAATGAATGCTGTCGGGCTCCCCGCCTGGATCGAGATGCTATCGATGCTCGACGCTCCATGATTATCGGTGACCTTGAGCCGCACCTTGTACAGATTTGCTTGCGTGTAGGTGAAGGAGGCCTGAGCCGTCACGGCATCGTCAAAGATTCCGTCGCCATTCAAGTCCCATGAGTACTTTAGGGTGTCGCCTGCATCAGGGTCGGTCGACCCGCTCCCATCGAACGTGACGTTAAGGGGAACCGGCCCTGCCAAGGGAGCCGCCTGAATCACGACATTCGGAGCCTGATTACCGCTCGTGTACCGGATACGTCGGATGGCCCCTCCCTCGAAGTCCACGTAGAACAAATCTCCTCCCGGCCCAATTTGTAGGTCGACCGGATTGGAGGCGGGGTCGACAAACGTAGCTCTGGTCGCCGAATCCGGCAATCCGTTCGCTCCTGGTCGCATGCTCCAAATGCACCTCCGGGAATGGTCGGCGAAGAACAGCGCGCCCTGATACGAGGCTGGATACGTTCCTCCCTGCATGAACGCCAGGCCTGAAATTGATGAACTGCCGTTGGAACATGTTTCTCCTGATACCACAGGCTGGTTTGCCTGATAGGCAAAATGCGGAGGAGTATGCCCACTCGGCTGAGAGTAAAGATTTTGGCAAATAGTCAGACCAATCGATTGATAAGCCGACTGTACACCGGCCCCTTCGTAGCAGGGCCAGCCGAAGTTTCTTACGGTTGGACTCAGAGGATCCGAAATCCGATTGATCTCCTCCCACGTCCCCCACCCTACGTCACCGATCCACAACTCATTGGTCCCCGGTCTGAATGTGAAGCGAAACGGATTGCGGAATCCGTAACCCACAATCCTGCGGGCATTGGGGTCTGTATTGGCGAACAGAGGGTTATCGGAGAGAGGCGCTCCAGTATAGGGGTCAATCCTGATGATCGTGCCATTGAGGACCACCGGTCCGTTGACGCGGCGAAGACTCTGGGATCTAGTCGCGCCGCCTTCCGCTTTCGGAGGCGTCTGAACTCCGCCGATTCCTACCGGTGGATCCCCTAGCGGATTCAAGGGATTACCTGCTTGTCCATAATCGGCGAAGTTAAAGCTGGCCCCATCTCCGGCAGAGGCGTACAGCGCGCCGTCCGGACCGAACATGACGGTGTCCATGGAGTGGCTCGGAAACTGTTGTCCCCACCCTTCGACCAAGACAATTTCCGTTCCGGTCGATACATTGCCGCCGGACGATTGGAGCAGCGAGACCCGGCCGCTCACGACGCATCCGTCCGTGGTCGGTCCTGGAGGGGTTGGACAAGCATCCGACGTAGCTCCGACTGTTCCCCATCGGGGCACTTGTGCATTATTGGGGTCCTTGTCATAGGTATAAGAAACATAGACATAAGGAACCGTTGGGAAATCGGGGTGTAGTTCCAGCCCCATCAGCCCGCGGTCCCAATAGTTGTGCACATTGGTCCGTAAGTCGTGAAACACGGTCGGAGTGGTGCTCGACAGATTCGGGAAGACCTTGATGCGGCCGCTCTTTTCGGCGACGAACACCTTTCCGTCCGGCGAAAAGCGAACAGTGGTCGGCTCTGTTAACCCGGAGAAGACTACCGATTCAGAGAATCCGGGAGGGAGGCTGGCGGCTTGTAGTTCAACACTCGCAGAAGTCAGGAGGCAGACCAGCGCTGCAAAGATCCCGGTCCAGAGCACACCCGAGTTCCCCTGCTTTCTCGCATACCGAAGCGGAAACACAATCAAATAACCCAAAAGGACCCCTACGACGGAAATGAAATGGGCTCATGAAGGCTGCGCATTTTGTGCAAATAACTGCACAACCACAATCCCCTCAAACGGGTTACGTATTCACATCGGGAAGTTGTTGTTCGTGAATCGTCCGCAAACAATGGGATGTGGTGAGCTGCCTGAGACTCGAACCCAGGGCCCCCGCCTTACGAGGCTGATCAAACAAGTCCCGGTCTTGCGCCTCGACTGTTTGCCTGCCTACAATACCTCTCCTGGTGAAACCCATTGCTTTGGAATTCCGATTTGAGTCGCTGTCTCACGAACAATCCAGGCGCGAATCGATATCGACGGAGATACTTCGCTCGCGACTACACCGTGGGACAGTGCTCAAGCTCCAGCATCACCAGTGATTGATAAGGAGGCACTTCAATGTGGCGGATGATCGCTCTCCTCACATTCTCAGCGTTAATACTGTCCTGCAGTGGAGAAGGCGGTGGAGGAAACAGCACACCAACCGCCGCGACACACACGACTCCAGTCGCAGGAGTCAATGCTCCGACTACGGTGAGCAGTTCAGACCAACAGGCGATCAAAGACCGCGTGACCTCGACCATTGGTCCTTTACCGGCGGGATGGAACGATATCGTATTCGATGAGATCGAAAGACGTCAGATCCGCATGACCCTCATGTATGCGAATGCGCCTGCGAATCCGGATCAAGTCAAGAACGACACTTACAAGATTGCCAAAGCCGCATTGAGGGTATTGGCTGAAAGCGGCCGAGATTCTCAGCGGGAGATGGTTACAGTTGTCGTGAATAGCCAAGTATCCGGAGCAGGACAAACCGGAGCCACTAACATGGTGGGGTCTTTCGGTACGATGACGTACGATTACACCACGGATCAGCTCACATTCAAGCCGGCAAAGAGCTGAATGCGACCTGCGGCCAGAGGTGGTTCCGCTTGTTTGGACAGCCTTTGCCCATTCACAAGTGGTGCTGGACGATGTAAAGCCTATGCGGCTGTGTCCCGTCTGTGCGTCCATCCAGTGCCTGGTGCGACAGCCTGGTAGCAGAAGGTGATGTAGCGCGCCACCTCCCCGTCCCTTCCATGCAGTTCTGAATCCTCTGGTCTTTCAAGAACCTGGCAAACTCCTGGCTCGTGAAAGAGGACGTTTCTGTTTTGGTTTGACAGAGTTGCCCCCATGGGTTGTAGTTGGGGGTGATGGCGGAGTCCCCCACGAACAGCGGCAGGCCCTGACCTCCGCTACCGTAAGGAACAAGGCTTGCAAGCTGGATTGCGTCTACAACGCGGCGAACACCGTCTTTCCTCAATCAGATGCTCATGGAGGATCGCTTATGACGTGGCTACGTTTAGTGACACTTGTGATGGCGCTGCTGTGTCCCAGTGTGGGCTTATCGGCTGTCACTGCTGATCCCGATGCCACAGCAGCCACGAAGAGCCTGCTCGACTATTTCTATTCACTCATGTCCAAGACTTCCGGGCACGTCTTGACGGGGCAAACGATTTGGCGTGATATGGTCGTCGGCTCAGGCCCTTATATGTGGTCGCTCCTGAACGATACCATCGCCGCCACGGGGAAGCGTCCCGCCATCTACGCGCCGATCAGTACCAGTTACAACGATGCCCAGGCGCGGCAGGCGATCATGGATCATTGGAACGCGGGCGGGCTCATCAAGCTCTCCATTTTCTTGGGCAACGAGCCGGAGAAAGCCGGATGGTACGGCCATGCGCCACTGACCAATGCGGAGCTGGATCAGTTGATGGTTGATCCGCGTTACCTCCAACTGATGGACGATTTTGCAGCCAACGTGCTGCAGTACCAGTCGCAGGGTGTCGTCTTCATTGCGAGGCTGTTCCCGGAGGCGAACGGGAATTGGAACTGGTACTCGGTGCCCGATCAGGCTCGATTCGTCCAGCTGTGGAAGCAGTTCCAGGCCAGAATGCGGACCAAAGGGGTCCATAACCTGATCTATTTGTTTTGTCCTGCCGATGAGGTCGGCAACTATCTGTATGGCTATCCTGGTGACGCCGCTGTCGATCTGACCGGACTGGACAGCTATCAGAGCCTCACGACGACGTTGCCCACGATCGCCGGCTACACCACCGTGCAGCCGAAGCACAAGCCGATGATCATCGGGGAGTACGGCTTCTTTCGCCTGGACTCGCCGATCACCTACCAGCATCGGGATGCGAAATGGATTGTGCCGGGGCTGAAAGCGAGCATGCCGGACATTGTCGGGATCGTCAATTGGACGACGCCATACAACATCACCAGCATGAACACGCCGACCGACTACATGCTCGATCCCTACGTGGTGAATGCCCCGGTGCCGTGGAATGGCGCGCCGCCGCCTGCTGATGCGACCCCTCCATCTCGAGTCATCGGGGTACAAGTGTCCGGAGTCACGAACACCTCGGCGACCGTGACCCATGCCGGTGCGATCGATAATGTGGGTATCTTTTCCTACCGCTACGAAATATGTACCGAGGTTAGCTGCGCCGACTTTGGGTTATGGACGACCTCAACCGAATCACAACTCAGTACCACCCTGCCGGATTTGACCGCCAACACGACCTATCACCTTCGCGTCAACGCCCAGGATGCGGCAGGGAATCCTGGTCCGTACTCGTCGACCGTGAACTTCACCACCACGAGCGTCACCACGCAGACCGGGGGGACGCCGGCCTCGGATGATTTCACGAACGTCGACCAAGATCAGCCGTCTCTGGGTGACACCTAAATACCCGCCTGAGAACGCGCTTTGTCGTGGATCATAGCGAGATACCCTGCTGACGACGACGGGCACGCCGTTTCAACTGCCACATACGCAGGGCGGTCACATACAGAGTGAGCGGGACGAATCCGGCCGTGAACACCAAGATTCGCCCGGGCAACCCGAACGCTTCGCCGTCATGCAGAGGAAGCATCCAGGTGACGAAGGTCTGGCCTGCCGAAAAGTTTTCCCAATCACGAACGGCGAGGACCTTGCCGCTATACTGATCGATCCAGAGCGCACTGGCACCGCCGGTTTTCAACACCTCCCCGGCCTGGCGCAGGCCGACGACATAGGCGCCGATCGGACTGCCCGGCACCTCAATGTACGTCGCGGACGAGGCCGGGAAGTGACGCCGCGCGATCATCATCGCCTCATCAGCCGAAATCGACGGCAGACCTGAGTTTGCATTCGACGCGACTTCTTGATCACGAAGCAGCGGCGATACACGATTGATCAGGGCCTTGCCGACCCGTTCGAATTCCATAAAGATTCCGGAACAGGCAATCAGAAACACCGGGATGCAGCCGAGGGCTCCGGTAATTTTGTGCCGAGCGTAGGCCCGCTGAAGGATGCTTGCGTTCGGGCGAGACGTGAAAGACGTTCTCACTCCGCCACGACGGGGCCACCACAGGTAAATCCCCGACGTGAGGGAAATCAGCAGCACGATTCCGAAGGTTCCGATCACCGTTTCCCCGGTCTTTCCGGCGAACAGCTCGCGATGGAAATGGTACAGGAGGCCGGTCAGGTGATTGTCGCGTTCACGCTGACCGAGTATGGAGCTGGTTGTCGGATCAACCAACACTTCAATGGCCGTGCCGGAAGCAGCGGGCCAATACACGGCACGAATCACCTCCTGCTCGTTGAGAGGCAATTCTAAATGATGGAGATGCGCCCCGGCGGGTAAGATCGCCTTCACGTTCGAGAGAGCGGTCTCAACGGGTGCCGGCGCGCCGGTTACGCGGACATTCAACAACTGAGGATGGAGCCAGACATCAATGCTCCGGCGGAAGACCAGACTGCTTCCGGTCAGCCCCATGATCACGAAGATCGCGCCGACGAAGAGCCCGATGAACATATGCAGGTTGAGCCAGATCCGTCGGCCCGTTTGACGCGACACCTTGGCGGAAGGTTCGCTCGAAATGTCCTGACGATCGTCGGACGATGTCTCCATAGCCACGCTTCAGCTGCCCGTATGGTGTCTAGAAGAACGCCATGCTGGCGTACGTGACGCTGGAGTTGTACTGATCCGTGATCCCGTGATCATGGCGGAGGCCTTGCCCCTTTTCAGCTTGAACCAGCCGGAGCAAGGTCGAGATGGGTGGGAAGGCAGAAATGCGACACCGGTCTTTTTCTTTCTGGATATAGCGGACAAATTCCTCCGACTTGCGGTCTTCCACGGACTTCAGCATTTCGACGTCGTACTGCATGGACGAGATGAAAAGACTCTTGACATCTATATCAATTCCCATCAATCAAATCCATCCCCTTTGTCTGTCGCCAGGTAGCTACCGTACACCCCAAGGCTCGCTCGCCGGCCCTCCTTCAGACCCAAAGCTCCCCTGAACAGTCATCTGTTCGTCCGACCCATAGGTTTGGAACCATCCGTGGTCCATGATCAGGCCAAGGTCCAAGACGTCTCGATAAAAGGCCGCCGCCTCGCCATCTGTGCCGGATTGTTCGGTCAAAAATATTGGGTGATACCAATCTGAACGAGACTGTTGGGGCGTGGCCTCCACAATTGTGCAAAATCAAGGCGAAACAGCGTACTGGACAGAAACGTCGGAATGATGCGAAACCCGGCGCCCGTATTCACGGCTCCTCGCCAATTTTCTGGATCTCCTGCTTCTGTGAAGGGTTGAAACAGTCCCAGATCGGAAAAGACCACGCCCTGGACTGCCCACCGGGGGGCGATTCTGATCGCGTGCCTCAGTTCAAGATTGAGATAGGATTGGGCATGGGTGCGATACAGATTGTCGGACAGGCCTCGAACCCCGGTGATACTGCCAATTAAGAGACTGTGATTGGGGTTCCCGGTGGTGTTCACGGCTTCGGCCACGCCGTTGATCATGAACACCGTCATCGGACCCAGCGGGAGGCCTTGTAAGTACCGAAGCTCTCCTTCAAGCCTTGCCTGGTTTGAGCCAAAGAAGTACCCGGGCTTTAGCTCCAAGATCAGTCGATAGCCCCAGGGAACCAAGTCGTGCCAGTGATAGCGGTCCCAGGCGAATTCGGGAATGATCCCCACATAGGTTCCGTCGGGAGGTTCAAGTCCGGATCCCTGAAATTCATGCATCTGTTCGTGATAGACCTTTAATACCACTTCGTATCGCAAGGGCGAGCCATAGGTGTACGGACCCTTGAGTTCGAATTCACCTCCGAAACGATTGCGTGTCCACGAGGCGGTCGAATCGGCAAAACGGATACCGTTTACGTTGTAGGACCCTTTGATCTCCTTCGCCCAGCGGTCTGGTCGAAACGCATGTTCGGAGATCCAGAGATCGACGTTAGGCCCTCGCTGGCTGTAATTGAACTGTCCGCCGAGCTGCGTGGCGTTGCCAAACAGATTGTATTCAACCAGCCCTACGGTCGCATTGAGATCTTTCAGGCTGCTCCCGCTGGTGAAGTTGAAGATCGGCGCCAACGTGAGTTTTTCCTGCACGGAGATCAGCGTTTCCCCGCCGCTTATGGTCACACTTACGTGATCAAATAAACTCAGATTTCGAATGCGCCGTTCAAATTCTTTCATCTCCTCCTGAGTGAACTCGGCAGGAATCCGCCTCGGCAGCAGGCGGACGATCGTCTCTTCCTTCGTATGGAGGAGCCCTTCAACCCGAATGCGTTCGATTCGAATCTTTTCTTCGGTCTCGTTGGGTGATTGCGCCAGAAGCGTCGCTGCAGAACACAGCACGATGACACCAATCACAAGGCTCTGCCTGGGCAACGTGCTCGCAACAATCCTGATTCGCCTGTGAATCTGATTCCACATCGCAACCCCCTCGGTGATGGCATAACTCGCCCCTATGGGCGACGAGGTGAGAATTGAGACACGGGACAGGAATCAGATGCGGAGCGGTGTGAAAAACGAGTTGGGCCTACTGCGTGGCGGACGGTCGTGTCCGACGACGAACTGTGACGAACTACCGGCCGGAATGGCGGCCGAGCTGAGCAGGAGAGTAACATTGTCACAGGGTGATGAGGGGACACTCTCCGACCCTTGTAACCTGGGAGTGGGGATGAGGACATGCTCGGCCGCGTTGTCAGGTTCTTCTGAAGAGGCGGTGGAGTCAGCAAATGAAGCGATCGCCTCCTCTTCGAAGACAAGGTCCACGATGAGGTCACCAGCGACTCCGATGGAGAGGACGAGGGCAAGCCAAGATAGGAAGACCATACGGCGTCGCATATGAGGTTTCACGCTCGTAGCTCGTTAACAGTATAGGGTCGGCATCGAAACCTGTCAAAGAAGGCCCACTGCTTCTAACAGTCTGATTTGGAAGTACAAATCTTCAACGGAATACGGAAGTAGTTACGGCACGACTGAACTGCGCGATCTTGCGTACTCACGAAACTATGTGAAGAGATGGGGGCCACGAGTAGGACGCTTCACGGCCCCTGCCAGTCACTCAAGAGACTCACGTGACCTTTCCGCTTCGCACGCCGGACATATGCCGCATCGGCGGTCAGGTATGGACCTTTGGTCCGCAAGGCCAGCCCATAATACGCCGCGTCATAAAAGGTCACCCCCGGCACCTCCTTCATGTGCTTCAAGACGTCGAGGGCATACTCTGGCTTCTTCGGCGAGGGGGAACAAGCCGAAACAACTCGTCCCCGAGTCGATCATCGATGGAGACATTCAATTTCGCCATTGTGATACCTCCGCGTCACGAGAGCCATGTGCGTCAACGCCATGCGCCCATAATAGGCACCCAGTCAAGGCGCCTTAGAAAGCCACCGCATGTTCCTGCCGGCGCTTGAAAGGAACATGTGAGGGAAAGAACGGGGAGGCGAATCCTCAAACCATCCAGAATGTCCCCCTTCTTTCCTCCTCCATGTCATTGGTGTACGGCATGCCCAACCATCGTGCCGATACTGACTTTCCCAGTCGGCAATTTGGCACCCTCGGGCCATAGTGAAAAGATGAGCCCGTCGGTGTTGGCAACCGTGTCCGCGAACTCCTTGGCCTTATCGGGAGGCATATCCAGCACCTTGACGTTCCCTATGACACCCTCCACGGAATGATCATGCCAGTGCTTTTTCCAAGCCTTCTTGGGAAGGACCTTCTCGTCGCGAGTCACAGTTTTGGCAACAATGTACTCCACACCGACGAGTTTCGCGTTGTTGTCTGCCGTCTCGTAGAGAAGGCACTCAATGAACGGCTCAGGAGAGACGATCTTGCAATAGTGATGGAATGGCCCCCGTACCTTTCCGTCGATCACGTGCGGCGCCGTGACGTGGATGACATGGCCGTCCGCGGGAGTCGCTTTCGCGACAGCTTCCGGTGCAGCTGGCGAGGCGGGAGGTGCCTCTTGGGCTTGTGAAAGCCCAGCCGCGATTGCAAGGATGAAACAAGAGCTTAGAAGACTCAGTGTCTTTATCATGGAGCCCTCCCTTCCTAAGACAAGTGACTCCAGCTTACGAAAACAACAGAAAACAGGCAAATGCCCGTAGCTTTGGCGTTTCGAAATTCTGAAGAATGCTGACGGGACTGCCCAAGCAGGACGGACCGACTCACGACATCGACCGTTTCGGCCATCCATTCGATGCCGGCTGGGCCTCGGCGGATACGCGAATCGCGGCACGCCTGCGGAAGGAACGATGAGCCACCAGGGTAGGGCGATAACCAGAACGCCGGTCAGGTGTGCCACCTGACCGGCGTTCTGGTCCTTCCCTTGCCCTTGCCCTTGCAGGAGGCGGATCCGTGTTCGTCATCACTCCACAGTGAACTCGGTCGTCATGCCGTGAAGGAAATGCGGCCGTCCTGTGACCGCATCAGGGACAAAGCAGATAAGCCCGTACCTCCCCGGCTCGAATTCTCCAGTAAAGGAAACACGCGCTCCCTTCTCGACCGCGGTAATCCCTCCCACCAATTCGCCGGGAGGCGGACCTGAGGCGTCAGGCGCAAACGAGGCGATCACGTCCTTGACCGTGGCACCGGGCAGCAGCTTCACCACCACAAGCTCATGGGCCTGGGTCCCGTGGTTCGTGACTTCGATTGTCTGAAGACCAGGTTCCACTCGCTTGGAGAAGATGAACTGATAGTCGACCTGCTTGATAGTCACCGAGGGTTTGGGCTGTGAAACCTTCATCGGTGTGGCTCCGCGCACGGATAGGGCCTTTTGCATGCCCAGGGCGACATGCGGGACGCCATTCTTGTCCGGGATCCAGCATATGATCACGTAGTCGCCTTCGGTCAGGTTGATCGTGGCGGATGCCAGGCTGCCCGGCAGGTGGGCGTTCGGTCCACCGGCATATCGCACCCAACCCGGCAGGCGGCTTGGGTCGGCCGCGACGGCAGCATGGAAATCAGCCGCTGACCTGCCCTGCAGCAGCTTCAGGAACTGGATGTGGTGAAGGTCCTGACCTTGATTCACGACCCGCACAGTCGTGAGACCGGCTGGAATCCGGTCCGGCCCGCGAAAACCGTAGTCATGGGCAACAAACACCACGGCGGCATCGACGCCGCGCCCTTCCGAAGCCTTGTGACGGTCGCCCGACCACGCCGGCGTTGCCCCCATTGCAATCAACATGCACACCAGAAAACCGTGTATCGTGTATCGCATTGGTCCCTCCTGTTGTTTGACGCTCCATCGGAACGCATGCATACGTTGTGAGGGCGACACTAGCACGGCGATCGGCGACACGGTTCCTAAAACTATGCTAAGGTTCGCCTAAATCTTTCCTAACACCATGATTCCGCAAGCAATCGTCGAACTGCTCGAAACAGGCGTTTCGGTCATGGTCGGCACTCGCGATGCGTCGCTCATGCCGGAATGCACGCGCGCGTGGGGGATCGAGATCCGGGCGGACCGTGGCACCGTCACGATCTTTCTCTCCGAGACGTTCGCCGGCAAGACCATCGACAACCTGCGGGCGAACGGTCTCATTGCGATCACCTGTACTCGTCCCACCGACCACATCACCTGCCAACTCAAGGGCCGGCTGCGGACGATCAAGCCGGTGGAGCGGGCACATCGCGATGTGAGCCGAAAGTGGCATAGGGAATTCATGGCCGAGCTGAAGGCCATCGGCGTACCCTCCACGTTGGGTGAAGCCTGGATCATTGAACCCACAGTCGCCGTGGAAATTGCCGTCACCGACGTCTTCGAACAAACGCCCGGGCCCGGCGCGGGACGGAAGATGGGGCAATGAAACACACGTCGCTGCGACTCGAGGATCTGTGGGCATGCTTTCAAGGTATTGTTCCTGCGGCCTTGAGCACCTGCGCGGCCGACGGCACGCCGAACATTACCTTTGTCAGTCAGGTCCATTACGTCGACGAGAAGCATGTGGCAATCTCGTTTCAATTCTTCAACAAGACCCGTCGCAACGTCCGGGAGAATCCTCTCGCCTGCGCGGTGGTTCTCGACCCGCGAACCTTGCATGCCTATCGCTTTCGGCTCCGCTTCGATCACTCGGAATCGACCGGGCCGTTGTTTGAGTCGATGTCGCTGCAACTCCAGGCAGTGGCATCCTACTCAGGAATGACTGAGGTGTTTCGCCTTCAAGCAGCCGACGTATACGAAGTGCTCGGCGTCGAATGCTTGGAGGGCTTCACGCGGTTGCCTGTTCCATCACCGTCCGAACGCTCGTCACGGCTCTTTGTCGATTCGGGACTGGTATCGCTACGACTCATCGCCGAACGCCTGAACAAGGCACAGCTCCTCGACGAGGTCCTCCAATCTTCCCTGCGGCTTCTTGAGGAGCAGTTCGGATTCCTCTATTCGATGATTCTGCTCACAGATGAGCCGAACGAGAAGCTCTTGACCCTTGCCAGCCACGGATACCTCGAGAACGGGATCGGATCGGAAGTTGGAATGGGTGAAGGGCTGATCGGCATGGTCGCGCGTGCACGGCGCACGCTCTGTCTCTCGGCCATGGATCATAGCCTTCGCTACGCCCGAGCCATTCGCGGCCGTGCCGAAGCCATGGGACAGACGGAGGCCATCGCGCGTGAAATCCCTCTTCCGGGCCTGCCGGACGCGGCTAGTCAGATTGCGGTGCCGCTGGTGGCCCGTGACCGCTTGGTCGGTGTCCTGGCTGTTGAAAGTAAGGATCCTCTCGCCTTCCTCGTACGCGAGAACACACTGCTGACGACCGTCGGCTCGCATCTTGCGGCCGCCATCGATCAGCTCAGCAGGGACAACGAGGATGTCCCGGTGGATCGGACTCGCACAGCACCGCCAGCCACGACACCGCGGACCGCTCGAACCCGCCGTTTCGGCTTCTTTCAGAAGGACGACTGCATCTTTGTTGACGGTCACTACCTCATCCGCAACGTACCAGCGAGAATTCTCTGGCGCTTGCTGAAGCAGTACCGAGACGAGGGCCGCGTTGAGTTCACAAACCGGGAACTGCGGATGGACACCTGGCTTGGACTTCCCGAGATAAAGGACAATCTCGAAACCCGACTGATTCTGCTTCGTCGACGCCTGGAGCAGAAATGCCCGGACGTGCGACTGGTCCCGCGAGGCCGTGGCCGCTTTGTGTTGGAAGCGGACGCGAAAATCGACTTATGCGAAAAAGAAGGCTAACATCCGTTCGACACCGGCAGAGCTTCGGCAAATGAGCCTATAGGAACATTCACGGCATCTCACTTGGTTGGCTGTGGAGAATAGGGATCCGGTGTACCGGGATGGATTGGCGGATACTTCTTCAGGCTCACCTGGAATTCACTCAAGATTTTCATCATGGGGACAGTGACCCACGTGTTGGTCGGGGACGTGTTGGCCGCGAATTCCTCCTTCGGGTCGTTGATGAGATCGAAGAGCTTCGGCACACCCAGCTTGACTGGTGGGCTCCACCAGTCCCGTTGTTCCTCATAGAAGACGAGCTTCCAGTTCCGCCACTTGACCGCTTCGAGCCGGTCTGCCACGAACACCGGAAATCCTTCGCGGGCGGATTGCTCCGACTTCCCGAGCAGAAAGTCACTCTGGTCCACGCCGTCGATCGGGCGATCTTGCGGCACCTGTGCACCGGCGAGCCTGACCAATGTCGTGAAGGTGTCGACCTCGTGGAAGACCTCGTTGCTGACACGACCGGCTGGAATGCGTCCGGGCCAGCGGATGATGAACGGCGTACGCAGGGAGCCTTCCATGTGGGTGAAGTAATACCCACGCCACGGTCCGGACGATCCCTGCCATGGAAAGTTCGGATCCGGACCATTGTCGCTCGCGTAGACGAAGACGGTATTGTCGCGGATGTTCAGATCATCAACGGTGTCGATGATTTGACCGACATTCGCATCCATCTCGGCGAGGCTGTCGGCAAAGTCACCGTATCCGGTCTTCCCGGCGAACTTCGGATTCGGCAGCGTCGGGAAATGCACCAGCGTGAACGGGACGTAGGCGTAGAACGGCTTGCCTGCCTTGGCGCTACGCTGCATGAAATCGATCGTGCGTCGCGTGATCTCTGCGTCGATCAGACGGCGTTGCTCGAGGTCGTACACGACCACCTCACGGCTCTTCTCCCCTTTGCGGCCCTCCATGATGTGCATGAACGGCACGCCTATGGCCTTCGCCTCGGCATGCGAGGGCCACGTGGACTCGTCCGTGGTGCGTGGGATGCCGTACCATTCGTCGAATCCCTGGTCGTTCGGCAGCCGCCCCTGTTCACTGCCGAGATGCCATTTGCCGAAGTGCGCTGTTGTGTAACCAGCACCAGAGAGCAGCTCCGCGAGAGTCACCTCCCACTGTGTGAGTCCATCGGAACCGCCACCCATCGGTACAGAATGCGTGCCCGAGCGGATCGAGAACCGGCCGGTCATGATCGCAGAACGACTCGGTGTGCACTGCGCTTCGACGTTGAAGTTGGTCAGCCGGGTCCCTTCGCTCGCCAACCTGTCGATACGCGGCGTGGGCGCGCCACGGAGCAGGCCCCCACCGTACACACCGACCTCTCCATAACCGAGGTTGTCCATCAAGATATACACGATGTTGGGTTTCTGTCGTGCCTTGTCAGGTCCCTGAGCCTGAACATATGTGGGGACGCTAAGGATGGCGAGCGCGATCAGCATCAGCTTCATGGCTGGACCTCCTGCAAACACGTTGGCGTGCAGACTCCCCACGTATGAGCCTGGGCATTATCTGGGCATTATACGGAAGATAATGAGCTAACAAAACGGCCAGAATCGACGCGTGAAAGGAAACATGACGAGCGTTTGGTGCCAACCTGGTGCCAAAACACCCTGGCACCGTAATCCAGGGTGACCGGTGCCATCACGATTCCTTCTTGTTTCCTGGTGTTTCCAGCAGTCAACTTCTTCTCCCCGCTTCATGATCCTCTGCCGCCAGTTCGACGCAGCGGTGCAAGCACGGGCATGTCCGAATTCTTCACCATGATTGGTTCCTCGGATTCTTGCGGGGAAGGAAAAACCGTTGCCCTCGGATCACGCCCCGCTGGTCATCGATACCGACAGCTCCGGCTATCGGTTCGATGCCCGTCGCGCCCGTTATGCGGAATAGGCATTCGGCGATTGCACATGCTCTGGCCGGGCCCCCATCCCGATCAGACGGGCGGGAAGTCGGCGCAGAACCGGAAACCATGCGAGGAGCTTGACGGCAAGCGGCGGGGCGAGCGGTTCGGTACCGCCCAAGGTCCGCCTGATGACCCGATTCTGGATTATGATCTGCATCCGCTGGGTCACGCGGGTCGGCGGTTCACGGTGCCTCTGCACACGACGTAAGTCGTCCGTAGTGACCCCGCCCGTGCGCAACGGCGGCGCCAGCAGATTGGCTGTCGCCACCGCATCCTGAATAGCCAGGTTGATTCCCACTCCGCCGACCGGAGACATGGCATGCGCCGCATCGCCGATGCACAAAAAACCCGGGCGGTACCATCGGTGCAACCGATCGACCTGGACCGTGAGGAGTTTGAGGCTGGTCCAGTCCTGCAGTTCACCGACACGGTCTGAGACAAATGGCGCCAGTTGGGCGACGCTGTCACGAAACGCCGGCAGTCCTCTGTCCTGGTGCTGCGCAAGGGATCCTTTGGGAATCACGAAGCCGCACTGCCAGTAGTCACCCCGGTTCAGCAAGATGAAGATTCGACCGCTCTGAAAGCGACCCATAGGGTTCTCCGGATCGCCGGGTCGCCGCGAGAGCCGGAACCACAGCACATCCATTGGCGCACCGAACTCCTCGATCTGCATGCCGGCCCGCGCCCGGACGATCGAATGCCGGCCGTCCGCTGCGACGACCAGGCTGGCGCGCAGGTCCACCGGTCCGTCCGGCGTGGCTGCACGCAACCCGACGACGCTCCCTGCGTCTTCGATAATATCCGTGACCTCAGCCTGCATTTGCAGCTTGAACGTCGGATAGCGGGCGGCGCGCTCGGCAAGAAAATTCAGGAAGTCCCACTGCGGCATGAAGGCGATATACGGGCAGCGCACTGGCAGATGAGAGAAATCCGCGACCGTCAGTGCCAGATCGCCGAATTGCGCGTTGATCTGCCGCGCCTTTTGATGCGGCAGCTTGAGCAGGCTCTCCAAGAGTCCCAGTTCATGCATCACTTCCAGCGTGGAAGGATGGATCGTGTCTCCACGGAAGTCGCGCAGAAAATCGGCATGCTTCTCCAGTACCAGGACTTCTATACCAGCGCGAGCCAGCAGCAGTCCCAGCATCATCCCTGCCGGGCCGCCTCCTGCAATGCAGCACTGTGTCGTGATCCTGTTCGCCATCCTTTGCAGTCACATGCGAGACGGGCATGTATTTCGATGCATGAGATCGTGGCGAGGCTAGGCCGTCTTCAGAAGCGAGTCAAGTGGTTGATCTGGCTCAAAAAATTAGTCTGTCCTCTTTTCGTGATCCCACTCAGAATCCTGCGAACATGCGACGGATGCCGACTTCGAAATCCCAATCATAGGCACCGGGAAGACTGCGCCCCCAGAGCCCCGCCCCTGGCCTGACCCAGACCGCCCAATTCTTCGCGAACCGATAGCCCCCCTCAAATTCCAAAGTCATGCTGGTTTTTTCTTTCTGTTCCCAATTTATTTGAGTGACGACCTCCACTTGCGTCCACCAGTGGTCCGTCCAAATGGTGTTGAACCAGCACTGGAGACGAGACGCGGAAACATCATTTCGAGAAGGGTCACCTCCGACCGAGAATTGGTGCTGAAGCAGGGCAAATACAATGGAATCCCACGCAGGAAACACGTGGGCCGTTGCCACGCCGGGACCCACCGTATACTTCCCACTCCCCAACTTGTCGGCAGCCGTCGGGAACGTGAAATCTACGCCGGCGAAAATTGTATCCCCTGGGACCGAATACACGCGCCCGCCGGCCCGCACCAACAGATCGCTCACTCCATTCTGATTGCTGGCGCCGGGCTGATCGGGATTTGACCACACGTACGGTAGATCCGCACGCAGGAGAAAATTACTGTGATAGGGTATGTCGATGCGACCTACCACATTGCTGGCCCGACTGCCTCCTTCCAAGGCATCGTACCGAAACAGGGTCTGAACTCGTCCGATGATTGCAGTCGGATCCGTTCCCATCCTGGCTGCGACATCAGACAAGCGCTTCGCCTCCTCCTGCTCCTCGACAGTCTGTAGCCGCGCTCCGAACCGCTTGGCTCCCGGGCGCGACGGACCCGCCTCCTGGTTTTCCGACCCAGCCTCCGAATCCTTCGCATCAACAGCCTGGTCGGCCCGCCCTCTCTCCTGCGAAGAAGATAGAGGTCCCTGAGCGAAAGACACCTGGAGAGGGCACAAAAAGGAAAGCCAGATGAGCCAGGCGCATCCTGTTAGCAGGCTTGCATCACTGCGCATCCCTACACGACTCAGCCAAAACCGGTTCACGCGCTGCCGCCAATGCGTGAGACGGTCAACATTGCGGGGACACAGTGAGGAGAAGGATGGACATCGGCAAGATTCACAGTGTGCGAATTAGCATCGAATCGATGTTGCGGTACTTGGACAATAGGCTACATATGTCAGCTGGCCGGCGAAAGGATGGAGAATAGGCTTAGAAAAATCAAGTAGACCAGCGGAAGCATGTCGACTCGTGAGCAGCTCTTTACCTAGCCGGCACAGGACTGGATAGTTCGTTCACGACTAGGAAGGCACTCGCATCCTGTGGTAGCGGCGGTGTAAGGCCTGCACCTGTTCGGCAAGATCAGGAACTGGACCGTCTACCGCGAGATGAGGAACGATTTCACGAATTGGCAGCGGTCGGATGGGAGCGGCTGGAACTCCAAGCTCGGTGAGCCATGCTGTCAATTGCTCGGCGGAGCTGACGTACACGATACGACCCAGCCCGACCCATCCGTGCGCCGCGGCGCACATCGGACAATGCTCACCCGAGGTGTAGACCGTCGCCGCAGCTCTCGCCTCCGGATTCATGTTCGCCGCCGCCCAGCGTGCAATCTCGAACTCCGGATGTCGGGTTGGATCACCAGAGGCTACGCGGTTGCGATCCTCGAACAAGACCTTCCCGTCCGCTGAGACGAGCACAGAGCCGAACGGCTCGTCGCCCGCCTCCAGCGCCTCTGCGGCAAGTTCGACGCAGCGGCACAGGTACTGCCTGTCCGAATTCTTCACCATGATTGGATCCTCGAATTCTCGTATCGGCGTTGGAGAATGATGACGACCAAACTATTGAGTATACCGACCCGGCTTCGCGAATTGCGGAGGTTCGTGGTGCGCGGCGCGACGAATAGGAGCGTCACGTGTGCGCAAGCCACCGCGATGGTGAGGCCAGGATCGTCTGATCCGAATCTCAGCGAAGCTGATAGCTCGGCAGATAGAGGCTAAAACAATGACTCTCGGCCCCTATGTTTTGCCGCGGGGCGGCGATGAGCCACAGGGTTGGGAAGAGACTCTGGTGGATCGGATGGTTCTAAGGCAGCGGAGCAGACGGAACGCCATCGTGCGTGACCTGATGGCTCTAAGAATCAGCCGCCCAATCTTCATCCAGTAATGAGGCTGGAATCGAAGATGCCGCGTTACCCATGAAAGATCGCCGATAGACGGCGCCCGAGTCCTGGACGTCTGGATCCATTCTCAAACCCAACGGAGCGGGAAGGTTGATTGTACGTCTTCGATTTGAACGCCATGCAGATATGGATTGGCGGATCATTTGCCACATGGTACTCGTTTGCGATTCCGGCATACTCAAAGTACTGAATTGGTCTGTCCGGCAATTGTGACAAATCGAATGTCGGTTGAATACATGTGTCCGGTGTCAGTGAATACCGCGTGACATCATGGTCCTTTCCCAGATACGGAGCCATGGCTGACCTCTTGCGATATTTGATGTCCTGGGCAACGAAGTGTCTCGATACGCCAAGTATGTTTCGAATCCACACGTCCGGAGATTGTGAATACATGAGAACATTCTGTGCCAACGCCATATCGAAGCCTGCAACAGAGTCGGGTGCGGGATCGTACAGATTCCAATCGGATTTATATAGCGAGCTTATGAAGGCATGAGGAAACAATGACTTTGCAAATCGGACATCATCATCGTTCGGGGATAATAAGAGTAGAGAATTCACAGAGGACAGTTCATCCTCTAACAAACAGAGCATTCTTGTGACAGCGGCATGATTGACGTGCTGTAAGGCCTGAACTTTATTTATCGACGCTGTACGTACCATTTGTTGCCTTGCCGTACCGAGGTGTCTGATGGCGGCAGCTCTTTTCAATGCTATTATCCAAATACAGCGTCGGGCACACCTAGGAAAGACCCCGGTCTCTATTCGTAAGGATTTGCGGTTTAAGGTGGGGGTCAGTTCTTGACTTTGCACCTGCTCCATTCTAGTGTTCCGCATGGCTCGTCCTCTGCGCGTGGAATTTCCCGGTGCCCTCTACCACATCACAGCACGCGGCAACGCACAGCAGGCCATCTTCTTTGATGACACGGATCGGCACCAGTTCATCCGCTTACTCGGTCGTGAAATTCTGCAACAACACTGGCTGTGTTACGTCTACTGCTTGATGGGGAATCATTATCATCTCGTTATCGAGACGCCCGAACCCAATTTGAGTCGGGGACTGAAACGGCTACACGGCACCTACACGCAATGGTTCAATCGCCGCCATCAACGTGTCGGGCATGTGCTGCAGGGCCGATTTAAAAGCCTCCTCGTCGAAAAGGAGAACTACCTGCAAGAACTTTGTCGTTATGTGGTGCTGAATCCGGTTCGAGCCGGCATGGTGCAAGAAGTTGGAGCGTGGCCGTGGAGTAGTTATCGTGCGACGGTGGGAGTACACGAAGCGCCCGACTGGCTTGAACGCGATGTGGTGCTATCGCTTTTGGATGGCGAACAGTCCCGAGCCCGTCGTGCGTACCAGCGGTTTGTCGCCGAAGGGGTACATCAACCTTCGCCATGGGATCAAGTGACGAGCCAGATTTTTCTCGGAAGCCCAGAGTTCCTGGATCGCATTGAACGGCTGGTACGAGGAAAACCTGTGGCCAATGTCCCAACGGCGCAGACACAGCCGACCCGCCTTTCGTCAGATCAGGTTCTGCAGCACGTCGCCGCGGCCTATCGCCTCCAAGTAAATCACGTATTGGACCGATCACATCGTGATGCCTACCAGACAGCCGTCTACTTATTGCGACGCGCCGCAAACGAA
The DNA here is from genome assembly GCA_047150005.1 of Nitrospira sp. Lineage (GTDB taxonomy): Bacteria > Nitrospirota > Nitrospiria > Nitrospirales > Nitrospiraceae > Nitrospira_C. The sequence continues at coordinate 3,078,784 of AP038806.1, read as the reverse complement.
CCGTTGCACACAGTAGCTGTTCGTTTTCGGATTTCTCCTTCACGTGTTTCGAAAATTCAGAAGGCAATCGAAGCGACGACGCTCTCATCGCAGCAACAACACGCCTTCGCTAAGTGCAAAGTCAAGAACTGACCTCATCCTTACCGGGGTCCACCCTGCCGCCGCTTTGCTGAATCGGCACGTCGATGTCCGCGCTTGACCAGACCCTGTTGAACTTCGCCTGTACACGGTCAGCTTCCTCCTTCCGTCCTTGCCGCCGCAGCGCCAGCTCCAAGCCACGCAACGACCAGCCGTTGTCAGGAAAACGCTTCAAATCCTGCTGGAATACCTGCTCCGCCTCGGTGACCCGATCGGCCCGCAGCAGCATCATGCCGAGCTCCTGTCTGACGGGCACCGACCATTCGGGTGGCTCGCCATAAGTAAGGGCATCCTCGAGCCGCGCTCCCTCGCGGAGGTGCGTGATCGCCGCCGTGACATCCCCTTTCGTTTCTGCGACATGTCCGGCCAGCACCTCAATGGCAATGCGGAGGATCGCGCCGGATGTATTGAACTCGAGTCGAAGCGGGGCGAGGTCTGGATTCTCTGCTGTCGCGCGCAGCTGGTGCAGTGCCTCCTCGGCTTCCTTGATCTTGCCGGTGGCAGCTAAGGCCCGGCCACGTGCGTACTGCCACATCGCTCGGGCGTAGGCCAGATCCTCCGCGGGAGCCGGCGCCTCAAGAATCTCCTGCCAGCGCGCAAATCGGACCAGCATTTGAAGGTGTCGCGTGTCGTGATGCTGCAAGAACGTCATCCCCGGCGCGCGCAGGAGGTCCATGGGAGCAATCGCTCTCATCTTTTCGGCCGCCGCCATGGTCTGACGGCTACGGCCGATCATGCTGGCGGCAAAGGCCAGAAAGTCATAGTTGTGCGGGTAGTATCCGAGCGTGTAAATCCCGTTCTTTGGGCGATGGTCCTCGATGTACACCTCGTCAGCATGCACCGCGTGCTCGTTGGCCGTAATGGCGTCTACATATCGGCCCACGCGAATGTAGATGTGCCCAGGCATGTGCACAATATGTCCGGCTCCGGGCATCAGGGCTGCGAGCCGCTCGGCAGCGGCCACGGCACGCTCCGGTTGCGCGGCTTCGACCGCATGGATGTAGAGATGGTTCGCACCAGGATGATTCGGGTTTGCGGCAAGGACCCGATCGAGCTGTTTCAGGATCTCCGGCGTCTCGGCCCGCGGTTGTCCTTCGGCGGTCCAGTAATCCCATGGGCTGAGATCCATCAGCGCCTCGGCATACAGCGTCGCAACCTCGAAGTCCGTTGGATCCTTCTGAGCAACGTCGCGCAGCGCTTGGGCATAGGCCGCATCCAGCGTCGCGCGATCTTTCGGCGGATCAGCGACGTAGCGTACGGCCAGCGCACGGATCAGAGCGCGCTCTTTCACGCTGGCTGTGACTTCGCGCGCGATGGCCTTCTGAATCGCGTCGTATGCGGCCAGCGCAGCCTCTCGCTCCATGGGTGCATTGATGTTGGGACCATGCGCAAGCGCCAGTCCCCAGTAGCACATGGCACAGTCCGGGTCCAATCGGGCTGCCTCTTCAAACGCGCGAACCGCCTCCGCATGGTTAAACGCATAGTACAGCTTCAATCCTTGATCGAAATAGCGCTGTGCCTGCGGCGCGCTCGTGGTGATCGCGTAATGATGTGTGCCGAGATTATCGAACAGCGGCACTGAATCCGGAGCCGCCTGAGACGGGGTGGCAGAGACGGCGTTAGGAAGCAGGACGAGTATCAAGCCGACCATCGCGCTTGCAATTGTGAGGGCTCGATTCGTTCGCTCGGGACTTGTCACAGAGTTCATCACCTTCTCCGAGAAGGATAGGTTGGATGTACGACGATTCGAATGCCGGCGAGGCTAGCTGGCCTGCAGCCGAGAGTCAAGCGGGTAGACAGGAATCAGCCGGCATGCTTGCGGGTAAACGCGAGGACCGCCTCTACATAGGCATCCGGATGAGTCGTGTGTGGAATATGTCCAGCACCCTGAAATGTGCGGATCTCAGCGTGGGGAAAGGCGTCAGCCAGTTTGGCAACCACGGGTGAGAAGAACGGGGGGCTCTGATCCCCGAGCGTAAGAAGGACGGGCGGGGCAAAGTGTCGAATCCATTCACAATCGAACGCCACCTGTTCCGGATCGCGTGCCTCGTCGAGGAACGTCGGCGCATTCTCGATCAGCGCCTGCCGGCCCGTAGCGGGCAACTGGGCCCAGGCACCTGGTCCGAGCGCAACGTTTTCGACGAATCGCTCGGCGCCACCGGCATAATCTCCAGCGGCAATCCGTTCGACCACGACCTCCAAGCTCTTCTTCACTTCCCGTAGAAGCGGTGTCAAGGCGGGATCTTCGGCAAGCAGAGAAAACAAGGGCGGTTCGTGCCCAATGAGACCGCAAAACAGCTCGGCGCGCTGCGCGGCAAGCCGGAGTGTGATAGACGCACCGAACGAATTCCCGGCCACCCACGCAGGCACAAACCCGAGATTCTCCATCAACGCGGCAAGGTCGGCGACATCCTCGCGGATACCGCCGGGCCCCGTCATACGTTCGCTGTTGCTGTGTCCCCGTCGATCATAGGTCAAGACCCGAAAGGACTCTGCTAATCGTGGAACGACACGGTTCCAGACAACATGGGAGTCCCAAGAACCGTGCACAAAGACTAACGGGGGGCCCTGATTACCACTCAGTTCGTAATAGAGCCGGACCCCGTGAATCTTGGCGGTTGCCATGTCCCAGTCTACAACGAGATCTACAGGACCTGCCAATCATCGCTACGGTACAGCAGAGATCTCTCTGCATTAGTTTGGGATCTCCGATTCGACGAGTTTCCCAAGCAGGATCAACGATTCTTGCCAGCCGAGGTAACAGGCCTCAGCAGGTATGAGGTCTGGCACACCTTCTTGCACAATGTTTACTTCCGTTCCGCAAGATACTTTCTTCAATGAGACCGTCACGTGAATTTCTCCAGGCAGATTCGGATCGTCGAAGTTGTCGGTGTAGCTGATCCGTTCATGCGGAACGAGTTCGAGATACTCCCCGCCAAAGGAGTGACTCTTGCCCGTGGTGAAGTTCGTAAACGACATCTTGAAGCTCCCGCCGACCTTGGCATCCATGTGATGCACCTTGGCGGTAGATCCATTTGGCGGAAGCCACTTTACCATGGCATCCTCATCCAGAAACGCCCGGTAGATCCGTTCTGGTGTTGCACGAAACACGCGATGGAGTCGAATGGTATTCGTTCCCACGACTATTCTCCTTTCCGTAGTCTGATTCACAACTCTTCACATGATGAACTCTTATAAAGCACCCGCGAAGTGGTCGCTGCCGGGAATGTCTCTGACCGGCCGCACCTCCATGGTCCCAAACCGTACTGCTGGAAATTTCGAGGCCACTTGGACGGCCTCGTTCAGGTCTCGGACATCAAGTAGAACAAACCCGCCGAGCTGCTCCTTCGTTTCAGCAAAGAGACCGTCGGTCACGGACAACTTCCCGCTTCGGACCCTTACACTCATGGCTGTCCTTATGGGGTCGAGTTGCTCTACCGCGAGGAGCTGGCCGCTCTTCTTCAGCACCTCGCAATAGGCCATGGTCTCTTCCATAACGGCGCCGCATTCGCTCTTGGACATGGAGTCCCGTTCGGCTCCTTACCTGAGGCCGCCTTGTTGCTACAGTCTTCCCATATTGGACGCTTGGGGTGCGCCGTGTGGACTTGACGGACATATTTGCTCCTCAGCGAACGGTTTGCCCTTCAATCTTTGGATCAAGGTCGACACATCACGAGCCATAATGGCTCGTATTCACATCACACTCTCTTGTTGATTGGCACGGCATCGGTGTTGCTACGAGTTGAACGTTTGTCCGAGCCTGGCAAGGCACACAATAACTCCAAGCCACACTAGGTGGATATGCAACAATTCTCTATGGTCCCAGTTCTTGGCAGGGCGACTGTTTCAGAAACCACATCGTTGTGCGCCGCGGTTTTGGCGCTCGGGATCGCAATCCTGACATGTCAGGAAGCGTGGGCCGCATCGGTCAGTCCAGGGTCGGTAATTTTTCAGGCCGTTCAAGGAGCGGAGAATCCTCCAAGCCAAGCGATCAGTGTGAACAAGGGAAGTTCGCGTCAGGCCAGCTGGACAGCCACCGAGAGTGCGACTTGGCTTTCGCTCTCCCCCGGCACAGGGACCATCACGAAGGCAACTCAGATTACTCTCTCCGTCAATACATCAGGCTTGGCTTCCGGAAGTTACACGACCACGGTATTCATCAACCTCTCCAAGGGGGGTACCGCATCTCTCCCTATCACTCTCATCATCAGTCCGGCCACGACAACCAGTTCGGGAACCACTACGACCAATAGTTCATCGGGGACAACCACATCAACGACCAATACGTCGGCCATCTTGTCGTGGGATCTCGGAAGCGAAAGTAATTTGGCAGGTTACAAAATCTATGTGGGTACGGCTTCGGGGACGTACAGCTACCCCGGGTCCCCTTTTACGATAGGAAAGCTAAACACGTACACGATTAGTAATTTGCCCACCGGCCAGTCATACTTCTTTGCCGTTTCCGCATTCGACACCTCTGGCAACAATAGTGCGCTATCCGCTGAGGTAAGCAAAAGCATATATTAGCGCTACATAATACGATAATTTCCTGGACGGCCTCCGCCATTTGCTTCCCTCATGTCGGTCCAGCCTCGATCGCACGAAGCGTCACGACCTTTTTCTAGGGCGTTCTGGTCACACCGATTCATGCACAGCTCCCTTGTTTGATTCAGCTATTGCCAAACTAGGGAAGCACTCTCATGCTTCATCAGCCCAGAGTTGCAATCCAAGAACGGGAACCTATGTGCATAGGTGGGTGAGGTGAACCGATAGACCGTTACGGAGTTAGTTGCGCGACCGTTCAAATCCCGCCGAATCATGCGCGAATGCACTCGGCCCGGGAGGGAAAGAACGGGTTCCGTCTGCTGCAGCGAGCACGGAGCCGAACGGATCCTCGCCCGCCTCCAGAGCCTCTGCCACAAGTTCGACGCAGCGGCGTAGGTACAGCATGTCCGAATTCTTGATCATGATTGATCCCTCAGATTCCCGTATCGATCACGCACCGCTGGTCATCGCCCTCGACAGCCATGGCCATCCGTTCGATGTTGGCTGGGCTTCGGCGGATTCAGCCTGTCTCTTTTTCTTGGTCCAGTCCTATCCCTTCATTTGGCCGGGGGATAGTCTTTGAATGCCTTGGCGACTCCCTTGTTGATCATTTCAAAGTTCTTCTCCAAGCTGTCTCCCACTGTTTCGGTGATCACTGCCTGCCATACCTTCTTCTTTTTCGACGATTCAGACAGATTCACTACCAAGGTGGCTTCCTGAAATTTATCGGCATCCATCATGCCGAATAACAAGTGCACCAGCAGGTCTGGGCTCTCTTCCAAGCCCACTTGTCGAAGTTCCTTGGCGACGAGCTGCTTGTTGACGATCTCTTTGACCCTGGTCCTCAAGGGAGAACTGTTGTCAGTGGCCGCGATCTTTCGCCCTCTGTCCGTCATCCCCGAATGGGCAAATGTGTGAAACGAAGAGAAGTCGGCGGACTCCTCGAAATTCGTGCGTACTTTGATCTCGTATCTCTTATCCTCGTACATCTGCTTTACCTTCGCGCAGCCTCCGGCGATGAGCAGCCCTAGCGCCAGCCACAGGGTCAGGAATCTGATGTTCATCGTAAGTCTCCCCCAGATAAAGTCTTGTTCAGAAACCACAGGCCGAGAACATATACCAAGTCAGTTGTGGAAACCAGTGACCGTGTGAGCTGAACATAGATGTTGGTCACTTGAAAACGCGCGTGTTCCAGCATCCTCTTGCTGACAGAGGCGAGGTCATACTGTCTTGCGACTAGTGAAGGAGAAACCCGCTGTTATAGAGGGACTCTTGTTAGGTTTAACATAGTCGTGAGTTTGCAGGTTCCATCTGATTAGCTCCCTAAGCTGGTGGCCTGCGCCAGCAGCTTTTCACGTGACAGTCGTCAACGCCTGAGCAACAATCGCTCTGAGGGATCAAGATGGATTCTACGCTGACCATCGTCGCGATCGGTTTCGGTGTGCTGGGCTTGGCATTTCTCTGGACTGCTGTGGCTGCGGTTCGCCGGAAACGGTTTCTCCGTTTTTCCCTGCACAGCGCGATGGCCTTAGCCTGCCTCGCCACCGGGCTGTTCTTTCTCACGATCCATCTCTCGCTGCAGGGCTATCAGGCGTTGACGCGAGAAGATCTCGTCGCAACGATTCGCGCTGAATCGACTGGGCCGGAAGAATTTCTCGTGACCATGCGATTCCCGGACGGACCCCCGGAAACCTATGCCTTGGGCGGCAATGAAATATATGTCGATGCGCACATCTTGAAGTGGAAGTCCTGGGCGAACCTCATCGGCCTGCATACGGCGTACGAATTGGATCGGATCTCGGGACGGTACCACGACATTGCTGACGAGCGGGCGAAGCCGCGGACCATCTATGCCCTCTCCAATGACCGCTTGATCGATCTGTTCACCTTGCGGCGCCGCCATGCCTGGCTCGCACCCATTGTCGACGCGGAGTACGGTTCCGCAGCGTTTATCCCCGCCCGTGATCAGGCGACGTACGAGCTCCGGATTTCGACTACCGGCTTGCTCTTTCGCTCCCCGGCAACAGCTTCCAACTAGCGTCCTGCCACGGGATGCTGTCCTTGCCTGCATCTGACGACCGTCATTCCCGCCACACGCCTATTGTCAGTATCGACTTCTTCTATCACGACAGTGGAATGGTTCCCGACACCATTTTCTCGACCGCAGGGGCCTAGGTTGACACGATCGCTTGGCGAATCGTAGCCTCTCACGACATGTTTAGAACTATCCGCAGCTTCAACTGGCCATCGATTACGACCTGGGCCAACCTTGAACGTACAATCGGGGCCCTTGCCTCTCAGCAGGAGCGGGGTGAAGCGTTTGAAGAGTTCTGTCTTGCGTACTTGCACCTTCAAAAAGATTTCTATCAGGCAACACAGGTTTGGAGATTCCGTGATGTCCCAGACAATGTGCTGACAAGATTAGGCTGTTCTAGTCGACAGGACGCAGGTATCGACGGAATTCTGCTTCATTACGACGGAACCTTGACAGCCTATCAAGCAAAGTTTCGCGTCGATCGGTCAGATATTCCTTCTCAACGAGAGCTGTCCACCTTTTACATGGTTTCGGACCGTGCGGACTTCCGTTTGGTCATATCCAACGTTGATGATCTTCCTCGAGTAGCCAGGGAACGGAAAAGCCATGGGCAGTTGCTTATAGAGGATTTGCTGAAGCTGGACGCTTCATTTTTCGACTCACTAGCAGAATATGTCTGTCATCGGAGAAAGAAACCTGAACCACCATTACAACCACGTCCCTTTCAAGAGGAAGCCATTGAGTCTGTGGTACATGGATTTGCAGAACACCTTCGTGGTCAGGCCATCTTACCATGTGGAGCGGGGAAAACTCTGATTGGAAAGTGGGTCGCTGATCGGCTCCAAGCTCAGCGCGTCTTGCTCATGGTTCCTAGCCTCGCGCTAATTAAGCAAACTCTGGAGGAATGGCACAGAGTTCGTGGGAAAGGGTTTCGGTATCTGTGTGTATGCAGTGACGAATCGGTAGCCGCTCTCCACACACTGGATTCTTGGGAAGCTGACCCTTCAGACCTAGGGATCAAGGTATCAACGAATGCCGATGATCTCGTTGCCTTTCTTATGCAATCCCCATCCGTTCCGCAGATCGTATTCTCGACCTATCACAGCAGTCCTGTGCTCGTTCAGGGGCTCCGCCATCCGAGTGTGAAAGGATGGCAATTTGACCTGGTTATCTGTGATGAAGCCCACCGAGTCGCTGGCATCGCTGGCAAGACTTTTTCTGAAGTGCTGGAAGATACGTTGATCCCAGCTAAGAAACGATTATTCATGACAGCCACTCCCAAGGTTGTTGCCCCGCAATATCGAGCCAAGGATCAGGAGGATACTTGCCCCCTCTTTTCAATGGACGATCCTGATGTGTTTGGACCTACCTTGTACCGTCTGAGTTTTGCCGACGCTATCCGCGAAAAGATTGTTGCTGATTATCGAGTCGTCGTGATTGGCGTTACTGAACAGGAAATCGCCGAGTTGGTCAGGGGTGGGCACACGATTCAAACCGATGATGAAGAACGATGGCATGCGGAGGGACTGGCACAACGGATTGCGCTTGGCAAAGCTATAACCTTATATAACATCAAGAAGATTTTTTCCTTCCACAATCGAGTCCATCGGGCGGCGTGTTTTGTTGATGCCAACGAGCCCGATAGTCTACCGGTAGTTCTTGAAAAGATGAGCCCGGGGTTGCACTACGTGGCGAAGCATATCAATGGAGAGATGCAAACAGGTGCGCGCAATCGTGTGCTTAGAGAGTTCCAAATGAGTCCGCGCGGAGTTATTTCCAATGCGCGTTGTCTGGGCGAAGGGGTAAATGTTCCCGTGGTGGACGGCGTGTTCTTCGCTGATCCCCGAGACTCAGTCATTGATATTGTTCAGGCTACAGGTCGTGCATTGCGTATGCTTCCTGGGAAGGAAAGGGCCTACATCCTTATCCCTGTCTCAGTGCAGGAAGAGGAAGATCCTGTTCTTATCATAGAGGAAAGTCGTTTTGAGACGGTCTGGAAAGTTTTGGGCGCGATGATGAGCCAGGATGAGCGGCTCGAAGCATCTATTCGCGAAGCGCGTATTCGTCAGGGTGCAGGGGAGGCACCGATTTTGGGTGATCGTGTGGAATCAAAGGTCGGGGACCTTCCTGATGCGAATACGATTCTCATGTGTATAACTCACGACTTCATCTGACAGACAGCGAGTCCTCACCGGGTTTAGGCCGCTAACATTTTCTCCTTGGCCAGTGGCACACTATCGAGAAACGTCTGCATCGGTGTCTTGCCATAGCACCAGCGCCCTTGGTGGGGGCGCTGCTCGTTGTACTCCTGGATCCACGCATCCAAGTCAGCCTGGAGGTCCTCCAGCGTTCGATAGATCTTCTTGCGGAGCGCCACGCGGTAAAACTCGTTCAACATGGTCTTGTGGAACCGTTCACAGATCCCGTTGGTCTGGGGATGCCGCGTCTTGGTGCGCGTATGATCGATGTTCTCCACGGCCAGATAGAGTTCGTACTCATGGCGCTCCGGAGTTCCACAGTATTCCGTGCCGCGATCCGTGAGCACACGGTTCAGCGGAATGGCATGCTGCTCGAAGAACGGCAAGACCCGATCATTGAGCAATTCCGCGGCCGTCACCGGCGTCTTGCGGTCGTACAGCTTCGCAAATCCCACCTTGCTGTAGGTATCGATGAAGGTTTGCTGGTAGATGCGGCCGACGCCCTTCAAGGTGCCGACGTAGAACGTATCCTGCGCGCCGCAGTAGCCGGGACATTCGCTCTCAAATTCGCCGTGGGCCTCTTTGTCCGCCGTCGCCTTCTCCAGCGCCACGACTTGGGCCTCGGTAAGCACCAGTCCCGCTTGGGCTACCTTCGCTTCCAGTGCCTTTAAGCGTTTCCGCATCGTTGCGAGATCATGGCGGAGCCAGATACAGCGCACGCCCGCTGGGGAGATGGACAGCGCCTGCTTGCGCAGTTCATTCGCCACGCGGGCTTGTCCCCACGCGGGTTGCTCAATAGCGATCTGCACGATGGCCTGTTCCACCTCGGGTGCCACCCGATTCTTGAGGAGCGGCTTCTGCCGCGAAATCTCTTGAAGCGCGGCCTCGCCGCCGGTCTCGTAGAGTTCCTTGAATCGATAGAAACTATCGCGGCTATACCCCATCAGCTGGCAGGCTTTGGAGACATTGCCGAGCTGCTTCGCCAGTTCCAGCACGCCGACTTTCGTCTTAATGATCTTTTGTTCCGTCGTCATGGTCCTCGCTCCTTTCGTGAAGAGGGAGGACTCTAGCTGACTGTCAGATTAAGTTCTAGCTTCCACATCTCATGGGATTGACCTTCCCCCCTTTATTACACCAAAGCTGAGGAAGTTAGCTCCTGTGTCGGCTGGGCCTGGTTTTGATAGTTGGTAATGAACTCCTGGGGTGTCACATCCCCAATTGCGCTATGCGTCCGGTCTTCGTTGTATTCCCGTCGCCACGCTTCACTCACGACCTGCGCTTCCTGCAGCGTCACAAACCAATGCTCGTTGAGACATTCATCCCGAAACTTACCATTGAAGCTCTCGATAAACGCGTTCTGCACCGGCTTCCCTGGCTGAATGAAGTGCAGATGCACGCCGTGCTGCGCCGCCCAGGCATCGAGCGCCGTCCCCGCGAATTCTGGGCCGTTATCCAGGATCAGCGTCTCGGGCAGCGGGCGAGTGAGAAACACCCGATCGAGAATCCGGCACACTCGTGCCCCACCGATCGACACCTCGACCTCAATCACCGGGACCTCTTTCGAACACGGATCGGTCATCGTCAAACATTTATACCGTCGTCCGGTCACCAATCGGTCGTGCACAAAATCCAGGGCATAACAGCGCCCCGGCTGTGTCGGCCGGGGGAGCGCGACGCGCGGCACCGCGGCGAATTTCTTCCGTCGACGCCGGCGTAACGACAGGCCTTCGTCCCCATAATAAATCCGTTCCACTTTCTTATGGTTCACACGCCAGCCCTCGCGCCGTAAGCGCACATAGATCCGGGGACAGCCGTACCGCCGCTTGGTCTCGGCAATCTCGCGGATCCGGGTCCGCAGCGCCTCATCGTCGTGGCGACGACTCCGATACCGAAGCGTCTGGCGATCGAGGGCCAAGAGCCGGCACATCCGTCGTTGACTGAGCCCAAAGCGCTCGGTGCTCCACTGAGCCGCCGCTCGCTTCGCCTTGGGCCCTACCAGTTTTTTGCGTTGACCGCTTTCAGCGCCTGGATGTCCAGGGCGTGGTCTGCCACCATCTGCTTGAGCCGCCGGTTTTCGTCTTCCAGCTGGCGGAGCTTCTTCACATCACTAACTTCGAGCCCGGCATATTTCGCCCGCCACTTATAAAACGTGGCGTCCGAGATGCCGTGTTTGCGGCAGAGCTCCTGAATGCCTGTGCCCGCCTGGGCATCCTTGAGTACCGCAATGATCTGTTCCTCCGTGTGCCGCTTTCGTGTCATGGCCCCCTCCTGTGGGGCCCATCTCAGCACAGGTGCACTTCCTTGCCAATGGTCTAGTTTTCAGGGGGAAGGTCAGGATTGGAACTACTCCTGCTGTCTGGAATTCGTATTGTCAACGGGAGCCCTCCCCACGGATGATTCGGACCAGAAGATCCTTCCTCTCGGTTGCACCGTATGGTTTGCCAAGCAAATGCGGTTGATGGAGAGCGAGTCTCTTTTAGCTCGTCAGGAAAACTCGATGAAAGAGCTATTGGCCATTATTCAGGATAGAAAACAAACTTATAGTCCTTCCACCTAAAACAACCTGCCAGGGACTGCCTTTCCTTTATGGGCAGTAGTCCGCGCAGCTGAGTTTCATAAGAAAGAGGTCCTCTAGATTTCCCTAATGGACGATTGAAACACCCAGAAGTCCACAACAAGCTTGCTCATACCGCCGCGTTCGATCAAATCGCGAAATATCTTCTAAGCGCTGCGATCAACAAGCGATTGCAGCGCGTGTCTGCTTCATAGCGGATGGCTGAGTGTCTCCCCTTGCGGGTGGCGTGGCGAACGGGGCGACCCACCGCGCGCAACGGGGGTCCCTACACCCGGCGGGGTGCGAAGCCGGCTGGGCTGGTCAGCGGCAGGACCCGCCTCTTTTCATTTTTTGTCTGAACGCCGAACTGCGCTTCAAAATAAAAGAGCCTGCTAGATTGCTCTAGCAGGCTCCTTTTTGTAACCCGGCAGCGTCCTACTTTCCCACTGCCTCACGGCAGCAGTAGCATCGGCCTTGGAGGGCTTAACTTCCGTGTTCGGTATGGGAACGGGTGTGGCCCCTCCGGTATGGCCACCGGGAACAGCGAACTGAATAGAGTCCTGAGTGCTGGGTCCTGAGTCCTGAGCTTGAAATACTCAGCACTCAGAACTTTTGTCTCAGCACTTTCACAACGCGTTCTGTGCGTTGTGATGAAGACCATGTCTATCAGGAGCAAAGGATGTTAAACCGCACGACCGATTAGTACTGGTTAGCTACGGCCCTTACGGACCTTCCACACCCAGCCTATCAAACTCGTGGTCTACGAGTGGTCTTTAGGGGGCTTACGCCCCGGGAGAGCTTATCTTGAGGCACGCTTCTCGCTTAGATGCTTTCAGCGATTATCGACACCGGACATAGCTACCCGGCACTGCCGTTGGCACGACAACCGGCACACTAGCGGTCCGTCCTTCACAGTCCTCTCGTACTAGTGAAAGCCCCTCTCAACTCTCCTCCGCCCACAACAGATAGGGACCGAACTGTCTCACGACGTTCTGAACCCAACTCTCGTACCGCTTTAATAGGCGAACAGCCTAACCCTTGGGACCAGCTTCAGCCCCAGGATGCGATGAGTCGACATCGAGGTGCCAAACCTCCCCGTCGATGTGAACTCTTGGGGGAGATCAGCCTGTTATCCCCGGCGTACCTTTTATCCGTTGAGCGATGGCCCTTCCACACAGAACCACCGGATCACTAAGCCCGACTTTCGTCCCTGCTCGAGCTGTCGCTCTCGCAGTCAAGCTCCCTTCTGCCTTTACACTCGACGGCTGATTACCGACCAGCCTGAGGGAACCTTTGGGCGCCTCCGTTACCTTTTGGGAGGCGACCGCCCCAGTCAAACTACCCACCAGACACTGTCTTCGTCCTGGATGACAGGACCGAGTTAGAATATCAGAACGATCAGGGTGGTATTTCAACGTCGCCTCCACTCGACCTAGCGGCCAAGCTTCACAGGCTCCCACCTATCCTACACAGCTCTTTCCAACATCCAATGTCAAGTTGTAGTAAAGGTGCACAGGGTCTTTCCGTCTAGTTGCGGGCACCCGGCTTCTTCACCGGAACAACAAATTCGCTGAGTCACTCCCCGAGACAGCGCTCCAGTCGTTACGCCATTCATGCAGGTCGGAACTTCATGTACCTCCGCAGTTTCCCGCGGCATAGACTATACGTTCACCTGATCCCAACGACCTGAGAATGTCGCTGGCTTGGTATTTTCTTTTACCCGATGGATTCATCGCCATCGCGATCTCGACAATTTCTGAAAGCCCCTTCTCCTCCAGATGCCGTGTTTCATGAATGATCCGGCAGATCTTTGCGAAGCGCTCGACATCCTGTTGTTTAGAGGATGCCAGCGGATTTGCTTGGAAATGAGGCAGAACCTTCTCCATCAAGTCCTGTACGTTCCGTACTTCAAACTTGATGGTCTTGTCTGATCGATCCGGTCGGATGAATCCGCATCCCCATCGTTTCTGAATCATGTAGAGGAGTTCGGCGCGATCTGCATTCTGACTGACCGAGAAACTCGGTCTCACTTCCCAACCAAACTTATGTCTCTTGCTTGGTTGAAACGAAACGCAGAAACAGCCTTCTCCGTCTACAAACCCTGAGATGTAAGACGCGAAATCCATCAGTTGATCAGGGCCGGCGTGTTATGGAACCGTTCGATTCCATCCAGGGATCTCAACCCCTGAGTCGTTACGGGGATCGTCTTGTGACGATCTTACCCTCGGTATTACCCGCGGCACCCCTGCAAGGCGCCGTGTGGGCTCCACCGATTTGAGCCGGTTGCTTGGACGGGATTGCTCCCGCCACGGGC